>DVDX01000038.1 GCA_015295985.1 Synechococcus sp. M44_DOE_062 | reverse complement strand
GCCGTAGGCCTTAAGGGCGGGGTTTTAGACCCAGGTTTCTGATAAACGGGCGAGTGTAGTCCTTTAATCTTCTTGAAGGGATCCCGGACAGATGGCAGGATAGGCGGGGTTGTCTTGCCGGGCTTTGCCCATGTCTTCTGAGCCTTCTCCCGGTCAGTCTCCCAGGCCGGAAAACGCCCCTGACAACTTGCCTCCCCTTTCAACGCGCCTGAAAGAGATTGCCGTGGTATTCCTGCGGCTGGGATCCCTGGGTTTCGGCGGCCCCCAAGCCCACATCGCCATGCAACACGATGAGGCGGTGATCCGGCGGGGCTGGATGAGCCAGGAACAATTTACCGAAGGGGTGGGCCTGTGTGAACTGTTGCCGGGACCGGCTTCTACCCAGATGGGGATCTATGTCGGCTATGTGCGGGCAGGCTGGTTGGGGGCGGTGCTGGCGGGGGTTTGCTTTATTGCCCCTGCTTTTGTGATCGAGGTGATTTTTTCTTGGCTTTACTTTCGCTTTCAGGGGGTGCCGCAGCTAGAGGGGGTGTTTTTTGGGGTGGCCCCGGTGGTGATCGCCATTATCTTGGCCTTTTGCTGGAAACTGGGTCGTAAGGCCGTGCAGGATTGGAGCCGGGGGCTAATCGCGGTGGCGGCTTTTGCCCTGCTGTGGGTGGGCAAGGTGAATATCCTGTTGCTGTTCGGGCTGGCGGCTCTGGTGGGGCTGCTGCTGTATGGGCCCAAAAAAGGCCCGCTATCAGAGATCCCGATTTTACTCCCTTGGCCAGTATTGACGTTGGCCCAGACGGTAGTGGCCACGGTTCCGCCGGAAACCCTGACCTTGAGTAGCTTTTGGGGCCTGGAGCGGATTGGTGCCTATTTCTGGCCTTTGACCTTATTTTTCCTGAAAGTAGGCAGCGCCATCTTCGGGGGAGGGTTGGTAATTATCCCCTTCATTGCTGATGAGGTGGTGGATCAGTTGGGCTGGTTGACGCCGGCAGAGTTCTTGGATGGGGTGGCCATTGGGCAATTTACCCCTGGGCCGGTGGTGCTGACAGCAGCCTTTATCGGCTACAAGGTGGCAGGGGTGCTGGGGGCCCTGACGGCAACAGTGGCCATCTTTGCTCCTTCTTTTGCCTTTATTTTGCTGGCAGCTCCGGTTTTGTTGCGCATACGGCACAATGCTTGGGTGAAGGGATCCCTGCAGGCGATTACCCCAACGGCCCTGGGGGCTGTTGCTGCAGCTACAGTGCCCTTGGCCCAAAATGCGCTGCTGCAACAAACAACTCTCGCTTCGCTGGTAGCTTTAGGGATCGGGGTAGTGGCCTTCATTGCCTTGATGCGCTTTCGCCAGCCCACTTGGCTGTTGGTGTTGGCGGGAGGGGGGGCGGGTTTGCTGGCCCGAGGTCTGTTGGCCTAAAGGTTTTGCTTCCTGGCTCCGCTCTCTCCCCGGAAGAGAGGCTGTCTCAGACTTGCTTGGAATGCCCCTGATCCAGCCTGATAGCCACGGCACTAACTGGCTTGGGCCAGCCCTTCCTCAGAGGGATCCCTGCCTTCCAACCGACAGAACAGTTGCCGCATCAGCAGCTCCCGTTGGCCAAGAGACAGGTGAGGGGCAAGAGCGCTGGGGAAGTGGGGCATGGCAAGGGTGACACGATCCAACAGGTCGGCACGGCGGTGTCTCTGCTGAATGGCCCAAGCCCGTTCCAGAAGGTTTTGGGCGGCTTCCGGCGCCAATCCTGCTTGCTCCGATAACCACACTGCCAGTTGTTCCAGATCAGGATCAAAGCGCAACCGGTACATGTAGATCAACATGCCGATCCCAATCACCAAGCCCAGGCCACTGGCCACATAGGCGGCTTTGATGGAAGTGCCCGGCAGATAGGCCACCGCCGACACACGCAGGATTTCATAAGGGATGCGAATCAAGCTGTAGCCAACCACATACGTCCAAACCCAAGTGCCATCTTTAAGTGTGGGAGCCCGCCAGAACATCCCCATCAACAGAGCAAAGAGGGCCAGATTGAGGACGCTTTCGTAGAAGAAGATTGGGTGGAAAAACTCAAATTGGCTGTATTCCGGCTCACGGGCTTGGGGAGGAATGTACACCCGCAACGGCCAAGGGCTGTCTGGGGGAATGGGAGCACCGTAAGCCTCGGAATTGAAAAAGTTGCCCCAGCGCCCGATGGCTTGGCCCAAAATTAATCCAGGGGTGAGAACATCGGCATACTTCCAGCCGTTGATCCCAGTGGCGCGGCAATAGAAGTAGAGAGCCAGAGCACCGGCCAGCACCCCGCCATGGATGACAAGGCCCCCCTGCCAAATGGCGAAGGCCGAGAGGGGGTTATCTCTGAACTCTGACCCATGGGTGATGACGTAGTAGAGTCTGGCCCCCAGAAACCCAGACACCACCAGCCACAGGGCCAATAGCTCCACCCGTTCGCTGGCTTTGCCGGGCTCTTTCTCCAGATGACGAGATTCGGCCAGCCATTTGGTCAAGATCAAGCCGACCAGCACGGCCACTGCCATCAATAAGCCGTACCAGCGCAGGCCCAGCCCTCCCACCAACGGGGTGCTGGGGGGAAAACGGAAGACAAATTCTCCAGGTGAGCTGAAGGTAAGGCCCAGCAGCCCTGCCCTCCATAGGTTCATCAACAACACGCTCTGCACCCCAAAATCCCTCCATGCAATCAACCTCACCCGCTCGCGTCAGCGGGATGGGTGCCCGGCAGCCATTCATAGGCTCCCACAGGGATCCATTCTCCCCGATCCTGAAGCAGCGCCAGCTCTCATTCCCGGTTAACCTGATCCTGGAGACAGTTCACAGGTAAGATTCCACCCTGGCGGGTTTTGGATCCCCATACCCCTAGTCACGCAGCACGTAGCCCACCCCACGCACGGTCTGGATGAGGCGCTTTTCCCCCTGGCCTTCGATCTTGAGGCGCAAATAGCGAATGTAGACCTCGATGATGTTGGAGTCGCCCATGTAGTCCAGCCCCCACACATGCTCCAAAATCTGCTGGCGAGTGAGCACCTGTCGAGGGTGTTCCATCAAGTAGCGCAGCAAGTCGTATTCTTTGGCTGTTAACTCCACTTGCCGCTCTCCCCGAGTGACCTCCCGCGTTACGGGATCCAGAGTCAGATCCATGAACACCAACTGGCCATCGCGGGATTGCCTTGGCTGCCGCAAATAGATCCGTATCCGGGCTAGCAGATCCTGAATGCTGAAGGGTTTGACCACATAATCATCCGCCCCGGCATCCAAGCTCGCTGCCCGATCCGACACCCCATCTCTAGCAGTCATCAACACCACCGGTACACGGTTGCCCGTTGAGCGCAGTCGCCGACAAATCTCCAAACCTGAGATACCGGGCAACATCCAGTCCAACAGCACCAGGTCAGGGTTTTGGTCGCAGACTGCCCTCAACCCGGCCATGCCATCGCTGGCCACACTGACTCGATATCCCTCACAGGTCAGCTCTGTTTCCACAAAACGGGCCAGCTTAGCTTCATCTTCGATCACCAGAATGTGGGCAGAAGAGGATTCAGGTTCTGGCATACGCTCTCTTGGCTGAATTGAAGGAAGAGCCCAAAAAACTTGCTCATTGCCCCCAAGCATATCTCAACTGTATGGATTGGCAGTCAAGATAGCTGAATCCGTTCTAGCCTGCGACAGCCTTGTGCAATTGCCTGGGGTTGATATCAGCAAGTGCTTTGAGTTATTCAAAAGGCATCCATGCACCTTATTACCATGAGTATCCTAAACCATGACCCTCTCTCCCGTTCGGCTCACCCCACCCCTACCTCCCATTCGATGGGAAAAACTGCCGGAAGGCTTTCCCTTGCCGGATGAGCCTGTGGAAAGCACCTTACAGCCCCTCTTGGCTGCTGCTCTGCGTGAGGCATTGGAACTTGCTCAGATGATCCCTGCCCAGGCTTTGATCGCTTCCAACTTTGGCCTTTGCAGCACCGTGGGGGATAAGGTGGTGGTGAAAGCCCCCGATTGGGTTTATGTGCCCGCAGTACAGCCGATTCCCGAAGGAGAGATCCGCCGCAGCTATACCCCACACTTGGAAGGGGATCCCCCGGCCATTGTGATGGAATTCGTCTCCGAAACTGAGGGCGGCGAGTACTCCATCAATCCCCACTATCCCTATGGAAAATGGTATTTCTACGAGCGCATTTTGCAGGTGCCTGTCTATGTAATCTTTCATCCCAAAACCGGTGAGCTGGATGTCTACCGCCTGGAGAATGGCCGCTATACCCCTGTATCGGCGGATGAAAACCGTCGCTACTGGATCCCGGAGATTGGCTTGTTTTTGGGGGTGTGGCGGGGACAAAAAGCCGAGACCAAAGCCAACTGGTTGCGGTGGTGGACTGCCGATGGGAGTTTGCTACTGTGGGGGAGTGAACATATAGAGCAGGAGCGGCAGCGGGCCGAACAGGAGCGGCAGCGGGCTGAACAGGAACGGCAGCGAGCTGAACAGGAACGGCAGCGGGCCGAGGCAGCAGAGGCAGCCCTCGAACAAGCCCGCGCTGAGCAACGACGCCTAGCGGCAAAATTGCGGGAATTGGGGCTGGATCCCGATACAGCAATCGTTCGTGACGGCGGGACAGAGCCCACTTGATGTCCCCTCGTTTTCCTAGTAAGTGCGCCCTCGCCAAGACCGGGGTCGGCTGAGAGCAGACAGGATCACCCGCAAGACCGCCAAGGGATCCGCCAGTGGAGAGATCCAAAACGTCCAGGGGGGGTCTTGATAGGAGCCGCGAATGCCCACGAGCACACCCAGCCGCAGGGCAAGCAACCCCAAGTTCAGCCCCAGCAGCAATTGCTCCGTCAGGCAGAGGGGAAACCCCAGCCCGGCCATGCCCAGCAACCCCACTACTGCCAACCCAGGGATCCCTTGGGTTAGGACAAGAAGGGCCATGTCTCCCCACAACTGAGCCGTAGGGGTGGCATCTTTCAAATCCAAAGACCGCCCCCACTCTCGCCAAGTTTCGCCAAAGGAAGTGTACATGCGCACCTTGAGCAGATGCCGACCATCCTCAAAGGCCACGTTGAAGCCCGCCGCCGCAATTTGCCGCACCAGGGTCACATCATCACAAAATGAGGCCCGTGCCAGCGTGTAGCCATTCATCGCTTCTAGCACCGACCGGCGCACCAGCATACATTGCCCATTGGCCATCGTCCGTTCCGGCAGAGGGGTTCTGTCTCCGGCTGCCCCATAGCGATAGATCAGGGTTACCAAAAGAGCTGGTTGCAGCCAGCCTTCCCCCCAGTGCTGCAAGATAAACTGTGGCGCCAGGGTGATTAGGTCGAGCCCTTGGGCCTGGGCAGTTTCCAGCAAGCGCTCCACCAATCCTGGCTGGGGGCGGGTATCGGCGTCGATGCCCAGGATCCACTCAGAGGCCGGATCCGACTGGAGAAATCCGTAGTGCAAAGCCCAGGGACGCCCCACCCATCCATTGGGCAAAGGATCGTCGGTTACCAGACGGAAGCGCGGATCCCGCTGGGCCATCTTCAACACCTTTTCGGGGGTGCCATCTTGGGAGCGGCTGTCCACCACCAGCACCTCCCGCAGGACGGATCCCTGTTGGTGCAACCCTTCCAGGCAAGGATCGATGCGTTCCGCTTCGTTGAGAGTAGGCAGCAACACGCTGACCAAGCCCGGCTGCAAAGGGATCCCCGGCTGACCGGGGGGCAGGGGGGAAGGGCGACGCAGAGAGGGCAAAAGACGAGCCAGCAACACCCCCAGCATCGGCACTTGCATAACCAATAGGCCCAGGGCAGCGGCATCTCCGGCCCAAGCAGGGATCCCGTTCATGCCAGTCCTAACCTGCAAGAGAAAAATATCCGAGAATGCTTGCAAGACAAGCCTAGGGAAGACAAACTCATAGTCATATTCATATTGAGTCTAGGTGATTCAAAATCAGTGCGGTCAGTGCGGTTGCATCGTGCCTGTGCCCATTCCCCCTCAAACCTGCCGGGCTCCTCATGGATGTCTTCATCCGGCTCAGCCACAAGGGATCCCCTGTTACGGTTGTGAGATTGCCCAGTGAAAAGCTCAACGCCGCCATTGCCCGCGATGTGCGGAAAGAGCTCAGCCAAATTCTCACCGAGAAACCAGGACATTTCTTGTTGGATCTCAGTCAGGTTAGCCTGATCGACAGCATGGGGTTGTCGGTTCTGGTCTGGGCGCATCGCCATTGCCGCACTTCAGGCCATCAACTCAAGTTCTGCGGCTTGCAGGAGCAGGTCAAGCTGCTCTTCTCCATCACCAGTCTGGATACCATTTACGAAATCTACCCCTCTGTAGAAGAGGCACTTGAGTCTCTTCCGTAGCTCTCCCTATCGGGTCAACTGAGAACCGTCAGGGATCGGCTTCTCAGCACCTGGATTAGCCTAGCGGTTGAAAACCTGCTCAGGGAGTGGGGTTGTTGTTTGAGTTCTCGACCGTCTGGGGCCGGTTCACTTGGGCATAAACTTCTGCCTGTTGGCGGATTTGCTCCCGGACTTGGGGTGGGGCCAACCGCGCTGCTTGCTCAAACAACTCAGGTGCTTTTGCCCGTAGGTTTTCATCGGTGGCAGAGCTGAGGGCTATGGCTTTGCCGAGTACGGGAGTGAAATCACTGGGATCCGCCGCGATCAACTCGTCGTAGAGGGCTATGGCTTTTTCGGTCTGGTTGTGGCGGGCATAGACAAAAGCCAAGCGCAAACGCACATCATTATTTTCTGGGGTTTCTTCAAGATGCTTCTCCAGTAGAGCAATGGCCTCAGAGGTGCGGCCCAGGGTTAGTTGCACATCCACCAACTGCTGCAGCACTTGCCCATCTTTGGGATCCCTGTCGTGAAGGATCTGGAGCTGCTCCAATGCCCCTTCAAAATCCCCCGTATCCTGTTGGATTTGGGCCAAAAAAGCTCGCAATTGCCGATTTTCGGGCTCCAGTTGTACCAGCTTCTTCAGGGGCTCAATGGCCCCTTGCGGCTCGTTCAATTGCAGTTGGGTGTCGATCAGCCCCCGCAGAGCAATAGGGTTATCCGGTTCCCGTTCCAGCACGGCACGGTAGCCATCCGCCTGGGCTTGCAGTTGCTCGGTCGCCAAGCTGGCCTCTGGCGATTCAGAAGGCCCCAGGGCCTGGAACAACGGGCCAAAGGAGAAGCCCAGGAAAGTTGCCGCGCCCACCACCAGCAGCAGGATGTTGAGGAGCTTGCGGGCTAGGGACTCTTTGGGTTTGGACTGAGGCATGAAGGGGCTCCCGCAGAAGACTCCTCTGTACTCTATCATCCGCGCCGAGGCAGACTGTGGGGTGAGGCCGTATCGCAATGCCCAAAACTTCTGAAAACAGCATCCAAATTGAGGGCAATGCCGTACCCAGTTTAGGTATTGCTGAACGTTTTTGCCACCCCTCACTCCCCCTCTAGCCATGCGGATCACCTGTCAACCGGATAACCTCACCTTTGAAGCCAATCCCCTGCTCACAGTTCTGGAAAATCTGCTCAAGGCGGGGGTGCGCCATGTTCATGCCTGTGGGGGCAATGCCGCCTGTTCCACCTGTCGCATCCTGATTTTGGAAGGCAGCCAAAACTGCCGCAGCATGACTCCAGCCGAAAAGAGGTTGGCCCAACGGCTGGATCTTCCCGTGCATATTCGCCTGGCCTGTCAAACCCGCATCACCGGAGATGTCACCCTACAGCGGCTGGTTATCGACAAAGCAGATGTGGAAGTGGCCCAACATCAATTGCAGACCCACTCGGTCGGCAGCCAAGTCACCGCCGCCATTCTCAGCGCTTCGCTGCGGGGGACAGCCAACTTCGACGAGGAGAACTTTCCCTACGATGTTGTCTACACCTTGGGTCGCTACTTCACCCAGATGGGAGCATTGGTGCAGCAACATGGGGGGATACTGGCCAACCAGAGTGGGCTGAGAAGTTTGGCCTTGTTTGGCCTAAAACAACCGGAGCTGGCCGTACAGCAGGCACTGCAGGCAGGATTGGCGCTTGGGCAGTCGGTGGCAGAGTTGAATAGGTCTCTGCGGCAACTCTCCTACCCCCAGGTCAAGCTCACTATTGGGATCCACCATGGCCGCGTTCTCTTGCTCCCCATTGCTCCCCAAGATCCGCAGCGGCTGTCTGCCTTCGGCAAAGCGGTCAATGTTGCCACCTGGCTGGAGTCGGTTGAGGATTTTTCGGAAGGGGGGGAACAGACTGAGGAACAAAGCTCTCGGTTGCTCATCTCGGCAGCCGTGTATCAAGCGGTGGAAGGGCAACTCCTGCAGGTGGAGCCTTTTTCAGTGAAGCCCTTTCCCAGCGCCAAACTCATCCGAGTTTACCGGGTGCACTCTGACCAAGTTAGCTTGCCGGCTGGCGAGGAGCAAGCTCCAGAAGCAGCCAAGCCCGAACCGATTGGATGGCTGGAAGCGCTCCGGGAATGGCTACAGGCTTGGTCTCGTTTTTGAGGGATCCCTTCAGGCAAAAACGCCATCCCTTTGCTGAACCTGGGCCTGCAAGTAGGGGATCCCCACCCGATGGCAATAGTCTCCAAAGCTCTCTCCAGAATGGCGCTCCTGCTTGTAGACCTGCAGGAGAACTCTCATAAGTGGCACGATCTGGCTGATGTGTACCCGATCCCGAAACACTTGCGCTAGGCGATCCCCGCGGGGGCTGGCTCCCAGCCAAATCTGGTAATAGCCATCGGGGGCGGATCCCACCAATCCCAGTTCGGCTAAGTAGGGTCGGGCACAGCCGTTGGGGCAGCCGGTCATGCGCACCAAGAAGGGTGAGTCCTGGAGATCTAGCTCTTGCAACAGCCGATCCAACTGGCGAACCAGCCCCGGCAAAGCCCGCTCCGACTCGGTAATCGCCAACCCACAGGTGGGCAGGGCAGGGCAGGCCATCGACAGCCGCACCAGTTGGGGGATCTCTTCCTTGGAAAGCACCCCGTGGGATTTGAGGATCTGGTTGATGGCATCCCGCTGCTGCTCCGCAATGTCGATGAACAGTAAATCCTGAGTGGGGGTCAGCCGCACATGTAGGGAAAAGGCTTCCACAATCCGGCGCAGCGCCGTTTTGAGCTGCCGCTCTGGGGTGTCCTGGATACGGCCATTTTCAATAGAGATGCCCAAAAACCAACGGCCATCCCCCTGCTCGTGCCAGCCCAGGTAGTCGTCGCTATTGGGAACAAACTGGGGTAGGGGGCGGAACCGGGGCAATTTTTCCCCCACGTACTCCTCAACAACGCGGCGAAACTTGCGGATCCCCCAGTCTCTCACCAGGTACTTCAGCCGTGCCTGCTTGCGGTCGTGCCGGTTGCCGTAGTCCCGCTGCACGGCCAAAACGGCTTGGCAAACCCGATACACCGATTCCGGCGGGGCAAAGCAGAGCTTTTGGGCCAAAAGGGGCTGGGTTTCTTCCTTGCCGTGGGTACGCCCCATGCCCCCACCCACCACAATGTTGAAGCCTTTCAGGTTGCCCTTGCGGTCGGTGAGGACAATCAAGCCCAAGTCCTGGGCGTACACATCTACCGTGTTTTCCCCGGCTACGGCGATGGCGGTTTTAAACTTGCGGGGCAAATATACGGGGCCGTATAGGGGCTCTGGGCCCTCTAACCTCACCCCATTGCCGACAAACTTCTCGGCTTCCACCACTTCCTCATCCACCGGCGGGATGGGAATGGGCTCACCATCCACCCAGATCTCGTAGTAGGCAGAGGTTTTTGGAGCCAACAGATCCGCCAGCTTGCGCGCATACTCTTGGGCATAGCGATAGGCAGGGCGATTTTTGTAGGGGGCCACCGGTGCCATCACGTTGCGGTTGACATCGCCGCAGGCGGCCAGGGTGGATCCCATCTGCTTGAGAATGCTGGCTATGGTGGCCTTGAGGTTTTTCTTGAGGATCCCGTGCAACTGAAAGGTTTGCCGCGTCGTGGCTCGCAGGGTGCCATTGCCGTACTCATCGGCCAGCCGATCCAAGGTCAAATAAAGCTGCGGGGGCACATGTCCCCCGGGAATGCGGGTGCGCAACATGATGGAATAGGCCCGCTCCAACCCCTCCTGCTTCCGCTGCTGCCGCAGATCCCGGTCATCCTGCTGGTAGGCGCCGTGGAACTTGAGCACCTGCACCGCCGCTTCGCTGAAATGGGTGGTGTCTTGGGCCAGCTCCTGCTGAAGGGGATCCCGTAGAAAATGGCTGTCTGCCTTGATCTGCTCCACCTTGGAGCGCTTGGCCTCAGATGGGATCATGGGGGGCATTGATGATCTCCGGTAAACCGGTCGGAATACTTGTGAATAACAGACTATCACCTCCCTTGAGGAGCGTCCAGTTGGAGATAAGATAAAAAGTCAGCCTCCTATCCGGGTTTTGTCCCAAACCCGCAAAACTTGTTATTTGAGTCAGTTTGAGATTGTCGGCGCTGCTAGCTGGCCAGGGCTAGGCGGGCACCGTACTCCTGCACCGACCACAGTTGCCAGGCACAATTCCCCTGCAGCTCCAAGACCAGGTCGTGGTAGGCCAAGAGGGTGGGACGATGCCCGACGCTGATGTAGGTGGTGTTCAGGTGTTGCAGTTGCAGGTAGAGCAGTTTTTCGTTGGCCACATCCAGGGCGCTGGTGGCCTCGTCCAAAATGGCGTAGCGGGGCTGGGTGATCAAAATGCGGGCGAAGGCGAGGCGCTGCTGTTCCCCCAGGGAGAGGGTGCTGGCCCAATCTTTCTCCACATCAAAGCCGCCCACCCGCTCCGGCAAGTCCCCCAAGTTCACCTGGGCCAAGACTCGGATGAGATCCTCATCGGTGAGGTCTCGGCGGCGTTTGGGGTAGAGCAGTTGATCCCGCAGGGATCCCAGCAGCATATAGGGTTTTTGGGGCAGAAAAAGCATCTCCTGGGTATCTGGGCGGACGATGGATCCCTGGCCGTTGGTCCACAGACCGGCAATGGCCCGCAGCAGAGAGCTTTTGCCGCTGCCACTAACACCAACAATCAGCAGCCGTTGGCCGGCTTCCAAGGCAAAGGAGAGATTCCGCACCAGGGTTCGTTCTGAATTTGGGGTGAGCAAAGTAACATGATGCAGCGCCAGTTGCTGGGCAATGCGAGTTTGAATGTTGCTTTCCCGAGCGCTGGTGTAGCGCAGAGCCGGATCTTCCAGAGACTCGTGAAAGGAGCCTAAGCGGTTGATCCCAGCAGCGAAACTGGAAATGCTCTGGATCTGGTTGGCCACAATGGAGAGGGCGCTCAACACCTGGCTGAAGGCAATGGTGGCTTGGGTAATGGTGCCAAAGTCTCGCACACCGCTGAAATAAAGGGGGGCCACGATGACGTAGGGCACAATACGGGTGAAATAGTTGTAGGCGTACTGGAAAATATCGATGATGGCCTGCCAGATGATCAGCAAGTTAAAGTTGCGCAAGGCAGCACCAAAGCGATGCAAAATCTGCCTGAGTTCTTGATCCTCTCCCTGGTAAAAGGCAATGGACTCTGCGTTGTCGCGCACATGCACCAAGCTGTAGCGAAAATCGGCTTCGTAGCGCAGTTGATCGAAGTTAATCTTAATCAGTTTACGACCGGCCAAAATGGCGATGGCAGTACCGATGGTGGCATAAACCACCAGCCCCAACGCCAATGGACGAGAAATGCCATAGAGAATGCCGGTAAAAGCATAGAGGGTGAGAATCGAGTCAAGAATGTCCAGTAGGAAGGAAAGGGTGGTGCCAGTAAAGGAGCGGACATCCTCTGATATGCGCTGGTCAGGGTTGTCGATTTCGGTGTTGGCAGCGTTGGAATCCAGCTCGTAGTAAGCCCGCTGATTGAAATAGCGATCCAGAAAATGATCGGTCAGCCATTCTCGCCAAAACAGCCCTAGCTTGAGGCGGGTGTAGCGGTAGATCACCAAAATGGGAATGGCTGAGATAATCAACACTCCATAAATGATTAAAAATTGCCAGAAGGTGGGCTCTTCTTTTTGCTGCAGAGCTGTGTCGATAAACCGAAAGATAAAACTGATCATCACGTTCAGCCGGTTGACCGTCAGCGACAGAAACAGCAAAAAGGTGAGCAGGATCCACTGCAACCAGCGCTGGCGAAGCTGCCGCCACACCGCCCCAAAACAAAGGCTGCTCAAAGCCAAGCTAACCGAGGCCACCCACAGCACCGGCGAGGACAAGTTTCTCTCCGTTTGGGCCACCAACCCGGCTGCCACACGGGTAAAAAACTCCGGGAACAGGGCCCGACCGACCAAAGTCACCCCAATCTCCACAAAGAACATCAGGGCAACCACAAACACCATGGCCGCTGCCAGCAAGCCCAAAAAGATCCAGCCCCCGTAGCGCACTCTGGGGTAAAAGTAGGGCTGGGCCACGGTGATAAACCGATCCCACAGTTTGCGGTCGAAGTTAAACTGAGAGGCCTGGGATTCCATTTCGGCGGTCGGCGGAGAGAGCAAGATCGACATCTCTCAGGCTAGCAGGCCACGGATGCCAATCTGTGTTCAACAGGAGCAAATTCTAGTGGGGGTAAAACGAGGATCCCAGTTCCCCCATCCAATCCATCTCAGATCTGGGTCTACAGGGCCTTGCTTCTAGGTCTTGCTCCCCCGCACACCCCTTGTCTAAACCGGTATCTCTTCAACCTTGCAACCGGTTTTGCCAAGCCGATTGGGCCGCCAGCCACACCGTCTGAACCGGCACGTGAAACTCCTGGGCACGGGCCACACAGTCGCGAAACTCCGGCTGAGCGTTGACGATGCGGCCATGGTGGCGAGCTACCTTGATGTCCACCAAGCCGTAAGGGGTTTCCACTCGCTCGACGACCCGCTCCAGCAGGGTACGCTGCTGTTGGAAGTGGCGAATGCCCAGGGTGGTGGTCTCCCGGAAGATGAGATCTTGACACTCCGGCACCCGATCCGGCGGACAGATGACGGTGAGCAGGATCCCCGGTCGTCCCTGTTTCATGGTGATCGGCTGGGTAAACACGTCCCAGGCCCCAAGGGCCAACAACTGCTCGCAGGTGTAGGCAATTACTTGGGGGTTGAGATCGTCAATTTGGGTTTGCAACACCGACACCGTTTCCGTTAGCTCTCCTCCATTGGCTTCCCCAATCCACAGACGAAGCACATTGGGAATGGGCAGCTCTTGGGCGCCGGCCCCACGCCCCACTTTTTCCACCCGCATCGGCGGACAGGGACCAAACGCTTCCGCCAACGCCACGGCCAAGGCTGCTCCTGTGGGGGTCACCAGCTCAGCTTCCACGCCGTTGCTGAACACCGGCACGCGGCCCATTTCCCACAGCTCGATCACCGCCGGCACCGGCACGGCCAATTTGCCATGTTCTGTACTCACCCAGCCGCCCCCAACAGGATGGGGGGATGACAACACCCGCTCCACCTGCAGCCAATCCAGGCCAATGCAAGTGCCGACAATATCCACCAAAGCATCCACAGCCCCCACTTCGTGAAAATGCACTTTTTCCACGGACATTTGATGGACTTTTGCTTCCGCCTGCGCCAACTTTTCAAACACCGCCAGGCTGCGGGTCTTGATGGCTGGGGAAAGCTGGGATCCAGCAATCAAAGCCTGAATCTCCATCCAATGCCGGGCAGGGGATCCCCCACTCTGGGATCCCAGCACCTCCACCACGGCTTGCAGAGCGGGCTGCCCACACCGCTGCACTCGGCTCACCTGCAGGCCATATTCCCCCTCAATGCCCAATGCCTGGAGCTGACGGTTGAGGTACTCCAAAGGCACCCCGCAATCCAGCAGGGCTCCCAGACACATATCGCCTGCAATGCCCGACGCACAGTCGAAGTAGGCTATTTTCATGCTCGATGAGCTAGAGGTAACGGCTGCTGCTGGGATGGATGGGATCCCTCTTGATTGTAGGCAGCAACCGGCCTGGAAAAGGCAATGGGAGAAGCATTAAGCTTCTCCTTCTCCAGAGTCCTCTCGCGTCAGCGGGACGGAGTCCTCTCGCGTCAGCGGGACGGAGTCCTTAGATTCCGAAGATCGGGCAGCAGATTCCCGCCACTGTTGGATGACGTTGCTCAAATTGCGCCGAAACTCTCCGATGCCCAGCAGGGATCCAGGCTCGGGATCCCAGGAAGCTGAGAACACACCGTAGCTGATGCCCAAAAAGCCAAGGCCAAACAAAGCCAGCGACTCCGCCAAGGTGAAGTAAGGGGGCAGAGCGACCACGTGGTTGGTCAAGAGATAGTAATTCACAAAAAAGCTGCTCAGGCCCAGCCCAGAGGGGATCCCGGAAAACACGAGAATCCGCCGCACCATCCGCCGGCTGACCTCAGGGGGGATCGCGGCAACAGGTTCCTTCTTGGCCGGCTTCTTCTCAACCTCAACAGAGGCGGGGCGACGGCGAAAAGCTTTAGACTGGCGGCTGGATTTGCCCACGAAGACAGCTCTCCGATAGTGCTTTGGATGGGCTACCTACTTTTTCACTCGGATGTTCAGCCGTTCGGCCAGCTCGCGGAAGCGGTCAGGAGAATGCTTGGCAATGTAGTCAAGCAGCCGCTTGCGACGACCGATCATCATCAACAGGCCGCGGCGGGAGTTGAAATCCTTCGGGTTTCTCTGCAGGTGTTGAGAGAGTTGGTTAATGCGGCTGGTGAGCAGAGCCACCTGCACCTCGGCAGAACCGGTGTCGGTGTCGTGCAGTCGATAGCTCTCGATGATCTGCTGCTTCTCTTGTTGCAATAAGGCCATAAGATCAAGGGACTGGATGCACTGCTTCAAGATAATAACATCGGCTTTTCCTCCCTTGCTATGGCCGAGGATGGTTATGGAGAGAATGGGATCATGACGGCAACCTCTGGGGATCCTCCGGCACTGCCCGCTTTGCTGGAGCTGTTGAGTTCAGAAGACTTGGGAGATCGGCTGCGTGCCGTCAACAAGGCCAGAGAGCTGCCAGGGCCAGAAGCCTTGACGCTATTGCAGCGAGCGATTACTGATGAGAATGCCCGCGTCCGCTATGCTGCCATCAGCCAGATGGGCACCCTGTCTGGCGTCGATCCGGCTCTACTGTTGCCCATTTTGCAGCGCTCTCTGCGAGAGGATCCGGAGTTCGATGTGCGGGCTGCTGCCGCTGCTGCCCTGGGGGATCTAAAGCAGCCACAGGCGTTGGACGATCTCCTAGAAGCCTATCAGCGGGAGACGGAGTGGCTGGTGCGATTCAGCATCATCGCTGCCCTGGGGGAGCTGGGTAACCCTGCCGCCTTTGACACCCTGGTGGAAGCTTTGCAGGACAAAAGCGAGCTGATCACGACAGCCGCTGCCGCTGCCTTGGGCGATCTAGGGGATCCGCGGGCCATCCCCTATCTGGATCCCCTCATCGATTCCGAGGACTGGCAACTGCGCTACCGCGTCTGCATTGCCCTAGCCAAGTTGGGAACGGAAGCCGCTCGCGCCGGCTTGACCCGGCTGGCCCAGGATTCCCAAGAACAGGTGGCTGTACACGCCCGGGCTGCCTTGGGATCCCTGTAGCTCCCCAGCCACCTGCCCTAGCTCATGGCATTGATGATGTAGTCAAAATAAGGGGCGGCTTCAGCGGCTGCCGACGGCTCCAACAGGCTGAGGGCAGCTTCCTTCAAAAAGACAATTGCATCAATCATGCCAGGGATAGGCACATTGAGGGCATTGTACATTTCCCGCACCCCTATCAGGCCGATGGATTCAATTGGCTCTTTGCTGCCGGCAATGATGCCATAGGTCACCAGACGCAGATACCAGTCGTAATCTCGCAAACATTGGTTGTAGCGCTTGTCACCGTAGGCATTGCCACCGGGTTGCACATACTCAGGCCGCTTGGCAAATAGCTGCTTCTGAGCCTGGTCGATGATGCGCTTTTTGTTTTCTGCAAGCACCTGAGCGATTTGCAAGCGCCTCTCGCCCGTGGTCATGTAATTCCTAATGGCTTCCAGTTCGCTGACAGAGAGGTAACGCAGTTGGTCATCCGCGGTCTCGATGATCTGATTGATCACGCTCACGGTAGGGATTCTCCTGTTTTCTAACTTGCTTTTAATTCGGTTCATCAATCCAGCAACCCACCCCCCAAGCCCAAGGTTGGCCCAAGAGATGAGAAGGTAGCTCGGCAAGCCAGCGCCGCCGGTTGCTCTCAGTTTAAGATAGGGCTCGTCTTCCCTCAAGCACCCCAGCGCGACTCCATTTCGAGACCGACCCTAGATCCGGCCTCGCAGCCATTGGTCCATCTCATTGCGGCGTGGGGCAGCCTCCAGACACACCTCTTCAGTAATCCGCCCCTCTTGGTAAAGCCTAAACAGGGATTGATTCATGGTGCACATGCCCTCATAGGAACCGTCGGCAATCAGCTCCTCAATTTCGTCCACCGCCCCCCGCTTGATGTAGTCGCGAATGGCATCGGTGTTGCGCATGATCTCGTAGGCTGCAGCTCGCTTGCCATCGGTGGTGCGCACCAAGGTTTGAGCGATGATCGCCACCAGGGTTTCTGCCAGTTGCAGACGCATCGGCTCCTGTTCTTCCGGCTTGTAAATCCCCAACAGACGCTCGATGGTGCGGACGGCGCTGTTGGTGTGCAGGGTTCCAAAGACCAAGTGGCCCGTCTGGCCAGCCTTTAGGGCAATATCCACCGTCTCTCGATCCCGCATCTCCCCAATTAGGATGATGTCCGGATCTTCCCGCAGTGAGGCTTTCAGAGCATTGGCAAACTCCAGGGTGTGGATCCCGACCTCCCGCTGCCGCACCATTGATTTCTTGCTCTGGTGGACGAACTCGATGGGATCCTCGATGGAAATGATGTGTTTGGGAAAGTTGGAGTTGATGTAGTCCACCATCGCCGCCAAGGTCGTGGACTTACCGGAGCCAGTGGGGCCGGTCACCAAAACCAAGCCTTTGGGCTCTTCGGCAATGCGCTTCAGCACTTCCGGTGCCCGCAACTGCTCCAGCGTCAAAATTTTCAACGGGATCAGACGCATCACCATGGCCGGGCCAAGAAGGGAAACGAAGCAGTTGACCCGACAACGTACCAAACCCTCGTACTGGATGGCGGTATCCAGTTCCAAACATTCTTCAAACTGGCGAATTTGGTTCTCCGGTAGGCTTTCCCGCAGCCAGCCGTAGAACATCTCGGTGGTGGTGACCGGGTAGTTGGTTAAGAGCATTTGCCCCCGATCCCGAAAGCGGGGCACTTCTCCTACCCCCAAATGAATATCGGAGTAGCCTTTGTCATAGGCTTCCTGCACCAGTTGGCGCAGAGTCAGGCCCGCAGGAGTAGCCGGGGCCACCGGGATCCAACCGGCAGCCGTTGGGCGAGCTGGTGGCGCAAAAGGCGGGGCAGCAGGAGTGGGGACAGGTGGCGACACTGGAGGCCGAGCAGCAGCCGGAGTGGGCGGGGGCATTCGAGGGGGAGCGACAGGATCGGGCACGGGCACCGGCACCTGAGGGGGAGCAACAGCTACACCAGCCGGAAGGGGCCGACCCAGAATGGGGTTGGGAGGGCTTTTGGCGTTGGCAGGCCGGGATCCCATCCCCTGGGAAGCTGAACCCAGCACCGGATCCAGTTGCGTTGGGGGCTCCACCGGGGGCGTTTGAGCAACCGGACGAGGCGGACGCTGCATGACCGGCGGAGCCGGAGGCTTCCAATCGGACTCCACGTCGGTGGGAAACTGATTTTCGGGGCTGACCTCGCTCATGACAGGCCTCGCTTCTGGCAGGGTTTGCGTCAATCTTAGGCTAGTATTCCCAGCCTGAGCAGAGGGTTAACTTAACCCGCCCACCGGCAAAGCTCCGAGAAGCTCCCTAAAAATTGGACGGATGGCGAATAAGACTCAAAAACTCCTCACGGGTACGGGGATCCTCCTGAAACACCCCTACCATTGAGCTGGTGACCGTCCAGGAGCCCGCCTTTTGTACCCCCCGCATCACCATGCACATGTGGGTAGCCTCAATAACCACCCCCACCCCATAGGGATCCAACACCTCCATCAAGGCTTCAGCAATTTGCCGTGTCAGGCGTTCCTGAACCTGCAGGCGGCGGGAGTACATCTCGACAATACGGGCAATTTTGCTTAGGCCCACCACCTTCTGCTTGGGGATATAGGCCACATGGGCTTTGCCGATAAAGGGCAGCAAATGGTGCTCGCACAGGCTAAACAGAGAAACATCCCGCAACAACACCATCTCGTCATGGCCCTCGTCGAAGATGGCACTGTTCAGTAGCTCCTCCAAAGACTGCTGGTACCCACTGGTCAAAAACTTCAAAGCCGCAACCACTCGTTCTGGGGTCTTTTGTAGCCCCTCTCGGTGGGGATCCTCCCCGATCCCCCGCAGCAGCGTCTCCACCGCCGCCACCATAGCCGGATCTGGGACATCCGAGTTATCCAATTCTTCTTCCACAAAACTGGCTCGATCTCGAATCACCCGAGACTTGAAATGGGCTTTGTCGTCCATTCGAGAGTGCGAGCCAGATCCGGGTTTGGCAAGGGTCATAGCAGGGTATTCCTTGTTGAACGAAAGGCTAAGAGAACTCAGTGCAACTCAGCTCAAGGGGCATCCCGTCAAAAGCTGCGATAGCCAAGACCATCCCCAGTCAGGGACAAGCCTAAAAGGCTCCTACCGCAGGCATGAGGGTGAGATCCTCCACCACCGCACCTGTGGGCAACCGAACAATGTAGGCAATCAAATCGGCTACCCATTCCGGCGAGAGCATTTTGGAACGGTCGAAGTTTACTCCTACCGTGTCCGTATCCCAGAGGGACGTGTCCACGGCACCAGGGCACACGCTGGTGACCCGAATGCCATGCTGTCGCTCCTCCTCGGCCAAAGCTTGAGAAAAGCCCATCAGGCCGAACTTGCTGGCGCAGTAGGCTCCCCAGTTAGGGAAAGCTCGCTTGCCGGCAATCGAGATGACGTTCACAATCGTGCCGAAGCGCTGCCGGCGCATTCCGGGAAGGACAGCTTGGGTGCACAGAAAAGCTGCCGTCAAGTTCAAGTCGATCACGCGCTGCCAATCCGATAAAGGTAGGGTGGCCAAAGAGCCAACATGGGCCATGCCCGCATTATTGACCAAGACATCACAGACGCCAAATCGATCCAGGAGAGCCTGCAACTGCTGAGGCAGAGCCGCTAGGTCGGCCAAGTCGATGGGAAAAACCGCTGCCTTGCCGCCCTGGTCTTGGATTTGGGCCTGCACCGCCAGCAGATCAGGCTGGGAACGGGCCACCAGAGCTACCGCTATCCCTTGTCGAGCTAGGGCTAGGGCTACAGCTCTGCCGATCCCTCGACTGGCCCCTGTAATCAGAGCGCGTTCGGGAAACTTTGTCTCAAAACTCATTTAGAACAAGCCTCTGGGGTGCGCCACACAAGCAAGCGCCACCCAAGCCTGAGAAACTTCGTTAATTAAGCGTAACACTGATTTTCCCTCGCTTCACTCGGAATCAGGGTGAGGTGTAGAAACCTCAGTCTGTCCTGTTCAAGTCTGTCCATCCGCTGGATGTTGGATCTCGATCCGGTTGGGCGGGATCCGGGGACATGGTAGTGTGGTAAAAATAGTGAAAATCTTTTGCAACAACAACCGTCATGGCTGAGTTCTTGTTTTCTCCAAGCCCCACTGTTGTGCGGGAGGATCCCTCTTACATCCTTCAGGTTGAGGGCATCAGCAAGGGGTTTCCCGGCCAGCGGCAGTTGGTTTTGCGGGAAGTCGAGTTTCGCCTACCCCAAGGAGACATCCTCGGCATTGTGGGCCCATCGGGCTGTGGGAAAACCACCTTATTGCGCACCATTGCCGGATTTGAGCAGCCGGATAGCGGGCGGATCCTCCTGGGGGGGCAAGTTGTGGCCGGGGAGGGGCAGTGGATCCCACCGGAGCGACGGGGAGTGGGGTTGGTGTTTCAAGATTTTGCCCTTTTTCCCCACTTGGATGTGTTGGCGAATGTGATGTTTGGCCTACGGCCCACTGTCGTGAATGGCCTACGGCCCACTGTCGTGAATGGCCTACGGCCCATCGGTCTGACGGCGTCAGCGCTACGCAGTGACCCTCGCTCTCCCTCAGCCGAGTTGCCAAATCCGTCTCAACAGGCGCGCGAACGAGCTTACGAGGTGTTGCGGTTGGTGGGCCTGGAAGACTACACCCATCGTTATCCCCACGAGCTTTCGGGTGGGCAACAGCAGCGGGTGGCTTTGGCGCGGGCTTTGGCTCCCAAGCCCAGCTTAATCCTGTTGGATGAGCCGCTGAGCAATTTGGATGTGCAGGTGCGCTACTACCTGCGGGAGGAAATCCGCAAAATTCTCAAGCAAACCCAGACCTCGGCCATTTTTGTCACCCATGACCAAGAGGAGGCGCTCTGCCTCTCCGACTGGGTGGCGGTGATGCGGGAAGGCCGTATCGAACAATGGGGATCCCCGGAGGAGGTCTATCGGGAGCCGGCTACCCGCTTTGTGGCAGAGTTCATTACCCAAGCCAACTTTCTGCGCTGCGAGCGGCGAGAGTTGGGTTGGCAGGCTGAAGAGCTGCTGCACATCCCATTCCAGGCTTTGAGGGATCAGCCCGACCCCGGTTTACGCTGCGCAGAGTTGATGGTTCGACAGGAGGAGTTGCATTTGCACCCTGATCCTCAGGGCGGCATTGTCATTCGGGATCGACAGTTTTTGGGACGAGAGTACCGCTATTGCCTAATCACAGAGGCTGGCAAAGAACTGCACGCACTGGCACGGGAAGCCCTGCCTGTGGGCACGCGGGTTCAGATCGCTGTCAGACAAGGTCGGCTGTTTCCCCTCTCTGAGGGGCCATCTGTGGCTGAAAAAGAGCCAAATCGGGCAAAAGGTAAAAGTGTTGCCTGACGTCGAGGTTCTTTTGCACACCCTCGGCAACGCATCTTCCCCATAGAACAGGCAAGCCCTTGCTCCAGACGAGGCTCACACTGACAAGACGGTGGTTCAGGCCGGCAGCTCCCTCTGGAGCGACAAACTGGGTAGGCTGTTGGTGGAGGATTCGGTGCCAAGCTATGCAGGGATCCCGCATCGTGGCAGGCACATCGGAGAACCGGATCGCCTTGGCGGAGTTCCGGGTGGGTGTGGATGCGGTCATCTTCTCCATCGACACTGAGCAAAATCGCCTTCTGGTGCTGCTGGTGCGGCGGCGGGAGGATCCCTTCCGCGGTTGCTGGGCTCTGCCGGGAACGCTGGTGCGGCGTTCAGAATCCCTAGAAGCAGCGGCCTACCGCATCTTGGCTGAGAAAATTCGTGTTAAAAACCTCTATCTGGAGCAGCTCTACACCTTTGGGGGGCCAGAACGGGATCCCCGCGAGGCCGAGGATGCCTACGAGGTGCGCTACCTGTCGGTCAGCTACTTTGCCCTGGTACGGTTCCAGGATGCTGAATTGCTGGCGGACGGAGTGGAGGGCATTGCCTGGTATCCCGCCGACCAGATTCCCCCTTTGGCCTTTGACCATGAGGAGATTTGCCGCTATGCCCGCCGTCGCCTCTGCGCCAAGTTAGAGTACAGCCCGATTGCCTTTGACATTTTGCCCGCCACCTTCACGCTAGGGGAGGTCTACCAGCTCTACGGCACCGTTTTGGGCGAGGGGTTCTCCGACTACTCCAATTTTCGCGCCCGCCTGCTAAAACTGGGCATTTTGCGGGATACCGGCCAGAAAAGCACCCAAGGCACAGGCAGACCAGCAACCCTCTACCGTTTTGATGCGGCTGCTTTCGAGAAAATCCGTCACAAGCCAATGGTATTTGTCTGAGGGATCCCGGCTGACCCATGCTGATCCGGCCAGATCGGTAAGGTCTCAGGCCGGGATGCCAAGCGACAGTCCATTTGGCAAATGCTCCATGTCGTCAGCAAAAGTTAACGACAACTGCCATGTTCGCGTAGCTACCCTGTGCAAGGGATCCCCAGTTAGGGTCTCTCTTGGGGGTCAGCAGCAGCCAGAGAGCTGTGCTAAGATTAGAAACCATGACAGGTATTGTTTCAGGAGTTCTCCAAGCATGTCTGCAGCAATAGATATCGCTGATGCTACCTTTGAGGCAGAGGTGCTGCGCAGCGATATTCCGGTTTTGGTCGATTTTTGGGCACCTTGGTGTGGCCCCTGCCGGATGGTGGCTCCTGTGGTTCAGGAGATAGCTGAGCAGTATGTCGGCAAAGTTAAAGTTGTAAAAATCAACACCGACGAGAACCCTCAAACTGCCAGCCAGTACGGCATTCGCAGCATTCCCACCCTGATGTTGTTCAAGGGCGGCCAGAAGGTGGATGTGGTGGTCGGTGCCGTACCTAAGGCAACTCTGACCACGATCCTGGAAAAGCATTTCGACACACCTGCCGAAGCCTGAGGATAGCCCTGAGGCCAGGAGCCTGGATGTTTCAGAATGTAACTTTTGGGTTCTGCATTTGGAACCTGGTTGGTATTTTGTGCTGAGAACTGATTAAAGTGAATCCCAGAGAACTTTAGGATCCCAGCTTGACCGATTCTGTTTCTTCCCTTCTGCGAGAGGTTTTTTCCAACGCTGAGACTCGCCTAAAGCAGTTGGAGCATCATCCCAACCGGACAGCCTGGCTGCGTATTTTGCAGTCACTGCAGCGCATGGGATCCCTGGAGCTAAGCCGTTTAGATGCCAAGATCTTGGCGGCTACTCTTGAGGATCTGGAGCAGGGGTTTGCTGCCTTCCAAAACTATGCCCACCAACGCAAGATCACCGTTTTCGGGTCGGCACGGCTAGGGCCAGAAAGTCCTGAATATCGCCAGGCCCAGTTGTTCGCCCACTGCATCAGTCAACGGGGGTTCATGGTGATGACGGGGGGCGGCAGCGGCATTATGGAAGCCGGCAATCGAGGGGCAGGGCTGGAGAACTCTTTTGGGCTCAACATCCAGCTTCCCTTCGAGCAAATGGCCAATCCTGTCATTGCTGCCAGCGATCGGGTCATCAATTTCAAGTATTTCTTTTCGCGCAAGCTCTTTTTTGTCAAAGAAACCGACGCGCTGGTGCTTTTTCCCGGCGGTTTCGGCACTCAGGATGAAGCCTTTGAATGCCTGACCCTGATGCAAACCGGAAAAACCAAGCTCATGCCCTTGGTGCTGGTAGACAGAACAGGTGGATGCTACTGGAAAGAATGGGATGAATATGTGCGGGAGCACCTGCTCGGTCGCGGTCTGATCAGCCCAGAAGATCTCTTTCTCTACACCCTGACCGATGACGTGGGAGATGCCTGTCAGCAGATTGTCGATTTTTATCGCGTCTTTCACAGCAATCGCTACGTGCGAGAGCTCCTGGTTTTGCGTTTGAACACCAAACTTTCACCGGAAGCCCTAGAGATTTTAAACGAAGAGTTTGCCGATATTCTCGATTCGGGCCGGATCGAGCAAACTGGGGCTTTGCCGGAGGAAGCCGAGGAAGATATTGCCCATCTGCCACGGCTGGTGATGCACTTCAACCAGCGCAACTTTGGACGGCTATGGCAAATGGTGCGCCGCATCAACAAGCTTCACCCGGAACAGCCGGATCCCCTGCAAATGCGCCCTGAACAGAAGTAGACGTATCGGCACCCTCAAAAAAACCAGCAGCCAATGGTTTTGGTGGTGTTCCCAATGGGCCGGTTGTTTGTCAAAATCTGCGGCATCACCCGTCAGGAGCAAGCGGAGGCCATTGCTGCGCTGGGGGTGAGTGCCCTTGGGTTCATCGCGGTGCCCAATACCCCCCGCTATTTGCCCCTCTCGGAAATGGCTCGTTGGGTGGGATCCCTGCCCGGCCACGTGGAAAAAGTAGGGGTCTTTCTGGATCAGGATCCCCGCGCCATCGCTGTCTGGGTGGAAACGGTGGGCCTCACGGCTGTCCAGTTGCATGGCCAAGAATCCCCGCAAGATTGTCAGCAGTTAGGGAAATGGCTTCCCGGAATCCGCCGCATCAAAGCCCTGCGCATTCGCCAGCCGGAAGATCTGGAAGTGGCCAATCTCTACCGAGACTGTGTGGAGGCACTGCTTTTGGATGCCTATCACCCCCAACAGGCGGGTGGAACGGGACGAACCCTGAATTGGCCAGAACTTGCCCAACTTTCGCGTGAGGGGGCTCTGCCCTTACCTTGGCTACTGGCCGGTGGTCTGAACCCCGACAATGTTCTGCAGGCGCTCAGCCACCTTCAGCCAAGCGGCATTGATCTCTCCAGTGGTGTGGAACGCCGCCCAGGCGATAAAGACATAGACAAAGTCCGGCACCTGCTGCAGCAGCTTTGCTCCCAAGGGTGGGAGATTGCTCCTGCTCTGCCGCCGATAATGCCAAGCACAACGGGATGATAATCTGGATCCCTACTGCAGCGACCGAATATCCGACCCCGGTTCGAACATCAGCTCTTTCACTTCCCCAAACTGCCCCATTACCCCAAGCTCCCGGTCGTTGAAGGTCACCAGCACGCCGCCTGCATTACCGGTACGCAACACAATCGATTGCTCTGCTTCCCAATTCAACTCAGCCCCCGGCTGTAAGGTGGCCTCGAAGACCGTTTGCCCATCGGCGATGACCCGCAACCAGGAAGGGCGCTCCACAACGCGAATATCCAGACGCACCGGCTTGCGCCCCGCCCCCCCTGAGTGAGCCTCCAAAACCTCAG
This sequence comes from Synechococcus sp. M44_DOE_062, assembly GCA_015295985.1. Taxonomy (GTDB): domain Bacteria; phylum Cyanobacteriota; class Cyanobacteriia; order Thermostichales; family Thermostichaceae; genus Thermostichus. The sequence continues at coordinate 5,087 of DVDX01000038.1, read as the reverse complement.
GGAAGACGCCCTGAATGCGCGTCCATTGGTCGAGGGTGGGAAACAGTTGGCGGGCCGTGGGCTGAGCTACCGACAGAGGGGGAGCTGGAGAGTTTGCAGCAGGCGGTTGCTGGCCGGATCCCTCCCAACCAACCGTTGGCAGGCTCACCAGCCAACGCCCAAAGGGATTACCTGTGCCTTCCAAAAGAGCCGATAACCCCCCCACCGTCAGCACAATCAGCACCACATAAGCAGCCCAAAGGTGGAGAGGACGCAGGGCAAAGGCAGGCTGCTTGCCGACAACAGCAAGAGGAGCTGGGGCGTGGGGCATTTTCGCCGATAAAAGTGGGGAAGCACGCCGAGAGAGGGTTTCACCATCCAACCCCAAGTAGTCGGCATAGCGCTTGAGAAACCCTTGCACATAGACCGGCTCCGGTAACCGGCTCAAGTCGGCTTCCTCCAGCGCCTGCAGATATTGGGAGCGAATGAAGGTATCGTTAGCTACTTCTGTCAACGTCAGCCCCCGTGCCTCCCGTGTTTGCCGCAACAGGGATCCCAGGGCTTCTAAGGAGTGTGCTGGCTCTTGCATCATTTGGCCACCTGCGGAAGAAAGGAGGCTACTATGAGAGTTTGCACTCAGTTAGAGATTTTGACGAGCTAAAGAGGGCGCTTTCCGAGAGAGGATGAGCTGCTGTGCCCAGTGAAAGGGGCCAGCAAAGCTTGGATCTCATGCGGATCCAACTGGCGGAACTGGCCCACTTTCAGGTTGCCCAAGCGGAGTGGGCCAATGGCTTCCCGATGCAAGCTAAGCACCGGATGCCCAAGACGCTCTGCCACTCGCCGAATTTGCCGGTTGCGTCCCTCAAACAACACCACCCTCAGCCAGGAGCAGTCAGGGTGCTTCCTTTGCCCGAAATCCGGAGCAGAACAAAACTCCACCTCCGCCGGCAGGGTGGTGTACCCCTCTAAGTCTACTCCGTCTCGCCAATGTTGCAGAGTGGCCTGACTCGGATGCCCCTGCACCTGTACCCAATAGGTTTTGGGCAGATGATAGCGCGGATGGGTCAGCTTCAGGGTCAGGTCGCCATCATTGGTGAGCAGCAAGGCGCCACTGCTGTCTGCATCCAGTCGGCCCACCGGGTAGAGGCGGGCCTGCCGTTTCCAAAGTGGGGGGATCAGATCCAACACCGTCTTGCGTCCCCAAGGATCTGCACAGGTTGACAAAACCCCCACCGGCTTGTGCAGGAGCAAAACATGGCGCGCCGGATCCCTGGCCAAAGGGATCACTTGCCCATCCACCTCGACGCGATCCCGCTCTGGGTCGGCTTTGGATCCCAGCTCAGTGACCACCTTCCCATTCACCCGAATGCGCCCAGCTAGGATCCAAGCTTCCACCTGGCGACGCGAGGCCAATCCCTGCTGAGCCAAGAGCTTCTGTAGCCGTTGGGGTTCTGCCATAGGGATTTGGAAGCAAAGGCAACAACCGAAGCTGAGGGTGCTAAGCAGCAGAGCCTGAGGCGTCCGGCCCGCTTGCGTGAACGGGGTTGGAGAGCCGGTCGGACACATCGGCGGAATTGGGGGGCAACAGCAGCATTTCCAACTGAGACTCTGAGTTTTCTCCTAGAGAATAGCTGAGGCCACAGTCAAACTCTTCTGCCAGCCGGCAGACTTCCTTGAGATCTCCCACCGACCAAATGCTCCAACTGCTGCGAACTTGGTTATCCACCCACACTTCCACGCGGTTGCCTTCGATGTGAATGATGCGCCTGGGCTGGGCTTCTGAAGGGCAACCTACAGGCTCGGCTAAGGCCCCCAGCCCCCTTGCGCAAGCGGAAGACTTTTGCCTCAAGACCCCCAGAGCCGCCATGAGCTGCGGCAGAGCCAGCAAAAGGTGCTGAGTGGCCTGTTGGGGTTGCCCTTTCAAGCAGGAAACCAGAGCTTCGGCAACACTCTGGTTGAGGGCCTGCAGAGCTTGGAGTGGAGTAGCACCTGCCAAAGCGGGATCCGGTTGCAGTGGGCTTTGAACATCCATGAAAAGGCAGAAAAGGCATGAACAGCAACTTTACAGCCCTTTCGCAGGTTAACCACAACAACGCCGCTGCCCGTTAGAGCAGAGCGCTCTGGTTTGCGCAAGCGTGCCGCAGACATTGAGTTCTGTACAGATAGATGACCAGAGGAAGGGCTGTATGGCTTCCTTAAGCCTAACAAATCCAAGAACTTCAGGGCCTCCGGCCCGCTTACGCGAACGTTAAAAACTTTTCTTGGATGTTGTCCGCATTGCTGCAAAGCAAAGGCTCCTCTATCTAGCCCACCTAGCCGTCAGGGCAGATCCTTTGCTCTCTTGTGCAAAGTGCTCTCTTGGGCAAAGTGGGCTGAGCTCTAGCGCAGATCCCTCGAAATGGTGCAACTATTCGCCGCTCGATTCGTTTTCTTCGCCCCCGGCGGTGTCCTCAACCCCAGCCTGGGATCCCTCCGGTTCCTGGGCCTCAGAGGTCTGTCTCAGTTGGTTAAGCAGGGCCAAAACGCGGGATCCCCGCTCTAAAGAGCGATCCTGCAAAAACACCACTGTTGGCACCCGTCGTAGGCTGAGGCGCTGGCCGATTTCCCGCCGCACAAAGGGTGTGGCCGCCGCTAACCCTTCCATGGCCCGGTGTTGAGCTGTCTCATCCCCGTAAATGCTGACGAAGATGCGAGCATTTTGCAGGTCATTGGAAACCTCGACATCCACAATGCTGACCATCCCTGCCCCAACCCGGTCATCTTTGATCTCCGAGAGCAGGATTTGGCTGACCTCTCGTTTGATCAGTTCTGCTACCCGTGCCACCCGCCGCGCTGTCGCCATTTTTGGATACCTAGGCTAACATCATCCGCAAGCCTGCTCTGGTCGGTGTGAAGCATAGCCCCTGCTGGCTTGGCCCCAAGAACAGTAGCCAATGCTACGAGCATCTCTTCCTTCCACCTTTATCCTGAGTCCATGTCCATCTTGCCTTGAGTATGAATACCTAAAGCCATCGACGGATGGATGGAGACGAGATGATCAAGACGCCAGAGGCGCTGCGGCGCTCTATTGAGCAGTTCATGCTGAATGTGACGGAGCCACTTGACCCGTTGCTCTCGCTGAAGCTGACTCAGCTTGTGGTGATGTTGGGGGATACAGCTTACGCGATGGGATACAGCGATGGCCAGCAAAAGCCGGATGAACGCTGTCGCTATTGTCCCAGTCGGGTGTTCGACAGTCTAGAGCTTTGATAGAGTTCTTCAAGGTTCTTTACAACACAATGTAGCTTCTGTCTGCCCTGGATCCCAACGTGTCCAATCCTGGGGGGGAGTGAGTTGAAGAGCTGTACACCTATCGCGCTGGCGAGAATGAGGACAGCAGCGCGGGTTATCCGATGCCTGCTGCATGATTTGGTCGCCGAGATCCAGCGCAACGGATCTCAAGCGGATAGCTGACCTGCCGGGGCCAGGGAGCCGAGAAGAGTTAAAATGGGCGGGGCCGGGGAACTGGGGTGAAAGGGGCAGTGGAAACCGGCCAAGATGGGATCCCACCGCTTGGCAGCCTATGACTTCCCCTGTTTTGCTTTGGCATCGTCGCGATCTGCGGTTAGAGGACAACACAGCCCTGCATAAGGCAGCCCAGTGTAGCTCCCAGGTGGTGCCTGTCTTCATTTTCGACCCCCAGATCTTAGGGCGGTCGGACATGGCTCCGGCCAGGGTGGCCTTTCTGCTCCAGGCTTTGCAGGAGCTCCAGGAGCGCTACGCTCAGATGGGGATCCCGCTGATCTGGCGGCTGGGGGATCCCTTGGTGGAGTTGCGGTGCTTGGCCACAGAGCTGGGAGCCAAGGCCGTATTTTGGAATGCCGATGTGGAGCCGTTTGCCCTGCAGCAGGACAGTCGGGTGCAGGCCGGTTTGGCCGAAGCCGGGATCCAATCCTTCTCTTACCAAGATATGCTGCTGCATGGGCCGGGGGAAGTGTTGACCCAAGCCGGAGAGCCCTATTCGGTTTTCACTCCCTTCTGGCGCAGGTGGTCGAGCTTGCCCAAGCCGGATCCCTACCCGATTCCCAAAGGGCTACAACCGGTGTCCGGTCTGAAAGCGCAGCCTCTGCCCACTTTGGCGGATTTGGGCTTCGTCTGCGAACAGCGGATCCCAGCAGCGGGGGAAGCAGTGGCTCAAGCCCTTTTGGAAGACTTTTGTCAGGGGTTGCGCATTTTGGACTATGAGCGATCCCGCAATTTCCCGGCTGAACAGGGCACCTCTCTGCTCAGCCCCCATTTGTGCTGGGGAACCCTCGGCATTCGCCAGGTTTGGCAGGCCACGCGAGAAGTAGAGGCGGAGGTGCGCAGCGAAGAAGCCGAAAGCAGCTTGCAAACTTGGCGGCAAGAGCTGTGCTGGCGAGAGTTTTACAAGCATGTCTTGGCCCACTGGCCCCACGTGGAAACCGGAGCCTATCGACGAGCCTTTGATGCACTGGAGTGGGACAATCGGCAGGACTGGTTTCAGGCTTGGTGTGCGGGGCAGACGGGATACCCCATTGTGGATGCGGCCATGCGCCAACTGAACGAAACCGGCTGGATGCACAACCGCTGCCGCATGATTGTGGCCAGCTTTTTAACCAAGGATCTGCTCATCGATTGGCGCTGGGGAGAACGCTACTTTATGCAAAAGCTGGTGGATGGGGATCTGGCGGCCAATAACGGCGGTTGGCAGTGGAGCGCCGGTGTGGGAACGGATCCCAAGCCCCTGCGCATCTTCAACCCGGCCACACAAGCGGCCCGCTATGATCCGGAGGGAGAGTACATCCGCCGCTATTTGCCGGAGCTGGCAGGGCTGGATACGCCTGCTCTGCTGTGGGTGGGGGATGACCCCAAGGGATCCTGGGCTTTGCGGGAACGGCGAAGCTGCGGCTATCCGGATCCCATCGTGGATCACAAGGTGCAGCAGCAGAAGTTCAAACGGCGCTACCAGGCGGTGCAGCAGGGGCACTCTAGGTCTGTTCAACGACCATAGAAACCCAAGCGTTGTGTAGTCGCTTGACATACTCCCTGCCCCAAAGGGCAGGGATTCTTGTTCTTGGTTCCACGACAGCACTTACCGTATAGCGCTC
>DVDX01000024.1 GCA_015295985.1 Synechococcus sp. M44_DOE_062 | reverse complement strand
CGGGAACCGCACCGCTAACGCGACAGTGCTATGCCTACGGCACCCTGACGGGAACTGCACCGTTGTTCTAATAGACAGCGAGTTACCTTGGACTCCGTCCCGCTAACGCGATTGGCAGCGCATGGCGTTGTAGACTGACAATCTCTACCAAGACCAAAGGGCTCTGCACTGCTGACGCGATGGCCAATTCTCTCCCCCCCATTTCCGAGCGCAAACAGGATCACCTGGACATTGTTCTGCAGCAGGATGTGGCTGCCAAAGGGATCCGCACCGGCTTTGAGCGGTTTTTCTTTGAGCATGTGGCGTTGCCGGAGCTGCTGTTGCCGGAGATCGACCTCAGCTGCGAGTTCTTGGGAAAACGCCTACAGGCACCTCTGCTCATTAGCAGCATGACGGGGGGGACAGAAGCTGCCCATGAGCTGAACCGACAACTGGCCACCGCCGCTCAACAGTTGGGCATTGCCATGGGGGTGGGATCCCAGCGGGCAGCTTTGGAACATCCAGAGCTGGTTCGGACTTACCAGGTGCGCCAAGTGGCCCCGAACATTCTACTGCTGGCCAACCTGGGTGCCGTTCAGCTCAACTACGGCTACGGGTTGGAGCAGGCGCAACGGGCAGTGGAGATGATCGAGGCGGATGCGCTGATTCTGCACCTCAATCCTCTGCAGGAGGCGGTTCAGCCCCAGGGGGATCCTGACTGGCGTGGACTGTATGGCCGCATCGAACGGTTGGTGGCGCAGTTGCCAGTGCCGGTGGTGGTGAAGGAAGTAGGCAATGGCCTCAGTGCCAAGGTGGCCCAACGGCTGGCCGAATGCGGCGTGGCAGCCCTGGATGTGGCAGGAGCAGGTGGCACCAGTTGGAGCGAGGTGGAGGCCCATCGTCAAACAGATGCTCTCAAAAAACGCATCGCCCACAGCTTTAGGGATTGGGGGATCCCAACCGCTTTGTCCCTGCTGGAAATTCGTCGCCTGCTGCCGGACTTACCTCTGGTGGCCAGCGGTGGCATCCGCAATGGCATCGACGCGGCCAAAGCCATCCGTTTAGGAGCCGATGTGGTGGGCATGGCCGCCCCCGCTTTACACGCCGTCTCCCAAGGACAGATGCAGGCGGTGGTGGACACCTTTCGCGCCGTGATCGAGGAGCTGCGCATTGTTGCCTTTTGCACTGGATCGGCCAACTTGGCACGGCTGCGACAAGCTACCCTGCGGTGGCAGGATACTTGGGATCCCTTGCCCCACCTCTCCACCGGAGCTGGAAAGAATAGACCCCGAAGTTAGCGGATGTATTCTTTCAACACGCTGTTGCGGTTGGGGTGGCGTAGCTTGCGCAGGGCCTTGGCCTCGATCTGCCGGATCCGCTCGCGGGTGACATTAAAGATCTGGCCGATTTCCTCTAGAGTCTTCATGCGGCCATCATCCAGGCCGTAGCGCAACTTCAACACATCCCGTTCGCGGGCGGTGAGGGTTTCCAAAACGCTCTCCAGATCTTCTCTAAGTAAGACTTTAGCCACCCGATCCTCCGGCGTCTCCCCGTCTGACTCGATAAAGTCTCCCAGCCGAGAATCCTCTTCCTTGCCGATGGGGGTTTCCAAAGAGATGGGGAGCTGGGCCGACTTGGCGATAAAGCGCAACTTCTCGATGGTGATCTCCATGCGGGTGGCGATCTCCTCCTCGGTGGGCTTGCGGCCCAATTCCTGAGAAAGCAACTTGGTTACCTTTTTGATGCGGGAGATGGTCTCGTAGAGGTGGACAGGCAGGCGAATGGTACGGGATTGGTCGGCAATGGCGCGGGTGATGGCCTGTCGGATCCACCAGGTGGCGTAGGTGGAAAACTTGTAGCCCTTTTCGTGGTCGAATTTCTCGGCTGCCCGGATCAGGCCCAGGGATCCCTCCTGAATCAAATCTTGAAAAGACAGGCCCCGGTTCATGTACTTTTTGGCGATGGATACCACCAAACGCAAGTTGGATTGCACCATCTTTTCTTTGGCCCGCCGCCCCCGATGCAACCGCCGCCGAAACTCCGGCAAGGACATCTTGACCTCCTCTGCCCAGAGGGTGTCCGGCACTTCTTCTGGGTCTGACCAGAGGCCCATGCGCTGAAAAACGGCCTCGCGAGCGCGCTCTAGCTCCAGCAGATCGGCAATGTTTCGGGCCAGCTCGATTTCTTCATCGGCCCGCAGCAGCCGAATACGCCCAATTTCCTGTAAGTAGACCCGGATGGAGTCATCGGTGTAGGGCTTTTTCTTACTGGCAGCTTTGCGCTTTGAGTAACCCTTGGCACTGGCGGCGGCAGTCTCTCCATCCTCTTCCGCTGCCTCTTCCTCGTCGTCATCCTCATCAAAAGCATCAGTGTCACCGGTATCCAGTTCGCTCTCGAGGGTATCTGTCTCAGTGTCCAACTCCAAGGCGCTGGAAGGTGGATTTTCCAGATCCGGTTCGAGAAGAGCTGCTTTACCCGATTTCACCAATTCCTTTGCTTGAGCCATGCTGAGTTCCTCGTGATCCTAATCACAGACAACTGAAGGTGACTAAGGGAGCTTAGACGCCAAAGGGAGAGGAGCAAGTTGCAGCGCCAGAGTGAGGGAGCCGATATCCGCCAGCCAAAGCCTGACTTGCCCTAGGCAAGCCTGCCCGCTTCTGAATAACCGATTGCTCGGGTCAATCTGGAAGCAGATATGGCTCATGGGGCTCAACTGAACTGGCGAAGACTCGTTTTGATGGACGGGGCCTCTCAAGATGCCGAAAGGTGGATCTTTCTCTTCGCCGGTCCTGCAACGGAGTGCGAGGCACTTCACCAGGGGGACGGAACACTCAGCACCTCAACCACTCCAAGCTGCGAGAAAAAGACCGCTCTACAGCAGGCAGCAAACGACCTTAAGGGGAGCATTTGCAAGCAACTGTAGCCGTTCACACCAAAACGTCTTCCCTAAATTAGCCCGACCTGGGGGAAACAGCAACGGGGAAGGCCAAGAAAATGTTAAATTCACCTCAACAATGGCCAGAATGGGATCCCTGACCCCTCGGCCTAGTCCGGGCAAATGGCTCGATGCTAACTTAAATCAGACTTGAGGTTCATTGACACCCTGCCTTTAACTTCTATGACCCATCCCTTCCTGCACTGTCTCCAGGAACGCGTGATTGTCTTCGATGGGGCGATGGGATCCTCCCTGCAGGCCCAGAACCTGACCGCAGCGGATTTTGGTGGGCCGGAGCTGGAGGGCTGCAATGAGATGTTGGTGCTGACCAAGCCGGAGGCGGTGGAACAGGTGCACCGAGGCTTTCTGGAAGTGGGGGCAGATGTTATCGAGACCAATACCTTCGGGGCCACCTCCATTGTTTTGGCCGAATACGGGATCCCAGAAAAAGCCTACGCGCTGAACGTGGCAGCAGCCTGTTTGGCCAAGCGGGTAGCAGCCGAGTTTTCGACGCCGGAAAAGCCCCGTTTCGTGGCCGGCTCCATCGGCCCCACCACCAAGCTGCCCACCCTGGGGCACATCAGCTTTGACGACATGCGCTCCAGCTTTGCCGAGCAGGTGCGGGGGTTGATCGACGGCGGGGTGGATCTGCTCATCATCGAGACCTGTCAGGACATTTTGCAGACCAAGGCGGCCCTGGTGGCTGTGCAGCAGGAGTTTGCCCGGCGAGGGATCCGCTTGCCAGTGGTGGTGTCCCTCACCTTTGAGGTGCAGGGGACGATGCTGGTGGGCACGGAGATCGGGGCGGCTTTGGCCATCCTGGAGCCCTATCCCATCGATGTGCTGGGCCTCAACTGCGCCACCGGCCCCGACAAAATGGTGGAGCACATTCGCTACCTCTCTCGGCATTCCCCCTTTCCCATCTCCTGCATTCCCAACGCTGGCCTGCCGGAAAACATCGGCGGCAAAGCCCACTACAAGCTCACACCAGAGCAGTTGCGCTTCCACCTGGAGCACTTTGTGCGGGATCTGGGGGTGGCGGTGGTGGGAGGCTGTTGTGGCACCCGTCCGGAGCACATCGCCGCCTTGGTGGAAGCTGTGCAGGGGTTGCGGCCCAAACGTCGTAGCATCGAACGGATCCAGGCTGCTGCCTCGATTTATGCCCCTCAGCCCTACCTGCAGGAGAACTCTTTTCTCATCATCGGTGAGCGGCTGAATGCCAGCGGCTCCAAAAAGATGCGGGAGCTGCTTAATGCCGAAGACTGGGATGGCCTGGTGGCCCTGGCCCGCGAGCAGGTGCGGGAGGGATCCCATGTTTTGGACGTCAACGTGGACTATGTGGGCCGGGATGGAGTGCGGGATATGCGGGAGCTGGTGTCCCGGCTGGTCACCCAAATCCAAATCCCCCTGATGCTGGACTCCACCGATTGGCAAAAGATGGAGGCGGGCCTCAAGGTGGCGGGAGGCAAATGTCTGCTCAACTCCACCAACTACGAGGATGGAGAAGAACGTTTCCTAAAGGTGCTGGAGCTGGCCAAAACCTACGGCGCCGGGGTGGTCATCGGCACCATCGACGAAGAGGGCATGGCCCGCACTGCCGACAAGAAGTTCCAGATTGCCGAGCGCGCCTATCGTCAGGCGGTTGAGTACGGGATCCCGCCCTATGAGATTTTCTTTGACCCTTTGGCCTTGCCCATTTCCACCGGCATCGAGGAAGACCGCAGCAACGGAGCAGCCACCCTGGAAGGGATCCGCCGGATCCGTCAGGCTTTCCCAGAGACCCACATTCTCTTGGGCATCTCCAACATCTCCTTTGGGCTCTCGCCGGCAGCCCGCGTGGTGTTGAACTCGGTGTTTTTGCACGAGTGCCGCGAGGCCGGCCTGGATGCCGCCATCGTCAGTGCCGCCAAGATCCTGCCCCTGAACAAGATCCCCGAAGAGCAGCAGCAGGTGTGTCGGGATCTGATCTGGGATCGGCGAGTGTTCAACGCTGTTCGCGTTAGCGGGACGGAGTCCTCGGGCATTTGCACCTACGATCCTCTGGCGCGGCTAACAGAGCTGTTTGCGGGCATCTCCGGGAAGGAACTGCGCTCTAGCGGATCTTTTGCAGATTTACCCCTGGAGGAGCGGCTGCGGCGGCACATCATCGACGGCGAGCGGATTGGCCTGGAAGAGACCTTGGCGGCAGCGCTGCAGAACTATCCTCCGCTGGAGATCATCAACACCTTTTTGCTGGATGGCATGAAAGAGGTGGGGGAGCTGTTCGGTGCCGGCAAAATGCAACTGCCCTTTGTGCTGCAATCGGCAGAAACCATGAAGGCGGCGGTGAAATACTTAGAGCCCTTCATGGAGAAGGTGGAGGGGGGAGTGTGCAAGGGCACCCTCTTGATCGCCACCGTCAAAGGAGATGTCCACGACATCGGCAAAAACTTGGTGGACATCATCCTCACCAACAACGGCTACAAAGTCATCAACCTGGGCATCAAGCAGCCGGTGGAGAACATCATCGAAGCCTATGAAAAGAGCAAGGCCGACTGCATTGCCATGAGCGGCCTGTTGGTGAAATCCACCGCCTTTATGAAGGAGAACTTGGAGGTGTTTAACGAGCGGGGCATTACGGTTCCCGTCATTTTGGGAGGGGCTGCCCTCACCCGCCGCTTTGTGGAAGAAGACTGCCGCAAGACCTACAAAGGCCAGGTGATCTATGGCCGCGACGCCTTCACCGACCTTCACTTTATGGATCGGCTGATGCAGGCCAAAGCCGCCGGACGCTGGGATGACCACTTGGGCTTTCTGGACGACTTGGAGCAGGGATACCCCTCTGCCAATGGCCAGAAAGAGGCTTCTTTGGTTCCAGAGGAAACGGATCCCACCCTACCACCCCCGGAGACCACCGTGGGATCCACCCCCGCCCTCCCCGTCTCTGCTCGTGACAGTGGGACAGAATCCTCAGACACCCGCCGCTCTGCTCGCGACAGCGGGACGGAGTCCTTAGCCGTTGCCCTGGAGACCGGTCGCGAAAGCGGGCCGGAGGCCTTGCGACCCATCCCGCCTTTCTGGGGATCCCAAGTTCTCACCTCAGATCAGATCCCTTGGCCGGAAGTCTTCTTCTATATCGACAAGCAAGCCCTGGTGGCCGGACAATGGCAGATTCGCAAGCCCCGCGACCAGTCGGCTGAGGAGTTTGCCGAGTTTATTGCCACCCAGGTGGATCCGGTGATCGAGCGCTGGAAAGAGCGGATCCTGGCAGAAGATCTGCTGCGCCCCCAGATTGTCTACGGCTATTTCCCAGCGCAGGCGGAGGGGAACACCTTAATCCTCTTTGACCCGGCCAGCTTCCCCGATCTGTTTTCCCTGGAGCCAGGCTCCACCACCTATTTCCAACTGCCCACTGTGGAGCGCCCGCAACTCTCACCAGAGGTGCAGGAATTGGCCCGCTTCACCTTCCCCCGCCAAAAAACTGGCCACCGCTACTGTATCGCCGACTTCTTTGCCCCTCGCTCCACAGGAGTGGTGGATGTTTTTCCCATGCAGGCGGTCACGGTGGGGGCAGAGGCCACCGCCTATGCCCAGCACCTGTTTGCCGAAGGCCAGTACACCGACTACCTGTATTTCCACGGCCTGGCCGTGACCTTGGCGGAAGCCCTGGCGGAATGGTGCCATGCCCGTATCCGGCGAGAGCTGGGCTTTGGCCACGAAGATAGCCCCGACATCCGCAAGATCCTGCACCAGGGCTATCGGGGATCCCGCTACAGCTTCGGCTATCCTGCCTGTCCCAACATTGCCGATCAACGGATTTTGTTGGAGCTGCTCCAGGCCGAGCGCATTGGCCTCACCATGGACGAAAGCGATCAGTTGGATCCCGAACAGTCCACCACCGCCATCATTGCCTACCATCCGGCAGCCCGCTACTTCAACACCTAGGTTCTAGTCGCGATAGCGGGGCGGAGTCCCAAAGGATGAGAGCAGCTAGCGGGATCCCGGATCCCAGGCGGGAGCGGCTGTTCGCGTCAGCGGTGCGGAGCACTCCGCAGGGGGAAGCCCACGACCAAGATCAAGGTAGTCAAAATGATCAAGGTGGAGAGGGCATTGATCTCCGGGGTAACTCCTCGCCGCGCCGTGCTGTAGATCAAAATCGGCAAGGTCAGGCTCTCCGGCCCACTGGTAAAAAAGGAGATGACAAAATCATCTATCGAAAGGGTAAAAGCCAGCAAAGCGGCAGCCTGGATCCCTGGCATGGCTAAGGGCAGAGTGACATAGCGTAGCTTTTGCCAGGTGTTTGCATAGAGGTCATAGGCTGCTTCTTCCAGGGCCGGATCCAAAAGTTGGAGACGGCTGCGCACCACAATAGCCACAAAAGCAATCTGAAACGTAATGTGGGCCAAGATCATCGTCCCCAAGCCCAGCTCAAAGAGGCCCGTGTAAAAGCGCACAAACTGGTAGAACAGCAGCAGCGCGATGGCCATCACAATATCGGGGACGATCACCGGCAACAGCATCAACCCCTGCAGGATCTTTTTACCGGGGAAGCGATAGCGATACAGCCCATAGCCCAGCAGGGATCCCAGCAGCGTGCTGACCAGCGTGCTGACCAACGCCAGGACGAGGGTATTTTGCGTGGCCTGCCAGACCAAGGCATTCTGAAACAGGGAAAAGTACCAATCGAAGGTAAAACCTGTCCACGCCAGGCCAAAGCGGGCCCGGTTAAAGGAGTAAATGGCGATCAGCAGAATTGGCAGATAGAGAAAACCATAGATGGCATAGCTGACTCCCCGCAGCCAGGTGGGTATTCTTGCCAACATTCGTGCGTGCTATCTCAGTTGTGTCTATCCCACTGTAGAGCAGGCTGCCAAAATGGCAGCAACTCCCTAGGCTTTATACATCTGCCTACAACCCTGTCCATCACACCCAAGTCCATGACCCTTATGAGGTTATCTGTGGCTGGATTTGTTGAATTGATGATGGGATCCCCGAAGCTGTAAAGATGGCAATCAAGGAACATGAGCCAAACGAAATGTTTTGCTGTTTGCGTTAGCGGGCCGGAGTCCTTGCCTTATTGGGGTAACTGTGAAATTCCTAGCACAGGCGTTGCGCAGCATGGTTAGTGGGCACTTCCGCGAAGATTGTTAAACTTGGGTTCGGAGTGGTGCGAAAAAGCTGCAACCCATGCCCAAAAGCAATTCTGGTCGTATTCGGAGAAAACAAAATCCAGAGGAAGCGCATGCCAAAACCAGGAGTATGCCTTGGCCCGGTGGTCGCGTCAGTGGGACAGAGTCCAAACTGTTGCGGTGGGGCAATACGGCCTACTGGGAGGCGATTGGGTTGATGTTGCTGGGGATCCTGCTGATTGTCTATCGCTGGCGGGGTACCCTGCTGATGTTGATCAATCCCGGCTACGTGAATGTGGCGTTGTTGGCCGGGCTGTGCCTGTTGGGCTTGGGGATTGGCCGTTGGCGGGGAGCCAACGTTGCCTCTTCTGAAGTTCATGCCTCGCTACTGGGGCCGCGGCTGGGTGCAGGACTGCTGATCCTAACGGCCCTGCTGGGGTTTTGGGTCGAGCCACGACCACTCTCCAGCCAAACTGCTCTCAACCGAGGGGTATCTCCCTATCTGGGGGTATCTCGTAGCCAGCCGCAGGCTTTTCGCCCCAAGCTTGACCCGCGTCAGCGGACTCTGCTGGACTGGGTGCGCACCTTGGATGTCTACCCGGATCCCTACACCTATGAGAACCAGCCGGTGCGAGTCCAGGGGTTCGTCATTCCTGACGAGCGCCCCAATCATTTTGTGATTGCCCGGTTTTTGGTTAGCTGCTGTGCTGCCGATGGTTACCCCGTGGGCTTGCCGGTGCGCTGGCCAGAAGCAGAACAGTTGACCGCCGACAGTTGGCTGCGTCTGGAGGGGCGCATGGCCGTGGAGCAGCGGGATGGCCAGTCTCAGTTGGTGATCGTTGCCGAGCGGGTGGAGCCGATACCGGTGCCGGCCAATCCCTACGCCGACGAATGAGAGTAGGCGCTCAGATATCGGTTTCGCTCAGCTTGGCGCTCAGGTAATCGAAGGGCTCGGCCACAAAGCTATAGTCTTCGCCGGAGCCAAGCAGCTCCAGGGTGCGGGTTTTCATGTTTTGAATGCCAATCACCGTCGGGGCAATGGGCACACCAAGGGAGTTGTAGGTCTCCCGCAGACCCGCCAACACCCGCTCATCCAAAATGCTGTTGTCGGCAGCCACCAGCGCATAGGAAGCGTAGCGCAGGAAGTAGTCCATATCCCGCAAACAGGTGGCATAGCGGCGGGTGGTGTAGGCGTTGCCTCCTGGACGGATGAGATCCGGCACCTGGGCGAACATGGCCGCAGCAGCCGTTTTGACGATATCCACCGAGTTGAGATTGATCACGTTTACGGCCTTGATGCGCCGCAGCCCAGAGTCGTAAAAAGCCTTGAGCGCATCCATTGCCTGCCGATCCAAGTAGCGGCCCGTCAGGTCGTAGGTTTTGATCAGCGTGGTTACGGCATCCCGCATATCCCCAACTCCGTTCCTGTGACTTTATTTTGCAAAGTAGCTTGAGATGAAAAAATGAGAAGAGATTTTGCCGGACAACATCCAAAGGTCAGCCCTGGAAAATTGAACCAGAGCCCGGCAACGGCAACGCTTCAGGCTCCCATTCGCCCTCAGAAGTTTAGCATGCAGGGGTTTCTTTCCCACTTCCTCCTGAGACAATGGCAAGTGTTGTTACGAAAATGTAACCTTTCTGCAACACTCTAGGGATCCAGCGACAACACCCGCAGCGGCTTGAGCTGACCTGCCTGACCATACCCCAGGCCCAAAAACGTGCCCGCCTCATCCAGCACCCGCAAAGTAGGGGCCTTGGCAACAGACTGGTCGAGGGGAATGGCCTGACCCCGCAGCCACTGCTCCGCTCTGGCGGAAGAGAGCCGTACCGCACCCCAATCGGCAAATCCCCACTCGATGGGCAGCAGGGCGGCAGCGGGATCCGTGGATCCCTGCCATACCTCTAGGGGCAAGCTCTCCTGGATGCGAAAAGGGCCACTTTGCAGCCGTCGCAGCCGGCTCATCAGCCCTCCACAGCCCAATTTTTCCCCCACATCGCGGGCAAGGGCACGAATGTAAGTGCCGGGGCCACAGGCAACCTCTAGATCCACTTCCGGAAAGTCTCCCGCTCGCCAGCCCAAGATGCGCAGTTGCCGAATGACCACCCGCCGCGGCTCCAACTGGAGTTCCGTAGCCTCCACGCCGGCGCGAGCCAACTGGTAGAGCTTTTTCCCCTGCCGCTTAAGGGCACTGTAGAGGGGCGGCACCTGCCAGATCTCGCCGGTAAACTCCCGCAAACACTGCTCCACCTGTTCGCGACTTAACTCAGGACAAGGGGATCCCACTCGGATCTGCCCTTCGGCATCGTCGGTGTCGCTGCGCTGTCCAAATCGGAAGGTTGCTTGATACACCTTATCTCCCGACAGAAATGACAAAAAGCGTGTCGCCCGCCCCACCGCAATCGGCAAAACCCCCGTTGTCGCCGGATCCAAAGTGCCCCCATGCCCCACCTTGCGGGTGCGCAAGACCCGCCGCACCACTGCCACACAGTCGTGGGAGGTGAGCCCCGCCGGTTTATCCAGGTTGAGAAAGCCCTCCAGGGATCCCATGCCAGGCATAACATGCATCAGTAATTAAGATTTGTAACTGGGCTGCCCCAGCGCTTAACATGGGGTTAACTTCTGTCTCCAAGTTTGAAGCATCTATGGCTCAGTCTGACCTGTTCTTTCAGCCTATCTGGCAGCGCCTCCTGATGATTGCCCCCTTTTTCCTGTGGGGCTCGGCGATGGTGGTGATGCGAGATGCCCTCTCCGAGACCACCCCCCTTTTTATTGCCATTCTGCGGTTGCTGCCGGCAGGGATCCTGGTTCTGGCCTTTCGGCTCTGGCAAGGGCGGGGTTCTGCGTCTCATGCCTGGCATCCCAGAGGGCTGCGCGGTTGGCTGTGGGTGTTGGCGTTTGCGCTGGTGGACGGCACGTGTTTTCAGGGATTTTTGGCTCAAGGGCTGAAAGAGACAGGAGCGGGCCTGGGATCCGTGCTAATCGACTCGCAGCCGCTGGCGGTGGCTTTGATGGCCACCTGGTTTTATCGAGAACGGATGGGATCCCTGGGCTGGCTGAGCCTGGGGCTGGGGGTTTTCGGCATTGGCCTCATCGGCCTATCCGGCGGGGGATCCCTGCAGTTGGGGGCTGGTGTCGTTTGGATGTTGATGGCCTCCCTGTCGATGGCCATCGGCACCGTGATGATGCCCAAGGTGGCGGAGGTGGCAGATCCGGTACTGGCGACGGGTTGGCATATGGTGTTGGGCAGCTTGCCGTTGATCCTGCTGTCAGGACTGACGGAGACTCAGCAATGGCAACACCTGAGCGGGATCCACTGGCTGGGCCTCCTCTACGCTTCGGTAATGGGGAGCGCCTTGGCCTATGCCCTCTTCTTCTATTTCGCCTCTCAAGAAAACCTCACCGAGTTCAGTTCCCTGACCTTCCTCACCCCCATCTTTGCCCTGCTGTTTGGCAGCACCTTCCTGGGGGAATCCCTGACGCGGCTGCAATGGCTGGGAGTGGGCATCACTCTGGTCTGCGTGTATTTGATTAACCACCGGCAAGAATGGCAGGAGCGCCTGCGCCTGGGCTGGAAAGGGATCCTTTCAGATCTGGGTTTGGATTGGCTGGTGAGTGCCCTGAGCACTGTCGAGATCCACGATGGCAACCCCGACTGATCCCATCAAAGCTTGGGCAGGGATCCCTCAGGGGGGTAAGAACCCCATAGCCTCTCTCACCGTTTTTAGCGTTTGCTCGGCGATGGCACGGGCCTTAGCGGCATTCTCCCGTATCAGAACGAGCAGGTGGTCCGGGTTGCTCCACAGTTCCCGGTAGCGCTGCTGAATGGGCTGCAGGGCAGCGATGATGCTGTCGGCGAGGAGGGGCTTGAACTGTCCCCACCCCATCTCGGCACACTCAGCCGCCACCGCCTCCTTGCTTTTGCCGGAGGTGAGCATGTAAATCGTCAACAAATTGTGGGCTTCGGGACGAGCCGGATCGTCAAAAGTAATGCCCCGAATGGGGTCGGTCTTGCATTTTTGGATCTTCTTGCGGATGGTATCCGGGTCGTCCAGCAGATGAATACGGCTGAAATCCGAGGGATCCGACTTGGACATCTTCCGCGTACCGTCGGTTAAGCTCATCACCCGCGCCCCCTCCGGACGAATCAGGGCCTCCGGGATCAGAAACACCTCTCCAAAACGGTCATTGAAGCGGCGGGCAATATCCCGACACAGCTCAATATGCTGCCGCTGATCCTCCCCTACCGGCACATACTTGGGTTGGTAGAGCAAAATATCTGCCGCCTGCAAAATCGGGTAGCTGAACAAGCCAACGCTGGTCTCCTCCCCCTGTTTTTCCTTCTTCTCCTTGTATTGGATCATGCGCTCCGCCCAGTTCATGGGGGTGATGGTGTTGAACAGCCAGGCCAGCTCCGTATGGGCAGGCACGTGGGACTGCACGAACAGCACACAATGCTCCAGGCTGAGACCGCAGGCTAAATAAAGGGCAAACAGCGAACGGGTACGCTCCCTCAGCAGCTTGGGATCCTGAGGGACGGTGATGGCGTGTTGATCGACGATGCAAAAAAAGTTCTCGTAGTGCTCCTGCTCGGCCACCCAATTCTTAATCGCCCCCAAGTAATTGCCCAAATGCAGTTCGCCAGAGGGCTGAATGCCAGAGAGGGTGCGCGGCTTAGTCATAGAAAGCAGATCTCAAACGCCGACAAGACGGAGCACAAGAGCAAGGAAAGTCTTTTTCAGGATATCAAGAGAGGTGCAACCCGTTGGTTCATGATGGAAGGAAGATGCCCAACCAATACCATGTCAAACTCGGAACCCGAACTGTTACGTGCTGCCCACCACTATGTGCTGCTGATCCCAGGCTTGCCGGAGCAATTTCTCAGCCCTGAGGAATTGCAGGAGTTTCTCGTGCGGCTGTTGCAGGAGCATCCCCACCTGGTGGATGCAGATCTGGCCCGCTATTCCACCCCTCAAGCCCAGGCCCAGCGGCTGATCGACACCGCCTGTGAGATCGAGGTTTCCCCCGGCGAAACCGTGCAGTGGCATCCTGTGCGCCTGAGCAAGCGCTCCTGGACACGGTCTTAACGGGTCAGAGGTTGGTTGACCCTCTGTGTTTCGAATCCTGTCTCGGGCGTGATACAACGCAAGAGAGAGATCCTTAGTAGTTTTGAGTTCCGAAAGGGGTCAGCCATGCCGCGCAGCATGAAGAACGACAACTTCATCGACAAAACCTTCACCGTCATGGCCGATCTGATCCTGAAACTGCTGCCAGGGGTGAGTTCCGAGGAAAAGAAAGCCTTTGCCTACTACCGGGATGGCATGGCCGCTCAGAGCGAAGGAGAATACGCCGAGGCCCTGGAAAACTACAGAGAAGCCCTCGCCCTCGAGCAAGGGGAAGAAGACCGCAGCTACATCCTCTACAACATGGGCCTGATCTACCAGAGCAACGGCGAGCTTGATAAAGCCCTCGACCACTACCACCAAGCTCTGGAGTTAAACCCAAGACTTTGCTCTGCCCTGAACAACATTGCCGTATTGCTGCACCACAAGGGCGAGCTGAGCCTGCAAGCCGGGGATGAGGAAACAGCAGAGGCCCTGTTCAACGAGGCTGCCCAGTACTGGATTCGGGCCATTCGCATTGCCCCCAACAACTACATCGAGGCCCAAAACTGGCTGAAGACCACCGGGCGCGCCAACCTGGAGGTGTACTGAGCTTTCCTGCAGAAGGACTCCGTCCCGTTAACGCGAACGGTTGATCTCGGCTACCCTGGGCTAAGTCAAGTCGATAATCTGCGAGCCGGAGGAGAGGATGCTGAAACGGGAAGAAGTCCAACATGTTGCTCACTTGGCTCGTCTGGAGCTGACCGAGGAGGAAGAGATCCAGTTCACAGAGCAGCTAGCAGACATCTTGGCCTACGTGGAGCAACTGAAGGAGCTGGACACGGAGGGGGTAGAGCCCACCTTTCACGTCCTGGACATGGAACTGCCCACCCGCCCCGATGAAGTGGAGCTCTACCCGGATATCGAAGGGATCCTGGCCAATGCTCCCGACCGGGCTGACAGGTTCTTCAAGGTGCCCCGCATTTTGGAAGGGGAAGACTGACATGGGTCGGCAGGGATTCGAACCCTGGGCCAATCGGTTAAAAGCCGAGTGCTCTACCGCTGAGCTACCGACCCAAGTTTGCAGCTTCGCCATATTAGCAAAGCTTCTGTCACATTCGCAAAGGTTCTGGCCGTATCCCCAAAAATCTTGCTATGCTGGACTCAAGTCAACCCTGGGGCTGTAACGGTTTCGACGGGGTGGCGAACATGGGTTCATGAGGCAGGTCGGGATTGAGCTTCTCCCGTTACCACCAGGCTCAAAAAAGTACGTGCGAACAACGTCGTACCCTTTGCTCGTAAAGCGGCTGCTTTGGCTGCCTAAGGCTCAGTAACCGAAAACTTACTCTGAGCTCGAGGATCTGCTCACGACCCCGTTAAGTGGGTGGATCACAACCCCAACGGGTGCAGCTCTCTACTCCGGCTCCGTCGAGGGAGAGACCAAGGTTAGGCGGAGAACTCCCATCGCCGGGATCCAAACGGCGATCCCCGCCTCGAGGGTCAAAGAGGCTAAGCCTGTGAATGAGTGATCCCTCAGTACCCATCTCGGACACGGGTTCGACTCCCGTCAGCTCCATCTCCCAAAGTTGAACACTGCCCAGAAGTTCCTACCCGCAAAGGCTTCTGGGCTTTTTGATGTTCATGACAACCTACCCAAATCCATTGGATCCCGATTCAGTCAGCGCGAGACATCCTGGGGGATAGGGGTAGATATGGCGCTCACCGCCGGTTGGAATGACTCAAGAGCTGCAGCAGACTTTGATCTTTGGCGGGGGCGGGGGCAAATCCAAAGCCGGGTTGCACTCAAAGAAGCCCAGGGGCTTGAGCATAAAGCCGATGTAGCTAACCGGCATCACCGGCCAGTCTTCGGTGCGGGGGAAGTGATTGCAGCCAAAGCTGTACCACAGCACCAGGCGGGTATTTTCCAGGGATCGGTTCGCTTGCGTCCACTTCACCAGCCCTTCGCCACCGGGGTGTTGGTTGGGGTAGTCCCCTGCTGGGAACTTCTCGCCGGGATGGTAGGGCGTGGCCCAGAGGTGGTGGGCCAGATAGCCCGCCCGTCGGTACAGCCAAGAGTTGGGGTGGGCCAAAAGCTGGACATTGTCCCCTGGCATCAGTTTGTAGGCCACCGGCTGTCCCAGGCGGTTGTGGCGATTGGGATTGACAATCTTCCAGTAGCGGCCCCGCAAGGGATCCACCGTTTGCTTGGCCTCCTGCTCAGTTCTCAGCAATGTAGAGCGGGCACGAAAGGCGTTGCCGTGGGGGTTCCCCAGCCCTAGAGGCAGAGGTTCTGCATGCACTTCGTAGAGGGAATTGCACGGCCCATCCACGGCTATATCCAGGCGAACGGTGAAAAAGTGCTGGTGGTTGAGGCCGGACAACTGGGGTGCCACCAAGACGCCAAACTCGGGCTCTTCCCCCGGTAACGTAGCGCAGGTGTTGATGATGCCGGTAAGCTTGGCTTCCAACTCCAGGGTGCCATCCTGGTAGAAGTACCAGAAAAAGCCGTAGTCGTAGTTGCCGATGGTGGTGAAAAAGGAAAGCACCAGCCGCCGCGAGCGCCGCACCTGAGCTCGTTCTGTGCGCCAGTCGGTGTGCTTCCAAAGGATGCCAAAGTCCTCCTCGTGCATGCAGACGGCATTCTTCAAAAGCACGGGCTCACCGCTGTTGGTGGGCAGCCAGGCATCGAAGTAGTAAATTTCCCCCAGACAGTCGCAGCCCAGCCGCAGAGAGTTGGCCTGCATCCCGATACCGTATTCCCCCACATCAAAGGCATTTTTGCGGAAGTGGGGATCCCGCGGATCCCCGTAGGGTACCACCATCTCTGCTACCGAAGCCCGATAGAGAATGGGGCGAAGGCGGCCTTGATCCTCGTAGCTCACTTGGTGCAGCACCAACCCTTCTCGCGGGTTAAAGCTGATGCGCAGATCCCACTTCTGCCAGCGGATGTGGTGGCCGTCTACCTGGAAGCTCACCCCTTGGGGCTGGGTGATGTCTAGCGGCTTCAAATCTTGGCGAAAATCCTTGAAAAACAGCTCATCGAAGTTGCCCGACTCCGGTGGCAAGGGCCACAGACCCCGATCCTCAACCTTGACCACTTGCATACGGTTGAGGTCAATCCAGGGATAGAGACCCTCGATGGGACGAGCGTAGCCGTTATCGCAAGGGGAAGTGCGCAGGAAACACAGGCCCCGCACCAGCCGCTTTCCTTCCTCTTCCGGGATCCCAAAGTAGCCCACCGTCCAGTAGTCCACCATCACCAAATCCACATCGGCAATGCCTCGCCGCTGCAGAGCTGCCAAAAATTGGGGATCCTCCTTGAGCAGACGGTCGCAGGCGTACACCTCATCATCCAACAAGGGTGGCTGCACGCCCGGAATGAGCTGCCAAGAGCGCACCTGCTGTGTTGACAGAGAGACCACCGCTTCGTAGGTGTTGCCACCGGCGGGATCCAAAAGCACCACAAAAGCCTGCCGATCCCACGGCTGCCCCGGCTGCCAAGTTTCCATCCAAGGCCGCTCCGGCTCGTGTAGCTGGATGGTTACAAAGCGCCACTGAGAACTGAGGGGCCGTTGCCGGCGCAGGATCTGCACCACCTGCCGCATTTCCTCGGCGCTGAGCGGATCCAAGGGGTGACCTTGAGGCGCAGATTTACTTGACTGGCTATGTCGATCCAAACTAGGAGAAACTTCACAAACCACAGCAATAACCTTGAATTCAATGGGGAAATCGATGGATTCGAGTAGGAGAAAATGGAGAGAAGTCCACTAAGAAAGGTCAAAGGGATCCCTTTACCCGCCATACTGCGGGCAACCCCATCAACCAAACCTAGAGAATCCAAAAGACCTGACAGCGGGCCGAACGGCCTATCCTGTTGCTGTTGCTAACATCGGGCAACTTTGCCAGAGATGACCGGGGAAAGGACAACTCAAATAAGAGCTCGAAGATGGTGAAAACAACCTCGGCCCTGCCAACTGTCCAGATCCAGAAAATCTAAATCTAGAAATCTGTCTATTTCCCTGCCCGCTAACCAAACGAAGAGGGCAACCGCACCTTAAGAAGCCGCGCCAAGGCGAACAGGAAACCATCAACCCAGCGGGGAAATCTAAATACGGGCCTTACTAAGGATGAACCCAAACTTAAGAGCAGCAGAAACTGTCTGAGACTGAACGTCGAGCTTAACGTTGCACAGGAAAGCATAAATAAAGAGAAAACGCTTCACGCAGGCTAAGGGCAGGATTACACCGAGAAAGCTCAACGCAACGTCAACCTCTCGCAAGAGCGCAAAGACATCTCGAAGCCTGCCCTGACCCTACCTGCCAGGGGGATCCCAGTACCGGGATCCGAAACGCAACTGACGATTACTATAGCAGAGCCACCCCTCTTCCCCACAAGTCCGGCCCAAAGATCCCCGGTCGCATCAGCAGGGTAGCCTTCTCCCGGTGGGTTTGAAGCTTAGCTCAAGCTGAAGGGCTGGTGTCAAAGGATACATTTCCAAGAGTCATCCTAGAGCCATGCTTAAGGTTAGAAATTTCTGACAATTCGAATAGTAGGATCCCTCACGTCTCCTGAAAATCGTCCACAATGAGGCAGGGCTTGCGGCAAATTAACCGTCTGGTAAGGGAGATGGCTGCAACTCGATACCGCCCGGTGCTGGTGCGGCCAGGAGATGGCAGCTTTTATCCGGAGCATCTCTATTTGGCCTTAGAAGCCACCCAACTGGGCTATTGGCAACTGGATCTGCGCACCTGGGAGTTGAGTGCTTCTCCTCAATGTAAGGCCGAATACGGCTTGGATCCCAGCCAGGACTTTGCCCTGGAGATATTCATGCAGTATGTTCACCCGGAAGATCGCCAAAGGGTGAGAGAAGCTTTGCAGACGGCTGGGCCCAAGGCAGTAGAGGGGGATCCCAACTTTTCGGTGGAATATCGGGTTTACCAGGCCGACGGCCAGATGCGCTGGCAGCTTTCCCAGGGGGTTGTCCTGCTGGGGCCGAAAGGGGATCCCGGCCAGATTGTCGGGGTGACCCTGGACATCAGCGAGCGCAAGCAACTAGAGATTACCCTCGCCGAGCGCGAGCGCCACCATCGCCAGATCCTGGAAGCCCTGCCGGATCTGCTGCTTCGTCTGGATCGCCAGGGCCGATGTCTGGAGTTCAAGCCGCCCAGCCATTTTTCTATTCCCCATCCCCCTGCCTACTATCTGGGCAAGACCCTTGAAGAGCTGTTTCCTGATACCGGCTGCACCGGTGGGGCGGAGCCCATAGCCCAAGCCATTCGCGAGCATCTGGAGCTGGCCTTGGCAACCCGGCAAGCTCAAGAGATCGAATACCCCTGCCCAGAGGGATCCCCTCAGCCCCAATATCGCCAGGCCCGCATCGTTCCCTTTGGGGAAGATCAAGTTCTAGTGATCATCAGAAACATCACCCCTCGCAAGCAAGCTGAGCTGAAGCTAGAGCGGCAATTGCAGCGAGAAAGGCTGTTCAACCAGCTCATTCAGGCCATCAACGCCTCTCTCGACTTACCCACCCTATTTGATGTAGCAGTGCGGGGAGTGGGTTCGGTTTTGCAGGCAGCACGCGTTACCCTTTATCAGTACCTGCCCGCTGAGGCTGTATGGGTAGGGGTTGCCAACTACCGAGGATTGGATAGCCTACCTAGCACGCTTAACCGTCGAATACCAGATGAGGACAAGTTTACAGTCATTAGGCACTTGAAGTCCTTACAGACCTTTCATGTTTCTGATCCAGAGGATCTTTCCGATCCCTCTCAGGCCCTTCGGATTTTTCGGCAAGAGAGACAAAGATACCAATTGGGCCCTTGGCTGGTGATCCCGGTGGCTTGTCAGGGAAAAGTGTGGGGTGGGCTATCACTGCGGCGCCTGACTTCAGATCCGGATTGGCAAACCGATGAGATCGAGTTTGCCAAGGCCATTGGGGAGCATCTGGCAGTAGCCATTCAGCAGGCAGAGCTTTATCAAAAGCTGCAACAGACCAATGCCGAATTGGATTACCAAGTACGGGTGCGCAACGCAGAACTCCGGCAAGCCTACGCCTACGAAGCCCTGCTACAGCTTATCACCGAAGAAATTCGATCCACCTTGGACGAACAAAAAATCTTGGAAACGGTGGCCCGAGAATTGGCCCTCAGCTTGAATCTATCCAATTGCGCCATTGCCCTGTATGACCCAGAGCGGCAGGTTAGCGTTTTGGCGGTGGACTATTGGGCCGGAGAAGGGATCCGGCGCTTTCCCCTAGAGATCCCGTTTGCAGATTTTGCCCATGTGCTTCGCCAGCTCCGGCGCGGACAGCTCTGCCAATTGAGCAACTTCCATCACCCCTGCTGGCCCAACTATGACCGCTACACCCTGATCATCGCTCCCATTTGCGACAAAAAAGATCTGACAGCTCAAGACGAGGAACTGCTTGTTTTAGGAGATATTTGTGGATCCCGTCCGCCGGGGCAGATCTTTACCGAGCGGGAACAACAGCTCATCCAACGGGTAGCCGGCCAATGCGCCATCGCCATTCGGCAAGCACGTCTTTATCAGACAATTCAGCGCCAGGTGCAGCAGTTGCAGGAGCTCAACCAACTCAAGGATGAGTTTCTGCACATGGTCTCCCATGAAATGCGCACGCCTCTCACCAACATGAAGCTGGCCATTGGGTTTTTATCCAAAGCCAACCTAACTGAGCGGGAAAGGCGCTACTTGCAGATTTTGGAGATGGAGACTAGCCGCGAGCTGGAGTTGATCAACGACCTGTTGGAACTGCAAGCCATTGAATCCGGAAACAAAGCCCTCAGACTGACCTGTTTGTCTCCCCAGGAGTGGATCCCCAATCTTTGCGAGCCCTTCCGGCTGCGAGCTGCCCAGCAAGGCCAACAGTTTCAAGTGGAATGGGAGCCCGACCTTTCGCCCCTCTACACCGATGAGAGCCTCTTGTCGCGGGTGGTTGGCGAGCTTTTAAACAATGCCTGTAAGTACACCCCCACTGGAGAAGGCATCTATCTAAGCGTGAACCAGGCTAACTCAAATGGCCGCCCCGGCTGGTTGATCACAGTGCGCAACACAGGGGTGGAAATTCCTGCAGAAGCGTTGCCCCGCCTTTTTGAAAAGTTTTATCGCCTCCCTCAGTTGGATTGCCGCCATGCCGGGGGAACCGGCTTGGGTCTGTCGCTGGCTCAAAAAGCAGTGGAGCTGCTGCAGGGATCCCTGTGGGTGGAAAGCCACTCCCGGCAGGTGAGGGTTCAGGTGTGGTGCCCCCATCAGGGCAGCTTGTCGGAAACTCAAAATAGAGCCTAGCGCCTTGCGCAGGACTCGAACCTGCAACCATCGACTTAGAAGGTCGGTGCTCTATCCATTGAGCTAGCAAGGCTAAAGAAAAGGATGCAGAGCCATTATATCCCCGACCCCATTCCCATTCTCCGACCCTGACTGACCTGCCTTTGGCCTTGAGTTCCGCATTGTTGCTTGGGCAAATTGCGCGGTTTGACTTAGGGAGCCGGGTCGAGATCCCATGTAACCGATCTTTCCCGGCGCAGACCCGGCCACAATAGGTGTTGCAGTGTTGAAAATCGGGATCCCCATGCCATTGCTCCCTGATCCTGGCTCGCTTGGGGGAAAAACAGTTACCTCTGCTGCTCAGTCCCTCTCTCCGGCAGCCAAGCGCCTGTTGCGCCTCTACCACGGCGGTAGCTTCATCCTGCTGGGCCTGTTGTGGCTGGTGGTCGGGATCCCTAGCCTCTGGGCTTTGCGAGCGGATATAGCCCGCTTGTGGGATTATTTCACCTGGACGGGCCTGCGATATGCCTTGTTTCACCGGCCAGGGTGGCCCACCTTGGGGTTGTTGCTCTGTGTCAGCTTCACGATGGGGATCCTGATTGCCCAAAGTCGTTATGAGCTGTTCGGCCTGTATCCGGTGGAGCGTCTCATGCTGGAGCAGCAATCCCGCTGGATCCTATCCTTGCCGACCTGGCATCCGCTGCGGCGCTGGTTGGTGCGCACGTTAAACACAAATGCTCGAGATTAGGCTTGGGCTGCCACTTGGGATCCCTGCCGGCATTGAGGCAAAATCTCACTTACGTGTGACTGAAATCCCACACAGGCAGGCCAAGCCACTGCCGAGGCAGCGGGAGAATTCAACCACGCCCACCCAAAGCCTCAGCCTGGGATTTTTCCGAGGAAGCCACAGACAGCTTCACAATCCGGGCCAGCCGAGCCTTACGACGAGCGGCTGTGTTTTTATGCAAAACGCCGGTTTTGGCAGCTTTATCAATGCGGCTGAAAGCAGCACTCATAGCCGCCTGGATTTCCTGCAGAGTTTCTTGCTGCGGGTTGGCAGCGTAGGCAGCCGAGAGAGAGATCACTTTCTTCATCAGAGCGCGCACCATTGCTTTGGTGGCTTTGTTGCGCAGCCGATTCCGCTCTGCGATCTGAACGCGCTTGATGGCAGATTTGATGCGTGGCATGGTTGAAAGGGAAGTTCCGGCAAAGATTCAGCATACCATCAGAGCCGGGGGCTCCACCAGTTCCTATTGTTCTCCGATGGGATCCCCATGTTTCAAGATTGCAGCCTGCAGATCCGCTTCAACCCACCTGCTCTTTTCTATGGGGTTGCCGCTTGCGATTTGGATCAGGATGGGGCTTTTGAGCTGTTTGTGTGCGGGTTCCGCGGCTCGAATCGGGTCTTGAAGTGGGATGGGCAAGCCCTGGTGGATCAAGCAGACGACACGCTGGCTGATGCAGGGCGCATGGCGATTGGGGTGGCTGCCGCCGACTTTGACGGGGACGGGCAAGAGGAACTCTACGTTCTGAATACCGATACCTTCGGGGGGCGCAAGCGCTTTGGGGATCGCCTGTTCGACTGGCAGGGATCTGCCTGGGTGGATCTGTTCTCTCTGCCGCAAAACCAAGACGCCCTCAACTTGACGGCAGGTCGCTCTGTAGCCTGTGTGGATCGTCTCGGTCAGGGGCGCTATGGATTTTTCGTGGCCAACTACGGCGGCCCCATGCGCCTGTACGAGCTAGGCCCCAACCAAATGATTGCCGATGTAGCGCCGGAAGCGGGATTGAATCGGGTGACGGGTGGGCGGGGTCTGGTGGCCTTGCCCTTGGTCTCGCAGCGGATGGACATTTTTGCCGTCAACGAGCAGGGTCCCAACTTTCTGTTTCGCAACCGGGGGGATGGCACCTTTGAAGAGGTTGCCGCTGAGGTGGGCCTGGCGGATCCCGACGAGCATGGACGCGGTGTGGCGGCGGTGGATCTGGATGGGGATGGACGGCTGGATTTGCTTTACGGCAACTGGGAAGGCCCCCATCGCCTCTGGATCCAGACCCCCAGCGGTTTTTTTAAGGATGTAGCCCCCCCGGAGTTGGCTAGGCCCTCCCGCATTCGCACAGTCATTGCTGCCGACTTCGACAACGACGGTTACCCAGAGCTGTTTTTCAACAACATCGGCGAGCCCAACCGCCTGTTTGCTTGGCGCTCTGGCTGTTGGCAAGCCATTGACATTGGAGATGCTGCCGAGCCGCAGGGATTGGGGACAGGAGCAGCGGTGGCCGATGTGGATGGGGATGGTCGTCTGGAATTGCTGATTGCTCATGGGGAGTCCGGCGCACAGCCTCTGAGCTTCTATCGCCCAGCGGCCAATGCCAACAACTGGCTGAGAGTTCTGCCCCTCACCCGCCAGGGATCCCCGGCCCGCGGTGCCCTGGTAAGGCTGCTCACCTCCACCCGCACCCAAGTCCGGGCCATCGACGCAGGCAGCGGCTACCTCTGTCAGATGGAACCGGTGGCCCACTTTGGCCTGGGATCCGAAACGGTGGTCAAAGAAATCCAGATCCAGTGGCCGGATGGGAAACAGTGGCAGGTAGCCCACCCACCGGTCAACCAGCTTTTGCAGATTCCCTATCCCCACTAGCCACCAATCTGAGACATGGTGCGCCGGTAGGATCCCTGGCTGCCGGTGTCCCGCCCTTTGAAGTTGATATCCGGCTTGATGTCCAGCAATTCCCGCACCTGCTGCCTTAGCCTTTCGGCAGGGATCCCAGCTCGCAGCGGATCCCGCAGGTTGATTTGGCCGGATTCATTGAGCAGGCAAGGGCGCAGCCAACCGTCGCTGGACAGCCGCATGCGGTTGCATCGATCGCAAAAGCACTCGGACATCTGGCTGATAAAGCCCAAGGTGCCTTTTGCCCCCGGGATGCGGAACACATCTGCTGGCCCATTGCCGGCCACAAACCCAGGTTCCAGGCCAAAGCGAGCGCGAATTCGCTGTCGCAGCACCTCAGACTCTACCCAGCCAGTCTGCTGGAAGAGGGCAGCATTGCCGATGGGCATAAACTCGATGAAGCGCACATGCCATTGCCGCTCCAGGGTAAGGGCAGCCAGCTCTTCCACTTCCGATTCGTTGAGCCCAGGGATCACCACCACATTCAACTTGAGGGGATCAAACCCCACTTGGTGAGCAACTTGGATCCCGGCCCAGACCTGCTGCCAGCGATCCCGTCCTGTGATCAGCCGAAAGGTCTCGGGGTTGAGGGAATCAAAGCTGATGTTGATGCGGCGCAGCCCCGCTTCATAGAGGAGTTGGGCCTTTTGGCTGAGGTTGAAGCCGTTGGTGGTGAGGGCCACATCTCTCACCCCAGGCAGGCTGCATAGAGCCCGGATGAGGTGCTCCAGCCCCGGCCTCAGCAGGGGTTCGCCACCAGTGAGGCGAAAGCAATCGATCCCCAAAGGCAAAAACACCTCTCGAACCAGCGTAAGGATTTCTTCATCGGTCAAGCGCTCTGGGGCTTGCAGCCAGGCCAACTCTGCCTCGTCAGGCATGCAGTACTGGCAGCGGAAATTGCAGCGATCAATCAAGCTGATGCGCAGATAGTTGACGGTCGGCATGGCAAGCTAGGCCAGAAAAAGATGGGGTACCCCTCCTCCCAGCGTCCTGAACACCGCTGAGGATCCTTCCCCTTGCTTTCTGGAAACCCCTCCAGAGTCTCCATCCGCGAAGGCAGCGGGAACTGTCTCGAGGCTTTCAACTGGCAGGGCACGTACTCAAGAAATCCAGATCCAGTGGCCAGACAGGAAGCAGTTGGAGATGGCCCACCCGCCAGTCAACCAGCCTCTGCGGATTCCTATCTTAGCCAGCTCCCTTGAGAGGGTCTTTACGCTGGCTCAAGTACTGAGATATGCAACCTTCGAGCTGATAAAGGTAGGCAGCCCAGACCAACCAAAGGAACCCCACCAGTTTGGTGGCTGAGCGCCTTGGCAGATCTTCCAGCTCAGCGAAGAAAGGAAGCAGGCAGACTGTCGTCATAGCCAAGCTGGCCCCGGCCAATCCTACCGCCACAATCCCTTCCCTCCAGCTTCTCAGGGTGGGGTGACGTTTGTCCTCAGGGCCTTTGAGCCAATGATGGACGTGGGCAACAAGGCCCGCCATAACACCCAACGTCAGGGCAAAGGCCACCCCTAGAAGTATCTTGTTCTCGAAAATAGCGCTGGCTACTGTTCCCCAGAATAGGAGCATCCTCCCCACCACTGCCACAAAAGCCAGTAAGGCCAACAGAGCAAAGGCCCTCAGCCAAGCAAATGGGCTAGGTAGCCAGCCAGGCCAATGCATAGAGCCCTCCCGGAAAGTGAGTCGCCCACCTTTCCTCCCTTTCATCTTGCCCCAGGTTGTGTTCTGAGCTGGCAAGGCTTGATCTCTTGATCCTTGATCTACTCTGCAGAGCTAGGGATCCCTGCCCATTCCGGCTGAACAGGCCGCTGCCAGCGTTCCCACCACGCCGAGGAAGATTCTGCCGGGCTGCTGTCGTGGTTGCTGTTGGCGGGGCTCTCTGGGGATAGGGCCTGCTGCGTTAGCCAACTGAGGGGGGCGGGGATCAGGCAACTGGGGTGGAGAGGGCGCAGATCGCGGTAGTGGCTGCTGCGAATGGCCAGGATCTCCTGCTGAATGATGTCTGGGGGTTCTCCCAACTCCAGCAACACATGGCTGCACAGCCCCAGGCTGGCCTCAAATTCGGGATGGACGACTTCTCTGGCCCCCAACTGATAGAGCTGTTCAATGTCTTCCTTGTCGGTAGCTCGCACCACCACATCCAATTGCGGCGCCAACTCCAGAGCTCGTTTCAGGCAGAGGCGGATGCTCATGCGATCCGGCAGGGCAATGACCAGGGCGCGGGCCTGGGGCAAGCATGCTTTCTCCAGCACCAAGGGGCTGGCCGCATTTCCGTATAGGTAAGGGATCCCACGGGAACGCAGGTGTTGGATCACCCGTTCTGACTGATCGATAACCAAGAGGGGGTGACGACGGGCTTCGAGAAGGCGCACAATGTCTTGCCCCACCTGCCCGTAGCCGCACACCACCACATGCCCCTGTTGAGGAGCATCAGGAGCCAGAGCACGAGGCCGCTCGCCCGATTCCAACCAGCGGGCCAAGAAGGGGATCCCGTGTAGCCCGGAAAACAGTCGCGGAGCGCCCCTGAGCAGAAAGGGGGTGAGCAGGAGGGTAACGGCTGTAGTGCTGACAATCAACAAATAGATCTGCCGCGACACCAACCCCAATGCCTGCCCCTCGCTGGCCAGCACAAAGGAAAATTCGCCGATTTGCGATAGGCCCAGCCCCACCACCACCGCTGCCGGCAGAGCATAACCAAACAGCCGCGCCAAGGGGGCCACGATGCAAAACTTGCCCACCATCACCAGCCCCACCAGCCCCAGGATCAGCAACAGATGGCTGAGGATAAAGCTGGGATCGATGAGCATGCCAATGGCGGCAAAAAAGAGAGCGGCAAACACATCCCGCAAAGGCTCCACATAGTCCAGGGTTTGGTCGGCGTATTCCACCTCCGAGATCATCAGCCCGGCAATGAAGGCCCCAATCTCGCTGGAAATGCCCAGCCGCTCCGTCAACAGGGCAATTCCCACGCAGAGGCTGATTACCCCCAGCAAAAACACCTCTTTGCTCTCCTGCTGAGCCAGCAGACGCAGGAAACCGGGAACCAGCCAAATCCCGCCCACCACTGCCCCCAGCCCCACCAGGCCGATTTCTGCCAAGGCCCTGGCCAGGGATCCCGCCAGCTCCGGCAAGGGACAATCCAAAGCCGGCAACACCGCCAGCATCAGCCCCACCGCCAAATCCTGCACAATCAGGATCCCCAACATGGCCTGGGCTTGGGGAGTATCCATTTGGTTGGTCTCGGTGAGACTTTTCAACACCACGGCAGTCGAAGACAAGGAGAGCACGGCCCCCAAAAAGATCCCTTGCACCGGCGTCAACCAGCCGCTGACCACGGCCAGCACCGCCGTAATCAAAATCGTCAGGCCAATTTGCAAAATGCCGCCGCCAATGGCGATCCCGCGTACCTTGCGCAGTTCTTTCAGGGAAAACTCCACCCCCAAGGTGAACAGCAAAAAGGTCACCCCAAATTGGGCCAAGGTTTCCACCTGAACCAACTCTTTGATCCACCCCAGCCCGGTGGGCCCCACCAAGATCCCGGCCAGTAAGTAGCCCAGCAACACGGGCTGCCTCAGCAGTGAGGCCAAAAATCCACCCGCTGCTGCTGCCGCCAATACCGTCACAATGTCCAAAATCAGACGAAAGTCTTCCTGCACAGGGCACCCACCAAGGAGTGTGAACTTTTGTAGCCAATCCTGAGGATTCTTCCACGATAATGCTTCCTCTGGCATCTCGGACAGGGCGGAGAACTCGGCTCCAAGCCCTGCATCCCGCTTCCCCCAGGGATCCCGGCTGACTTAGCCCGGATTCAGAGGAAACTGGCCGCAAACTCGGTGGAAATTTTTGTTAAAAGTTGCTGACAACACCCCAAAACCGTAGCTTATAATACAGAATGTAGATAGAAATCGTTCATCCTCTCGCGTGCTGGGCGGCTCATCATAGTAGAGCGACATCGCAGCCAGAGGACGGAAGTAGGGAGAGATCCCGAAGGAACGCGCCTCAACTCTTCTGGTAACCGTGGGGCTTCTCTTGGGAGAAGGCGAACGGATGAAAACTCAACTCATTTGGAGGCGAAGATCATGGAACTCTTTTACCGTGGCGTCGATTACACCCCCTCTTCTGCAACAGCGGCGGTTTCTCCCGGCAAAGTG
Organism: Synechococcus sp. M44_DOE_062; assembly: GCA_015295985.1. Lineage (GTDB taxonomy): Bacteria > Cyanobacteriota > Cyanobacteriia > Thermostichales > Thermostichaceae > Thermostichus. Next base: position 138,338 of record DVDX01000024.1, on the reverse strand, counting down.
GGGGGTCGTTACCGGGGGCTGGACTGGCGGTTCCGCCACCTGACCAAGCCGGTGGTTTTGCCCACCAACCTTGACCTGCTCTATCGAGGTGTGGCCTATCATTCCAAGGCTGCCGAAGCGTCAGTTCAACCCGTTCAGACGGCAGAGGCTTCTACCGCCGTGGCTGCTGGCCGTTCTCATGTCTTGGATGACCTGTCTCGCCGCTTGATGATGAGTCACCAACGGTTGATTCGGATTCGTCAGCAATCCATGTTGATCCGCGGTACAGAGCAGATTGGTCTGCATGTCAACGTGCGCAACTTCTGGAACCGCATCCAAGGAAAAGTGCATCCCACCTTCCGGCTCACCTATGACCGCAGCCGTGTTAGCATGAGTTAATCTGTCTGTAACTGTTGATACTCTGGCCTGAGCTCAAAGAGAAGGGATCCCAAGGAAGGGATCCCTTTTTTGTTGTTGGGTCGAGCTTCATCGGGTCGATGGGGGGCACAGGACGCTTCAACGCTGGCGGGGGGTGCCGTTGAACAGCGGTAGCCAAGTTGCCCAAGGGATCCACAATTGGGAGCTGCCATTTTCTCAGAAAAAACGGGATCCCATCAGGGATCCCGCTGCAGAATCGGCTACAACGCTTAGGCGTCGAAGTAAAGGGCGAACTCGTAGGGGTGAGGCCGCAGGTTGATGGGGTTGATCTCGTTGTCGATCTTGTACTCGATGTAGGTTTGGATCAGATCCTCAGTGAAAACACCGCCCTCCAGCAAGAAGGCATGATCCTTCTGCAGGTTTTCCAGGGCATCCAGCAGGGATCCAGGTGTGGAAGGGATCTTGGCCAACTCTTCTGGCTCCAGATCGTAGATATCCTTATCCAGGGGCTCGCCGGGGTGGATCTTATTCTTGATCCCGTCCAGACCTGCCATCAACATGGCCGAGAAAGCAAGGTAGGGATTGCAGGTGGCATCCGGGCAGCGAAACTCTAGACGCTTCGCTTTCGGATTTTTGCCGGTCACGGGAATGCGAATGGCAGCGGAACGGTTGCCCTGGGAGTAAGCCAGGTTCACCGGTGCCTCAAAGCCAGGCACCAAGCGCTTGTAGGAGTTGGTGGTGGGGTTGGTGAAGGCCAGGATCGCCGGGGCATGCTTGAGCAGGCCACCGATGTAGTAAAGAGCCGTCTCGCTCAGGTTGGCATAGGTGCCTTCGCTGTAGAACAGGGGCTGGCCATCCTTCCAGAGGGACTGGTGGGTGTGCATGCCAGTGCCGTTGTCGTTAAACAGGGGCTTGGGCATGAAGGTGACGGTTTTGCCGTGCTTGCGGGCCACGTTCCGGATCACGTATTTGTAAACCATCATGTAGTCGGCAGCCGTGATCAGATCGGCGAAGCGATAGCCCAACTCCCCTTGCCCGCCGGTAGCCACCTCGTGGTGATGCTTCTCGATAGGCACCCCCAACTTGCCCATGGTCAGCAGCATCTCGGTACGGATGTCTTGATGGGCATCGGTGGGCGGGGCCGGGAAATAGCCCTCTTTGTAGCGAGGCTTGTAGCCCAGGTTGCCACCTTTCTCCTCGCGGCCCGAGTTCCAGCGACCTTCGATGGAATCCACAAAGTAGTAGGCCGAGTTTTGGGTTTGGTCAAAACGAACATCCTCAAAGATGAAAAACTCCGCCTCCGGCCCAAAGTAAGCAGTGTCGGCAATGCCCGTCGATTGCAGATAGGCAACAGCACGGGCGGCAAGGCTGCGGGGACAGCGGCTATAGGGCTGGCCGGTGCGCGGCTCAACGATGCTGCAAGTGATGCTGAGGGTGGGCACCTCCAGAAAGGGATCAATCCAAGCCGTTTTGGGATCCGGCACCATGTACATGTCAGACTCGTTGATCGCTTTCCAGCCCCGGATACTGGATCCGTCAAAGGGAAGCCCCTCGGTGAAGGTCTCTTCTTTGATCATCGAGGTGTGGAAGGAAACATGCTGCCAGGTGCCAAAGATATCCACAAACTTGAGATCCACTATCTGGACGTTGTTGTCCTGGATCATCTGAAGCACTTCTTGGGGCGTGGATGCCATTACTCTCTCCTGATTGGGTTGCGGTTAAGACTGGGGGAAGTGTAGCTGAAACAAATGGGATCCCAGCAGGTGATCCCCACGCTTCGACCCAGACAGGCCAAAAACGCTCACTCATCCTAGAAAGGTCAACACGGGCATTTTGTAGTTTCTGATACAAAACTGCTTCGAGCCTGGCCTTCTGACCCACTTGCTGGCCATCTCAGACACTCTTTTTCCAATCATCCGAGTTGATCCTCTTTCCCTGTTGGCTTTGGTCAATCCAGATGGGATGTTGGGGATCCAGAACTTGGGCAATACCAGAAACAAGCCAGTCAGCACCTTGCCAACCCCTGGGCAGAGATGACCAACATCGGATCGGCAGAACAAAGCCCCAGTTACTCAAAGCAAGCGAAAATAAGACCAGCAGGCCCCGACCTCGCCCAGGTTGCCAAAGGGTGTTAAGCTAAAGCGTAGTCGTTATGAGTTTGGTTTCTATTCCTGCTACAGAAGGAGAGAGATGGGATGACAGAGCAAAGTCGAGTTGAGAATGTGGTGATCATCGGCTCCGGCCCTGCCGGGTTTACAGCAGCCATTTATGCTGGGCGTGCCAACCTGAAGCCGGTCGTGTTTGAGGGGTTCCAAGCGGGCGGGATCCCAGGCGGGCAACTGATGACCACCACTGAGGTGGAGAACTTTCCGGGCTTCCCCGAAGGCATCACCGGCCCCCAACTGATGAAGAACATGCGGGCTCAAGCGCAGCGCTGGGGGGCGGAACTCTATACCGAAGATGTCACCTTCGTCGATTTAAGTCAGCGGCCTTTTGTCGTCCGTTCTGACGAGCGGGAATTGCGCACCCACAGCCTGATTGTCGCCACTGGGGCCACGGCCAAGCGCCTACACCTGCCGGGAGAGGAGACCTACTGGAACCGAGGCATGTCGGCCTGTGCAATTTGCGATGGGGCCATGCCCATGTTCAGGGGGGTGGAATTGGTGGTGATCGGCGGTGGCGATACTGCCTGTGAGGAAGCCACCTACCTGACCAAGTTTGGATCCCATGTGCATATGCTGGTGCGGAGTAACAAAATGCGGGCCAGCAAAGCCATGCAAGATCGTGTCCTCAACCATCCCAAGATTACCGTCCACTGGCACAGCGAAGCGGTGGAAGTGGTGGGGGATGGTCTGCGTCTGACCGGAGTGAAAGTGCGCAACAACCAAACCGGCGAAATCCGCGAGATGCCAGTAGGTGGCCTATTTTATGCCATTGGCCATAAGCCCAACACCGACCTGTTCAAAGGGCAACTGGAACTGGATGAAGTCGGCTACATCGTTACTCGACCGGGCTCTGTAGCCACCAGTGTGGAAGGGGTCTTTGCCGCCGGAGATGTGCAGGATCACGAATTTCGTCAGGCAATCACCGCCGCCGGTACCGGCTGTATGGCAGCAATGTTGGCGGAGCGTTGGCTCTCCGAACACAGCTTGGCCCAAGAGCATCACGTCCTTGCCCAAAGCCATCCTGAACCCAGCCCTGCCGCTGCTGCTGAGGCAGAGTCTGCCGGAGATCCTGCTGTTGAGGAGGCCAGCTTTGAGGAGAATGGACAGGATGACTTGGACTTCAGCAAAACTTGCCATGAAGGGAGCTATGCTCTGCGGCGGCTCTATCACGAAAGCGACCGCCTGCTCATGGTCAAATACACCGCCCCCACCTGTGGCCCCTGTCATGCCCTCAAGCCGATCTTGAACAAGATCATCGATGAGTTCTCGGACAAGCTGCACGTGGTGGAGATCGACATTGAGAAAGATCCGGAGATTGCAGAGGCAGGGGGGGTGACGGGCACCCCAACGGTGCAATTCTTCAAAAACAAGGCCCTGGTGGCCCAGTTGGTCGGCGTTAAGCCCAAGTCCCAATATCGAGAGGTGATCCAGGCAAATTTGTGTTAGAGCCGTTTTAGAACATTTACGTTCTTATAAGGTGTTGATTGAATCGGGCAGTATATCAAAAGTCCTAGTCTTTGGCAGGGAACCCATAGGGCATTAGGGTGGAGATCAAAACATTCCTCCTCTAGGAACCACGACCTCTGGCAGGTGAACCTTGCCAATGATTACCCAGAAGAAATCGAAGTGCCATCTTCCCCCTTAACGGTTCAGCGATGAGCTTTCCTCTCAGTCATCTGTTGCAGCGAGGTCGGCAGCATCTTGCCCCTTGCCTAGGGCAAATCTTGTTGCCCAGTTTGGCCTTGACGGTGCTGCAGATCTTCATCATCTCCCTCTGGAGTGGAGAGAGTGATTACGTTTCCATCTTCAAGGGCCTAACTCAGTGGGATAGCCATTGGTATCTCGGCATTGTGCAGCGGGGGTACCAGTTTGTGGGCTTTGATAAGATTGCCTATGAGCAAAGCAACGTGGCTTTTTTCCCCGGCTATCCCCTGGCAGTGGCCGGAGTCAGCCGCCTTTTGAGAGTTGACCCTGAACTGGGGCTTTACCTAACTGCTCAGCTCTTTTGCTGGCTGATGTGGGTTTACCTTTTCTTGTTCTACCGCAGGTGGCAAATTCCCCTGCTCTGGCAAATTTTGGCGAGCTTGATTATTTTCATCTATCCCACCAGCTTCTATCTGTGCGTAGGCTACAGCGAATCTTTGTTTATAGCCAGCCTGTTGGGCTTCTTCTACTGGTCAGTTTGTTTGGACTCTCGCTGGCGGATGCTCTTGGCTGGGATCCACGGCCTGGTTATGAGTGCTACCCGTATTGTGGGTTTGCCGGTGGCGTTGATTCCTCTTCTCAATCTTTGGCAGGGATCCCGAGACCGCCGCTGGCTTTGGGTGCTGGCAACAGTGGGCCTGGCTTTTCTGGGGGGGCTGGGCTTTTTTCTCTATTGTCAACTCCGCTTTGGTCGCTGGGATCTCTACATGGAAATGCAGTCCTACTTTGGTTCTAGCTCTCCCAATTACCTGACCATTTTTCAAGCTCAAACTTATGCCCCTTTCTTTTCCCTGGGCTATTGGCAGTCCCTATTCTCTTTTTCTGCTGCTTTGAGAGATGGAAGATGGGGAATTTCTGTCAGTCAACTGTTTGTTCCTCTCACCTTGGGATCCCTACTGGTTACAGGCTTGATGGATGCGGCAGGAGTTATGGAGGGTAAAAGCCGGTGTTGGCGGGAGCGGTTGGGATTTCATCTGGCCGCCTGGATCCTGTTCTACATCGCTGCGGCTGCCATGAGTTCCCTGGGCCAGCGAAGCATGAGCCGCTATTGCCTGCCGGTTCACATCGTGCAGGTGCTGGCGTTGGTGCATTGGGCCAAACACACCGATTTCAGCTTCATCTCCCAACGGATGCGGCCCTATCTTGGTGTTGCTCTAAAGCTGGGATATGGGCTGCTGGCTTTCATTTTTTTTGCCCTAAACCAAATCCTCACTTGGCGCCACGCCCAACATCTTTGGGTGGCTTGAAGCGGCTTGGCTAGAGATAGGATGTGAGGGATCCCAACTTCTCACCGGCTGAGAGCTGTGGCGTTTTCTTCTCCTCGCAGGTTTCCCCATCGAAAATCAGCCCCGCGTGTCGCTCAGACCCTTGAGCCCACCAAAATTTACCCCTGCCCGTGCTGCCACCAAGGTCAGTTACGCCTGATCACCCTAACCGAAGCCTTCGGGTGTAGCCGTTGCCAGCATATTTTTGCCATCACCCCCGACCGCCTGTACATCGAGCAACTGGCCGTTTCCTATCCCTACCGCAAAATGTGGTTCTGGAACGGCTACCAATGGGTGTTGCGGCGGGAAAGTACCCTACAGGGATCCGCACTCTTGGGCCTCACCCTCAGCTTGGGCATTGTCTTGGTGGTTGGGTTCATCGGCGCAGTGCTCTTCCCGAACCAAACCCAGTTGCTCAGTTGGTTCATGATTCTCGGCTTGTTGTTGACGCTGTTGATGGTAACGGCGATCCTGATGCTGCGGCGGCCCTGAGACTTGCGAGATCTGCTCCGGCAACCGGTTTCTAGAGTCAGCAGCCCTGGCACTTGTGGATTCAACCATTTCTTGTTAGCAGTGTTAGCAGTGGTCTGGACAACGCAGCGGGTCTGTCTCTAATGGGCTAGGCGGGAGAAGTTCAAGTGACAGATTTCAGTTCAGACTTTGACTTAGGTACCACTCTGCGACAGGTACGCCGTTTGCTACCGCAGATGCAGCGGTTGAGCAGCCAAACCAAGCGCCAGGCCCTGCTGGCTCTCTCGCGGTGTTTGCTGGAGCGCTCCGATCTGCTCCTGGAAGCCAACACCCTTGACCTGGAAAGTTGCCGCGAGCAAACTGTACCGGAGTGGATCCTCAACGGCCTGAAGCTCACCCCTGAGCGCCTACAGCGATCCGCTCAGTTGCTAACTCTTCTGGCCCAGCAGCCGGATCCCATTGGCAAGCTGGAGAAGGGGTACCGCCAGGAGAACGGCCTGTTTATTGGTCGCTACCGCGTCCCGTTGGGGTTGATCGCTCTGGTCTATGAAATCTACCCCGAGTTTGCCATAAACGGCATTGGCATGTGCTTAAAAGCGGGAAACGGCGTGATTTCGGCCAGCAGCGGTCCCATCCAGAAAACCCACCAGGCCATGGTCCACCTCTTGGCAGAGACGGCTTACGAGCACGGGATCCCGGAAGGAGCCATTCAAACCTTGCCCGCCCAAGACCAAACGGCAGATCCCCAAGCAGATTCCCCACTGTTGCCGTTGCTACAGCAAACCCGCTACCTCGACCTGGTGATTCCCTGCGGTCGCCCCGGCTGGGTGGAGTTCCTGTTGCAGGCCAGCAAAGTGCCGACTCTGGCCACCCATCTGGGCTACGGCCACATCTACCTGGATCGCACGGCCCCTTGGTCCTTGGTCAAGTCGGTTTTGTTGGACCCCCTGGCTCAGTACGGCTCAGAAGGGATCCCTATCTATCAGCCCCTCACCCTTTGGCTGCTGATCCACACCGATTGGGCCGCCAACCATCTGACCGCCTTGGTGGAGGACTTGCTGGGTCACGGGATCGCTGTACAGGCAGCAGCCCCCATCCTAGAGCAGTTCCCGCAGCTCCAGCCGCTTGGGGAAGGCTTTGACTCGACAGAACGACCTCATCTGCGCCTGCAGCCCATTGCCGACCTGACAGAGGCGATCGCCTGGATCAACAAAAATGGTTGCCGTCAATCGGAGACGATCCTCACCGATAGCCAATCGGCGGCCCAACGCTTTCTCCAAGAAGTGGATGCCGCCCTGATCCACATCAACACTTCCCCCCTCTCAGCAGGTCGGGGAGCCGGGCTCCCCACGTTGGGAGCGTTTCGCGACCTGTCTTTGGGCATTTCTACCCAGCGGCTACACGTGCGCGGGCCTATCGACGTGGAAGCCTTGACAACGGTGAAGGTGGTGGCTCAGGGTGACCTGTAGAGCTGGAAGGTTGGTCGGCCCGCCTAAGAACCCAAGAGCTGCGATGAGGCTGGAGAATAATAAGAATAGTAAAGAGAGATAGATCGACGTCAGCTCACCATCCAACCGAGCCCAAAGGGAGGACTTTTTTGGGGATCGACCTTCGCAGTTACGTGTTTTTGGATCGGCTGCAGCCCCAGTATGCTGCTTATCTGGGCACAGTGGCCTACGGCTTTTTGCCCCTGCCTGGGGACACTTCCCTGTGGATCGAGATCTCTCCCGGCATTGAGATCAACCGCGTCATGGATGTGGCGCTTAAGGCCACTTCCGTTAGGCCGGGGCTGCAGGTGGTGGAGCGTCTCTACGGTCTTTTGGAAGTACACTCCAGCAACCAAGGGGATACCCGCACGGCTGGCCGTGCCATTTTGGCTGCCTTGGGGGTGAGTGAACAGGAGCGCCTCAAGCCGCGCATCATCTCCAGCCAGATTATCCGCAACATTGATCCCCACCAAACCCAGTTGATTAACCGTTCCCGCCGCGGCCAAATGCTCTTGGCCGGCCAAACCCTCTACATCCTGGAGGTGCAGCCGGCAGGCTATGCCCCCCTAGCTGCCAACGAGGCAGAAAAATCGGCTCAGATCAACATCCTAGAAGTGATGCCTTTCGGTAGCTTTGGCCGCGTGTACTTGGGAGGGGAAGAGCGAGATATTCTAGCCGCCTGCCGCGCTGCTGAAGCCGTTTTGGCGGGGGTTTCCGGTCGGGAGCCGCTCTTGTTGCCCGAGGAGGTGTAGCCAATGGCAGACTCCGATCCCAAACCCAGATTGCCCCTGTCGCAACGCTGGGATCCCTCTTCAGCCGAGCAGGTGAGGCTGTTGACAGAGCTGGCCGCTCCCTATCGCAGCCTACGGCGCTTCATCTATCTGGCAGCGGGCTTCTCGGCTACCCTTGGGGCGTTTGTGTTTTTCTTTCGAGCCTTGGCGGGACGAGACTTGAACACCACCTTGCCCAGCTTAGCCTTGCAGTTGGGGATCCTGGCCGGCGCCATCGGTCTGAACAGGCTGGAAAACCGCTCTCACCAGAAGCTGATCAGACAGGTGAAGCAACGCTTGGGCATGCAACAAGACTCCCAAGGGCCCCAACAGTCGGCGGACGGTTAGCCCACTTGTTCTCCGCAGCCCCTTTCTCAATCCAGATCAAAGTCATCCTCATCATCCTCATGAGCACTGCGCAGATAGCGGCGCTGCGTTTGGCGAGCGGGATCCCCTTGTGACCACTTTTGGACAATTTGGACACCCAGAAAGGTTAGCAAGGCCCCCAAAGCCACAAAGGTGAGAAGTGGGATCGCCAAGATCACCACTGCCCCCAGGACGTAGATGGCCACCTTGGGCAGAGAGGGATCCACCCCCCAGCGGCGGCTGCGCACCCAGTCGGTGAGCTGCTGATCCCATTGGCGCAGGCGAGGCTTGTTTTCCTCGAAGATCTCCAACAAAATCGGCCCCAGACGACGCAGATTGCCCTGAGTTTGCCTTCGCCAATCCTGCACCGAACGCCCCATGTTTAGGATTCCTATGTCCTGTAGGCTGATCCTAGCCCAACCCTGGCAGCCTTCCCATCGACTCAGAGGATGGCCACTGGATGTAAATTTGTTTGAACATTTGGATCGGAGATTTTGGAAGCCTCCCAGGACTACAGTACACTGAGGGCACTTGCGCAGCGATGTTGCTGCCATGCCGATTCGGTAAATCTTTTTTTAACTTCTCAACCTGCTCGACTGGAGAACGCTAATGGCTCACTCGGTCAAGATCTACGACACCTGCATCGGCTGCACTCAGTGTGTGCGGGCTTGTCCCACCGACGTGTTGGAGATGGTGCCCTGGAAGGGAAAAAACAAAGCTGGGATGATTGCCGCTGCCCCCCGCACCGAAGACTGTGTTGGCTGCAAACGCTGTGAAACCGCTTGCCCCACCGACTTCCTGAGCATCCGGGTCTACCTTGGCCCCGAAACCACCCGCAGCATGGGCTTGGCCTACTGAGTTGCTGAGGGTTGGTTGCATCCTGATTTGCAATTGCCCACAAATTCTCGGCAAAACAGTCCAGTTCATAGGTATTGAGTTCATTGAGGTTGGGGAGACGTATAGCTCAACAGAACTCAGGACTTCGTTCTGCTAGCACGGATGGGGTTGTGCCTCAAGGGACTGTGTAGAGGCCCTTTGACGGCGCTGTTGTGAGTCTGTTTCTGGGCTACGTAAGAACCCCCCGACTTTGGTCGGCGGGAGTGTTGAGAGTTCTACCCTTCCCCGCTCTTGGAAATTTGGAGGTGTGGCAGGTCTCAAGCTCTTGGATGACTGTAGAGGGGGGATCCACCCCCTTTTTCCTTTGGGTCTACAGATAGAGGCGGTGCTGACGGATATAGTGCTCCACGGCAGGGGGCACCAGGTAGCGGATAGACCCTCCCTTCTGGATTTGCTGCCGCAGGTAGGTGGAAGAGAGCGTCAGGGTAGGGGCTTCTAGGATTTGGGCTTGAATGGGCAACTTTTCAGCTACCGCCTGCAACACCTGGGCAGCATCGCCGGCATCCACCCGTGGGGCAACTATCCAACGGCAGAGACGGGCCAGTTCTTCCGCTTGATACCACTGGGGCAGATCCCGCAGGGCATCTACGCCGATAATCCAGTACCACTGGGTATTGGGTTGCTCCTGGATAAGGGTGCGCAGGGTCTCGATGGTGTAGGAGCGCCCCGGACGGTGGATCTCCAGCTCTGAGCAGGCAAAGCGCTCGTGGTCGGCAATGGCCAGCTTGACCATAGCCAAGCGGTCGGCTTTGCTGGCACCAGGGGCCAGAGGCTTGTGGGGGGGATCCCCTGCCGGCATCCATAGCACTTGATCCAGGTCAAATTGCCAAAGGGCTTGTTCTGCCATGATCAAATGGCCATGGTGCACAGGGTTGAAGGTTCCACCCAAAATGGCAATGCGGCGGTGCTTCATGGCTGCTGGCTCAGATAGGTAATGGCCTCCCGCAGCCAGTCTTCCGTGGGGCGGGGGTGGGTGGGCAGAGCTTGCAGGGCAGCCTGAATTTCCTGAGCGCTGTAGCCCAGGGCTAGCAAGGCCATTTCCACTTCTTCCCGGATGGGCAGAGGCGGCCCCCCGGCCAAGGGTTGATCCGCAACCCCCATCCCCTGTCGCCAGTGGGCCAGCTTGGTTTTCAGCTCCAAGGTCAGCCGTTGGGCTGTTTTATGACCTACCCCCGGCGTGAGGGAGAGCAGGCGCACGTTTTCGGTCACCACCGCCTGAATCAGCTCTGGCAGGCCGAAGGTATTCAGCAGGGCCAAGCCCAAAGTCGGCCCCACCCCTGAGACTTTGATGAGTTCCACAAACAAATCGCGCTCGGCTGGCGAGCCAAACCCATACAGCACCAGCTCGGTCTCTCGCACCACCAGATGGGTGAACACCCGGACGGGCTCCCCCACTGCGGGCAGTTGCTTGAGAAAACGTCCTGGGGCCTTGATGCGATAGCCGATCCCTTGCACCTCAACGGTGAGGCTACTGCGCTCTCCCCATTCGATGGCGACAAGGTGGCCGCTTAAAAACGCAATCATGCTGCGAGTTTAATCCGTGTTCGGGATACTCTGCTCGACTAGAGTTCCAAAGTCAGCCCAGCAGAATCTAGGAGAATCTAGAATAAGATAAGATTACAAGCGACCCTTATGGCTTCGACATCGGTATCGGCCACTCCCATTTCGGCGCGGTGGATCTGGCGGGGGCAGTCGGTTCATTACGTCAAACAGGGTGAGCAGGGGCAGCCTCTGCTTCTGGTACACGGCTTTGGGGCTTCGACCGACCACTGGCGCAAAAACATTCCCGAATTGGCTCAACATTACCAGGTGTATGCCATCGATTTGCTGGGTTTCGGTCGCTCTGCCAAGCCCAACTGGGACTACCGTACCGAAATCTGGCGGGATCAACTGCGGGACTTTTGCCAACAGGTGATCCGTCGGCCCGTGGTAGGGGTCGGCAACTCCCTGGGTGGCTACGTGGTGCTCAGTTTTGCGGCGGAGTGGCCGGAGTGGGTGCGGGGCGTGGTGCTCTTGAATGGGGCAGGTGGGTTTTCCACGCTCAAAGGATCCCCAACCGGGTGGCGGCAATGGATAGGCGGGCTGGTGGGCTGGGGACTACGCCAGCGCTTGGTGTCTTACCTGCTGTTTCAGTATTTGCGGCAGCCGCACGTGATTCGGGCCAAGCTGAAGCAGGTTTACTATGACCCGGCAGCCGTGACCGATCAACTGGTCGAGGACATTCATCGCCCCACCCAAGATCCGGGTGCTGCTGATGTGTTTGTGGCCTTGATGCGAGGCGGTCAGAAGGGACGCTATGTGGATGAGCTGCTGCGCAGCCTGGTGCGCCCGCTGCTGTTGATCTGGGGAGAGCGGGATCCCTGGATGCGGGCGCGGGAACGCTCCAAGCTCTATCGGGCCCACTACCCTCAAGCAGTGGAATACTTCCTGGAGGCCGGCCACTGCCCCCATGATGAGCGTCCAGAACAGGTGAATGCCCTGATTCACCAGTGGATCGAGACAGGGATCCCGGCCACCTCCTCTCCCCCCATTTCCAAAGCTGCCCCTGCATCAGAACTCCATCCCTAGGCGGCCAGTCTAGCTTGGGCTGTCCAACGATTCCCCTTGGGGATCCCCTTCTAAGCCGATGGTGTACTTGGACCATTCTCGATGGGAGCCACTGGCAACAGCTCTGGAGATTTCAAAGTAAAGACTGCTGTGGGGACGGCGGGGTTGGCGCAACAGGGCCATACCGGCTTCGCGGGGGGTGCGGTTCCCTTTTTTCACATTGCAACGCACACAGGCGCTAACCACATTTTCCCAAGTATCTCCGCCGCCACGGGAGCGAGGGATCACGTGATCCAGGGTGAGATCTTCGCCGAAGCAGCCGCAGTACTGACAACGGTGCCCATCCCGGTAGAGGACGTTGCGGCGCGTGAGCGGGATCTCCTTATGGGGAACGTGGACATAGTGGCGCAGGCGAATGACGGTGGGCAAAGGAATGTTGCCGTACACCACTCGGCCATTGTGCTCGATTTGCTCGGCCTTGCCCTTGAGCAAAAGAACGACCGCTCTGCGCCAACTGGTGATGTTGAGCGGCTCGTAGGAGGCATTCAAAACCAAAACCTTGCCCATAGTGCTACGCACCGCTGACGGGATCCCTAACCCAAGCCGGAAGGTGCCAGCCCCCTGAAATTATGCAAAATGTTAACACAGCTTTAGATTCAGCTTAGCAGCGCAGGAGCCCCGCACTGTACCCGTAGGGTCAGGGTCGGCAGGAATGCGCCCTGTTGAAGTATCATAGAGCTATGACCCAAGTCCTGACCGTTTCTTGCAAGCTCGTCGCGGCAGCGTTGCGTAGCAACAACGTGGGTGAACCACCGCATCTCTAAGACCATCGTCTCCAGGGCAAAGGCCACGCACAGTGTCATTGCTTTAGAGGACTTGACAGGGATACGGGAACGCATCAATCAAGCACCTCGCTCTACAACAGAGCGTAGGCGGGCTAACCGTTGGGCGTTTTACCAGCTTCGTAGCTTCATTAGCTACAAGGCCGCGCAAGCAGGAGTGAGAGTGGTGCTGGTGAATCCCAGATACAGTAGTCAAACTTGCCACAAGTGTCTGCACATTCATCCTGACCCTGAACAGTCCTGCCGCAGTGGGAAGAAGTTTACGTGTGGGCACTGTGGATGGGAAGGAGATGCGGATTTGAATGGGGCCAATATGATTGCCATTCGCGCAGCGGCGCGGAGCGCCATACTTGGGGCTGCTGTAAACCAGCCTAGAGGTTAAGCCTACGGCTCGCTTCGCGAACGGGCTTGTTTTGCTCTCTTGCAGAGCATTACAAGCTCAGGGCTACTAAAAGCCCGCACCGTACCGCTTTAGCGGTCGGTGTCGGGTAGTTTACGCAGTAGGAGTCCTGTACTCCAGGAGATGTTCCCGGCTGCTGCCAGAGCGCTACTCTGGAGAGGAGCCGTCGGCAGGGGCGTGTTCAATCCCCGTGGGGTTTCCCAAAGAGGCTAAATTTTTTATTGAGGTGATGAAGCTGGAACTGAAATCTTCAACTCAACAGCAGGATCTGCCCCACAAGAGAAACCCAGGCAAGGGATCCCGCTGGCTGATGGCTCTGACCATCCTGCTGCTCTGTTTGGGATCCCCTAACCGCTGGTTGCACTGGTTTCCGGGAGCGCTGCTGGGCCTAGCCCCACTGTTTGACCTGTGCGAACAACGGCAAGGGCGGGCGCGGTGGCGTTTGGCCTATGGCCTCTGGTTTTGGGTGTGCCTATACGCCTTCTGGGTGGATCCCTTCTCAGTTAAGGTGTTGAGCGCCTGGGAAATCCTGGGGGGTGTGGTGGTGGCTCCCCTGATTCCTCTCTTTTTCACCACCGCTACGCTCCTGAGCTTGGAGCTGAGTCGCCCCCTGCCGGCTTGGGCGCGTCCACTGGGTTTGGCCACAGTCTGGACAGGCTTGGATGGGTTGTTGGGCTTGCTCTGGTGGCCCATCCCTTTCCACTGGGGATCCCTGTTGTTCGACTGGCCCCTCGGGATCCAAGTAGCTGATGTTACAGGGATCTGGGGAGTTACCTTTTTTGCCGTGTTCGTCAATGGGGTTCTTTGGCAGGTGAGCAGGCAGATTTCTAGCCGGTGGCAGGCGGCTGGGGGATCCTTGGGAAACCTTTTGGGTGAGATGCTCAGGAATAGGGATTTCTGGAGTACGCTCGCCTGCGGCCTAGGGTTGACGGGGCTGGTCTTGGCTTATGGAAACGTGCGCCTGGCCTACTTCGATGCCTTGGTCGTTGAAAACAGGGATCCCAGCTTTCGGGTGGGGGCAGTGCAGCAGGTGGCTTGGTTGGAAGCGGATCGCAGTTGGGACTACCGCTTGGAGCGCTACCGGGAGCTGCATCAGCTTTCTGCCCAGGGGGTGGCTGCCGGGGCACAGTTGGTGGTTTGGCCGGAGGGGGCGCTGCGGGCACGACTGCTGAACACCGGCCTGGAACCCTACGTGATGGAGCCGATGCAAGCAATTCTGCCAGCAGAAGGGGCTTTGATTACAGGGGCAACAGAGCCGGATCCCCGCACAGCCCATTTGCCGGAAGAGCAGCAGCGATTTTTTAATACAGCCCTGCTGTTTGACGCCCAGGGCAACTTACTGGATTGGTTTGGCAAGCAGTGGATCTTTCCCTATTTCGAGTCGGGGCGCTATGTGCCCTCGCCGGATGGCTATCGACCTTTGGACGGAGGGGAGCTTTTCGGGCCTTTGGGGGTGATGATCTGTCTGGAGAGCGTGTTGCCTGCGCCCAGCCGAACTTTAACCCGTCGCGGCGCCGAGTCTTTGATTGTGATCTCGGATGATAGCTGGTTTGGCAATAGCCACTGGCCGATGCTGCATGGCAAACTTTCGGTTTTCCGGGCTGTGGAAAATCGGCGTAGTGTGGTGTTTGTCAACAACACAGGCGGCAATTTGGTGGTGGATCCCTCAGGTCGGCTCCAGCAGGTCGGCCCCATCTTTCAGCGGGGGGTGATCACGGGAGAAGTGAAGCGGCGTTCTGAGACAACTTTCTACAATTGCACGGGGGATTGGCTGGCGTGGCTAACATTGGGGCTGTCTTTGGGGCTATGGCGCTGGGGATCCCGAGTGAGGCAAGGATGAGTTAGAATTGATAGGCCCAGTGGTGGGCCTACGGGTTCTCCCATTAGATCCTCAGTTAAAAGCGCTGCTGATGTAGCTCAGTTGGTAGAGCAGCTCACTCGTAATGAGCAGGTCGTCGGTTCGAGTCCGATCATCAGCTTTCTAGAATTGAACACTTTGGAGTTCTTCCCACTTTTGCTTTGGCTCATCGGTTGCCCATGATTGTCGATTTGGTTTGATCGCTACAGCAGCAGTCATTCTTTCAAATTGTCGTCATTTCACGTTGGGGTAAGAGGTCTGGACTATTGAGGAAAAGCCTTCTGACCCCACGTATTATTGCTCCGCAACGCTATTGCCATGCCTACGGCAGGGGAACCGCAACGCTATTGCTATGCCTACGGCACCCTGACGGGAACCGCAACGCTGACGCGAGGACGCGACGACGCGAAGACGCGACCAACGTTTTCGGTGTGGGTGCAGCGTTTTAGTTTGAATCGAAATGCCAATACAGTGAAACAGCTTACAGAGATCAAGATCCTCTCTCCTAATTTTGGAAAGAGGATTGGGTGTGAGGGACAATCTCTTAAACTTACTTAGAACACCTACAGTTGTGGGGGGCACCAAAAGAGATTTCGGGTAGAGACCCCCAAAGAATGGAGAATATCCCTCATCAGACCTGTGCAGTACTTCCAATGCTCAGGATCTGCGCACATGCGGTCGGGATTCAACTCCATCTCATAATGAATAACATTGGGGATCCCGGCAAACTCATCAGAAGACTGAAGGGAAATAATCAGCAACAGAAAAGGCTTGCCCCTACGCTTAGCCGCCAGCTTATCCATCAAGTCAACAACGGCCTCTCGCCGGCAACCTCCTGTGCGCACAAACAAGACTTTATCGGCTTTTTCCAAAACATGCATAAAGCGCTTGGCGCGAGCAGTGTAGCGAGTTCGCATTCGCTCGTAGATGGGATCCATATTCTGAAGTGGATCTTCCCCTTCTTCCACTTCATGGCCAAAGGAGAGGCCCGTCCACTTGCTGTGATAAATTCGCCTATCTTCAGGGCTGTAGTGCAAATATTGCGGATCCCACATGCCTTGAAACTCGTTGTGGATCATATCGGCCACATCGGCCAAATTGCTGGTGCGCGTCAAATCAAAAGGAAAGGCAGGCCCGTCATATTCCAACTTGTAAAGCAGCATTCGCACCGCGCAGCGATCCCCTAACGGTACAATGGCAACGCGATGAACATCCGACAATTTGCAGACGTATTCCAGCAGCATGACCGACCCAGGAGCAGCCTTTACCCGACTTTCGAGGCCGCCTTCCCCAATCATCAGGGTTCGGAAGAGAGCTTCGCGGTGGCTCGGATCTTCGTAAACACCCACCGGCATGGCTTTGAGAGCGGCCCGCACTTCCTTCCACATGGGGTGGATGTTGTACTCGTGATTGCTCTGGTTGATCACGCACAGGCGAGGCATGGGATCAGAAGAGCCTTCTGAGGAGCCACTGAGCTTGAGAAGGATCAACGATCCATCCTCAAAGATCGTTTCTACTGATTCTGAGGAAAAGAACTGGGCTATTGGGGAGAAGACCAGATCGGCATCTGCAGGAATGGAGAGGGGGGTTTGCACCGAACCATCTTCTTGTATGGAAAGGGGATATAAGGTTACATCTCCTGTCCTTTCATCACTTCTGCCAACATACAGACCCGGCTGTAGACATGCTTTTTGAAAAGCGGTTTGCAAAGATTGCCAAGTGGGCGTGATGGCATAAGGATAAGGAGTGATATTCACAATGCGAAATTGGTTTTTGCCTGTTTCCACAGCTACCCAAAAACCGTGCTCATCTGCAAAAATGACCCGTTCCCCAATGGGTTGAGTGAGCTTTTCTCGAGCCAACTTAACTTGGTCGGGATCCAAAAGCGAAAGATCGATGGCCTCAAACATGACCTGATGACCCTTGGAATTGGGGTGAGCTGGGTCAAAAGCAAGGTCTGGTTTCCAGCGGCCCTGTCCATCGTCCAAATGAGGCAGCCAATTGAACACAGGGCATCCCCAACCGAGCATTCTTTGCTGAGTTCCTTGCAAAAGAAGATGCTGTTCCGGGCCGTAGTTTGCATGGGGATAAACCCCTCCCAGAACTGGCAAAGCCCCAATGTCTTGAATTCGCTGAATCAGCCGTTGCAGGCCGTTTTCAAACCGCCTCTGCAGGGCGCGGCGATGCTGGGGCAAGGCGGACGCCAACCCTTCATTTCCCAAAGATAAGGCAACAATAACAACATCAGGACGTTCAGGGATCACCACCTGCTCAAAGCGCGATAGAGTTTGGCTGACATTGGCCCCCAGTTCAGAGAGATTTCGCACTTGATGGCCATAGCGTTCTTGCAGAGCTTTCTGCAACAGCCAAGCCCAACCTCGCAACAGCCAGGCGCTGCACCCCAGGG
Source organism: Synechococcus sp. M44_DOE_062 (assembly GCA_015295985.1). GTDB lineage: Bacteria > Cyanobacteriota > Cyanobacteriia > Thermostichales > Thermostichaceae > Thermostichus. The sequence goes on along the minus strand of DVDX01000024.1, from coordinate 120,802 downwards.
CAACAGAACTGCCCAAAATAACGACTTTTAGCCCTTGCGAATTTTCAGGTTCGACCTCAGGAATGGGATCGGCAAAATAGCCGTAAGGATAGGCAGGGATCCGGCCAAACTCCCCATCCTCGACAATCAAAACTGCCGGTAAAGGTTCCGGTTCAAGAGGCACCCAGCGATTGACATCGGCAGATTCCCAGATCACTTCCCCACCGGCTTGAACCCGCAGATACCGGTACTCCACTCGAGGAGTTTCTTTTGAACACCCGCTATGGGGCAATAGCGGGCCGGGTATGCCATCTGCTGGGCTCAACGGCAATTCCACCCACCACAGCGGATAATGAGCGGGATCCGTTTGCAGCCAGATGCATCGGCAGGGATCCCAGGAGCCCAATTTTGTGCTGGATCCCACCAGGGCAATTTGCTCGCCCGGCTGGGTGGTGGCGCGAACCTGGAAGCGGTACATAACGTTTTCCTGGCAAAGGATGCAATGGGAAAGTGTGGGGCTGCGCGGGCGGACTGCACTCACTCATCACCCAATCAACAGCTCAGCAGCCGGCTGAGAAAAGCAAGAGCCTGGGATCCGATCCCATCTCTGCCGTTTTATCCAGGAAAAAGAGAAATTCTTAAATCTGGAAAGGAAAGATCTTTAACACCCAAAAATCCAGTTCAACTGGGCTAATCAGGTTCTAGTAAGGTTCTGAATAAAACTCAGTCAAGCTTTGGCTTAAAACTAGCACATTAACCGAGGACTGTCTGTTTTCCAGAGCACTTTTAGACCCTCTCTGGGGTACAGATTTCCAACTGCCGCTGTGGCAAAATCACCTCAAAGCGGGATCCCTGGCCCAGCTTGCTCTCCACCTGCACTTGGCCCTGATGCTGCTGGGCAATGCTTTTAACAATCGCTAGCCCCAAACCCGACCCTGAGAGGCGACCGGGATCCCCGCTGCGAGCCGCATCTGCCCGATAAAAGCGATCAAACACATGGGGCAGAGCCTGAGGCGGGATCCCTGGCCCGGTATCTTGTACCCGCACCACCAGCTCTGGGGATCCAGAGCGCAGCCGTTGCTCTAGCCTCACCTGCACCTCTCCTTGGGGGGGAGTGTGGAGAAGGGCGTTTTCAATCAGGTTGGTAAACAGGCGGGCCAATTGATCTTCATCTCCCCAAAAACCGAAGGGATCCACTTGGGCGGGAGAAGGTTCCGTCCCGCTCTCAGGGGCAGCAATCTCCAGCTTCAAGCGGATCTGTTTTTGGTTGGCCAGGCCCTGCAGCTCTTCCACCACCTGCAGCAGCAGAGCATCCAGCGCAGAGCAACGGGGTTGGAAAGGCGCCATACCGCTGTCGTGGCGGGCCAGAAACAGCAGGTCATCCACCAGGCGACCCAGCCGTAAGCACAGCCGCTCCACCATCTGCCAGCGCTGACGGGTGTCAGCATCCAATTGGGAATCTGCCAAAGCCACCTGTACCGCAGTTTGAATGCTGGCCAAGGGGCTGCGCAGCTCGTGAGAGGCATCGGCGGTAAATTGCTTGAGCTGCTGGTAAGACTGCCGGATGGGCTGCATGGCCAAGCCGGAGAGCATCCAGCCAATAGCTCCCACACTCGTCAAGCCGGCCACCACCCAAAGGGAAAGATCCCGGATCAACTGTTGCGTTGGCTTGCTCACCTCAAACCAGGGATGGCTAACCCGCAGGTAGCCCAGCAGCTTCCCACCGGCTATGATCGGCTCGGTAAACTGGCGCAGCCAATACCCAGGGGCGATGCGGGCAGTGTGCAGGGATCCCTCGGTCAACAGGGGGGCAGGGATCCCGCCGGGCACCGTGGACCAGATGAGCGTTCCTTGAGGACTAAACCACTCCAAGTCGATGTGGTCGTCCTCTAGGGTACTGGGATCATCCCGAAAGCTGGCCTCCAAGCTGTGGCGGGCCTGCTGCGGATCCAAGAGGCTCTCATCCACCACCAAAGACCGCTCGACAATTTCCACCACATGGCCAAGGGTATCGTCCACCCGCTCGATCAGGGTTGACTGCACGTACCAATAGAAGCTGCCGGCAAACAACAGCAGCAACACCGCCGTAACTGCCGTATACCAAAAGGCCAACCACTGCCGCGTCGCTTGGAACATGGGAGCTGCACCGCGGGGGAAGAACGGAGTGGGGCTAGCTGTGAACACGAGGTTCGGGGTGAAGGGTGGACAAGATCTCGGCTTCCACCTGGAGCAGGGTATCGAGCCGCTCCTGCACCTGATCGGCGGGAAACTGCTCCAACGCCAAATCCAAATAAAGCTGCCAGTGGCGCTCCTCCGCAGCCGCCAGCCAGAGGTAAAACTGCCGCAACTCTGGGTCAGGCGCATGGATCCCAAGCAGGCCCAAGCGTTCGTGGCTGCGGGCCTCGATGATGGCTGCCACCAGCAGGGTATCCAACAGATGCTCCGGCTCAGAGCGGCGCAGGTGTTGGTTGAGGCGACCGGCATAGGGTGCAGCCGACAAGGGCTTAATGGGGATCCCCAGCCGTTGCAGGTGGCGATGCACCCGCTCAAAATGCTGTAGCTCCTCCCGCGCCAGCGGCGAGAGGGTTTCCACCAAACGCCCATTAGCCGGGTAGCGAAACAGCAAACTGAGGGCGTTGCCCGCTGCTTTTTTCTCGCAGTTGGCATGGTCTAGCAAGACCAGATCGATGTGCCGGGTGGCCTGTTCGATCCAGTCCTTAGAGGTACGAGAAGCAAGTTCTAGAGCAAGCACGAGGTCGGCAGGAAAGGGTTAAGAGAAGTTCTAGGGGCGAACAATCTCCACAGTAACCCGCCCCGTCAGCTCCGGGATCGGGGGATGACACTTGGTCAATCGGATCTTAGCTTTGCTGGCCCCTGTCTCCCGCAGCACCATTTCGGCAATTGCCTCCGCCAAACTCTCGATCAGCACAAACTGATTGCTTTTCACCAGTTCCGCAATCCCGGCCACCGCGGAACGGTAGTCGAGGGCATCGCACAATTGGCCGCTGAGAGCAGCCGGGCGCAGATCCGCCCACAACTCGAAATCCACCTCAAACCATTGCCCCAAAGCCCGTTCCGCCTCATCAAGACCGGTATAACCGTAGTAGCGCAGGCCGGAAACAATCAGCCGATCCCGCAACTGCTCAGGGGGTTGCCGCGGGATCCGATCGGGATCCGCATAGGGCTGCTGACCGTCGCTGCTAACACTGGTGGGGATCTGTAGCTCCATCCCATCCTCCAAGCTCGACCTGGAGACCCCATCCCATAGGGCCTGACAAAACAACGAAACCTTGGCTCGACCCTAGGAGCAGGTTGCCCCTTGTCCCCATTTCCTTTTTGATTCTTTAACAAATTGACTCCGGGATCCCCGTCCCTCAGCGGCTGAGGGCCAACGCTCTTCCCTCTACGGTCGCCGCCATCTCCCGCAACAGATCTTCCGTCTCTTCCCAGCCGATGCAGCCATCGGTGATGGAAACCCCGTACTGGAGCGGTGCCCCCTCCTGCCAGGTTTGCTTGCCCGGATAGAGGTTGCTCTCCAGCATCAGTCCCATCAAAGCCCGCTGTCCCGCCTGGTACTGCTGTAGCACCGCCCGACAGACAGATCCCTGGTTGCGGTAATTTTTGTGGGAGTTGTCATGGGAGCAGTCCACCATCACCGAGCGAGGGATCCCTTGATCCTTCATTAGCAACGCTGCCCGCGCCACATCTTCCGGGCCATAGTTGGTCTTGCCCCCTCCCCCCCGCAACACAATGTGCCGATCCGGGTTGCCGGTGGTTTTTACCAAAGCCGTCATGCCATCTTGGCCAATGCCCAGGAAACTGTGGGGATGGCTGGCGGAGAGGATGGCATTGAGAGCAATTTCCAGCCGTCCATCGGTGCCGTTTTTGAAGCCCACAGGCATGGAGAGACCGCTGGCCATTTCCCGGTGAGTTTGGCTTTCAATGGTTCTGGCGCCAATGGCCGCCCAGCTCACCAGATCCGCCGTGTATTGAGGGGTCACCGGATCCAGCATCTCGGTGGCACAGGCCAGGCCCAGCTCGTTGATCTGCAAGAGAATGGAGCGGGCCAGTTGCAAACCGGTGGCGATGTCGCAGGAACCATCCAGGTGGGGATCGTTGATTAGGCCCTTCCAGCCCACCGTGGTGCGGGGTTTCTCAAAATACGTGCGCATAACGATCACCAGGTGCTCCCGAGTTTGGTCGGCCACCCGCTTGAGGCGATGGGCATACTCCAGAGCCGCTGCGGGATCGTGGATGGAGCAGGGGCCGACGATCACCACCAAGCGATGGAGATCCCGTCCGTGGATGATGTCGCGGATGGCTTGCCGAGTGGAGAGCACCACTTGCGCTGCCGTTTCCGTAAGGGGCAGCTTGGCCTTGACAGCAGCAGGGGCAATCAAGGGAGTCACCTCTTGGATGTTGCAATTGTCGGTTTGGGGGGGCATGGAACTGTCCTTAGTGTGCAAGTGAGTAGATGGGGTCGTCGAGCCATCAAAAAAGCCCTGGCGCTGGGCTCAGGGCTTCAGGACTGACTCGGGTAAACCTAGGTCTTTAGTTTACGCGCCACCCTTCCGCCCTGGTCGTTGCCAGGGAAAGGTAAAGTAGCCAAAAAAGGAAGCGCGCCAGACCATGCGGAGAGCAAACTTAAAACCTGTACGAGATAACTATACCCGAAAAAACCTCGCTTGACACCTCAGGGATCCGGTTTCCTGGCGGAGAGACCGGCGGGAAGTCTTAAGCCGACCGAGCCGCCGGCTTGGCAATCCAGTAGCCGCAGGGGTGTTCTCCCTGCACCTGCCAGGTGATGCGCTCTACTCGGCAATCGGGCAAGGCAGCAGCAAACATCTCCAGCTCGTGGCCGCAGACGCTGGGAAAGGTGTGGGCAATCTGGGCAATGGCGCAATTGTGCTCGACCAACACATACTGCTCGACATAAGGCTCGGATCCCTCTGCTGCCATCGGCACAGTCAGGTCGGCAGGATAGGGGTAGTACTCCGCCATGTAACCCTCCGCCTGGCGCAACTGCACCAAGCGCTCCAGCCGCTCCCGCAGGGATCCGGATCCCAGTTGGGCCTGATACTCCCGGGCTTTGCGCTGCCACTGGTGGTGGAGAAGGGATCCCATCTGTTCGGATCCCAGAGTTTCGGCCAGGGTGTTGAGCAGACCAAGGGCAAACTCATCGTAGCTGGCGGGAAATTGCTCTTCTCCCAAGGGACTGAGCTGATAGAGATGCTGGGGGCGGCCTAGGCCGTTGGGTTGAGCGATATGTTGGATCAACCCCTCTGCCTCCAGATCCTTGAGATGACGGCGGATGGCCTGGGGAGAAATGCGCAGGTGCTCTGCCAGAGTTTGGGCGTTGGCCTGCCCCGCCTTGCGCAGATAGACCAAGATGGCCTGCTTACTCGAAGCGGGTTGAGCGACTTGCCCGGTGATCTTGCGCGCGCTGTCCACCCTCGCCCTCCTGGTTAGACTGGGTTAATCGGCTGCCGCTGCCAGCACAGCTCACTGCTATTTTGACAACGGGATCATTGCTAAAGTAACCTGAGGATTAGTTAAACAACAACTCTGTTGTTTTATTTGGCCATCTAGCTTGGTCGCGTTTCTACCCTGTCACTATCCGAGAGCCATCCATGTCTACAAGTGTCCGCGCCCTGGTCAACCAGCCCTACAAGTACGGCTTTGTAACCGACATCCCCTCCGAGTCGATTGGCAAAGGCTTGAACGAAGAGGTGATTCGGCAGATCTGGGCCAAGAAAGGGGAGCCGGACTTTATGCTGGAGTTCCGCCTGCGGGCCTACCGCCAGTGGCTGAAGATGAGCGAGCCCACCTGGCCCAACGTCAGCTACCCGCCCATCGACTACCAAAACATCGTCTATTACTCCGCCCCCAAGGTGAAGGAGAAGAAAAAGAGCCTGGACGAAGTGGATCCGGTGCTGTTGGAGACCTTCGAGAAATTGGGGATCCCGTTGTCCGAGCAAAAGCGGCTGGCCAATGTGGCGGTGGATGCCATTTTCGACAGCGTCTCAGTAGCCACCACCTTCCGGGAGAAGCTGGCCAAGGAAGGCGTGATTTTCTGCTCCATGTCAGAGGCGCTGCGGGAGTATCCAGAGCTGGTGCGCAAGTACTTGGGCAGTGTGGTTCCCATTGCCGATAACTACTACGCTGCGCTGAACTCGGCGGTGTTTAGCGATGGCTCCTTTGTCTATGTGCCCAAAGGGGTGCGCTGCCCAATGGAGCTTTCCACCTATTTCCGCATCAACAACGGCGAATCGGGCCAGTTTGAGCGTACCTTGATCATTGCCGACGAGGGATCCTACGTCAGCTACTTGGAAGGGTGTACTGCCCCCATGTTCGACACCAACCAACTGCATGCGGCGGTGGTGGAGTTAATTGCCCTAGACAATGCCGAAATTAAATACTCCACGGTGCAGAACTGGTATGCCGGCGATGAAAACGGCAAAGGGGGCATTTACAACTTTGTAACCAAGCGCGGCCTGTGTCAGGGAGCAAACTCCAAAATCTCTTGGACGCAAGTGGAGACCGGCTCGGCCATCACATGGAAGTACCCTAGCTGCGTGTTAGTGGGGGAAAACTCGGTGGGGGAGTTTTACTCGGTTGCCCTAACCAACAACTACCAGCAGGCCGATACCGGCACCAAGATGATTCACGTGGGCCGCAACACCCGCAGCAAAATTATCTCCAAAGGGATCTCGGCTGGGCACTCCAAAAACAGCTACCGCGGCTTGGTCAAGATCGGGCCGAAAGCGGAAGGTGCCCGTAACTTTTCCCAGTGCGATTCCATGTTGATCGGGGATCAGTGCAGCGCCAACACCTTCCCCTATATCGAGGTGCAAAACAACACCGCCAAAGTGGAGCACGAAGCTTCCACCTCTAAGATTGGAGAAGAGCAATTGTTCTACTTCCAGTCGCGGGGGATTGGCATGGAAGATGCCGTGTCCATGATCATCAGCGGCTTCTGCCGAGAGGTGTTCAACCAATTGCCGATGGAGTTTGCCGTAGAAGCCGATCGGTTGCTGAGCCTGAAGTTAGAGGGATCCGTCGGCTAGGGGATTGCTCCCGATGCGAAGCTGAGCAAGTGGGCGAGTCCGCTGACACGCAGTGGGAGCAGGCGCTGCCATTTTCAGGAGAAGGGTAAGGGGTTAGGTAACTCCCAAGGCAGAGGGCTGTGATCCCCCAGAGCCAGAGGCGGCCCAAGGGCTTGGCGACGTTGCAAACAGTGCATGGATGCAGGGGGGGAGAGGGGATAATTAAGGAGTTTTGAACGATAAGGCTAGGCAGGAGAAGTTCCCCATGAGGGCATTTCTGGAGGAGTTCAAAAAGTTCATCAGCCGGGGCAATGCCTTAGATTTGGCTGTTGGCGTTGTTATTGGAAGTGCTTTCGGAAAGATCGTGACTTCTTTTGTAGCCGATCTGTTTACTCCGGTTTTAGGCTTGATGATTGGTGGGGTGAGCTTCCAGAACTTGGTCTGGAAAATCGGTGGAAGTCCTGAAGATCCAGTTACGATTAACTACGGCGGCTTTCTGCAAGCTGTGTTTGATTTTGTGATTATCGCTTTTGCTATCTTCTTGCTGGTGAAAGCAATCAACACCTTACAGCGAAAGGAGGAAGAATCTCCTCCCACATTGCCCCCACCAGAAGTGGTTTTGCTGACAGAGATTCGGGATATCCTCAATCGCCGCTTCCATTAGACAGATCGATAGATCTGTAGAGGATCCCTTCAGCCCAAAATCTAAACCTGATTAGGGATCCCTGAACTTTCCAGTTCCTGCCCTTCGGTGTCAACCCTAGAGTCTAACCATGCTCCGCGAAAACAGCCCTGTCATCCTATCCGTTCGAGATCTCAGCGCCGAGATTGACGGCACTCCCATTCTCAAGGGGTTGAGCCTGGAAATTCGCGCCGGAGAAATCCACGCCATCATGGGCCCCAATGGCTCTGGAAAAAGCACTTTTTCCAAGATCCTGGCCGGCCACCCTGACTACAGGGTGACGGGGGGAGAGATCCTCTACCTGGGCAAAAATCTCTTGGAGATGGAGCCGGAAGAGCGGGCCTGGGCGGGGATCTTTTTGGCATTTCAATACCCCATCGAAATCCCAGGGGTGAGCAACTTGGATTTCCTGCGCGCCGCCTACAACGCTCGTCAGAAATATCGGGATCAGCCGGAACTGGATGCTTTGGATTTCGACGACCTGGTGCGGGAAAAGTTGGATATTGTCAAAATGGATCCCGTCTTTTTGGAGCGCTCTGTGAATGAGGGCTTTTCCGGCGGCGAGAAAAAGCGCAACGAGATCCTGCAAATGGCGGTGTTGGAGCCCACGCTGGCCATTTTGGACGAGACGGATTCCGGTCTGGATATCGACGCGCTGCGCATTGTGGCCCACGGCATCAACCGACTGGCCGGCCCTGAGAATGCCATGCTCTTGATCACCCACTACCAACGCCTGCTGGAGTATGTAACCCCCGACTACGTGCATGTGATGGAAGGGGGGCGTATCGTCATCAGCGGGGACAAGACCCTAGCGCTGGAGCTGGAAGAACGGGGCTACGACTGGATCAAAACTCAGTTGGGCCAAGAATCGGCAGCCGCAACATCTCGGCGGGAGGAAGAGGGATGAGCGCCACCTTGCCCAAACCTTTCGCCCCAGAGAGCCGCCTCTTCCTGGAGCACATCCTCGGCCAAATCCCGGAAAGGCAGGATCCCTACACCACCCTCAGGCAGCAGGCCCGCGCCCAACTGGCCGAACTGGGGATCCCGACCCCACGGGAAGAAGATTGGAAATACAGCGATCTCTCGCCGCTGCTGGCCCACGAGTTTCGCCTGGCTGTCGCGGCGGATCCGGCTCTGGATGCGGTAACCCTAGAACCCTGGCTTTGGCCGGAAACCAGCCATAGCCGCGCCGTGTTTGTCAATGGCTACTTTGCCCCCCAGCTTTCTGATTTAAGCGGCCTGCCCACTGCTTTGCAGGTGATCCCTTTAGCCCAAGCCCCAGGGGAACTGCTGCAAACGCTGGCCAAGACAGATGTGTTTACGGCCCTCAACACCGCTCATCTGGGAGATGGGATCCAGATTGGCCTACAGCCAAGCCAGGAAGTTCCCTTGCCGCTGCACCTGCTGTTCATAACGGTGGCTCCTGAGGGAGAGGCCGTTTTGGCCCAGCCCCGCTGCCTGCTGTCTCTGCAGGCCCACAGCTCTCTTACGCTGATCGAAGATCATGTATCCCTGGGATCTGGGATCCCCTTTGGCAACGCGGTTACGGAGATTGCCCTGGCAGAGGGATCCCGTTTGCACCATGTGATCCTGCAAAGGCAGGGATCCTCAGCCTTCCACATCAACAAGACTGCCGTGCGCCAAAGCCGCGACAGCCACTACCGCCTCCAGGCAATTCAGTGGGGATCCCGCTTTTCCCGCCACAACCTGGAGATCACCCAAGCCGGAGCCCAGGCCCACACCCAACTGCAGGGGCTAACACTGCTGAAGGGATCCCAGCACAGCGACACCCACTCTCGCCTGGTGCATCAGGCCCCCCACGGCAGCAGCCGCCAATTGCACAAGTGCATTGTGGGCGAGGCAGCCCATGCGGTCTTCAGCGGGCGGATTCTGGTGAGCCGAGAAGCCCAACTGACAGATGCCGCCCAGACCAACCGCAACCTGCTCCTGGGGCCCAAAGCGCGGGTTGATACCCAGCCGCAACTGGAGATCTTTGCCGACAACGTTAAGTGTGCCCACGGGGCCACCGTCAGCCAACTGGAGGCGGAAGAGATCTTTTACCTGCAAAGCCGGGGTATTCCCCAAGCTGAGGCCAGGCAACTTCTCACCTGCGCTTTTGCGGCAGAAGTCCTGCAAGGGATCCCTTTGACTCAGCTTCTCGCCCTGGCAGCCCGCCAGTTGGCTGGGATCCCGTGAATCCAGTCAATAGTTGTTGCTCCCCCATTACCTTCAAGAGTGGCCAGGCTTGGGTGTGATGGATAGGCAGCACTGACGCGACAGAGATTTGGGAGTTTCCTTATCAATCCTCTGCAGTTGCGTTTTGCTGCAAATCTTGGGTTAGAAATGCTCAAGTTACCACAGAGCAAGGGTTTTAGCCATTGTCATCACTGAGGAAATAGCCAGAATAAAAGTAGCCATTGACCCAGCGATGGGCACTACGACAACTCGGTGAATGAACGATGTTTCCCTCTCTTTTAAATTCACGGACAGCAGGCATACTCCTATCGGGAGCTGTCTTGGGTATCCACTGCCAGGTGGCCATGGCCGCCCCCTTCCGCGACACCTTTGGCCACTGGGCCCAAGCCTACATTGAGACCCTCTCCGCTCAGGGAGTGTTGAACGGCTTCCCCGATGGTACCTTCCGCCCCAATGAGCCGGTTACTCGCGCTCAGTTTGCCACCATTGTCAATACCGCCTTCCGCCTTCGCAATACCTCCGGTACCTTCATTGGCTTTCGGGATGTGCCCCCCACCCACTGGGCAGCCAGCGCCATCTCGACGGCAGCAGCCAACAACTTGGTGGCAGGCTTTCCCGATGGCACCTTCCGTCCGGAACAGCCCGTTACCCGCACCGAAGCGCTGGTGGTTTTGACCAACGCCATTGGCAACACGGGAGCAATCCCAGCCGCTCAGCCCAGCGATCTCTTTAGCCGCTACCGAGATGCGGCAGCCATCCCCAATTGGGCCCTGGCCCAAATTGCGGCGGCCAACCGCGCCGGGTTGATCGTTAATTATCCAGACCCGCTGCTCTTGGAACCCAACCGCCCTGCCACCCGTGCCGAGGTGGCAGCCTTCACCCACCAGGCCATGCTCAACCGGGGATCCTTGGTGGCGCAAAACCCAGGGGGATCCCTCTCCGGCTCCCAGCCGGGCTTTGACCTGCGTCTTTCCACGCTGGCGGCGGGCACCTTGATGCAAACCACCACCCCCTTCAACGAGCGCCTCTTCATTGCTCCCAACGAAACCCGGCCCATGTCTTTGATCGTCCGCAACCCGATTCGCAATGCCCAGGGAGATATTCTGGTGCCTTTCGGCTCTCGGGTGGATGGCCGCTTTGAGCCGGCTCCAGGGGGCACCCGTTTTGTGGCGGAAAGCATTATCGTCAACAACCAACTGTTTCCCTTGGCTGCCCAATCGGACATCATCCACGATGTCAAGGATCCCCGCTACACCACCACAGGCAAAATCATTCAGGATGCAGCTATCGGCGCGGCAGCGGGCGCCATTCTCGGCTTGGTAACCGGAGACAATGCCATTGCCACAGAAGAAGTGCTGGGGGCGGGGGTGGCCGGGGCGGTAATTGGCAACGTAACGGCGCCGCAGGTGGTGGTGCTGGATCCCAATCAGGTGATCGAGTTGCGCCTCACTCAGGATCTGGCGCTGGCCCGAACATCCCGCTAACCGGTGCAAGGCCGGGAAAAGCGGTGTCGGCACGGCTATCTCCCCAGCCAATCCAAAAGGGTTGTTCCCCCCAACCACAGGCCGATCAAAATGGAAGTGGTCAGCAGTCCTCCTGCTACACAGATCAGGGATCCCAAGCTGCACAGGATCCCGTCTTCTTCCAGGAGGCCAAAGGCGGTGACGAAAACCCCCATCGCCGGCAGGGTGTTGGTGCCTGGAACGGGGATGATCATGGAAATCCCCATCAAGCCAATCCAGGTGCCCAGCCAGACTTGGCCAAGCCGTGTGGTGCAGAGCTGCCGCCAGCGGGGACGGGCAATGTTTTCAATACGCTGCAGCCACGGGATCCCGGCCTGGGCCCACTTTTGAAATTGCTTCCGTTCAACAGAGGTCTGCAACACCCATTTCGGCAGCCAAGGGGTGGTTCGCCCTGCCACCAGTTGAAGAGCCAGCAACACAATGAACACACCAAAGGGAGTGGAATAGCCAGGAGCTGGCAGGGGCAGAGCAGAAGGGAAAGAAAGGATCGCCAGAAACAAGCCAAAGCTGCGCTCACCGGCTAGTTTCAGAATGTCTTCGATGCAGATCGACCCTTCCGGGGAGGGTTCGGGTTGCTCTGGGCTGTCGGGAAGGCGGGAAAACCGGGCTAGCTCTTGGGATAGGCGGGCCATAGAGGGTGCAGCAGGCAAAGTCTGGGAGCGGGTAGGTGCTACCTGGAGGGACAACGATAGCCTACTGCAAATTCAAATTGGGTTGGATATCTTAAGCAAAGGGGTGGCTTTGGAGAGGTGACATGCTCGGTGTTAGGTTTAACAGGGCTACACCCATCAGCAGTCTTGAGCAACGGCAGAAGCATCCGACTCAGTCGGGCAAGGGGGTGCGTGGGCTGGGATGGCTCCTGTTGCTGGGATCCCTGGTGATGGTGGGGCGCGGTGTGGCCCTGGCAGAAGCGCAGTTGGAGGTGGGCACTTCCACCACCCTATCCCCGCAGGCAGCTCCGCCGGTGTTGCCATCCCCCCCTGTGGGAGTTCGACAAATTTCCCTGGATACCGATCCCGAACAAACCGCCGATATGCCCCTTTCCTTGATGGCCGAACAGGTGTTGGAGGCGGTGTGCGAAGCGCAAATTGATGCCCAACGGGCCTTGGCTCTCATGCCCGACCTAAGCGAATCCCACATCCGTGCTGCCTGTCCGAAGCGGCTGATCCCCAAAAGCTGAAAGGGCAGCCCCAAGTTAGCGCTGAAAAGTAGCCGGAAATCCGTTCACTGCTAAGGAGCAGATCTGCTCCCCACACCAAGCCATCCAACTGAGCATCGGCATGGTGCAGCCTATGTGATGCAAAGCTTTACAGGTACCGGCAGCATTGTTACTCTGGTCTAGAATTGTCTGCCTCATTGTGTAGATAAATTCGCAGACAGCCTATGAGTTTTGTGCGGATCTACACTTGGCATCACTGACTTGAGGGGAAGCTATGTCCAAAAAAGCCGCCAGCACAAAACCAAAAACAACCAGGGCAACCTCAAGTGAGAAGACCAAGCCCGATCCGCAAGGGGCGATTGCTGCAGAAATCCAGCGCCTTTCGGATACCTACGGCATCTCTAAGGAACTCCTGGAGAATTTTGCGCGGTTTGTGGTCAGGCAGCTACAGCCACCGCCTCGGTTGTCTGTCAAAGAGCTGCAGAAAGCGATTTACAACCACTTTGGTGTTAGAAACGCAGCCGAGCTGAGAAAGTCAGCCAGCTTCAAACTGGCAACCAGCGGCATGGGCAAGCTGAGCTTATCCAACATAGACGACTTGGAGCGCATTTATCGTCAGCACATCGGGATCCTTCCCAACGAAGAGGGGGAAGAGGGGTATGGCTGCATCAACGGGGTCAACATCTTCAAGTACGACTTGCCATGGCGGGTTTTTGGACTTGACCCTGATCGAGCTACCAATGAAGACATCAAAGCTGCTTTTTATCGCCTGAGCAAGATCTACCATCCCGATTCTCCAACCGGGGATGAAAAGATTTTCCAGCGGTTGACCCTCTTCTACAAAAGCCTTACGGAGAAATTTGAGCAATGGCTATAGTCTATGTTTCTTCAAACAAGCTCGCCGAATTTTTGGGTATCAGCCTCGAGGAACTCAGGGAGATTGAAGCCTACTTTGACAGTATCCCTGATGATGAGTGGGAACTGGTGGAAGGTAAAGACTATCGTGTTATCAACAGAAGTTCGGGGCTGAGAGAATACACGCAGTCTGGTGCTTACGCCATTTTATCCTTTTTAAGGTCTAGATCAGAGCAAGGTCGTAAGTACTCTACAGATACAAGCATTAGGAGTTGGTTCAAGGAAGAGCATCGCAAGAAGCAGAAAGCTCTGGTGGATCATAGGATCCTCGAAAACAGCTCCTCTTTGGTCAGAAGACAAGATCAGTTTTGGCTATCTCTTCGAGATGTTGTGACGATCTTTGGAACTCGAACTGACTACCTTAAGAAAGCACTTGAGATTGCATCAAAACAAAGTAAACTCATCAAAGACGTTCATTACACACGCTTTGGCAACGACGAAACTGTCTACCTCTCTTTGCGAGGCGTTTATGAGCTTGCTAAGATTATGGTAGAAGTCCTCAAGCAAAACCACAGAAAAGACTGGTGTCGAGATGTTGGCGAATGCATTGAACCTCAGATTCAGGCAATCGTCAAGACAATCCAGGATCGACAAAAGCAGATAGAAAGAGCAAAAGAGCTTGCAAGGAGAAGGGATAAAAATCTCTGTAGAGTTACTCGAAAAGCAGCCAGTAGCCTAACGGTTCACCATCTCTACTCTGAAGCGCACTATCCAAAGCTTGCAGCAAATCTCTCCAACCTGATTACTATAGCCAGCGAAGTGCATAGCCACTTTCATCAGTGGATGGGAGGTTTCAACGAGCCATGTACAATTGATGACTTCATCAAGTATGTTTTGGAATACTATCCTGAGAACAAAAACCTGATCATCTGGTTGGAACAACAGAAGGCCAGCCTTGGTCAGCAGTTGCCCATTGGCAAGGGGAGAGAGCATGTGCTCTACATTCCTCTCGAGCGTGTAACTTGAAATAATCCATTGGTTATCGGTTGTTTTCAGGTCATTCCAACCACCATAGTCAGGTTTGTCCGTACTTGAGGATCCTTGATTTCTTTTTGGGGATCCTTCTTTCTGCGAGCAATTCGCGTCTGTCTCACTTGAAACGATAGAGGCCATAGTACAGCCAGGGATCCCTAAACCAAGCCCTGATTCAAGATCTCGCGGGAATGGGCAATGGCTGCCCTTAGATTGGCCCGCTGAGTGTAGCGCATTGTCATGGCGGCAGTCGTATGGCCCAGCAAGTGCTGAATGTGTTCGGGGGCAAGGCCGCGATCCAGCAACAAGGTGGCAAAACTGTGGCGAAACTGGTGGGGGGTTTGATGTCCCGGCTCAGGCTCGGTGAGCTTGAGCACAATATGCCGCAGGCCATCGTAGGTGAGGGGACGGCCTCGGTAGGCCAAGCAGCGCGATTGGGAGACAAACAAGGGATCCGTCGGCGCGCACGGGCCCCGTTCTTGGCTCAGATACTGCTGCAACAGCTCGGAGAGGGGATCCCCTACTGCCACGGCGCGGGGTTTACTCCCCTTGCCACAGCGCACTTCCAACAGGGATCCCTCAGGGCTGATTTGAAAATCTTGAACGGTTAAGTCCAACAGCTCCTGGGCCCGCAGCCCGCACTCCAGCATCAGGCGAATCAAAGCCGCATAGCGCAGAGAATGGTTTTGGGCCCGCTGCAACACCCGCTGCAGCAACAACCGATCCAGATCGCGAGGCAAACGAGCGGGCAGGCGAGCAGGTCGAATGGCTTGGGTGGGCAGGGGATCCTGAAGGTAGCCCCGTTGGCTGGCCCATTCAAAAAATTGCTGCAAGGCCAACCGCTTGAGGTTGTAGGTGGCTGGAGAAGCAGGCGGATGGATCCACTGGCCGGAGCGGCTTTGGAACGGTCGCCCTTTCAAACTGTTCAAAAAGGACTGGACGTGGGCGGGCTGCACCTGGGGCAGCGGCACCGGGCAAGTTTTGGCAAACTGCTCTAGAGCAATGCAGTAGGTACGGCGACTGGCTGGGGCCAGATCCCGCTCCCGCTCCTGCAAAAATTGCGCCACCAGATGGCTGAGACTGGGAGCAGGGCCCCTCGGTTGAGTCTGTCGAGCCTGGGCAGGTCGGGGATCCTTCATCTTTGGCCTACTGGCAACCCTCAACCCACTCTATCCTTCCCCTGTGAGCAACCTTCAGCTTGGACTCGGCCCCTACCCCGGCATCAAATGTTGGGCGATGAAGTCGGTGTACACCTCGCCCCTCAAAAAAGCCTCGTGGCGCAGGATCTGCTGGTGGAAAGGGATCGTGGTGGGCACCCCCGTGATGGCACATTCCCCCAAAGCCCGCTGCATGCGGCGGATGGCTGCCGCCCGGTTAGGCCCCCAGACAATCAACTTGCCCAACAGCGAATCGTAATAGGGGGGAATGGTGTAGTCGGTGTAGATGTGGGAGTCCATGCGCACCCCCGGCCCCCCAGGGGGCAAATAGGCGCTGATCGTGCCGGCGCAAGGCCGAAACTGCTGCTTGGGATCCTCAGCGTTGATGCGGCATTCGATGGCATGGCCCCGCAGCTCCACATCCTTCTGGCGAAAGGTCAGGGGTTGACCTTGGGCAATGCGAATCTGCTCGGCAATCAGATCCAGTCCTGTCACCATCTCGGTAACCGGGTGCTCCACCTGGATGCGGGTGTTCATCTCGATGAAGTAAAACTGGCCGTTTTTATCCAGCAAAAACTCCACCGTGCCCGCTCCCACATAGTTCACCACCTTGGCCGCTTTCACCGCCGCTGCTCCCATGCGGCTGCGCAGAGCGGTTGTCAAAGCCGGGCTGGGGGCCTCTTCCAACAGCTTTTGGTGTCGCCGTTGAATGGAGCAATCCCGCTCGTACAGATGCACCACATTGCCCTGACTATCCGCCAAGATCTGAAACTCCACATGGCGGGGGCGCTCGATGAACTTCTCCAAGTAAACCCCGCCGTTGCCAAAGGCCGCTTGGGCTTCCCCCTGGGCGGTGCGCAGCATCTTCAGCAGCTCCTGGGCATCTTTAGCCACCCGCATACCGCGACCCCCGCCGCCGGCTGTGGCTTTGATGATCACCGGATAGCCGATTTTCTCCGCCAGCTTCACTGCCTCTTCATCCGAAGTGATCAACCCGCGGCTGCCGGGCACGGTCGGCACCCCCACCGCTTGCATGGTTTCGCGGGCCGTGGCTTTGTCGGCCATTTTGCGCATTGCCTCTGGCGAGGGGCCGATGAAGATTAGGTTGTGGTCGGCACAGATCTCGGCAAATTTGGCATTCTCCGCCAAGAACCCATAGCCCGGATGAATGGCAGTAGCCCCGCGGGTGAGAGCTGCCGAGATGATGTTGGGGATGTTGAGGTAGCTTTTGGCCACCGGGGCATCTCCTACGCAAACGGCCTCGTCCGCCAGTTGGACATGCAGAGAGTTCTGATCCGCGGTGGAGTAAACGGCCACGGTGCGGATCCCCATTTCCTGACAGGTGCGGATGATGCGCAGGGCAATCTCACCCCGGTTGGCGATCAGGATCTTGGTGATGGGCGGCATGAGGGAGGTTCAGAGCAGAGAGATGGATCGACCGCCGAAGCCAGCGGTCTGTGAACACAAAGTCAAATTCAGATGCTTATCCTAACTACTATTAACTACTATGCCGAGTCGAGGGAAGAGCAGAGAAGACTGGTGGGGATCCCGCATCCGACCAATCTAGCCGACAACCTAGGTGGGACTGAGGCTACAGGGATCCGGCTGCAGCAGAATCCCGGTAGGGGCAAACTGCGTAACCCAAAACTCTACATTCTGAAACTGGCGACGCAGGGTGTCCCGTGCTTGAGTGGCCAGCTCCAGGCTGGGCATGATCCCAAAGACCGTTGGCCCCGACCCCGACATCAGGGATCCCAGTGCCCCCGCCGAGAGAAGAGCTTGGCGCAGCTCCCCTACAATCGCATACTCTGGCAAAACCACCTGTTCCAGGTCATTGCGCAAACTCCTGGCCAATGCCGGCGGATCCTGACGGCTGAGAGCCGCCAACGCCTGCGGCAAGGTGGGCAGTGCGGGTTCAGATGGGGCATTTGCTCCCAAGCTCTCCCGACGAGAACGAAAGGCTTGATAGGCCCAGGCAGTCGAAACCCCCAGGTGTTTGGGCTTGGCCAGCAGCACAGGGATCCCTTCCCAATCGGCCAGCGGCTCCAAAACTTCCCCGCGCCCGGTGGCCAGTTGCGTTCCCCCCTGGACACAGAAGGGAATGTCGGATCCCAGACGGGCTGCCAAGCTCTGCAGCTCTCCCACCGTCAGGCCCAGCCCCCACAGTTGGTTTAACCCCACCAAAACCGCCGCCGCATCAGCCGAGCCGCCTGCCAAACCTGCTGCCACCGGAATGTGCTTTTCGATGTGAATCTCCACCCCGGCGGAAGAGTGACACTCTTTTTGCAGTAGCTCAGCCGCTCGATAGGCGAGGTTGCGGGCATCTGTGGGCACTTCTGGGCAATCGCAGGTGAGGTGGATCCCGTGAGGACGGCACTTCAACTGCAAGCGATCCGCCAAATGAACGCTCTGCAACACCATCGCCACCTCTGAATACCCATCAGGACGGGATCCGAGGATTTCCAGGTAGAGGTTGATCTTGGCGCGGGCAATCAGGGTACAGGCTTGCATGGGGCAAAAATCTGGCTCAGCAACAAGTCTCGACTCCCCTTAGCCTGTACAGAACCTGATCAAAACACAGACTTATCCGGGGAGATCTTCCAGCCCGATTCTAGCGGCAGTGGATCCCCTCTCTAGCTGCCGGAGCGCGGCCATGGCCCCAGCCACTCTCCACCGCGAAAGCGCCAGCGGGGAAACAAAATGCGCATCACCACCCAGGCGCTGAGGTAAAGGCAAACCCAGACCACACTGTAGTGGAGAATGAAATCTCCCAAGTCAAACCGTTGGGTTGGGATATGAGGCAGACCCACCACCCTCAGGACTGTACCCAAAAAAAGCCCTTCCCAAATGCCGGCCAAAAGCTGAAGGATCCCAGGCCAATCGTGATCCCACATCCACCCCATCAGGTAGTTATAAACAACATCCCAAACACAGCCAAACAGACCTACGTAGAGCAGCACCCAAAAATAGGTGAGGCTGCCACTATGTCCGGTGATCCCAAAATAAAAGGGTAAACTTGCCAAAACACCAACGGTGGCCAATAAAAAAACACGAGTTTGCCAGCGGCCAATCAGGGTCGGAGTCATCTTTATCCTCCAGCAGTTTTGCCGATTGAGATCATCAGGATCTATTTCGCTCTCGGTCGAGGGAATCTTCTGGCCTTCACCCCCAGCCCTTCTCCCTTTGGTAGAGAAGAGTTAGGGCTCAGCGCAATACCCCTTTTATGAGGTTAACGCGATGGGGAATGGCCATGGTGTGCCGCCAATGTTTTACGTGTGGAATAGCGTTGATAACCAAAAACATCTGAACAATCCAGAAGTTTTGCCCAATGTCGGCAAGCTAGGGGCTGATGTTCAAGGCCCACTTGCACCATTGCCACAGGGATCGGATCCCTTCTAGACCTTTGACCCCCGGTGCCCGCAGTCGGGCCAGGTGCTCCACCGAGCGATGGGCACAGTACTGTAAGCCCAAAAACGTATCTACCGGCGCATAGGGCCCGCCCAAGGTGATGATCCCGGCAGCGTACATCCGCCCATCCCGGTTGCGCATCTCCGCCAGCTCAAAATCGTTGGAAACGTGCAGGCGTCCGTGGGGATTGAGGGGCAGATTGTAGTGGGTAATTAGGTCGTTGAGGAGAGGATTGGTCATGGGATCCGAAACCAAGCCCGTACAGTCGATAACAAAATCTGCCTCCACCTTCAATTCTGTGTTGTTGTGGGTACCGCGAATGTAGGTCACCGGCTTACCCTTGTCGCCGGGAACCACCAGCTCCACCTTGCCAAACACAATCGAGTACCAGCCTTCCCGCAGCCCTTGCCGCACGATCCGCCGCCACTTCCGCCGACTCGCTGTTGTGGTGCCGCCCCAGGCTTCCAGCAATTCGCGCCGTTCTAGGGGGGTCGCCGCTTCCAATTTGGCCCGCAGAACCCCTCCCCAGGTGCCCTTGGGCCAGTTGAAGGGCTGAAACTCCCAATGGTTATCCACTGCCCGTTTGGCCCGTCCGAAGCGATTGCCACCTTTGGGCGCACGGCTCAGATGTACCACCGAGATGCGGGGGTTGACTTTGCGGGCTTCGTAGAGGCGCTCCATCACCTGAGAGGCAACGATCCCAAATCCCCGAATTAGGACGGTGCCGCCTTGTTTTTCCAACTGCTCATAAACGTGATCATGGGGCTCGTAGCCATGTACCACCGATCTCAAATCTCCTGTTTGTTCGCGAAACTCCTGCAGATCTTTGAGCAGTTTGATGGCCGGATATCCAGTTGCCAAATGGAGATACTTGGCCACCATAAAGCGGTGATCTGTATGGCCAGGCCGCGTTGCTGAATAGGCCACCACATATCGCCCATCCTCCGTTTTGCGAATGGCGCGGATATGGCCGTAACGCAGCATTTGCTCCCAACCAATTCGGGCTGCCTCCCGATCCATCGAGGCAAATACATCCCCCGCCCGTGGCGTATAGGTATCTGCCAATAAAGGCTCGCTAAACACCTGCCACAAAAAACCGAGCGCCTCCAACACTCGGCCCGAGAAAAAGGAACGCCAAGCATCTCGCAGGGCATAGCCGGGCCAGCCCCAAATGTTATCCGGGCAAGAATCGGAGCCAGAGCGAATTCGCTTCCAGCGGGGGATCTGGCAGTTGGTCAAAAGCCGCTCATACCGTTCGTAGGGTTTGCGGGCAATGCTGATGA
The DNA here is from genome assembly GCA_015295985.1 of Synechococcus sp. M44_DOE_062. GTDB lineage: Bacteria > Cyanobacteriota > Cyanobacteriia > Thermostichales > Thermostichaceae > Thermostichus. The sequence continues at coordinate 100,482 of DVDX01000024.1, read as the reverse complement.
CGCGGATGTGCTCCGGTCTGACCCCGTAAATGCGCAGGGTATCCACCCACACAAAGCTGCCGATACCGCCGCCCAAGGCCAAATAGAGGGTCTCCTCCACAGGCAGTCCGGTGGCTTTGAGGGCACTCAGGGCAATTTGCTCGGCTCGAAACAAATCCGGCGGGGGAAAATCCGAGCTGGCCCGCACTTCAGGAAGCTGCTCTGGGGCGAAAACCACCGTGGAAGCCGGGGGAACCTCAAATGCAGTGTCGGGTTGGGTGGCCGGGCGAATCAGGTCGGTGCGAGGCTCTAGCAGGAGGGTAGGGGTACCGCGATGGGTGCCGGTCAAAAGGGTGGCATTGGGATCCCTGGGGGACACCAAACTAACGGTGATGCTGTAGGGGCCAAACTCCACCACTTCCCCCCCCTGGAGCACCCGGCGTGCCTGCCGGATTTTTTCTCCATTGATGCGGCTGCCGTTGGCACTGCGATCTTCATAGATGACCTGGCCATCTTCACCGAGATAAACGAGGGCGTGGTAACGGGAGATCTCCTGGCTGGCAAACACAGCCCGTGCCACTTCTTGCCCCTGCCATTCCTGCGGCAATTGGGCCAGCTCTCTGCCCAAAGCGAGGGGCAACGGAAAGATCAGCTCCTGCTGTTCGTCGGTGATGGGATCTTCCCAGCTCAGTTGAATTTGCATAGCTTCTGCTCACCTCTATAGAGTCATGACGAGGCCATTGAGGAAACCCAGAACAACGCGACCTCACAGGTCACCTTGGGGTTTGTCTGGGATCCCTTTTTTCAGTCCCTCAGGGACTTAGATCAGCCGCCGGGATCCGTGGGAAGAATCGTTGCCCTAGGCAGGAGATTGCGGGGCTTTACCAACTTCTGGAGGAGGGATCACCAAGGTAGCGCTCAAGACCAAATGCCCGCAGTAGGGACAATTCTGACCCTGATATTCCGGGGGCAGGTAGTGAGGGTTTTCTAGGCGGCTGCATCTCACCCTGAGGGTGTCCAAAGTGCCGCGGCTGAGGGGATCCCCCTGATTCCTCCTGGCAACTTCTATAGACTTCACGCTCAGCACAACACGCCCCAATTGAATTTGGCTATTGGTCTCAAGCGCAAGCTCTTCCTGAATGATTTTTCGGCCATTCACCCAGACGGGGTTGGGTTGCTTAGGAGGCAACCGATCCCGAGTTAAGTTGCGAATGTGGAAGCTTAAGGTCTTCGGATCCCAATAAAGCCCGGCGTGAATTCCTGAGACTGAGCGAGTTGGGTCGTGGAGCACCACATCGCAGCCGGGATCCCGTCCAATGGTAACCAGCTTAGAGGGGACAGGCGAAACCGTTTGAGATCGACGCCGGTCGGCTTCAGTCCATTCCAGAGTGAGTTGACACAGGATCTCATTCTCCACCGTTCAGCGCCTCCATTCCCTGTGATCGGCTTCAGCTTATCGAAAGGTCAGCTTGGGGAAAGCAGAAGATGTCTTTTTCGTCAAAATTGTTATCTTTTTGGATAACTGTAACCTATTCCCCCGACCAGAGGCTCGTGCTGATCGAGATCACCTCAGTTGGGCTCTCCGAATCACGTTCCTGCCGGAGACAGTGCCCAGACGCTCCACATTCCACAGGCGAGTACGTCCAGTCTCTTTGCCACCAGGGGAGAGGGGAGATTGGGATCCGAAGCTGTTTCACTGCAATTGAGAGCAACTACAGGTCAAAGTCTACGAGCATAGGGGTCCGATCCTGATCTCATCGACTCCACACCGTTACAAGTCCGTTTGGGGACTGTGTAAGGATCCCCCGACTTTGGTCGGGAGAGGGTCAAGACCGAGGGATCAGTGGAGGTCTCAACTTTATTCTGAGGCTTGCAAAACAAGGCCGACACTTTTGTTTACACTCGACTTTACCCTCGCCCGATTTGAAGCGATAAAACCTGATCCCCTCAGGAACGGCAAGACTGTTCAAGTTTGACTGAAGTGACCTCATCCCTTGGCCGGAGAATTCAGAAGTCTGACTGGAAGGTAGGGTCTAGAGTTTTGAATTTCTAGGGATCCCTGTAAGATTATGGTCATTTCGATTCAAATTAAGACACTGCACCCACACCTAAAGTGTTGGTCGCGTCGTCCCGTCAGCGTTGCGGTTCCCGCCAGGGTGCCGTAGGCATAGCAATAGTGCAGTGAGCCAGAAGGCTTTTCCCAGTAGCCCAAGTGCCTCACCTTAAGCTGGAATAGCTATAGCTATGGTATCCCCTGTGTCTTTATCCGAACCCTTTTCAAAGCACTCCGGTAAATGGGAAACTGCCGCTGCCCAGCCGCTCCTGCCGATCGAACACACTGATGGTGAGCTGATGGGATCCTGTCTGAGTGAGGGTAAAGCGATTCTGGGTCAGGGTCAGCCCTGTAACGGTGCAGGTGGTCGCCCCAACAAAGCAGCCGGGCAACTGAGCGGCATCGAAAGCTCCCAGGGTTACGAAATTGCCCAGTGGGGTGGTGACGGAAGCCAAAAAGGCATTGGAACCCCGGATCCCGGCAGGGGCCTCTACCCGGAAAGACACCACAAAGGTTGGAGTTTGCCCCACCGAGACGGTGCGCGGGGAGAGATCGGTAATGGTGAGGGACGGAGCAGGTATGGGAGGTGGCAGGGGGAGAGGATTGCTGCTGCCGGTTGTGCTCCCACACCCCACCAGAACACTGCTCAGCAGCACCAGCACAGGGATCCTTTCATTCTTTCGTTGCATCTGTTGCGCCATCTCCTCTCCACCCCAAAAGGTTTTCTTTTTTGAGCTTATTGTCTGGGGTTTGTCTCCACCAAGCCAGTGGGTGGAAGGGAGAGAACCTGGCAAGAAGCAGCCTGGGATCCTTCGCTCATTCCCCTTGCAAAAGGCTTTGGCAGGCTGTGGCAATGGCCCAGTCCTCTTGGGCTGAGATCACCAGAACCCGTACCGGAGCATCGCAGGTGCTGATGTCGCAGTTGCGGGGGGATCCGGCATTCAAAACCGGGTCGATCTGGATCCCCAAAAAACCCAGATCTGCACAGGCTGCCGCCCGCACCGGCGCTGAGTTTTCCCCAATCCCCCCGGAGAACACCAGCGCATCCAGCCGATCCAAGCTCATGAGCATCGCCCCAATCTGGCCGCGCAGACGGTGAACAAACAGATCAAAAGCCAGCTCTGCCCGGACATGGCCTGCCTCCATCGCCTCCAACACAACCCGCATGTCGCTGCTTAGGCCGGAAACGCCCTTCAGCCCTGATTCTCGGTTCAAGATCCGATCCAGTTCATCCACGCTCATGCCCTGGCGCAACTGATGGATCAAAATGCCCGGATCCACCGACCCCGACCGGGATCCCATCATCAAGCCCTCCAGAGGGGTATAGCCCATGGTGGTATCCACGCTTCTGCCCCCGCGAATGGCTGCCAACGAACAGCCGTTGCCCAGGTGACAGGTGATCAGCCGCAACTCTTCCAGGGGTCGGTTTAAGATCTCAGCAGCGCGACGGGCGCAATGCTCGTGGTTAATGCCATGAAACCCGTAGCGGCGGATCCCTTGTTCAGCCCAGGCATAGGGGAGAGGGTAGAGGGCTGCGGCCAGGGGCATTTGCTGGTGGAAGGCGGTGTCGAAAACGGCCACCTGGGGGATCCCTGGCAACAGTTGACTCAGCAGACGGATGCCGGCTAGTGCAGCGGGATTGTGGGCTGGAGCCAAGGGGATCAGTTGCTCAATTGCCCGCTCCACCTCCGGTGTAATTAGGGTGGGCTGCCGATACAGGGATCCCCCATGCACCACCCGATGGCCGACGCCGTTGATCTCAGCCACCTCCGCAAGCAGGGATCCCTCCCCTTGCCAGAGGCTTTGAAACAGCGGGGCCAACTGGCCGATCCCCCCCTCGGGTGAAGTGGAGGGAAAAGGTTCCCACCCACCGCCTCGCCGACGAGTCTGGATGAGGGCCTCCCCCGGCTTGTAGGTGAAATCCACCTGGGCTTGCCAGATGGGCGTGGCCTCCACCCTTCCCTCAACCGTCAGAAATAGGGAGGATTTGAGGCTGCTGGAACCAGCGTTGACGACCAGAATATTCACAGTGTATCTTCGTCGGCCTTCGCAAGGCTCATCAACTCAAGTTAATGCTCAATCTCGACTTTGACTTCGGACTGCAACCGTTGGCAACACGCTCCAGCCTGGGTCTCCCCTAGGCGGTTTGCACCTGACGCACCAACCCAGTCGCCCTCAGAGCAGCCAAAGCGCGATCCCGGTAACGGCCATAGCGCTCCTGCTTGTTGCGAAGCTTGCGCCCCTCCAAATCCGGCAACAGTCCAAAATTGGCCGGCATCGGCTGAAAATGCTTGGGATCCGCGCCGCTGATGAATTGAAACAGGGATCCCATCATCGTTTCGGGGGGCAGCGTGATCAAGGGCAACCCCAGAGCCAAGCGGGCGGCGTTCTGTCCGGCCAACCATCCCCCTGCCACCGCACAGGCATAGCCCTCAGTGCCCACCAACTGGCCGGCGGCAAACAGCGTGGGTCGGCGACGAAATTGCAAGGTCGGCCACAAAAGCTGGGGCGAATTCAGAAACGTATTGCGGTGCATCACCCCAAAGCGAACAAACTCCGCCTGTTCCAGGCCAGGGATGAGACGAAAGACCCGCTGCTGTTCTCCCCATTTCAAGTTGGTTTGAAAGCCCACCAAGTTCCACAACTGCCCTGCTTTGTCCTCTTGCCGCAACTGCACCACCGCATAGGGACGGGATCCCGTGCGCGGATCCACCAGCCCCACCGGCTTCAAGGGGCCAAAACAGAGGGTGTCTTTGCCCCGTCGCGCCATTTCTTCAATCGGCAAGCAGCCCTCGAAAAACTTGCGCTCCTCCCGTTCAAAATTCTTGAGGGGTGCCTGCTCCGCCTCCACCAACGCCCGCCAGAACCGTTCGTACTCCGCCTCCGTCATGGGGCAGTTGAGATAGGCTGCCTCCCCCTTGTCGTAGCGGGAAGCCTGAAACACCACCGCCCGGTTCAAGGAATCCCCGGTAACAATGGGGCTAGAAGCATCGAAAAAGCTCAGGTACTCCAGGCCCGTAAAAGCTTGCAGCGCCTTGGCCAGGGAGTCACTGGTCAGAGGGCCGGTACAGAGGACGGCAATGCCCTCCGGGATCTCCGTTACTTCCTCCCGGCGCAGGGTGATGCGGGGATGGTTTTGAATGGCTTCCGTAAGAGCCTGACTGAAGCGAGCCCGATCCACCGCCAATGCCCCTCCTGCCGGCACCGCATGGCAATCCGCTGTCGCAATCACCAGGGATCCCAGTTGTCGCAGTTCTTCCTTGAGCAGCCCTGCTGCCCGATCGCTAGCCGCAGCCCCAAAGGAGTTGCTACAGACCAGCTCCCCCAACTGATCGGTGTGATGGGCCGGGCTCTGGCGTACGGGGCGCATCTCCGAAAGAATGACAGGCACTCCCAACTGGGCAATTTGCCAAGCGGCCTCTGTCCCCGCCAACCCCCCGCCCACAACATGGATGGGGGCAAAGGCTCCCGCTCGTGCAAGCGGGCTGGAAGCCCTTGGGTTAGTTGGAGGGTTCATCGCAACCTCCGGGAGGGAAGAGAAGAATGGAACACACCCTGCTAAGGCCGGAAACGGCCCAGGTCAGACCCACTATACCAATCATCAGCATGGCCCGACCTGCACGAGGCAAGTGACCCAGAGGCGGGATACGCTACTATGAGTACCCGCTGACACCCAGGATCCCGACCCATGACAGAAACGGCTGACCTTTGGCCACAGCTTTTGGGGCAGTTGCTGGATCGGCAATCGCTAAGCGAAGCCCAAGCTGAACAGTTGATGAACGGTTGGCTCCAGAACCAAGTGCCAGATGTGGTGTCGGGGGCGATTCTGGCGGCCCTGCAAGCCAAGGGAGTCAGCGCCAGTGAACTGGCCGGAATGGCACGGGTGCTGCAGCGGGCTTCACTGGGATCCCCGCTGGACTTGCCGCTCCTGGTGGATACCTGTGGCACCGGCGGCGATGGGGCCGGCACTTTTAACATTTCCACGGCGGTGGCTTTTGTGGTCAGTGCAGCCGGGATCCCAGTGGTCAAACATGGCAATCGTTCGGCCTCTGGCAAAGTCGGCTCGGCGGATGTGCTAGAAGCCCTGGGGGTGAACCTCAACGCTGAGCCAGAGCGGGTGCGGGCGGCTGTGGCGGAAGTGGGCATCACCTTTTTGTTTGCTCCCCAGTGGCACCCAGCCATGCGGGCGGTGATCCCCTATCGGCGGGCCCTAAAAGTTCGCACCATCTTTAACCTGTTGGGGCCCTTGGTCAATCCCCTCTATCCCAACCGTCAGGTGATCGGGGTTTATGCCCAGGAGCTGGTGCCGGTGATGGCAGAGGCTCTGCACCTGTTGGGACGGGAAGGGGCCATTGTGTTGCACAGCCGCGAAGGTCTCGATGAGGCCGGGCTGGATCAGCCCACGGATTTGGGCGTGCTTTGCGGCGGGTCGGTACGGACGGAAGTCTTGAACCCGCGCGACTATGACCTCACCGCAGCACCCACCCTAGCTCTAAAAGGAGGGGATCTGCAGGAAAATGCCGCCATCCTCGCCCAAGTTCTGCAGGGATCTGGGGCGCTTGCCCAGCAGGATGTGGTGGCCTTGAATGCTGCTTTGGCCTTGCAGGTGGCCGGAGTAGCCCCCGATTGGAGAACCGGGATCGCCCAAGCCCGCGAGATTGTCGCCAGTGGCGCCGCCTGGGACCGCCTGCAACAGTTGGTTCGTTTTCTCAAGGCTTGATGCCGATAGGAGCCCAGAGCATTCCATGGCTGGCAGGGATCCCACCTGAGTCCGGGGCTAAAACTCCCGCCCTCGCCCAAAGGCCAGAACTTCATCCACCCCCAAGCGAGGCTTGCGGGGCCAGTTGCCCGGCGCAGCGTATCCAATCGCCAGCAGCATCACCGGCACGTAGCGGTCGGAAATCCCAAACTCCCGCTTTACCCCTTCCGGATCAAAGCCGATCATCGGCGCGCTCACCAAACCCTTGGCCTGGGCTGCAATCATCAGCGCCATGGCAGCCATCGCCCCAGAGCGAATCGCCTCATCCCGTGCCAAGGTGGGATTGTGGAGATAGGTTGCCTGGGCCATGTTCACCCAGCCTTCCGCTTTTTCGGGGGAGAGGATCCCGGCAGCAACCGTTCGCTCCACAATCTGCGGCAGTTTCTCATACCCCCGCAAATCCCCCAGGATGATCAACACCACCGGCGCATCTGCCACCTTCTGTTGGTTGTAGGCCAGAGATTTGAGGCGCTCTTTGTCCTCTGGGTCGGTGACTGCAACAAACCGCCAGTGCTGAATGTTGAAGGAAGAAGGGGCTTCCATGGCATAGGCCACCAGCTCTCGGATCTCCGCTTCCGATAGACGGCGGCTGGGATCAAACTTGTCGGCGGAAATGCGCTCTTTCAGGGCAGTTAGGGCGTCCATAGGGATCCTCAAGTGTCGGTAAGTAGATATACATTCCGTATTCAAACGGTCTGTCTTCTTTGTTATCTCCCTTTCATTCGGCCTGTGGCAAGCGGGTGAGGGGCAAACTGGGCTTTGGCAGGGCAGGTGAGCGGGATCCCTGACACAAAGGCAGGTATGATGGAGAAACAAACTGGTCTCATCTGGATCGTCAGGTTGAATCATCAGATTGGTGTGGTTGGTGGGGAGAAGCAGTCGGTGAACTTCGGTCGAGTGCTGACGGCCATGGTTACCCCCTTTACCGAGGAGGGGGAGCTTAACTACGATGAGGCCGCTCGTTTGGCCGATTACTTGGTAACCCACGGCAGCGACGGCTTGGTGGTCTGCGGCACTACGGGCGAGTCTCCCACCCTGACTTGGCAAGAGGAATACGAGCTGTTCCGCGTGGTGCGAGATGCCGTGGCCGGTCGGGCCAAGGTGATTGCCGGCACGGGATCCAACTCCACCCGTGAGGCCGTTGAAGCCACAAAAAAGGCCGCTCAATTGGGTTTGGACGGCTCTTTGCAGGTGGTGCCCTACTACAACAAGCCTACCCAGGCCGGCCTTTATGAGCACTTCAGAGCCATTGCCCAAGCCAGTGACCTGCCCATCTTGCTGTACAACATTCCCAGTCGCACAGGAGCCAGTCTACAGCCGGAGACCGTGGCGAAATTGGCAGAACTGGAAACGGTTGTCGCCATCAAAGAAGCCAGTGGTATAATGGACACAGCTTCGGAAATTCGGCGGCTCACTCCCTCGCGTTTTGCCATTTATTCGGGAGACGACTCTTTGACGCTGCCACTCCTGTCCTTGGGAGGTAGCGGTGTGGTTAGTGTAGCCAGCCACTTGATTGGGTTGCAGTTGCAGGAACTGATCCAAAGCTACATCAGAGGGCAACACGATCAAGCTTTGGCCCACCACCTGCGTTTGTTTCCGTTGTTCAAGGTTTTGTTCATCGAGACCAACCCGGTTCCGATTAAGGCGGCATTGGAGATGCAGGGCTGGCGAGTGGGTCGGGCACGCCTTCCCCTAGCGCCCCTGCAGCCCAATTCCCTGCAGGTTTTGCGACAGGTACTTGAAGAGATGGGCCTACTGGCTGAATCGAAGGGATCCGAGCAAATGACGACGAAGGTTTCATGATTGCATTTTTAGGTTTTGCTTCCGCTATGGCCGGAGTTTGCAAGGGTTTACAAGGGGCTCTTTTGTGGCGTCTGACCTGTGGGTAGGTAGCTTTTTCCCTGAAAAGCTCTTTCCCGGCTGGGGAAATCGATAAGTTGCGGCGGCTGAGTTCAGCTTTCACCCACAGCCTTGTTGGGGATAGCTTGTGCCCGTTTCTGTTTTTGTTTTTTTACTGTTGAGGATCTAAACCCATATGCCAACACCACGTTCTTCAGTTGCTTCTCGTTCTGTAACCCCGCAATCCACCTCTTCCGTTCAGATGATTCCGCTGGGCGGCGAACGGGAGATTGGCAAAAACACATGGGCCTTCCGCTACGAGGATGACATTATCCTCTTGGATGCCGGTTTGGCTTTTCCCGATGGGAGCATGCACGGCATTAACATCGTGTTGCCGGACATGACCTACATCAAGCAAAATCGGGACAAAGTGCGGGGGATGGTGGTTACCCACGGCCACGAGGATCACATCGGCGGGATCCCCTATCACCTGCGGGAATTCGATATTCCGGTCATCTACGGCCCCAGATTAGCGCTGGCGTTGCTGGAAGAGAAACTGCGGGAAGTGGGCCTACTCAACCGCACAGAGCTGCGCCCCGTTGGCCCCCGCGAGATTGTTCCCCTGAGCAAGCACTTTTTTGCCGAATTCATTCGCAACACCCACTCCTTTGCCGATAGCTTTACGGTGGCTCTGCACACGCCTGTGGGCGTCATTATTCAGACCGGTGACTTCAAGATCGACCACACCCCCGTGGATGGGGAGTACTTTGACCTGCAGCGGTTGGCCGAACATGGGGAAAAGGGAGTGCTCTGCCTGATCAGCGACTCCACCAACGCGGAAGTGCCGGGGTTCACCCCTTCCGAAGCTTCTGTGGTGCCGGGTCTCACCAAGGCCATTGCCGGAGCCAAGGGGCGGGTGATCATCACCACCTTTGCTTCTTCGGTGCATCGTCTCAACCTGGTGCTGCAGATTGCCGAACAGCAAGGTCGGGTGGTGTCTTTGCTGGGCCGCTCCATGCTGAACGTGGTGGCTCATGCGCGGCGCTTGGGCTATATCCGCTGCAAGGACGAAACCCTGCAGCCGATGCATGTGATCAACAGCCTGCCAGATGACCGGGTGATCATCCTCACCACCGGATCCCAGGGAGAACCTCTAGCTGCTCTCACCCGCATTGCCAACGGCGAACACCCGCAGTTGCAAATCAAGCCAGGCGACACGGTGGTGTGGTCGGCCAACCCGATCCCTGGCAATACAATCGCGGTCTCGCGGGTCATCGACAAGCTGATGGAGCTGGGAGCCAATGTCATTTACGGCAAGGACAAGGGCCTGCACGTTTCCGGCCACGGCTGCCAGGAAGACCAGAAGCTGATGATCGCCCTCACCCGCCCCAAGTTCTTTGTCCCCACCCACGGGGAATACCGCATGCTGGTCAAGCACGCCGAAACCGCCATGAGCATGGGGATCCCGCGGGAAAACATCGTGATCATCGACAACGGGGATGTGGTGGAGGTGAACCGGGAGCGCATTGCCATCACGGGCCGCGTCCCCTCTGGTCTGCAAATGATCGCCGCTTCCCATGATGGGGTGGTGATGGATGAGATGCTGCAGGAGCGGCAGCAGATCGCCAAAGATGGCATGGTGACGGTGGTGATCAGCCTGGACGGCAGCGGCCAGTTGCTCTGCACCCCACAGGTGCAGACCTTTGGCTTGGCAGGCGAAGGCAACCACCTCAAGGGATCCGACCTAAAACCCCTTCTGGAAAACACCCTTCGGCAAGCGTGGCCTCAATTTGCTCGCTCCCTGGAGCGGGGCAGCCTGGACATCGACTGGGCCGGCCTTAAGGGCGAAGTGGAGCGGGTGGTGCGCCGTTTCTTGCGAGAACAATTGCCCGGGAGGCCCACAGTGGCGGTTTTTGTGCAATCCCCTGAAGAGGAGTCCGTGCCTTCTCTGGGTGTGGAAACCCAACCGGAACCGGTAGCGAGTGCTCTGGGCCGGCGGCGGCGCTCCTCGACGGCTGTGGCTGCTTCCTAAAACTGGCCCGTTCTCCATGGGTGGATCTTCTGAGCGCCTTTGGGATCCCTTGCCGAGGGCAGGGATCCTACTGTGCCGGTCTGTATCCCTCGCTGAGAAAACTGCGGAGGGCGGACTCTGCCGCTGCATCTCGTTGCAGGGATCCCGTCTCGCTGAAGGGAGGGCAGCGGGTTTGGGGAGGGAGCGGTTGCCGAAGGGCGCTCAAGAAGGCATCGGCCAAATCGGCGTAGCCCCGGTCGTTGGGGTGAAACCCGTCAGCCAGCGGGCCGGGAAAGAAGGACTCGCGCCGGTAGGAGCGGGGATCACAGAGCAAGTCCACCACTGGGATCCCCTGTTGGCTCAAGGGGTTGATGGCCCGTTGCGTGAGGCCAACCGAGACCAGGGAGAGCAGTTGGCGCAGGCTGCTGGGCTGCTGCTGACCTAGGGGAATCAGGGCGAGGTTGGGCAGGTTGGCCACCGCCAGGCGAGCTTGAGGGGCGCGGGCACGCACCGCCTGCAGTAGGGTTTGATAATCGGCGGCGAATTGTCGGATCTGCTGCTCGATGAAGGGCAAGGGATCCTCACCTCGGAGAGCCTGTTGAGCTGCTGCCAGAGCGATGGCGTTGGTGTCGTTTCCGCCTACCCAAATGGTGATGAGGGTGGCATCGGGGGGAATGCGCGGCACTTGGTCCTGCAGCAAATTGGCGGGGATCCCCTGCCGCAGGGCTTGAATGGCGGGGCTGAGCACCGCTCCCGAACGGCCCAAATTGACCAGCTCAACCGGCGTCGGCAAAGACCGGGCCAGGCGGGGCACATAGCCCGTTCCATTGGGGCAGTCCAACGGCTCTGAGCGCTGGGGTCGGCTGCCGGCAGCATTGGCTGGGCCATCACAGGAGATGGAAGCGTTGAAGCCAACGGCATCGCTGGCTCCCAGGGCAACATAGCGGGTGAGGGTGGGCGGGCTGGGCACACCGGGTATCGGGGATTCAGAACGGGCAGAGCAGGCGGCTAGCCCCAAACCGAGGATCAAAATCAGCAGGGAGAGGAAGAGCAGCCCAGCCGTTTTGTTGTCTTGGGGTCGGGTTTTCCGGGGTCTGAGCGCTGGCATCTTTTGCAGGGAGAGGAATGCAAAAGTGGGCTCCAAGGGGTACCTTGGCTCCTGAAGAAACTGGGCATGGATCGGGTGAGGTGGAGAGCACCCCCAGACAGGCTAACCAAGGATCCCAAAATCGGCGAGGTATGGTGGGAGTATGCCGCTGCGGTTTTGCAAGTCCCGCACCTACCACGATCCCCTGCATGGCGCCATCAGCCTGAATGGAGGGGACGCAGTTGAGGCTCTGCTCATTCGCTTGATCGATACACCGGCCTTTCAGCGGCTGCGCCGCATCCGCCAGTTGGACACGGCCTTTTTTACCTTCCACGGGGCGGAGGGATCCCGCTTTACCCATTCGGTGGGGGTGCTGCAGGTAACGCGGCGGCTGTTCGACAAATTGGCCCATCGCCACCCAGAGCTGCGTCCCTATCGGGCGGTAACCCTGGCCTCGGCTCTGCTGCACGACATTGGCCATGCCCCTTTTAGCCATGCCGGAGAAGAGATCTTCGGCTGCCGGCACGAGGTTTGGACGGCCCGCATTCTCCAGGAGGATCCCCAGGTGAGGACGCTGCTGGCGGAGTTTGACCCGCAACTGCCGGCCCAGATGCAGCAGGTGTTGCAAAAGCAGTTTCCCCTGCCGCTGGTGGGGCAGCTCATCTCCAGCCAACTGGACTGCGACCGCTTCGATTACCTGATGCGGGACAGCCTGCTCACGGGTGCCCAATACGGCCACCTGGACTTGGACCGCATCCTGACGGTGCTGGACTACGACCCGGAGACGGGATCCCTGTCCATCCCGGCTCGCAAAGGCTTGGGGGCCATCGAGCACTACCTGGTGGTGCGCTATTTCATGTACACCCAGGTGTACCAACATCCCAAAAGCTTGTGCGCCCGCTTCATCTTGGATCGGCTGTTCAAGCGGGCAGAGGTGCTCCTGCAAAGGGGGGAAATTGAGCTGGATCCCATCCTCAGCGCCTGGTGCTGGGCTTCACTGGCGGCCCAAAAAGGGGATCCCTTCGACTTGCCGCTCCCCCTCTACTTGGCTGCCGATGATGTAATCTTCAGCTACCCCATGCGCCTCTGGGCTATGTCGGGGAAGGATCCCATCTTGGCGGATCTGGCGCGGCGCTACTTGGAGCGGGATTTGTTTAAGGCCCGCAACATTACCCAGTTATCTGACGAACAACGCCAAACCCTGGTGGCTGCCGTGCAGGCCAAAATGCTGCGGGATGGGCTGGATCCCGAGAGTTACTTGGGCATCCGCTCTGCCCATGTCCAGGGCTATAGCTTTTATGACCAAGGGATCCAGCTCAAAACCGAGCGCGGCTATGAAGAAATTGCCCATCTTTCCCCTTTGGTGCGGGCCTTGGTGGAAACCCAGCGCCAGGTTTGGCTGATCTTTCCCCGGCCCTATAGCGATATCGTAGAGGGGGTTTTGTCTGCTTAGAAAACTGGGCCATCCCAGAGCTAGGGCAGAGGTGGGAATCCGTTTCGAACAAGTCTAAGCAGGGAGGGAAGCAGGAGTGGGAACCCGAGAGATCCTGACCGGGATTCTATCCTTAACAGCTCTGGCGATTGCCCTGGTGGCCCTGCAACTGGGGCGAGCGTTGCGGGCTTCCCCCTGGCTGAGGGATCCCCCGGCGGAACAGGCAGGGGAAATCGCGGCTGGAATGGAGCGGCTGGCGGTGATTGTGCCCGCCTACAATGAGGCCGAAAACGTGGTGGGCTGCCTCAGCAGCATTCTGGACAGCACTTCTGCCCCTTTGCAGGTGTGGCTGGTGGATGATGAGTCCACGGATGCTACTTGGGATCTGGCGCAAGCCCTGGCTGCCAAACGGCAAGATCCACGCCTGCATCTGCTCAAAGGGGATCCCCGTCCCAAAGACCGAACGTGGGTGGGCAAAAACTGGGCCTGTACCCAAGCTGTCGCCCGCATAGAAGCGGACTACTTGCTGTTTCTGGATTGCGACGTGCGGCTGGGATCCGGCGCCATTGAAGCAGCCCTGGGACATTTGCTGGAGAGCGGCAGTGGCTTGGTGAGTGTGGGGCCACAATTGCTGTGCGGTTGCCTGGCGGAGTGGCTGGTGCAACCCATCATGATGACCATCCTGGCGGTGGGTTACAACTTTGCCGCCGTGAACGATCCCAAAAGCTCCAAAGCCTTTGCCTTTGGCCCCTTCATGCTGTTTCGGCGCTCTGCCTACGAGCAAGTTGGCGGGCACGCCGGAGTGGCCGATGTGGTCATCGAGGATGTGGCCCTGGGGCAACGGATCAAAGCCCAGGGGTTGGGCCTGCGAATTTGCCTGGGAGGGTTGCGGGTGCGCAGCCGCATGTATGCCAACGGGGCTGCCCTTTGGGAAGGGTGGACCAAAAACTGGTTCCTGGGCCTGGAGCGCAACTGGGTCTTGGCGGTGTTGGCAATGGGCACAGTCTTGGGGATCTGCAGCTTGCCCTGGTTGGGGGTAATCCTGGCTGTGGTCACGGGATCCCTGGGGGTGCTGTTGGCCAGCTTGACAGGGATCCTGGCCCAATTGACCATCCGGCTCCTGCTTCAGCATTGGGCGCATCTGCCCCTGCACTACTGGTGGCTAACAGCAGTGGGAGGTTGGGCAACAGCAGCCATCATCTTGGCTTCCGCCATCCGCACCACCACCGGACGCAACTGGACTTGGCGGGGCCGTTCTCTTGCTGTCCACTGACTGGAGGGTGCCAACACCCCAGAAATGGGGCAAGAACATGGTCTAATGGGGGATGTTCGGAAGACAGGCAAGCTGGGTTTAGAAACGGTGGAATAGCACACTATGCAGGCTCTGGTCATCGGATCTGGGGGGCGAGAACACGCCCTGGCCTGGAAGCTGTTGCAGTCTCCCCAGATTACTCGGGTCTACTGTGCCCCCGGCAACGGCGGCATGCAGAAGATGCCCCGCTGTCAATCCGTGGCTTTGGCGGCCACCGACATTGAAGGGCTGGTGCGGTTTGCTACTGTACAAGGGATCCGCCTGACGGTGGTGGGGCCAGAGCTGCCCTTGGTGCAGGGGATTGTGGACGCCTTTCAAGCCGAGGGCCTGCCCATTTTCGGGCCCAATCGCGTGGCCGCCCAGTTGGAAGGTAGCAAGCTCTGGGCCAAGCAACTGATGCAGGAGGCCGGGATCCCGACCGCTCGCGCTGCCGGCTTTGCCAGCTTGTCAGAGGCTTTGGCCTACCTGAATTCCCGCAGCTTTCCCGTGGTGATTAAGAAGGACGGGCTGGCTGCTGGCAAGGGAGTAACCGTTGCCCAAAATCGGGAAGAAGCCGTGCAAGCTCTGGAGGCTGCCCTGGCCAAGCCAGGCGAGCAGGTGCTCATTGAGGAGTTTATCCCCGGCCAAGAGGTGTCGGTGCTGGCCCTGACCGATGGCCAGATCTGTGTGCCGCTGCTACCTGCCCAGGACTACAAGCGCCTTGGCGAGGGCGATACCGGCCCCAACACCGGTGGCATGGGAGCTCATGCCCCTGCCGATCACCTGGTAACTTCAGAACTGTTGGCCCGCATTCAGACCCAGATCCTGGATCCCACTCTGGAGGCTTTGCAACGGCGGGGCATCCGCTACCAGGGGGTGATCTATGCCGGTTTGATGATCACGCCCGCTGGGGACCCCTACGTGTTGGAGTACAACTGCCGCTTTGGGGATCCCGAGGCTCAAGTCATCCTGCCCTTGCTGGAAAACCCTCTCGACGAGGTCCTGCTGGCCTGCATCGAGGGTCGGCTGGCCCAAATCCAGCTCAAGTGGAAGCCCGGCTACGCTGCCTGCGTGGTGATGGCAGCCCCCGGCTATCCCGATGCCTACCAGCGAGGGATCCCCATCTCCGGCTTGGATGCAGCTGCTGCTACAGGGGCGTTGGTGTTTCACGCGGGTACCCGCCAGGCGGGCAAGCAACTCCTGAGCGATGGTGGGCGCGTTCTCTGCCTCACCGGCCAAGGGGCAACCTTATCCGAGGCCCTGCGCCAAGCTTACGCAGCCGTGGAGCAAGTGCAGTTTCCCAAGGCTTACTATCGTTCCGACATTGGCAGCCACGCCCTGGGGCCTGCCATCCGCCGAGGAATGGTGCCTACCCCATAAAGCCATCCATTGCCCGCTTAGGTGGAGCTGGATAGAAGAAGCCCCAGAGGGGTCGCTCCTCTAGGGCCCATAAAGCAGTTTTGAAAAAAGCTTTGATGCTTAGACGATAGCGCTTTCGGTAACAAGATGGCAACGATAATATCAAAAGCTCAACCTTACTTTAGATTCCTCAACAATAACCCTCTGCTTTGACTAAGCACGGATGTTGCTGAGCTGAGCCTCTCCCCCCTCGAGAGGGATCCCGCATCAGCTCACTTAACTGTTGCAGCCATGTCGGCCCGCCAAATTGAGTATAATTGCCGAGGAAAGAGCCAAGGGCTGTTTGGCTGGAGTTTCTTCATCCTCAAAACTGAGGAAAACAGAATCCCTATGTCCACTTCCAGTTGAGCCCTGACGCGAAGACTTACATCTGTCTGGCTAGAGAATCCAGCAACAGTTCAAATCAAGGGCATCAGTCCACCCTCAGACACTGCTAGGTGGGAAGGTCATGTCCTGGCAGAAGTAGCAAAACTTTGGAGTTGGAATTATTATCGAGGTTCTCAGGTGGCAGAACTAGTTTCTTCCATTCCTGATAGCTGAGGCCAAGACGGCTCATTTCGCTGATCTCGTACCTGTAACCTTCTAGTCTCCTATCCAACTCAATCATGGAGTGAATAACCTCTATGACTTTGTATGTCTGAGATAACAATTCGAAGATGGCTTCCTTGCGAGCAGAAGTATTCCAAGGCAGATAAGCCCAAAAGTCCCAATCCTTGCCAACCAGAGATGGTTTAATGTGAGCTAGAGCAGCATTTCTAGATCCCACTGGAATACTTTCAATCCAAGATTCAATGTCTTTACAGTTAAAAATAGATTTGCGCAAGTATTGGTCAAATAGCTTATCTGTATCCAACTCTCCTGTTATGTACTTAAGAATCTCTAGAATATCTGACAGATTAACCCCTTTGCAGGCAAGATGAAGATATCCCGATGGATTCTTAGTCAGTAAATGCTTAACATAACTCTTGATACGAGGTCTTACAGTCTCTTCAGCTTCAGCTAGACGCTTGAGAGCCATCTCATGCTCTTCAAGCTCCAGATAACACTTGACCTCAGTAATGTAGGCTAAAGATAGAATTAGAATGTACTCCCGTCCCATAATACCGCCACGCTTATTCCAGTCAGAATCCCACTCGGACTGATAGTAATGTTCGGCTTCGATCAGGGGCTGAATGACCTCAGCTACCAATCGCTTCCGATTACTTGAAGAAGACATTCTCAAAGCTACTTCCGCAACGTCAATTGCAGATTTAATTTTAGCAATGGACAATCTATCTATCTTCTCTTGAAGTTCTAAGATAGATGACTGGAGATCCTTGATTCTGTAATCTATCTGGTTCAGCTTAGAGATAACAACTGCAAAGCCAATGGCAGATAATCCTAGGTTGGTCAACCCCAGTGCAGTGTTGAATTGAGTTAGACCCAAGATAGTCTGTAGTTTTTCGCTAATATCGACTAGCTTTAGACGGATCTGCCGTAGCTGAATTTAACAATTATTCCGTTGATAACATTAATGGGGTCTAGTCCAGGGATCCCTACACCAATACTGGTTTCGAGTGTTGAGGCCCCAGTTTCTCTCAGCCAAGCCACTACTCGCTTAGAGGCAACTTCTCGCACGATGCCGCCAATACGCTCATAGGTACTATTCTGCAGCCCCCGCAGAATAGCTTCAGGAATGTCCAGTATCACTTGCTCAGTAGCCATTGCCGGGATCCCTCTTGGCTCTCCGAGAGAAAGGTAGCATGGGGACTACTGCAATAAAGCAATCAAGAGAACTTCTCGACAAAATCGGCTGAACACAAGTAATCCAGAGCTTTACATCCTCCCTACGAAGAGGCAAAGCACTGCTTCATTTCCTGCAGCACTTGGGCATCTTGAGAGGCTGTTCTGGCACCGGCTTGGGCGGCCCAGCACTTGAGGCTTTCGATTTGATCGCGGGCAATCGAGGCCAAGGGTACGGTTTCGCGGATGGCCTGCAGGATATCTTCTTGGGTAAAGTCCCGCCGAGCGCCGCTGCCACTGCCCCCAAAGGCGTTGTACATGGCATCTACAATGGCTTGCTCGATCTCGGCGCCACTGAAATCCTGAGCTGCGGCTGCCAAGGCTTCTAGGTCAAACTCCCGCAGGCGGCTGGGGCGCAACCGCTGCAAATGCACCCGGAAGATCTCCCTACGCTCGGCGTGGGTGGGCAGGTTCAAGAAGAAAATCTCGTCAAAGCGACCCTTGCGCAAAAGCTCTGGCGGCAGCAGCGGCACGTTGTTGGCGGTGGCCACAATGAAAACAGGGCTGGTTTTCTCCTGCATCCAGGTAATCAGGCTGCCAAACACCCGGCGGCTGGTACCGGAATCTCCATCGGCGCTGCTGGTGATGTTGCCAAAGGCTTTGTCGATCTCGTCGATCCAGAGCACACAGGGGGCCATCGCCTCCGCCAGTTGGATCATCTGCCGCACTCGGCTTTCCGACTCGCCAACGATGCCAGCAAACAGACGCCCAGCATCTAATCTCAGCAGAGGCAGCCGCCACTCATTGGCGATGGTCTTGGCAGATAGGGATTTGCCGGTGCCCTGGATCCCGACCAGGAGTACGCCCTTGGGGTTGGGCAGGCCATAGCGACGCGCCTCTTCCGTAAAGGCTTCCTGGCGCACCCGCACCCAGGCCTTGAGGTTATCCAGGCCCCCCACGCTTTTGAGGGTCTCGCGGGCGGTGAAAAACTCCAGGATGCCGGTTTGGCGGATGGCCTGCTTTTTCTCCTCCAGCACCAGGTCGATATCGGCTTCGTTGACCTCCTGCTTGGCAGCCAAGGCGCGGGCCAAAACGCGGCGGATACGCTCTCGGCTCAGCCCTTGACAAGCTTTGACCAGTTGCTCGCGGGCCAGAGGGGTGAGCTTGAGTTTATCTGGAGCCACATAGAGCTGGATGAGGCGGCTGATCTCTTCGCTGTTGGGCAAGGGAATGTCGAGGACGGTGATCTCCTCTGCCAGGTCGCTGGGCACTTCCAGGGTGTGGCTGAGCAGGATCAGCATCTTGCGGGTGCGCTTCAGCTCGCGGCTGAGGTTTTTCAGCTCCCGGATGATGGGAGCGTTTTTGTCGCTGGTGGCATTGCGCAACACAAAGTGCAGATCCCGCAGCACAAAAAGGGTGTCCTCGTTGGGGGCAGAGCGCCACACCCGCCCCAGAGCCGCCATGATGGAGCCGCGATCCTCGCCTGTATCCTGCCAGCCCCGTACCAAGTCCCAGAACAACAGTTGCCGCGGCGGGTCTGTCCGCTTGGCCACTTGGGTTAGCAGGGCATCGGCAGGCTCTTCTTCTGGGGAGACTAAGTAAATAAGGGGGTAGCGGGCCCGGATCATCAAGTCCAGCTCTGTCACCAGCCCTGCTTGCAGCTCCGCCGGGATCTCGACCAGGGCAGGATCCCTGCTGTTTGAGTTTGGTTTTCTGGCGGCTTCTGTCATCGCCTCTGGAGTTTAGAACATCCTGATCCTCATTTTGCTTTTACTTGGGTCAGAAACCATTTGGAGCAGTTAGTGGAGCAGCGAAACGCCCACGGTTGAGCTTCAGGATAGGGCAGGGATCTCTTGCAGTTCCGCCAGCATGGTGCGGGCAGTCTGGGTGGGATCGGCAGCTTCCATCAAAGCACGCACCACGGCTACACGGGTGGCCCCAGCTTGACGCACTTCGGATAGATTGTGGGGATCGATGCCACCGATGGCAAACCAGGGCAGGTGAGCTTTCTCGGCAGCCAGGCGCACGTACTCTAGGCCGGCAGGGGGTTTCTCCGCTTTGGTGGGGGTGGGGTAAACGGGGCCGACGCCGATGTAGTCCACGTCGCTGTTCAGGGCTTGGGCCAACTCTTCAGCATTGGTGGTGGACAGGCCAATGAGCCGCTGGGATCCCAGCAGTTGTCGGGCTTCGGCCACCGGCAGATCCGTCTGGCCCAGGTGTACCCCATCTGCCTGGCTGAGCAGAGCCAAATCCACGCGGTCATTGACGATCATCAGCGCCTGGTAG
The DNA here is from genome assembly GCA_015295985.1 of Synechococcus sp. M44_DOE_062. GTDB lineage: Bacteria > Cyanobacteriota > Cyanobacteriia > Thermostichales > Thermostichaceae > Thermostichus. Next base: position 80,604 of record DVDX01000024.1, on the reverse strand, counting down.
CGGTTGCACAGTTGCCGCAACTGCTTGAGATCCCGCAGCATCTCGCCATCGGGGAGGTTCTTGCGGCGATATTGCACCAGGGTCACCCCACCCCGCAGGGACTTTTCCACCACCTCTAGCCAGTGGGGCACAGGGCTGGTCACCAAGTAAAGATGGGCTGTCAGGAGATGCTGCCGCAGGGATCCGCCCAGCAGTTCACTTTCCAGGACATAGAGCCGATAGCGCATGTCTTTGGCCAGCTTGGCCAGGCCGGGCGCTACCCATTGGCTGGACTCGGCCAACTTGCCGTATTCTTCCAGCACCCGTAGGGCTTCTTGCACACGGCTGCAATTGGCTTGCAAGAGATGGCGGAGATCCCGCCGTTGCTCCTCTTGGGGGTGGGAGATCTGGGTGCCCGGATCAGCGGAGGTATCGCGGGCCAAACGCAGGGGATCGCTGTGCCAGCGGGCCAGGGCTTGGCGCATGGCCTTGCATTCGGCAGAGAGCTTTCCCTCTTCCAGGCCGAAACGAAACCACTCTTCTAGCACCCGCAGTCCTTCACGAGCTCGATCGAGGTTGGCATCCAGAATACGGGCAACGGCCTGCGGTTTCATGTTCCGCTCCGAAAGACCTACACAACACTGTTCGCGCCAGCGGGACGGAGTCCCAACAAAACAGATTTTTGTTCAGTGTTGTTGCTTTCTTCCTGCTTCAGCAACCCATGATTAGCAGCAGGCTTTAGACCTATCCCACCGCCAGAGGAGTCTCCGCAGGCGCCAATTCCCCCAAAGCTTGGGGTATGTCGCTTGTTGTTTGACACCAACTCGGTCTTAAACCCCAAGAGCACAGACTGACCTACCGGCTCTCCAAATACTAGCAGGTGTTGGAAGATATAGCTCCATAGCGTTCGTACCTCAGGGTGTGCAGAACCGTTCAGCAAAGTGAGCAGTCAATCGGCGATTAGAGGCAGCCCTACACGTGGGCAGAGAGTTGCTTAATGTCTTAATGTTTATTTTCACTGTAAATCGGAGTGGTTTCCCTGAGGCTGTTCTTGGCTTTGGGGAGAAAGGGGGCGATGCCACAGGGCGTTAAGAAAGGCTTGCTGGGGCGTGTGTCCCCAGGCAAAGGATCGCGGGCCAGTCCCTTCCGGCAGGTAGGCCCAAGCGTAGCGCTCACAGGCGGGAAAATAGCGGATCTCCCACCAAGTTCCACCGACGGGTGCATCCTTCACTGCTCGCAAGAAGGGGCCACGATGGCGGGTGAGGCGCTCCTCTACAAAGTAGGGGCCTTCGAGCTGAAGGGCCTCTACCGCCGCAATAAGCTTGGCTCGTTGTCGCTCATTTCGAATCATCTCCCCGGTTCCCTGCTCGGATTGGCTCTATTCTATGAGGAGATTTCTGGTGAGCTGGGGGATCCCTCTTCATTCAACCCAGATTGCGCCTACGGCAAGCTATGGGAACCCAATGGAATCTGAAGAATCCAGCGCAGGTGCTGTGTTTGAGCAATGGACACGGGGAAGATGAGGTGGGCAGTCGAGTTGCCGTTGCCCTAGTCCAACTGGGGATCCCGGTGCAAGCCTTGCCGATTGTGGGAGAAGGGATAGCCTACCAACGCCAAGGGATCCCACTGCTGCCCGTTGCCCAGGTGATGCCGTCGGGGGGGTTTATCTATCAGGACTGGCGGCAGTTGTGGCGGGATTTGCGGGCCGGTTTGCTGGGGCTGACGGGGCGGCAATTGGCGTTGGTTCGCCGGGCAGCAGCACAGAGGAACTTGGTGCTGGCCGTGGGGGATATTGTGCCCTTGCTGATGGCGTGGTGGAGTGGGATCCCTTACGCCTTTGTGGGCACGGCCAAGTCCGACTATTACTGGCGAGATGAACGAGGGCCCTACCGACGCTCTTGGATTCCTTTTGGGCAGCCGATTTCCGATTACCTGCCCTGGGAGCGCTGGCTGATGGCCCACAAGCGCTGCCTGGGTTCTTTTTTGCGGGATGAGCTGACGGCTACTGCTTTGCAAAAACGGGGCTTGAGGGCCTTCTACCTGGGCAACCCGATGATGGATGGCCTGGAGCCACGCGGGGCATTGCCTTTGGATCCCCACCGACCGGCCTTGCTGCTCTTGCCCGGATCCCGTCCGCCGGAAGCCTATCGCAACTGGGCCCTGATGATGCAGGTGGTGGAGCGGCTCCCAACGGAGCTGCAAGTCTATGCTGCCCTCAGCCCCAACCTGGAACGAGACCCACTTCAGGCTCGGATCCCATCTCAGCGCAGCGATGTGCTTCTGGTTTGGGGGGACTTCGGTGCCTGTGCCCAACGAGCAACGGTGGTGCTGGCTATGGCGGGAACGGCTACTGAGCAGTGTGTGGGCTTGGGAAAACCGGTGGTAACCCTGCCGGGAGAGGGGCCGCAGTTTACCCCGCGCTTTGCCGAAGCCCAGACCCGTCTTTTGGGATCCGCCGTCCACCTGACCTCAGTGGAGCAAGCTCCCGCTGTGGTTGGCCGGATTCTGGAACGCCTGGCCGCCGATCCCAACTACGCGGCTGAGTTGCAGGCCCATGGACGCCGCCGCATGGGATCCCCAGGAGCTGCTCGGCGCATTGCCGCTCAACTTCGAGATTGGCTCCGGCCATCCGGCCCGACTTTGGAACCGTTTGAGCCAGGCATATCGTGAAATAGAAGAGAACGAGCGATTCAAAGCCCTGACTGATTTCCGTTGGATCCAGTTTTCCGTTTTATTTAACATTTAATGATGTCAAACCTTTTGGGACATTTAATGATGTCAAACCTTTTGGGGCTGGAGAGCAGTTGGTGGATCCCTTGCTATGGGTGGGCGGGAACAGCTTTGGCCATTCCCTGGGCAACGGGCTGGGTCAAGCGCAGTGGCCCGCGTCCGGCAGCTTACCTCAACATCCTTCTGACCTTGGCGGCCTTTGCTCATGGCCTTTGGCTGTTGCGGCAGGTTTGGGGTCGGGATCCCCAAATCCTGAACTACCCCTGGTTTCGGGTGGCCGATTTGGATTTAACTCTGTCTTTGGAGATCTCGCCCCTGACGATAGGGGCCGTCGTCTGGATCAGCGGTTTGAGCTTGCTGGCCCAGATCTATGCGCTGGGGTATTTGGATAAGGACTGGGGTCTGGGTCGCTTTGCTGCTCTGATGGGCTTTTTCGAGGGGGGAATGACAGGGATCGCCCTTAGCGACTCGCTGTTTTTCAGCTATGCCCTGCTGGAGATGCTCACCCTTTCCACCTATTTGCTGGTGGGCTTTTGGTACGCTCAGCCTCTGGTGGTGACGGCGGCGCGGGATGCGTTTTTAACCAAGCGGGTAGGGGATCTGCTGCTGCTGATGGGGGTGGTGGCGGTTTCCAACTTTTCCGGGGCCTTGACGTTTTCCGACCTGCGGGACTGGGCGGCTACAGCCAGCTTGGATCCCACCTGGGCAGCTTGGATGGGCTTGGCCTTGATGGCGGGCCCTTTGGGCAAATGCGCTCAATTTCCGCTGCACCTGTGGCTGGACGAGGCGATGGAGGGGCCCACCCCGGCCTCGATCCTGCGCAATTCGGCGGTGGTGGCCTGTGGGGCTTTTGTGCTGATTAAGCTGCAGCCGCTGCTGGCCCTGTCGCCGATTACGGATGGGGTCTTGGTGGCCATCGGCACAATCACAGCCCTGGGCGGATCCCTGGTGGCCTTGGCGCAAATCGATATCAAGCGCACCTTCTCCTACTCCACGAGTGCCTACTTGGGGTTGGTGTTTGTGGCGGTGGGAATGCAGCAGCCGGAGCTGGCCCTGGAGTTGCTGCTGATGCACGGCCTGGCTAAGGCGTTGCTGTTTATGGGAGCGGGATCCCTCATCTACACCACCGCTACCCAAAACCTGACGGAATTGGGAGGGTTGCGCAGCCGTATGCCGGCCACGGTTGCCGCCTTTGCGGTGGGATCCCTGGGAATGGTGGCCCTGCTGCCCCTGGGGTGCTTTTGGACGCTGACTCGCCTGGCGCTGGTGTATGGCGTTTTGCAACCGGCTCTGGTGGGGGTGCTGCTGTGGGTAAACGGGCTGACGGCTCTAAACCTGGCGCGGGTGTTTGGTCTAGTCTTTCAGGGATCCCCGCAACCCAAAACCCGCCGGGCCCCTGAGGTAGGCTGGTTGATGGCCCTGCCCATGGGTATCCTGACGGTGCAAACCTTGCTCATGCCCTGGCTGTTTGGGCGGTGGGGACTCTATCCCGACTGGAGCCCGGAGCTGAGGTGGATAGCGGCCCTGCTGACGGCTTCTGGACTGGTGGGGGCAGCCATTGGCGGCTGGCTGTACTGGGGGAGCCAACGGAGGGTGCACCTGCCCTGGCCGGAGTTGCAGGATCTGCTGGCCCACGACTTTTACACGGGGCACCTCTACCAAGCCCTGGTGGTGCAACCGGTCGGCGCTCTCTCCCGCGGATTGGAGTGGCTGGATCGCAACGGAGTGGACGGCTTGGTGAACGGGGTGAGCCTGGCCTTTTTCTTCAGCGGCGAAGCCCTCAAGTACACCCTGTCGGGGCGGATGCAACTCTATGTGCTGGTGATTGTCATGGGGGTGGTGTTGGTTACAGCTTGGCTGCTGCATTCGCTCCATCTGGGGTTGGCCTATTGATGGGAGAGAGCCATGTTGAGCCTTTTGATCGGGATCCCGTTGTTGGGGAGCATCTGGATTGGGTTGATTCCCGAGCGAGCGGGGAAGAGCATCCATCGGAGGTTGGCTTTGGGGTTTGGGTGGGTCTTGTTTGGCCTGAGCGCGGGGCTGTTGCTGGCCTTTGACCCGCATCTGGGATCCCTGCAATTGGCGGAAACGATGGCCTGGATCCCCCAGTTGGGCTTGGTTTACGAGTTGGGGGTCGATGGGATCTCCCTGCCTTTGGTGGTGATGACCGGGCTGCTGGTGCTGATGGCCATTTGGGCCAGCGGCCAGGTGGAGCGGCCCCGCCTCTACTACAGCTTGGTGCTTATGCTGGCGGCAGCAGTGGCCGGAGCTTTTTTGGCTCAGAATTTGCTGCTGTTTTTCCTGTTCTATGAAGTGGAGCTGATCCCCCTGTATTTGCTCATCGCCATCTGGGGAGGGCCACAGCGCACCTATGCAGCCACCAAGTTCTTGATTTACACGGCTCTGTCAGGGATCCTACTGTTGATAGGCTTTTTCGGCCTCAGTTGGCTGAGCGATGCCCACAGCTTTACCTATACCGTCCTGCAGGCTCACCCCTTGCCCCTGGTGCAACAAACCCTGTTGCTTGTTCCCATTCTGCTGGGGTTGGCCATCAAGATCCCCTTGGTTCCCTTCCACACCTGGCTGCCGGATGCCCATGTGGAGGCTTCCACCCCCATTTCCGTGTTGCTGGCGGGTCTGCTTTTGAAGTTGGGCACCTACGGCCTGTTGCGCTTTGGCCTGCAGCTCTTGCCGGATGCTTGGGAACAGGCAGGGCCTTGGCTGGCCGGTTGGGCGGTGGTCAACGTGCTGTATGGATCCCTGGACGCCCTGGTGCAGCAGGACATGAAAAAGCTGGTGGCCTACAGCTCCATTGCCCACATGGGCTACATTCTCTTGGCGACGGCAGCGGCAACCCCTCTATCCCTGGTGGGATCCGTCTTCCAGATGGTCAGCCACGGCCTGATCTCGGCGCTGTTGTTTCTGCTGGTGGGAGCCGTCTACACCAACACCGGCACGCGGGATCTGAGGTTGCTGCAAGGGTTGCTTAACCCAGAGCGGGGCTTGCCATTGATTGGTAGCTTAATGGTGCTGGGGGTGATGGCCAGCGGCGGTACGCCCGGCATGGTGGGCTTTATCGCCGAGTTCACCATCTTTCGGGGCAGCTTCCCCGTGTTTCCGCTGCAGACCTTGTTGTGCATGATGGGGACAGGGTTGACGGCAGCCTATTTCCTGCTGATGGTGAACCGCGTCTTTTTTGGTCGGCTGTCGGAAGTGGCCACAGCTATGTCGCGGCAACAGGTGAGGGAACGGCTGCCGGCTGTTGTCTTGGCAACACTGGTGGTGGTGCTGGGCCTACAACCAGCCTGGGCGACACACTGGATCGAGCCCACAACGGCTGATCTGGCGAAATCTGTGGCCCTCAGCGCGGCTGCCACCGAAGGTGTGGTTGGAAAGTTGACCTGTTTCATGGCCTGTGACTCCTCTTAAGGCGCCTTCGACTTTGCCGCTGCTGTTTTTGCTGTTGTCTTAGATGCCTCAAACTGTAGATCTAAGCTGTGGATCTGGTTGGCTCCTCTCATGACGTTCACCTTGCCACGGGATGGCTCTTCTCTTCCGCTCTCCCATTTTTTCCTGGCGGGCCTGGATCCTCTGGATCAGGTGCGCATCAGTCCGATTTTGCAGCGTCTGGAGGCAGGGGGAGCCCTCTTGCCGGATTCACAGATCCATCGCCTGGAGGTGATTGGGATCCTGCACAGCTACGGAGAGGTTCTGGACGCCTATTCTCGCAACTTGATTTTCATTGCCGACCACCAATTTTTGGAGCTCTTCCCGGCGTTTAAGTATTTCAACGGCGAGATTACCCTGGGCAAATGGCTGCGCTACCTGTGGCATGACCGCATCAACTACGAGTTTGCCGAATACTGCATGAAGGCCATGCTCTGGCATGGGGGAGGGGGGCTAGACCGCTACCTGGATACTCCCGAATTTGTCCAACGGGCCAAGGCCGCCATCCGAGCCAAAATCCGCTTTAACCCCTTCTTGCAGGGCTTGGGGATCCTGTTTCCCGACTTTGCTCTGGAACAGGTGCGCATGCTGGCCATGTACAGCGGCTTGGGCCAGTTCTGGCGGGTGATGAGCGATATTTTCCTGTCTCTGTCCAAGCGCTCTGAGACAGAACCCCACCTCACCATCCCCGAGGTAGTGGCCCACATTCAGCAAGGGCTGGTGGCCGCTGCCGGCAAACCCATCGCCTATGCTCCCTGCATCTGGGGCCGGCGCTATGAGATCATTCCTCTCTCAGCAGGGCTGACCTTCCTGCCGGATACAGCCATCCCCTATGTGGAAGCAGTGTTTTTCCGCTCTTTTCCCTTCATGGGTACGGTTTCCTACAACGCCCAGGCTGGTCAGATTCCGCATGAGCAGGCAGATTTTGCCTATGGGGCCCTGTATGCCGATCCCCTGCCGGTGGGGAGCGCTGGGATCCCACCCACCCTGTTGATGCAGGACATGATGCGGCACTTGCCCCCTCGCTTGCGGGAACACTACCGCCGCAGCCCGCGTGGGGAGGAGGATCTGCGGGTCAAAATCTGCTTGAGCTTCCAGAAAGCCATGTTCTGCGTCACCACTGCCGCCCTGCGTGCCCTCGCCCCTTTTCCTCTGGAAACTCAGGATCCCCAGCAACAGAAGGCCAACCGAGAGTTTCTCACCCCTTGGCTACAACGATTGGCGGGATCCCGGCTGTTAAGCATGCAGGAAGTTTTTGGTATGTGATGCTGAAACTGCGCGGCAATACGGTGATGTCAAAGACAAGTTAAGGCTCAAGGGGCGTCCGTATTTTGATTCTGTTCCTTTTGCTAAATATCTAGGAAACCTAAGGGCTAACAGTTCCCAGAGCGAAAGGAACTGTGCCAAAAAGTCAGCCGCTTTTCGACCATGACAATCAACTGATAAGCTAGGGCGCTGATAACGGTGGCATAAATGATGGCCGCCCAGACGATGTCGAAATTGAAGCGAGCCGCCTCGATCCGGATGCGGAAGCCCAGACCAAGCCCCGGAGCGGCAAAGAATTCCCCCACAATGGATCCAATCATCGCCAAGGTGAGCGCCAGCTTGAGGGCATTAAAAATGTAGGGCAAAGATTGAGGGATCCGCACCTGCCAAAACACTTGCCCGGCACCGGCCCCGTAAGAGCGCATCAAATCCAATTGGCTGGGATCCACCGAACGCAACCCTCGCACCGTGTTGAGCACCACCGGAAACAGCACCACCACCGCCACCACTGCTGCTTTCGAGGGCCAGTCGATGCCAAATGCCCCCACCATGACCGGGGCCAAAGCCGGAATGGGAATACTGGAGAGGGCTGCCAAATAGGGCAAAACCCCCTGTTCGATTTTGGGAAAACCGGCCAAGAGCGCCCCCAGCAATAGGCCGGATCCCACCCCCAAGCCAAACCCTACCAGCGCCTGTCGCGCAAAGGTTTGCACTGCATCTCGCATCAGGGCAGCTCGCGCCATCCAGGCGGCCTGCAACACCCGCGTTGGGGTGGGCATCAATCCTGGCGGCACCCGATAGCCCACCAGCAATGTCTCTGTAAGCAGTAGCCCCAACAGCAAAATCAGCAAGGGAGGCCCCCACCCCCGCCCGCGTCGGCCTAAGCCCCAGCAGCCCATTCCCCCAACCCAGGTGGCCAGCAAAACTGCCGGCAAAAACCAGTTTGGCGTTGCTTCTGGTACTGTTCCTCGCAGGATCCCCAAAGCCAGCAGACCCCAGAGGTAAAAGATCTCGTCTCTCCAAACAAGCAGGCCCTTCCAGAGGTTGAATGAAGCAGGTGCAGCCGGTTGCATATTGGGGGTTGCGTTAACCCAGTCGCCGATTCTATCCAAAGCCATTCTCGCGGCCCAAGCAGAATCACAGGACACTACGTTAAAGCTTGGAAGTAGGATCCCGTTTTCGGCTACAATGTCCTCTCTAGCCAGGCGTTTTCTCTGATTCTAAGTGGCGGGGTGGCGTAGCCAAGTGGTAAGGCAGAGGTCTGCAAAACCTCTATGCGCCAGTTCGAATCTGGCCGCCACCTTTCAAACCTTACTTGCATCCCAAGCAGGGCAAGCATGAAAGACAAGCTGATATTGATGATCCCCGGCCCCACTCCCGTTCCCGAGAGTGCTCTGCTGGCGATGGCGCGGGGGCCCATCGAGCACCGCAGCAAAGAGTTCACCGCCATTCTGGAAGAGGTCACCGATGGGTTGCGCTGGCTGCACCAAACCACCTCAGATGTGTTTGTCTTTTCCGCCAGTGGCACCGGCGCTATGGAAGCCGGGATCCTCAACACCCTCAGCCCTGGGGATCGGGTTTTGGTGGGGGTGAACGGCAAGTTTGGGGAGCGCTGGGCAGAAATGTCCGAGCAGTTTGGCCTTCGGTGTGAGCGGGTGGAAACCCCCTGGGGGATCCCTTACCCCGTCGAGATTTTCCAAGAAAAACTGGCTGCCGACCGGGAAAAAACCATCAAGGCCGTCATTCTCACCCACTCGGAAACTTCCAGCGGCGTAGCCAACGATGTCCAAGCCATTGCTGCTGCTGCCCGCGAGCATGGGGAAGCCCTCGTCCTAGTGGATGGGGTCACCAGCGTGGGGGCGATGCCGGTGCTGATGGACGAATGGGGCTTGGATGTGGTGGCCTCGGGATCCCAGAAAGGCTACATGATCCCGCCAGGCTTGGGATTTGTGGCGGTAAGCCAACGGGCCATGGCCGCTGCGGAGCGTTCGACCTTTCCCAAGTACTACTGGAGCTTTAAGCTGGCGCAAAAGGCTCTGCACCAGGGCACCACTCCCTTTACCCCGGCGGTGAACCTGTTTTATGCCCTGCGAACAACGTTACAGATGATGCGGGCAGAGGGTTTGGAGGCCATTTACCGGCGTCATGCCAGGTTATCCCAAGCCACCCGCGCTGGTGTTAAGGCTCTGGGACTTAAGCTCTTGGTTGATCCAGAATCTGCGGCTAGCCCCGCCGTAACAGCCGTGCTGGCTCCCGAAGGGATCAATGCCGATACCCTTCGCAGCATCTTGAAGAAGCAATTTGATCTGGCCACTGCTGCCGGACAAGATCACCTCAAGGGCAAAATCTTCCGCATCGGCCATTTGGGCTTCATCAGCGACCGCGATGTGCTGATGACCTTGGCTGCTCTGGAGTCGGCTTTACACACGGTAGGCTACAGCGACTTCACTCCAGGGGCAGGAACTCGCGCTGCTGAGGAAGTACTGGCCCACGGCTAGGGATCCCTTCTAAGTTCCCACCTCAGTAGCCTTTGACACATGGCACTGTCTCCTGCCCATGGCTACAATGGGGGGGCAGGCTTAATAAAACTTCAGAACCCAAGGGTGGCTATGGTTGTCAGCTTGGAACGGGATCCCTGTGGGGTGGCTTCCGCTGTGGAGTTGCGGCAGGTGCTGCAGAGGGTCGGCCCCCGTTCTTGCCCCTTGCAGTACAACTTTCACCTGCACACCCGCTGTTCCGATGGGCAGATGGATCCGGTGGATCTCGCGGAGCAGGCGCGCCGGCACGGTCTAAAAGGATTGGCCATCACCGATCACCACACCCTGAAGGGCTACAAACAAGCACGCGCCCACTTGGATCGCCCCGACGACCCCATCCTGTGGCCGGGGATCGAGATCACCGCAAACCTGTTGGGCTGTGAAGTGCATATTCTCGGCTACGGCTTCGATCCCACCGCTGGTGTTCTGGATCCCTTTGCCCAAGGGGAGCAGGTTCCCGGCTTGTCCGCCGCTGAGGCAATTCAGGCCATTCAAGCGGCAGGAGGCTTGGCGGTGTTGGCCCACCCCTTTCGCTATTGGCTGCCTGCAGAGGAAATCGTCCCAGCAGCAGCGGAGTTGGGAATAGACGGCCTTGAGGTCTACTACGCCTACAAAAACCCGGAGATTTGGTTCCCTAGCCCGGAAGTGACGGAGAAAGCCGAGGAGCTGGCCGAGACCTACGGACTTTTGAAAACCTGCGGCACCGACTCTCATGGCCCCAGTATTTTGAGGCGGATTTGAGCCAGGCTACCCAGGTGGAGAACGGCTGCTACGGGCGTGGATAGAGCAACTGTCCAAGCCGACGCAACTGATCCGCAGTGCCCATACACAGCAGCAGATCCCCCGGCTGCAACAGGGTTTCTCCACTGGGGCCACCGATCAACTGACCATCGGCCCGCCGGATTGCCACCACCAAAGCTCCGGATCGGTTTCGCAAATCGGCTTTCCGCAGGGTTTGCCCGACATAAGGACATTCTTGGGCTGCCAGCTCATACTCCTCTAGGTAAAAAGTGCGATCCCGACCGACAAGGATGCCATCCACAAAGTCCACAACCCGTGGGCGCAGGGCAGCCGCCGCCATCCGTTTTCCGCCCGTGATGTAGGGAGAAATGGCATGGGCAACGCCCGCTCGCTGCAGTTTTTGCAAAGCCTCTTCCGTATTGGCGCGGGCAATGGTGCGGATGCGGGGGTTCAGGGTGCGGGCCGACAAGACCACATACAAGTTCTCAGCATCGGAAGATAGGGCAGCGATCAACCCCTCTGCCTGCTGCACCCGCGCTTCCAGCAAAGTGGCATCTAGAGTACTATCCCCCTGGAGAGCCACGTATCCCAGCTCTTGAGCCACCTGAATGGCCTCGGCAGACTGATCGATCACCAAAAATGGCACCCCTTCTGCTTGAAACTCTTGGGCCACCTGCCGCCCAATGCGCCCGAAACCGCAAATAATGTAGTGGTTGTTCAGCGCTTCCATCTGTTTCTTCCATTTCCGTTGCCGGATCCCTTCCTGAAAATGTCCCTGGATGAGGGCCTCCGTAAAGCGATTCACCATAAACCCAATGCTCAAGACCCCCATCAGGATCAAGGCCACCGTAAACAAACGCCCCCGATCCCCCAGCGGCTCCACCTCCATAAAGCCAACAGTGGTTAGGGTAATGACCGTCATGTAAAAAGCCTCCACCCAAGGCCACTGCTCCACCCCGTGGTACCAGAGGGTGCCGATCAGCACCACACACACCAATGCCCCCACACCCAAGCCGAGGTCTCGCCGGATTCCGAGATCCCTTTTGGCAGCCTGGAAGAGGGGACGAGCAGAAGCCATAGAGCCCAGCCAGATCTAGCCCAGGAAAAGGAAGCAAGAACTAGAATGGAGAAGAACCCGTTGTTGTTCGGTAGCCAGTGGAGTGCGGATGCCTGAGTACATCAAAGTGGAATATCGGATTGACAAAAACGGACAGGTTACCGAGACCGTACTGAATGGTTCTGGCTCCAGTTGTACCCTAGCTACCGCTGGCTTGGAATCAGCTCTTGGAACTGTGCAGAAACGGGAGCTCTTGCCGGAGTTTCACCAACTGACTGAAATGGAGAGGGAGTCAGAAGTCTCCTTGAAGCAAACCCGCTGACTCCATATCCATTTGCCTGGGACTCTCACCGTCTTCTCACTTTTTCTTTTTGCTCCCCTTTCCGGCAGTATTGCTGGCCCGTGCCGCTCCAACCGCAGCCTGAAACAGCCAAACAGCCAACGGAGCAGCAACAACCAAGATGATACTGGTGGTGCCGACGCCAAAATCCGGCTCGCCGGAGGCCAACTCGAAAATTGAGCCAACAGCAGCAATGGCGCTGAGGCAGGAAACGGCCAAGAGCAGGTAACCTTTAACGCTGGTGGTCATAGAGAACCCGTTTGTGGACTACACTTGTGCGGCCCAAAGGCAAGCCGGTTGGATGCGTATTCATTCGCTAAAAAGCCCTCCCACTCCTGAGAGGGCTACCTTTCATGCTAAAAGCAGGGATCCCCGTCCAGCAAGGCAAAACGAAAAGTTGGATCCCCAGCAGCTAGGGTGCGGATTTAGCCGTTCACGATGATCTTGCCGACCATTCCGGCCCCGCGGTGGGGCGTGCAGTAGTAGGTGTACTCACCTGGAGGAACATCGACAAAAGCCGACTCCACCACCTGCTTAGGAGCAGTAAGCAGCGCCTTGTGGGAGAGCTTGGCCGCCAAAGCTGCATCCCCACCGGGCACCTTGTCGAAGACAACATTGTGGGGATAGACCTTGTTGTTCACCCACTGAACGGTATCCCCTTGGTTGATGGTGAGAGAAGGCGGATCGTAGACCAACTGGGCTTTGTCGGATCCCATTTTGACAATGTAGGTTTCGGCAGCAGCAGGGTTGGACAAGAACGCCACAGCCAATCCCCCAACCACAAGGCTGAGCAGGATGAGCTGCAAACGCTTCACCAGGTTGACAATCACAGACATGGATTCCTCTCAAAACGTAACAGCGGTTATCCCAGACTTTGCGGCTCGGTTGGCCCTTTGCAGGTTGTGAAGAGCACCCAGCCAGGCGAATGGGCAGCAGGGACGGTCGGATTCCCAATGCTCATTATAAGGGGGATCATCTCGAAATAGCGCACGCCCAACTGTGGAGCGGCAACATCCGTTCTTTACAGGGAGCTGCGGCAGACCAAACCCGTCAAACAGCACAACTCTCTCGCGGGTCTGGGGCAATCCTGTTGATGCGGCTGGATCCCTAGCCAGTTGGAGCAGAGCATTTTGGCGGTTGGTGAGCGTGCGCAGGTGACCGAGAGCAAGTTTTCTGGGTTGTCCTCATCTCTACCCAGGGGCACTTCGCAAAGTAGAGATTCTTTTTCCGTGGGATCCCTGGGATCCCTTAAAGTCTGAGGATGCTTTGCCTAACCAATCCGTAGGGTTGCCGATGCACAAGAAGGGCAAATCATCCTAGCCTTAAAGAGCAGGTTCTTAGACAGTGCTGATTAATATTTCTTCGATATTCCTCGATAGCCTTTTGGATTATCGTTTGGATTACCTAAAAGTCAGTTGGCCATTCAGTCCTCACCAAAATAGGGAAAATAGGGAGCCTATCAAGATGAGCGTACAGCGTTCACCCATAGTCAGCTCAAGCAAAGGTCGCCTTGCAACAAGTTTAGAATCGCTGGATCAGCGGCTTAACATTCAAATCCTGGCCCGTTGCATCGGCAGTGCCTTGAACCTGGGTGCTCCCCTCAGGGTTGAAGTACGCTACACCTCAAAAGCGCAGCAGTAAGGTTTTCTTGCCAGGCCAATCTGGAGGCACAGCTTCTACTGCAGTTTTTACTTATCTGAGCCTGGAGTGAGTTTTTGGACTTCTTACTTCACTGTATAGCCATATAGCCACTGCTAGCTAAGACAACGCATCTAGCCGATGAGGAGACTTTCCTGGCTCTCCAGAAGAGAGGAGCCGAGCATAAGCCGAGGACTTCCGTCTGGATGGAAGCGACTCTATTCGTTAACATTGCTATGTCGCTGCACCCTTCTATCCAGAAGAAGCTGCCTGTTAATTCCAGAAACCTATTTTTCCGGCCTTCGCAGACGCCAGTAACACCGCAGTGCCTAGAGATAGCTTTTGTGGAGCAGGGCTCCTAGTCGTCCCCAAGCCTCAAGTCAAGAAGCCTATTGGGTTCTATCGAACTGCGTGCGGAGTTTGCCGAGCTAGTTCCGAACGATCCCCTGGATGATGGCCTCTGTGAGGCGGGCTAATGCTTCCAAGTCAGCTTCATCAAAACGCCGCTCACGCAACAGGCGATAAATTAAGGTCTCGTGTCTGGAGGTAAAGCAGCGGGTTCGGAAGGCTTCCTCAACAATTGATCGGATGGTCATAGCTTCTTCCAGCTCAAATCCCAATTTGGGTACTGATTTTGGAGTACTTGAGGGCACTGGAAGAAGAGAGCCAGCACGGATTTCTCAGGCAGTAGGTTGTATGGTAGTCGGCTACAGGGATCCCAGAACTTCCTGAGATGTCTTGGGGATGAGCTACATCGCCATCAGCCAAACCTTTTGCCAGAGGTCGAAACTCTCTCCCCCTGAGGTGCCGGGCCTAGAAGACCTTCTGCCCAGGAGGGCAGGGCGCTCTAAGTTGGCTTAACATTATTTCATGACTGGGCTTGGCCTTCACCTTGTCAAGGGCAGTTGGCCTGCCCAAGTCCGGCTCAACTTCCTTCCCATTGCAGGCAAAACGACCATGGTAGGCATCTTTAGGCGCTTGTTCGGCTCGCGTGGTCAAGCTGCGGCCACGTCCTCACCGGAAACTGTTGCTAAGCCAACCCCAAAGAAAGCAAAAAACGACAATACTTTTTTTCTCGACCCAGATGAAGCCAAAACCCTCGGCAACATTGAATATATGCGCACCCCCAGGATCGTGAAGCACACCTTCCAAGATTTCGGCAGCAAGGAGAAGGTGGAGGTGGTGGAGCAGGTCTCTTCCCTCAGTAAAGTTAAGTTGTCCACAGAGCAGGCCAAAACTCCTGAAACCGCTTCTGAGCAGGGATCCTCCACCTCAAGCAGCGGAGTAAGCTCACGCCGTCAAGGGGGATCGGACATGGATACCTTCCGCAATATGGCCCGCAGCCTAAGACGCAAATAGGCCAAATTCCGGTTGATCCCCGTCAGAGCCGAGCCAGAGGCTGAATCCCAGCTTTCTTCTTCACGGCAGCGACAGGCGTGATACAACTGCTATCGAACCGACCAATCCGCGACCGAACTTGAGGAGGAGCAATGGCAATCAAGCGAGGCACCTTGGTGCGGGCCATCCGCGAGAAACTGGAGGGTAGTTTAGAAGCGCAGGCGAGCGATTCTTTTATCCCCAACTACGTTTTCGAGACCGCCGGAGAAGTGGTGGATATCAAAGATGACTACCTGCAAATTAAGTTTGGGGCTGTTCCCACCCCTACGGTTTGGCTGCGCGCAGATCAGGTGCAGGAGATTGCGGGTTGAGTAGAAGTATGGAGTTTTCCCCATCTCTACACCCCGCCATAGGGTAAAGGGGGATCCGTGACACTTCTGGCTGCTCCCACCCGTGAACAACTTTTGCAGCGCAGGCGGCTTCTGCGTCGGCAACGGCGCAGCCGATTTTGGCAGGGATCCTGGCGCTTGAGCAGTTCGATAGCCCTCCTGACACTGCTGGTGCTGGGCCTACGGCAGCCCTACTGGCAAATTCGTCAGCCAGAGCAGATTCAGGTAAAAGGGGCCCACTGGGTCGATCCCGCCTGGATACGGGCTCAATTGCCTCTGCAGTATCCCCTCAACATTTGGCAGGTGCAACCGGCTGTTTTGGAAAGGGCTTTGCTGGGATCCCCGGCCCGGCCCTCTCCGCTTGAAAGCGTCCAGGTGCAGCGACGGCTGCTGCCGGTGGGGGTAATTGTCCAAGTGCGGGAACGGCAACCCGTTGCACGCGCACGCTGGGGCGACCAAATGGGCTGGGTGGATATCCAGGGCAACTGGCTGTCTCCCGAGCCCTACCATTCCCCCAAGGCTTGGCCTGAGCTGGAGCTGCTGGGCTGGGAGAACCACACCCCAGAGCAATGGGCGCTGCTGCTCAAGGCTTTGCAGCAATCCGAAATCCAGATTAGGGCAGTGGATTGGCAGTCGGGAGCGGGGATTACCCTGCACACTGAGCTGGGCAAGGTTTACCTGGGGCCGATTTCCGACCGCTTGCCCCTGCAAATTCAGACCCTCAACCAAATGCGGGATCTGCGCCGCTACTGCGAGTGCACGCCCGACGATATCGTCCATATTGACTTAACCAGCCCCAGTGTGCCCACCTTGCAACTTACCCCTGCGGCCACCCGGGAGCGCTGGAAAGACCTGCAAGTGCCCTAGCTTTGCATGAACCCGGTGCCGGCGGTGGAGGTAAGTCAATTGTGGGCAGCTTATCCCGGTTATCCGCCGGTGCTGCAAGGGCTGGATCTGCGGGTCGAGGTTGGGCAACATCTGGGAGTGATTGGTCCGAATGGCGCGGGCAAAACCACTCTGTTCCTCACCCTCTGCGGCCTGTTGCCCCCCTGCTCTGGCCAGGTGAGTCTGTTTGGCCAGCCGCTGCGGCCCGGCCAGTTTTGCCCCCAGGTGGGGTTGGTGTTTCAGGATCCCAACGACCAACTGTTTGCCCCATCGGTGGCCGAAGATGTGGCCTTTGGGCTGCGCAACTTGGCTTGTCCTGAGGGGGAGATTGCGGCTGCAGTTCGAGCGGCCCTGCACCTGACCGGCACTCTACACCTGGCCGATCGTCCCCCCCACCACCTCTCCGGTGGGGAAAAGCGCATGGTCGCCATCGCCGGGATCCTGGCAATGAAACCCCAGTTGGTGCTCTACGATGAACCGACAGCCAACCTCGATTTGCGAGCCCGGCGACGGTTGATAGTTTTTTTGCAGCAGGCTACCCATACTTTTCTGCTGGCTTCCCACGATCTGGAGCTGATCCTGGAGGTATGCGATCAGGTCGTCCTGTTGGATCAGGGGCGGATCTGGGCCCAGGGATCCCCGGCCCACCTAATGGGCCAAGCCGACCTCATGGAAGCCCACGGCCTGGAAGTGCCCCCCTCACTGCGCCGATGAGCTGGGAGCCGATGACAACAAAAGTTGAAAAGATGTCAAGAATTATTTTTAAACTGACAACATTTTTGCTTCTCTTAATAAAAAGCTATCGCGCTAATTAAAAATATTGATTTTCGTCTAGGATTAAGTGGAGATATCATTTTGTTAAGTCGGGGATCCCTTCTCTGAGCTGTCCTAATCGATTTTGTATGATCAATTTTGTGCAAGAAAGATGTGGACTTAGCTCAGAGTTGGCAGCTTTGCCCACCTGAGTGACAGTTGCGGTTAACCCTGATGGCTCCTACAACCTTTTCTGGCTTCAGTTTGAAGTCTGGGGCTTCCCCCTAGGGAGGGATCTGTGGTGGCCGAGGTAGGTGTCGCCGGGAAAAGCTGTCAATCGAGATTTGGGCAGAGGATCTCTCTGATGAAATCGAAAGGAGATTGCAGGAGCGAGCTCAACAAGCGAGATCCCTTTGCCTTATTGCTGGGTTCGACAACGTTCAGGAACTGAGTGTTCAGAAGTGGAGAGTTGATATGCCTATTGCAGTTGGAATGATCGAGACCCGCGGGTTTCCGGCAGTGGTAGAAGCTGCCGATGCCATGGTCAAGGCAGCCCGCGTTACCCTGGTGGGTTACGAAAAAATCGGCAGCGGTCGGGTCACCGTGATCGTGCGGGGGGATGTCTCAGAGGTGCAGGCCTCGGTAGCCGCCGGTTTGGAGTCTGCCAAGCGGGTGAGCGGGGGTGAGATTCTCTCCCACCACATCATTGCCCGTCCCCACGAAAACCTGGAGTTTGTGTTGCCCATCCGCTATACCGAGGCGGTGGAGCAGTTCCGCACCTAGTCCCCACTGAGTCCATAGATAGATCTGCCCCAGATCCCTTTAGTTCGCACCCTACTCTCACTTTCAGCGTAAGGAGTACCTATGGCTATTGCAGTTGGAATGATCGAGACCTTGGGCTTCCCGGCGGTGGTGGAAGCGGCTGATGCCATGGTCAAGGCAGCCCGCGTTACCCTGGTGGGTTACGAAAAAATCGGCAGCGGTCGGGTCACCGTGATTGTGCGGGGGGATGTCTCGGAGGTGCAAGCCTCGGTGGCTGCCGGCATTGACTCCGTGAAGCGGGTGAACGGCGGCCAGTTGTTGTCTTGGCACATTATCGCCCGTCCCCACGAAAACCTGGAGTACGTGTTGCCCATCCGCTACACCGAGGATGTGGCCCAGTTCCGCGAAGGGGTCAATGCCATCCGTCCCTTCACCCGTCCCTGATGCGTATTGCCATTGTGCGGGGCACCGTCACCAGCACCCAAAAGGATCCCAGCTTGACGGGTGTGAAGTTCTTGTTGGTGCAGTACGTCGATCTCGAGGGCCAGCCGCAACCCGATTACGCTGTGGCTGCCGATCCGGTGGGGGCTGGCAACGACGAGTGGGTGCTGATCAGCCAAGGCAGTGCCGCTCGCCAGCCGCAAGGAAACCAGACCCGCCCGCTGGATGCGGTGGTGATGGCGATTATCGATACCGTCACTGTTGGCGGTCGCTCCCTCTACAACAAGCGCGATCAACGCTAGCTGGGATCCCTTCCCCTCTGGTCTCTCTTGCTGCCCTTGTCCGCCCTACTGCGTTCTAGAGGCTCACGGTTATGCCTGCTCAAACCTATGCTGCGCCGCCAACGCCCTGGTCTCGCCGACTGGCGGAGCCCAAGATCGATCCCTCGGCCTACGTACATTCTTTCTCCAACCTCATTGGGGATGTGCGGGTGGGAGCGGAGGTGCTGATCGCGCCGGGAACTTCCATTCGCGCCGACGAGGGATCCCCCTTCCACATTGGCGCCAGATCCAACATTCAGGATGGGGTGGTCATCCACGGTCTGGAGCAAGGGCGGGTGATAGGGGAAGACGGCCAACCCTACTCCGTTTGGATCGGCAGAAACACTTCCATTGCCCACATGGCTCTGATCCACGGGCCGGCCTACGTGGGCAACGACTGCTTTATTGGCTTCCGCTCGACCGTGTTCAACGCTCGGGTTGGGGATGGCTGCATCATCATGTTGCATTGCCTGATCCAGGATGTGGAGATCCCCCCAGGCAAGTATGTGCCCTCTGGATCCATCATCACCACCCAGTCGGAGGCTGACCGGCTGCCCGACGTCCAGGACAGCGATGCCAAGTTTGCCCAACATGTGATCGGTATCAACCAAGCCCTGCGAGAGGGCTACCAGTGCAGCGAAAACCTCGTCTGTATTGCTCCCATCCGCAACGAACTGCAGCGCACCTCTCACTCAACGGCTACGGAGACGGCACCCATGACCCATTCTTCCCATCGCAGCAATGGCCGAAACGGCGGCGGATCCCCTCTCAAGCCGGAGGTGGTGGAGCAAATTCGCGCCCTGTTGGCCCAAGGCTATCGCGTGGGGCTGGAGTATGCTGATGCTCGCCGCTTCAAAACCTCTTCCTGGCAAAGCGAAAGCCCAATCGCCAGTACCCAGGAGGCAGAGGTGGTGCAATCGTTGGGGGCCATCCTGGCGGAGCACCAAGGGGAATATGTGCGCCTACTGGGGATCGATCCCAAGGCCAAACGGCGGGTGCTGGAGCAGATCATCCAAACCCCCGATGGGCCGGCCTTGGTTTCTGGGATGCCCAGCCGCGTCTCGGCAACTGCTGCTCCAGGTTCTGGCACATCCGGCCCTCGCTCTGGCTCAGGACTAGAGGAGGAGATCCAGGCTTTGTTGGCGCAGGGGTATCGCGTTGGCCTGGAGGTGGCCGATGCCCGCCGCTACCGCACCTCTTCTTGGCAGACCTTGGGCAATTGGAGCGGTCAGCCGCAGGAGATCCTGGCCACTGTTCAGGCTGCCTTGGCGGAGCATCAGGGAGACTATGTGCGCCTGCTGGGGATTGATCCCAAGGCCAAACGGCGGGTGGTGGAGAAGGTCATCCAAACCCCGCAAGGCCAGGTGAGCAGCAGTTCTGCAGAGACGGGTGCAGGGACAGCTACGGCTCCCCCGGCAGGGGGCAGTGCCGGCCTGGATCTGGAGGTACAGGAGGAGGTGCATCGGCTGCTGGCTCAGGGCTATCGCATCGGCTACGAATATGCCGACGAGCGCCGCTTCAAAACCTCTTCCTGGCAGAGTGGGCCAGCCATTCGCGCCACCCGCGGGCCAGAGGTGCTGGCTAAGCTGACGGCTGCCCTGGCGGAGCACCAGGGAGACTATGTGCGCCTGCTGGGGATCGATCCCAAAGGCAAACGGCGGGTCTATGAGCGCATCATCCAAACCCCTGGCGGAAAATCTACTGCTGCTGCCGCGGCTCCTGCTTCTGCCCCCCAGGGATCCCCTTCTGGTACCCGCCTCAATGCCGAAGTGGTGGCTCAGGTGCAGCAGTTGCTCAGCCAAGGCTACCGCATCGGCACCGAACATGCGGACAAGCGCCGTTTTCGCACCTCTTCTTGGCAAAGCTGTAGCCCCATCGAGGCTACCCAAGTACCCCAAGTGGTGGCGGCTTTGGAAGCCTGTCTGGAGGAACATCGCGGCGAATACGTCCGCCTGCTGGGGATCGATCCCAAGGCCAAACGGCGGGTGCTGGAGCAGATCATCCAAACCCCCTAAGGGATCCCAGCTTTTTTTGACCTCTGTTGGTTCAAGCCCAACCCCCCCAGCGATGAGGAGCACTCTGTTGGCTTCTACTTTGCCCAACTCCATGACGCTCCGCGCCTTGCCCGGCCAAAACGGCGAAACTCGCTATTTTGTCAGTGGTGAGGTGCAGGTGGAAGCTGGGGTGGGGATTGGGGCAGGGGTGCTGCTGCGGGCTAACCCCGGCTGTCGGATCTACATCGAGCGCGGCGTGTGTATTGGCATGGGATCCGTCCTGCACGCCTGTGGGGGATCCCTCATCGTGGAGGCGGGCGCAACCTTGGGAATGGGGGTGTTGGTGATCGGGCAGGGCACCATCGGTAAAAATGCCTGCATCGGCTCGGAAACCACGGTGCTCAATTGTTCGGTACTCAGCCAAGCGGTCATTCCTCCCGGCTCGCTGATCGGGGATCCCACCTATGGTTCCAATCTCAAGGAAGCAGGCACTACCCAAGCGGATCCCTCAGAAGTGGAAATGGCGCAAGAGACGCTGCCTGAGCCGCCCCCCCCGCCCAGTTCTCCGGTGGCCAATGTCGAAAAGCAAACCCGTCGCTGGCAGGAAGCTGCCGAGCAAACCCAAGAAAAACCCACTTCCCCAAAAACGCGCAAGCTCAACGGGATCCCTGGCCATTCGGAATTGGATCGCCTCTTGGGCAAGATTTATCCCTATCGACAGGTGCTCTCCTCTAGGGATGGCCGACTCTGATGGCTAAACTGGCATGAGTGGTTAGGATGCCGATGTCAACCTCTCTGGGCCTAATTCAGACGCGCAGCTTTCCGGTCATCGTGCGCATTGCCGACGCCATGACCAAATCGGCAGGCGTGACGCTGATTGGCTTTGAGAAAACTTCGGGGGGTTACTGCACAGCCATTGTGCGGGGGGGAATTGCCGATGTGCGCATTGCCATTGAGGAGGGAATTGAGCTGGCCCGCCAGTTTGACCAAGAGGAGATCTCCAGTTTGGTGATCCCGCGCCCCCTACCCAACTTGGAAGTGGTACTGCCGATCAGCAGCAAGCTGTCTCAACTGGCACAAAACCGGGGCTACAGCCGCCTCAGCAACTTGGCTGTGGGCCTGCTGGAAACTCGTGGCTTCCCGGCAATGGTGGGGGCTGCCGATGTCATGCTCAAAACAGCAGATGTCCAACTGGCGGCCTACGAGACCATTGGGGATGGTCTGTGTACAGCCATTATTCGCGGTACGGTGGCCAACGTGGCCATTGCCATCGATGCCGGCATGTACGAAGCAGAGCGCATTGGGGAATTGCACGCAGTGGCAGTGATCCCCCGCCCTCTGGACGAGCTGGAGCAAGCCCTACCGGTGGCCAGTTGTTTTGTTGCCCAACCGGTTACCCTGCCGGTAACCCTTCCTCAAGTTCAGGAACAAGAGGTGCAGCGCAGCGATACGGCTGTGGGGCGGATCCCTGTTTATCTGGAGCCCCCTGAAACTCCCTAGCCCCCTGAGCAACCCATCCGTTGCCCAAGAAAGCCGAGCAGGGCAGAGCGGAAAAATGCTAGGCTACTAAGAGACCTGGGTCCGTGCAGCTCCGACGCCCAAACCGTGTCAGGATCGGAAGATAGCAGCACCACGGGATGCTCAGAGCAGGCGCGTCAACCCGGGTCGCCCTTTGCAGCCCTACCTCTCTCTGCTGGGTCACTCCCTTTCGAGCCTCTCTTTCCCTTGCCCTAGCAATGCATCACACTATGTCCGAAACAGACAATCCCCTCGCCAACTGGGCCCAAAAAGCCTTCTACTTCGGCATGGGTCTGGCCGCTGTGGCGGCGGATAATGCTGCTAAGGTGGCCGGCAAAGCAGGTATCCGTCTAATAGAGTTGCGCAAGCAGGTGCAAGCTTTAGTGGACGAACTGGTGGAGCGGGGGGCGATGACCGCCGAAGAGGCGCGGGCTTACATGGATGCCATTGCCGCCAACGCCAACCGCAAGGGGGAAGACAGACAAACTGCTGGCCCCCGCAAGATCACCATTGACGACATTAGCAATGCCGAGGGGGAGTCAGGCACGGCCATTGAACTTTCGGAAGCGGCTCGTCTACGCCAGAAGATTGCCGAATTGCAAGCTGAGTTGGATCGCATTAAGGGCAAATCTTGAGCGAAAGGGTAGCCCGACGGGACACTGGATTTGAAGACTAGGGTCATTTCGATTCCAGCTAGGACACTACACCTAAAACCTAGAACATTGAATCCACCAGGCCAGAAGGCTTTTCAAGGACTCCGTCCCGCTGGCGCGGTCGCGGCAGCGTTGCGTAGCAACACAGTAGCCCAGGTGTCTCACCCTAACTGCAGATGAAAAGTCTCTGCGAAGTGTTAGGGCTCCTCACCCTTTAGAGCAGGGAGCTGGTCAAACTCATTCATTTCCAAGCAGAAAAGATGAGCGCCTCCGCCTGGGTGGGTAGCAGCGTCTCAATCCAAGATCAGACAGCAGGAATGAGGATCCCGTCTTCCGAGAGAAACCGGGAACTGAGAAAGGGGCGCAGCGCTTTGGGAATGCGAATTGAGCCATCCGGCTGTTGGTGATTTTCCAGCAGAGCAGCTAGAGAGCGCCCCACCGCCAAGCCAGAGCCGTTCAGGGTGTGGACAAACTGGGTGCCTTTCTGGCCGGCTTCTTTGTAGCGCAGGTTGGCACGGCGGGCCTGAAAGTCCCAGCAGTTGGAGCAACTGGAGATCTCACGGTACTGATTTTGGGAGGGGAACCACACTTCCAGGTCAAAGCAGCGGGCTGCCGCAAAGCCCAAATCGCCGCTACACAGCTCCACCACCCGGTAGGGCAGCTCCAGCATCTGTAAAATGGCCTCGGCATCCTGTACCAGCTTCTCGTGTTCAGCTTCCGATTGATCTGGGCGAGTGACCTTAACCAGCTCCACTTTTTGAAACTGGTGCAACCGGATCAGCCCCTTGGTGTCGCGGCCATAGCTGCCCGCCTCGCGGCGAAAACAAGGGGTGTGGGCACAGAAGTAGAGGGGGAGGGACTCCGCAGGGATCACCTCATCCCGGTACAGGTTGGTGAGGGGAACTTCCGCCGTCGGGATCAGCCACAGGTCATCTTCAGCACAGCGAAAACTATCTTCGGCAAACTTGGGCAACTGCCCCGTCCCCTGTAAAGCAGCGCTGTTAACCAAAAAGGGCGGGATCACCTCGGTGTAGCCGGCTGCAATGTGGCGCTCCAGCATCATGGCAATCAAGGCCCGCTCCAGGGCCGCGCCCGCCCCCACCATAGCCACAAAGCGGCTTTGGGCCACTTTAACCGCACGGCCAATCTCCAGTAACCCCAGCTTTTCGGCAATCTCGTCATGGGGAAGGACAGGATGGGCGGGTTTCAGCTCCTCACCCCAGCGGCGCACCTCTACATTGTCGGTTTCATCTCGGCCAACCGGTACACTGGGCAGGGGCAAATTGGGCAGGGTAAGCAGCCGAGCGCGAATCTCCTCTTCCAGCTCCCGTTCTCGCTGCTCCAGTTGGGCAATTTCGGCCTTGAGATCCACCCCCCGCTGCCGTAGGGCCACCACTTCGGGGCCTTGGGGATCGGCCCCCTGGCGGATAATCTCACCGACTTTTTTACCGAGGCTGTTGCTTTCGGCCTGCAGGGATCCCTTGCGGGTCTCCAACTGCCGCCGCTCCCGATCCAACTGCAGGATGCCGTCCAGATCGACGGTGGCCCGGCGATGTTGCAGGGCTTGGCGCACCTGTTCAGGGCGATCCCGTAGCAGCTTCAGATCCAGCACAGAGACGGCCTACACTCAGCTCCAGATACCCGACTATTTCTTTAGCCAGCTAAACATAGCCCGCAGCTCCTTGCCCACCTGTTCGATGGGATGTTCGGCCTCGCGCCGTCGCATTGCTGTAAATCCCGGCTTGCCGGCCTGATTTTCCAAGACAAACTCACGGGCAAATTGGCCGCTCTGGATCTCGGCGAGGATCCGTTTCATTTCAGCGCGGGTTTGCTCCGTGATGATGCGGGGGCCACGGGTGTAGTCGCCGTATTCTGCCGTGTTGGAGATGCTCTGGCGCATTTTTTCCAGGCCGCCCTCGACGATGAGATCCACGATCAGCTTCACCTCATGCAGGCACTCGAAGTAGGCCAGTTCCGGCTGGTAGCCCGCTTCCACCAAGGTTTCAAACCCCGCTTTGATCAGAGCTGTCAGCCCACCGCAGAGCACCACCTGCTCGCCAAAGAGGTCAGTTTCGGTCTCTTCTCGGAAGGTGGTTTCTAAGATGCCGGCCCGCGTGCCGCCGATGGCTTTGGCATAGGCCATGGCCCGCTCCCGTGCCATTCCCGAAGCATCTTGATAGACAGCAAACAGGCAGGGCACCCCTTCCCCCGCTTGGTAGGTGCGCCGCACCAAGTGCCCAGGGCCTTTGGGAGCGACCATGATGACATCCACATCCGCCGGGGGCTGGATCTGCCCAAAGTGAATGTTGAAGCCGTGGGCAAAGAGAAGCACGTTCCCCGGCTGCAGGTGGGGACGGATTTCACTCTGGAAGACGGCCTTTTGCACTTCATCGGGCAGTAAAATCATCACCCAGTCGGCGGCAGCAGCAGCATCCGCCACCGTTTTGACCCTCAAGCCGTCTTGCTCGGCTTTGGGCCAGGAAGGGCTGCCAGGGTAAAGGCCAACGATGACCTGGACACCGCTATCGCGCAAATTGAGGGCGTGGGCGTGGCCTTGGCTGCCATAGCCGATGATGGCAACGGTTTTATCGGCCAGAGGCTCTAGGTTGGCGTCGGTGTCGTAGTAGAGGCGGGCCATGGTCGAGCGGGGCGTGAGCAGGTGCTTGACTAGGATAGCAGGATTGGATCCAACTTGCTGACCTTAAGCGCCGTGATGAACAGTTTTCACCCACTTCAAGCGCTTGGGCTGCACACACATGCGGGCAGTTGTGGCGATCATAACTGGCAGCCAGTGGAGCATGTAGACCAAACCCAGGGCGGTGTGCCACCAAAGTCGCGGTCCGCGCAGACCTTCCACTTGGCGTAGCCCCCGGTAAAAGGCCACCGTCAAGCAGCCCATCACCAGCGCGTTCAAAGGGAGCAGCACCGACGAGTGACCCGTCAACAGCACCCAGAGGGTGTCGGGAACCAAGGCCATCGGCAGCAAGTACTGGGAAATAAAGAAGGCCCAGAGATCCACCGTTTTGGCCATCCCCATGCGGCGACCGAGGATCCCTGGCCAGTAGTCGAGATAGCGCTGGTAGCCCCCTTCCGCCCAGCGGCAGCGCTGGTGCCAGAGACTTTTCCAGGAGGTGACCCCTTCTTCGACAATGGCCGGCTCTGTCAGAAAGGCGATATCTACGCCCGCCAGGTGCAGCTTAAAGGTGAGATCCAGGTCGTCGGTGAGGGTAGCCTCGTTCCAGCCGCCGCACTTTTCCAAAACATCTCGCCGCACCAGTTGGCCGTTGCCACGTAACTCGCCAATGCCCCTCACGGCCACGCGCTGCTGCTGGAAGTAAGCATCGGAGGCCATTTCCGCCACCTGCCCCAGAGTCCAGAAGTTGACGTTGGGGTTGCTCAGGGCCTTGCGCACCTGGACAGCGCCTACCGCCCGTCTGCTAAAACGGCTGCGCCGGTTTCCCACTTGAACAAACAAGGGCAGAGTGCGGGCAAGAAAATCTGAGGGCACCACAGCATCGGCATCGCAGACCAGGATGATCTCCCCTTGGGTCAAGGGCAGCACCTCGTTGAGAGCACCAGACTTACCCCCCCCTCGCCCCGGCTGCCGCCGGTAAACCCGCAGATGAGGGATCCACTTTTGGGCTTCCCGCAGAACCTCAGGGGTGGCATCGCTGCTGTTGTCGTCGATGGCCCACAGCTCCAGATGGCTGGTGGGGTAACGGAGCTGGGCCAAGCTGTGCAACAGCCGTGGGAGCACTGCGCTCTCATTCTTGGCCGGGATCAACACAGCCACACGGGGCAAGGTTAGCCCAGCCCACTCCCCGCTTAACCCAGAAAGCCTGCCCTGCCCATCCAGTTGCGTCGGCAGAACAGAGTTATTGTTTTCATCTGTTAACCCGGGATCCCGGCGGATCCCATCGGCAGGAGGAAGTCTCAGAGGGGGTAGGGAGGCCACCGGTTGCAGGCGAAACAACCGACTGATGTGGATCACCATGAACGTGGCCAAACCAACGGTAATCCAGCGAGCCGTCGGCACCACATGCATCAGGCTGACCACCCCCCACACCATGGCCAGAACCAGCAGAGCCCTGAGACGGCGGCGTTGGGCCGAGGTGAGCAGCCAATCGGGAAGACAAAGATCCTCAAGAGGCTCTGGCTCTGACCAGACGAACTCAGACATGGGGATCCTCCCACAGGCGACAACGTTACCCAACCTCGCCAGCCTGTCCGAGCGTTAACTCAAAGGCTGTTAAGAGGCTGTTACTTATTGTCACCTATTGTGCTGGCAGAACGGAGTTCTTGAGGGTCTACGGGCCAGAAAAATTGGGGATCCCGGCTGCCGCTTCTCGGGCAAGGGAGCAAGAAGTTCATGGGTTGCCACGAATCTCTTTGATCACCCCATCTTCCAGGAGGATCTCGACCTGCATTTTCTGGATCAGGTTGTCTCCTTTTTGGACTCGGAAGAAACTCTCCACGTTACCCTGAAGCACTTCTTGGTTGAGCTCCAGGGTGGTCAGTTGGTTGATCTGCTGCAACAATTGGTTTTTCTGATCCAAGAGCCGGATCTTCTGCTCGTTCACGCGGCTTTTCACCGCTTCCACCTGCTGGAGCACTTGGGGGCTGTTGGGGTTGGGACTCTGTTTCTCCAGTTCAGCAATAGCCCGCTTGCCCTGAAACTCCAGTTGTTGCATCTGAGCATCGGTGGCTTCGATCTGCCGCTCCAATTGCTCCTGCATTTCCTTTTTCCAAAGGGGTGTGACCACCACCTTGATGGGAATGTTGCGCTTGAGCAGTAACTGAGTGCCGTTGCTGACGTTGTTTTCTTCCATGAGACCTATCCAGGCAGACGACCAACCAAACCAGGGGCTTGTGCCCATTGTAGAAGGCTTCCCTCAAAAGCTCTGGAATTGGGGAAGAGGAGATTGACCGGTCGAGTTCTCCCCCGCCGAGCCGGAGAATCCACCTACTTATCCTACCGACTGGGATCCCTACGTTGACATACTCCCCTGCCTAAAGGCAGTGGATTCTTGTTCCTGGTTCTGCGACAGCACTTACCGTGTCGGGTTGCCCCTCTACGACAGCGGTGCTTATCTCCCCAGGCGTTCCCTCTAGCGCTCCGCGCCGCTGACGCGAATGCGAGGCGGTTCCCTTATGCCCTAAGGTACCGTTGCGAAAAACAACCACCAACCACAAAACTTGTTGGGTTGAATCCAGTCGCGAGACTGTTGGGTTTTTAGAGCGGTTGACTACCCTACCGCTGCATACAATATAACACAAAGCCGCCCTAGTCGCGTCAGCGGGCTGTAGGCCTCAGGGCGGGGCTTTAGACCCAGTTTTTTGGTAAAGTCTTGATTTCGGGAAACTGCGATTTTGGTTAAGGATCTTGAAGGGCGCCGCCTTGCCCTGGCACAGATTCAGCTAGCGTGAGAGACGGTGTCCTTTTTTTGCGGCAGCCATGAGCAAACGGGCCTCGACCCCTTCCAAGCCCTCTGCTGGGATCACCGAGCCGGTGCGGATTGCCTCTCGAAAAAGCGAGTTGGCTTTGGTGCAGACCCAGTGGGTGATGGGTCAGTTGCAAGAACACCATCCGGGATTACCCCTGGAGCTCAACACCCTTTCCACCCAAGGAGACATCATCCTGGATGTAGCCCTGGCCAAAATTGGGGACAAAGGTCTCTTTACCAAGGAATTGGAAGTTAGCCTGCTCAACGGCAGCAGCGACTTGGCGGTACACAGCCTTAAAGACCTACCCACCCGCTTGCCGGAGGGCTTGGTGTTGGGGGCGATTACGCGGCGGGAGGATCCCTTGGATGCTTTGGTGGTGGGGGAAAAGTTCCAGGATTACCGACTGGCCACCTTGCCCGAAGGGACGGTGATTGGCACTTCATCGCTGCGGCGGCTGGCCCAACTGCGCCATGCCTTTCCCCACTTACGGTTTAAGGATGTGCGGGGCAACCTCAACACCCGCTTGGCCAAGCTGGAGAGGGGAGAGTACGACGGCCTTATTTTGGCAGTGGCCGGGTTGAAGCGCCTGGGCAAAGCCGACCGGATCCACGAGGTGCTGGATCCCAGCGTGTCTTTGTATGCAGTTGGGCAGGGATCCCTGGGAATCGAGTGCCGGCAGGGGGATGAGCGCATCCTCGATTTGGTGCGACCCTTGGCGGATGCGGAAGCGACGGCGCGCTGTTTGGCCGAGCGAGCCTTCTTGCGGGCTTTGGAGGGAGGGTGTCAGGTGCCCATTGGCGTTCACAGCCAAGTCCAAGGGGAGGAGCTGCACCTAACCGGTATGGTGGCCGAGCTGGATGGCCGGCGGCTCATCCGCGACAGCCAAACGGGATCCGTAGCCGACCCGGAAGCGGTGGGGGTAGCTTTGGCAGAAAAGCTAAAACGGCAGGGGGCCGACGAGATTTTGCAGGCCATTTTTGCCCAGGCCCGCCGTTAGGTTAGCTCCCTAGCTCCTCGCAGTCTGCTGCGCTGAGGGAAGGGATCTGCTCTGCCGCCGCTCAAACTTCAGCCCAATCCAGATCACCCCGATCCCACAGACCACTAACACCGCTGACTTGACCAAGAGGCCGGTCGGGTACTCGAAAAAGCGGGTCAGCACCACCAAGGTCAACCCCAACAGTCCCTGCCAGAAGCGTCCTCGCCGCCCCTGCTGCAGCCCTTCCCAGCAGAGCACTGCCGACAGCCCCAGCAACAGCAGGGTCACTATCCAGGGGGCAAAGAAGGCCAAGGCCAGCCCAGCCGTCGAGTTGGAGGGGAGGAGGCTGCTCGCCCCCACCAGAAGCCCTAAGCCAAGCAGAGAGACCAAAACGGTGGCATCCTCGAGCCAAACCCCAATCGACTGGGATCCCTTCTCTTGCCAACCCTGCCACCAGCCCCAGCCCGCCAAGAGCAGCAACCCCACTGCCGACAAATTAGCCCAGGGATCCCCAGCGTCCCAGAGGGGATCGGCAGGAAGATCGTCCCAAATTTGCCAGAAGCTCCAGACATAGAGCAGGACACCCAGCCCCAGCAGAGCCAAGTTCTGGGCCGTTGGGGCCAAATCCAAGCCTTGCTCCAGCTCGCCAGGAAGCTCTTCCAGATCCCTTCCCCCAGTTAAAACCCGCCTTAGCCAAGGCTCATGGCGTTGGTGCCAGAGAGCCAGCCCCTACACAACCGCGACACCAAGCAGATGCCAAAGGAGCGACCTTGGGAAAAAGCTGCCCAAACGGCTGGCCAACCCTTGCATCGCCAGGCCAAAGTTCACCAGAGCTAGGGCAAAAACCCAGCGAGAACAACACCAATAGGCCAGAGGAACCAGCAGGCCCAAGGTCAACCAAGGGTAGAGATGGAGGAAGTTGACAGGCCCCCAATCCACCAAGTCGGCTACCATCCCCGAGCCCAGCAGAACGCAGGCCAGTACACCGCTGGGGCTGTGACGCAAGCTGTAGGCCATGGCCAAACTGCCCATCCCCCAGGCCCAAAACAAGCCTGCCGCGGATCCCCCAAGCTGAACCCACTGCGCCATCAGGCCAATACAGGCTCCCAGGGTCAGCTCACCGGCTATCAGCAAGGCGCTGCCTAGCCGTCGGGATCCCTGCTGCCAAACCTGGAAGCCGGCCACCTGCAGCCCTACCATGAGGGCCAAGCACCCCCAGGCTCTTACCCAGCGGGGAATGGCAGCCCAGTTGGCCGCCACAAAGGAGATTACCCCTAGGCCCACCAGAACTGCGCCCAGCAGCAGCAGCACCAGGGCAAATCGCCCCTCGGCTGAGCGCTGTAAACTCTCCAGTTGGTAATACTCCCGCAGGCGATCCCGTTGGGCAGGTTCGATCAACCCCTGCTCCACCCAGGTGTTCAGCAGGTCGGCCAGTTGGCGGCGGAAACGCTCACTGGGGTAGGGGGGGCGGGGGGAGGTCATGGCGGGATCCCGACAAGGGAGAGGGAGTTTGGGCGTTGAGTGAGTGGGATTGCTAACGCGATTGTAAGCCCTCAGTCTTGGCCCTTCTCCCAAAGGGAGAGAGGGGATTGGGATCCCACTGCCTGAAGCACTCGCTGCAGCACCTCTTGATAGCCAGCCACCGGATCCCCCAGATCAAAGCGAAAGAGATCCTTGTCCAGCACCCGTGGCTCGGATCCCCCCAGATCCCAAAGACGGCAGGTATCGGGGCTAATCTCGTCGGCCAGCAGGATCTCTCCCCTCTCATCTAGGCCAAACTCCAGCTTAAAGTCCACCAACTCCAGGCGGCAGCTTCTCCAGAAGGCCTGCAGATGATGGTTAATGGCCAAAGCCAGGGATCCCAAGCGCTCCACCTGCTCCGGCGTGGCCAACTGCAATAGGCGGATGTGATCTGGGGTCACCAAGGGATCCCCCAAGGCATCGTTTTTGTAATAGAACTCCACCAGCGGCGGCTCGATGGGAAGGCCCTGCTCTAGGCCCAGCCGTCGGCAGAGGCTGCCCGCTGTGCGGTTGCGCACCACCACTTCCAAAGGCAGGATGTGCAAGGCTCGCACCTGCATCTCGGTGGGGCCAGTTTGGGCCAAGAAATGGTTGGGGATCCCTTGCTGCGCCAGGTAGGCCAACACATGGCTGGAGACGGTGCAATTCACCTCTCCCTTGCCGGCGATGGATCCCCGCTTTTGGGCGTTGAAGGCCGTGGCGTTGTCTTTGTATTGGCAAAGATAAACCTGGGGATCGGCAGTGCGATAGATGCGCTTGGCCTTGCCCTCGTAGAGCAGCTCTTGGGGGGAAAGTGGCATACGCTAACCCCTAGTATCCGGCCAGCCGTCCGCGGATCCCTTGCCAGAAGGTGATGGCCAAGATGCGCAGATCCAGCCACAACGACCAGTTTTGCACGTAATAGAGATCATACTGGGTGCGGCGGGCAATGCTGGTATCCCCCCGTAGGCCGTGGATCTGGGCCCAGCCGGTTAGGCCGCTTTTCACCAAATGCCGATCAGGATACTTGGGGATCTCCTGGCTAAATTGCTCCACAAAATAGGGCCGCTCCGGGCGAGGCCCCACCAAGCTCATTTCTCCCTTCAACACGTTCCACAGTTGGGGCAGCTCATCCAAGTTGGCGCGGCGCAAAAAGGCCCCCACCGCCGTCCGCCGTGGATCCCCAGGGCGAGTCCAGCCGGGCCGGTCGGATCCCTCGGCATCCACCCGCATGGTGCGGAACTTGGCAATCCAAAAGCGGCGGCCATCCAAGCTCACCCGCTCCTGCCAATACAAGATGGGGCCAGGGCTGGTGCAGGCTACCAACAGAGCAATAAACAGCAACAGAGGGCTCAGTAACACAAGCCCTAGAGAGGCACCGAGAATATCGATGGCCCGTTTGATACAACGGTTGTGGGTATAGCGCAGAGGGGGTTGGCGCAAAGTTAGCAGAGGGATCCCGTCGAGAGACTGCAGGCTGAAGTTCACCGTCAAAAAACCCAGGATATCCGGCACCAAGCGCACCTGCACCGACAGCGCTTGCAAACTGAGCAACAGAGGAGCAGTTGCCAGCTCCGGCTGCCCAAACCACACCTCTTGCACTTCTGGATGCGCTTGCAGATAGGCAATCAAATGGGCCAGATCCAGCCGCTCAAGAGCTGACCAGGAAGGTTCAGGCTGACTGCACCAGCCGGAGAGGGTTCCTGGCGGAGTCCCGGCGGCAGACTTAACCCCGTCAGAGGTAGGGCGGGCGGTGTTCAGTACTGGATATGAGTCTGGCCGAGGATCCCCATCTTGGGACGGGAGATCTTCCCCGCAAGAGCCTTGCTCTAAACCTGCCCAGGCGACTACCTGGAAGCCCAACTGCGGGGATCGCTCCAACCGCTCCAACACTTCTGCCAACACCGACTGGGATCCCACCCAGATGACCCGCCGCCGACCGTAGCCCTTGGAGCACAACCAGCCTATACCCAGCCGCAATCCCACCCGTATCAAAGTCAAACTCAGCAGGGCCAACAAGCCGGCGTAGCCCACCACCAACCGCGACAAAGAAACCGAGCGAACAAAAAAGGCCCCTGCCAGCACCAAACCAAAAGTCAATCCCAGCCCCACCAGCAAACTGGCCCATTCCTCAAAGCGAGACAAGCGCTTCGACTCGCCGTATCCGCCCAAGCCCGCCTGAATGCCCCAATAGCTGAGGGCAGTCAACAATCCCAAAGCCGCGTAGACATCCCAAGGCAAGAGCTGATGAGGACGCAAGCTGCGCAGCCAGTAGCCTGCCCCAAAGGCCAACCAAATACAAAGGCCATCCCCAAAACAGGCCAAGAGCACCCACAAACGATGCAGATCTAGACGAGCTTTATAGCCGCGTTCGGCCAAGAGCTATCTCCTTCGGCAATCAAGACTGCCAACAATCTTACAGAAAAGATTGCGCATCTAAGGCTACTGGACAAGATCCATGTTGACCAAAACTTGAATAGGCAGCTCTCACCAGATCATTAATCGGCAGCCTTTCCCAGCTTCAAAGATCTTTATTCAGAATAGAAGAGATTAAGCAATGATCAAAGTGCAGCCTAGAAAAGCAATGGTGGCAGGATACTACGATTTCCTTGCTGGACTGGCTACTGCCAGCAGAGACACACCAAAAGGTAAGGAAAACTTAGGTATCAGACAAGCTTCTGCAGCAAAAATACCCGTTAGCAGTCGATTAAGCCAAAGCGGCGGCATTTTCAGATCTTGGCTTTCCCTCAAGCAAATCACTTTCTGAATTAGGCGGATCCCTGCAATCACTGGGAAGAGGAAGCTGTTAAAAAAAACAAGGGTATAAACTTCTAAGCCTGAGCTTTTAAGCAATGACAAAAGTTGTCCGCGGGTATATCGTCTCTTGTGATGATTCAGCTCATCATGCAAACTCCACAGCCACGGATAAGCCGGAACGGTTATAACCAAGTAGCCAGATAGGGCTAACCTTTGACTAAGGGCTAGGAGAGCTTCTTTGTCATTCTCCAGATGTTCCAGTACATCCAGCAAAGCAATCAAATCAAATTGTTGAGAACCAAAAGGGATCCGATGCGGCAGCTCACCCTCAGCAACAATCCCAATACCGCGAGCTTGGGCCAGCGGCAGTGCCATCTCACTCTTTTCCATAGCCCAAACTTTGCCAAATCTGGACAACATCTCTAGGTTACCACCGCTACCACAGCCAGCTTCCAAAATACGAGCAGATGGGGGAAGCGACAGGGATCCAATAACCCGACTTAGAATGTGACGGCGACCCAAAAACCACCAATGTCGGTCTTCCAAGCCTGCCATTTGCTTGTAAGCTTTGGGATCCATACCAGTAACCCGACATAAAGATCGAAAACAGGATTAGCTGCGGAAGGGGTCAGCAGTGCACAAATTTAAGGGGATAATCGAGCCTTTCCCCAGCGATGCTTACGATACCAAGCCGCCACGTGGGGGCACCATGCTTCAAAGTGAGGCCAAATCAGTTCACAGAGATATTGGATTTCTCGCTGGGCATCTTCTTTGGCTCGTAAATCCAAAAAATGCATCAAACTACGGCAATTGAAAGAGACCACGAAGTGTTGTCGG
The DNA here is from genome assembly GCA_015295985.1 of Synechococcus sp. M44_DOE_062. Taxonomy (GTDB): domain Bacteria; phylum Cyanobacteriota; class Cyanobacteriia; order Thermostichales; family Thermostichaceae; genus Thermostichus. The sequence continues at coordinate 46,301 of DVDX01000024.1, read as the reverse complement.
ATCCCGTAGCCAATGATGTTGCGAGCATCTTCATAGGGCAATCCGCACTCTTCTACCAGGCGATAATAGGCAATGGCCTGGCTGCGATATTGCGCAAGAATGATATCCAAAGCTTCGGGGGAGATGGGCTTGCAGCCTTGGCGGGTTTTGGCTTTGCCCTCCTTGACACTGGCAGGAACGTAAAACAACGTTTCCAGCTCTTGCCAAGACAACGAGGAGTCCTCTGCCAACAAGAGTCTTTTGCCCAAATCGGCAATTTGCTGGCCTGTATATCGGAAAGATTGAACATCAAAAGAAATTCCCACCCGATGAGTACGGGCCTGTTGCATGACGGCATGGGGAAAATAGCCCACCCCAAACGTGATCTGAGGATGCTCCAAAGGCCCATAGTGGCCACGGTTGCCCTCCAGCAAATGCCGCACCACGGCCTCTCCATACTTTTCCGGGATCCGGCTCTCTGGGTTGACAAAATCAGGGCTGTAATCCTGATGCATGGCCTGGTAGATGACCCGTTCTGGATCTGGGGTTTGATTCAGCACCACAACTTGAAACCAAGCATCCACAGGCCATACCCCCTGTGAGGAAAAGGGATCCCAGAGCAGTATAGAATAGAGAGGATAGAGCCACAAGCAGCCTTGTTATAGGAGCCTACGAGCTCGAGTTTCCTCTGCCAGCACCAGGCTTAGGGCCGGATTGCTGCGCAACAGTCCCGCTACGTAGAGGGTATAGACTTTCCCCGCCTCTAGCTGCAGGTCAAACCGTTGCAAGGGGATGCCCCGCACACTTGACCCAGAGGCTGAAGGGGCTATGGCCACCTGAATTTGGGTAAAGCCGGGGCGCATGGCTTGAAAGGTGGACACCTGTCCAAACGCCAACTGGGGAATCAGCACACGCCCTTGCTCTCCTTGCCATTGCAGGGCCGGTGCATCGGGAGCAGCGTGGACAAACCGCACCAGAGCCTGATCAAACGGCGGATGGATGTTGTCCTCTAAGACTAGGGCTGTCATGCGATTCGGCTCATTGGCGGCCACCACCGAGAACACTCCCCCGCCCCTGAGATTGGCTACGGTTCTGGCCACAACTGAAGAACCTGCAGACTGGCCGAGGTTCTCAGGCGTCGAAAACAAAACGATGTCGTACTCGCCCGCCGGTATGCGCACGTATTCGCTCACCGAGCCATAGGCTACACCCCGAGCAGCCCTCACCCCTCCCACCTCCAAGTCAATTCGAGGGGCATTGGGGGCCACATGCACCAACCGCACCTGCACTTCAGAAACCCCTGCAGATGCCGAAGGCATCGGGATGGCACAGCCGGACAACAGCCCCGGCATCAACGACCCACCCACCACGCAGAGCACTGCGCCCACCCACCGTCGCACCATGTTCACGCTCACTCCTACTCCTCACACCCAACGCTCACCGGGGATCGAGCTGCTGTGTTCCGCCAAGCCAAGGGGCGCCCTCGCTCCCCAAAAGTTCGTATTGGCGCAAGGGATCCCACCCTACTGACGCCATAGAACCTGCTCTTGTCTTACTCCACTTTTGGGCCCAATGCCATAGAGCTATGGGGCGGGTTGGGATCCGATCCCTTCTAAACCAAAGGGAACTCGCCGGACTCAGCCCCACCGACAGCATCTGGGTTGGGGGCAGGGATCCCTGTCCTTGGAGACCGACGGCTAAACAGGCGGAAATAGGTACTCACGGCCAGCTCTTTGAGTGGGAAAAGCAGGTAGGTGAGGGGATTGATGGTGACGATGATGTTGCGGCAGTCGCGTTTGGCCTGAGCCAAGATCTGGGCGGCCACCCAATCTCCCGACATGACCCCAATCGGATTGAGCTTGCTCTTGAAGGGGCCGAGGATGAGCTTGCGCACCACACAGGGGGCATCCAGACGGCGCAGGGTAACCAAGTCTCCCAAAGCCCGCTTCGAGAGTTCATAGAGGGGACTGAAAGCAGGGCTGACCTCAGCTTCGGAGGTGTTAACCCACACCTCTTTGGTGGCCATCTCGGGGTTGCTGCGAACCGTCTGAAAGAACAGCTCCATTAGGCGCCAACTGGAGAAAGTATTGACGGCGTAAGACTGGCGAACGGCCTCAGGATCCCGATCCCCATGAACATTGAAGCCGTGGTTGAGCACCAAAATATCCACCCGCTCCAGCAGCTCTGCCAGGGATCCCTCTTGCCCCACCTGCCAGCGGATGGTCTCCACCGTCTGGGGCTGCCCGTCCACCTGGATCTGCACAGGATCCGACTGGGAACTGAGGGCGATGACCTTGGCCCCCTGCTGGTGAAAATGCTTAAGCAGGGCTTGGCCCAGGGTGCCGGAGGCCCCCGTAACCGCTACCCGCTTGCCCTTGAGAGAAAGACTGGTGCCCATGAGCCGATCCACAAGAGTGAGAGTGCCGCAAAAGTAGGCGTTGGTATCGTCAAAGTGGTGCCGCCAGTGGTAAGCGCGGTTAACATGCCATTGGCTGGGGGGGGCGGGGAAAGGCCCCGGTCGGTGGGTGATATCCGTCTCCAGGGCCAGCCCGTAGCCGCGCAGCATGCCTGCCACCCCGAAGCTGGCTGAGTAGAGAATGCCCACTGTTGCTGCCAGGCCGTACAGCCAGGATCCCCAGCCCAACACCACCACCCAAGGGATCCCGGCTAGGATCATCGTCACCGCTTCGGGAACATCGTGGTGCCACTGGGATTCTCGGTACAACTTCCCATCCACCACGCTCAGATCCCGACGAAACAGGCGGTGGTGCAGGGTGTGTTTGGGCATCAGCCAGGGCCACGCGTGGGCCAGCCAGTGGCGCACATCCCGTACGATCTCAGCCCAAAGGATGGAAGCTAGGGCAACAGCCCCCACCCCTATCCAATGACTTACGCTGCTGACATCCATAGACTTGCTTCAGTGGCTAAACCGCCCTTGGGCTTGCGGTCGCCTCTTCCATGGGCTTAGTTGGCGACCCTCAAAAATCATCGCAAAGATTCTTCAAAAGATCATCTTTGAGCCTGTCTTCCCTCACCCCCGATCCCTTTCCCTGCCAGATCAAGGGGCTACGGGCTGAAGCTCTCGGATCTCGACCGGATCTCCAACGGCCAAACCCAAAGCGGCAGCCGTCCCACCGCGAAACTCCAGCACGCCATCCACCAACTGGGAAGGAGGCGGCCCATAGGTGGGGCAGGGTTGGGCAGGGCAGCCGGGCACATCGGCAGCAATGTACACCACCTTGCCTTGGTAAAGAAAAATAATGTCTAGGTTGATCAGGGTGTTAAACATCCAAAAAGAAGCTGGCTGCGGAGGATCAAAGGGAAACCACATGCCCCGATCCGGCGGCAAATCGGTGCGAAACATCAGGCCCAAGCGCTGTTGCTCAGGGGTGCGGGCCACCTCTAGCTCAAAGCGTTGGCCGGCAAGGGTGACTTCGGCTTCAACCGGCAGTTGCTGGGGCTGCCCTATTGCTGGGGGAGATGGGGAGAGGGCTTCCGTCGCCTGAGTTTGTGAGGCGGGAGATCTCTCCGGGGCAGCAGCACATCCCAAGCTGGATCCCAAAAGCAGCAGAGCTAGGCCCAAGGTAACTTTGCATCCTTTCGGAACTTTTTGCGGACTCCGTATCGCGAACAGAATCATGTGGCGCTCTCCTGTGCAGGTTTCATCCTATCGCGCCAGACGCTGCTACTGCGACTTGGCCAACCGGACGCAGAAAGTTCCCCCCTGGGAGAGCCTTGCCAATTCTTGCTTGCCGGAAGCTGCCTGTGCTTTTCCCCCTTGAGCGCAGCGGAAATGGCGGCCCTGGGCAAGAGCAGCCTGCAACCGACCCGATAGCATAGCCATAGACTTTATCGTTCCCCACCCTGCCAGGAGAGCCGTATGAAGGACTTTTTCAATTTCATTTTCAATAGATCCTTGGTGAGCCGGATCCCGCTTCTGGCTCTGCTTGGCCTGGGGCTCCTGAGCATCTGGCCCACTCACGGGATGGGGTCTCGCTCACAGGAAACCCCGGTGCGGATCCCGTTTGAGCCAACGGTGACCTACGGCGAAGGGTATGGAGAAGAGGTGGTGGCCCAACAAGCCCAAACCCGCTTTGCGCTGAAACTGTTTGATCACCTGCTCCGGCAGCAGCCTCAGGAGAACCTCTTTTTCTCCCCCTTGAGTATTCGCCTGGCTCTGAGCATGGTCTACAACGGCGCCTCTGGGGAGACCCAAACGGCAATGGCCGAGGTGCTGGAGGTACAAGACCTTTCCCTGAATGAGTTGAACTGGACCCATGCCCAGATGGTGCGCTGGCTGGTAGAGGGATCCCCAGCAGGAGGGCCAGTCCAGGTGCAAATGGCCAACGGCCTCTGGGTGGATCAAACCTTCACCCTACAGCCCCAGTTTTTGCAGGCTTTGGCCACCTACTACCAAGCGGTGGTGAATCGGGTGGATTTGGGATCCCGGCAGACGGTGAACCAGATCAACGGCTGGGTGGCAGAGCACACGCAGGGCAAGATCAACCGCATTGTGGATCGCCTTAGCCGCGAGGATTTGATGGTTTTGCTCAATGCCATCTACTTCAAAGGCGAGTGGACTCAGCCCTTCGATCCGGAGCGCACCCAAACTCAGCCCTTTACCCGCTTGGATGGCCGCCGCGTCCGAGTGCCCATGATGGTTCAATCCGGTCGTTATGACTACCTGGAAACTGAGCAGTTGCAGGTGGTGAGCCTGCCCTACGGGGAAGGTCAGTTGAAAATGCTGATCCTGCTGCCCAAGAAGGGAGTGGAGCTGGAATCGCTGCGGGCAGAGCTGAGCCCAGAAACTTGGCAAGAATGGATGGGATCCCTGCGCCCCCGTGCAGGTTCGGTGCGGATCCCGAAATTTGAATTGGCTTATGAAACCGATCTCACTTCCGTTCTGCAGCAGTTGGGCCTGGGGATTGCCTTTTCCAACCGAGCCGATTTCAGCCAGATGACCCCAGAGCCAGCTCGGCTCAGCAAAGTCCTTCACAAAGCGGCCATCGAAGTGAACGAAGAGGGATCCGAAGCGGCAGCCGCTACCGGGGTGATCGTCTCCCGGACTGCCATCGACCGGCAAGAGCCCTTTCAATTTGTGGCGGATCGGCCCTTCTGGCTTGCCATTGTGGCCTCCGGATCCGGCGGCAACGCCGAGGCCCAAACCGTGTTGTTCATGGGATCCCTGGTGGATCCTGAATAAAGGGATCCCTCAGGGCAGCTTGCTGACTTCTTGCCGGGCCTGCAGATCGCTCTTCAGGATGTGTTGACTCCGGACTGGCTCCCTTAGCTGTTTTTCATTGCGGAGGTCATGATGGTCGAGGTTTTGGAAAGAGAAAAATTGGCCGAGGCACCTGCTGATAGCTCTCCGGCAGCTTCTCGAAAAATTTGGACTGACGAAGAGTTTATGGCTTTACCGGAGAATGGCAATCGCTATGAGGTTGTGAATGGAGAACTGGTTACCGTGGGCTCGGCAGGCGCAAAGCATGGGTACTACGTTAGTTTAATAAGCTTTTTCTTAACCGCTCATGTTAGAGCGCAAAAAATGGGCGTCGTCTTCGATTCTGACACTTCATTTAAAATGAAATCAGGTAATCGCCGCTCTCCGGATTGTTCTTTCTTTTCCAAAGAACGGCTGCAATCTCTGGGCGGGATCCCAAAGGGTTATATTGAGGGATCCCCAGACTTGGCTGTAGAGGTTCTCTCGGATGCCAACACCATTGGAGAGCTCCATGATAAGGTCGTTGAGTATTTCGAGAATGGCTCCCGACTGGTCTGGATCATTCACCCTGAAGAGAAATATGTTTTGGTCTATCGTCGGCCTGAGCCTGAAGCACTGAAGAAACCCGGCGACATCCTGGAAGGTGGAGAGGTGATCCCTGGATTTGCGCTGGATTTATCAGAGTTTTTTGCCGAGCCGGAGTTGTAGTTTTTCACCAACGCAATGCCCGGATAAGATGCCTTCAGCGCCCAGGGAAAAGCAACCCCTGTTAAACTAGCCTCAACAGTGGGATCCCATTTCATGGCACTGGCTTATCCGCAGGTTCTGGAGCGCAATCCTAAGCGGCTGCGCATTGCCCTACAACGGTTCACTCCCCAGCAACTGGCTTGGCGGGTAGCAGGAGGTTTGCTGCTGCTGATTTTGGCATTCCAAGTTTGGTTCCGCCTGCCACCGTTGGGACTGGTAGCCGTGGGATTGGGACTATGGGCCGGGATCCCTTGGGGGCTAGGTCAGATTCTGAGTCTGGATCGCCAAAGCCAACGGGTGACCTTAACCCGGCTGCGTGGCCCTTGGGGAATTTGGCGGCAGCAGGTGTTTTCTTATCCCTTGGCCCAGTTGCAAGGGGTGCGGGTGCATCGGATAGGTCAGGAGGTTTTGGATAACCAAGCTCAAGAGAGTTTCCAGGTACAAAGTCAGGTGCGATTGCAGTTTCGCGGAGAGCCTTTTGAGCAGGATCTGAAAGAGGAGATCATCGCCTGCTTTAGCAGCCAAGTAGGCATCAAAGGGGATGAGCCAAAGGCTTTCGTGCTCTCTCAGCGGCTGGCGCGCTGGATTCAGAACTATCTATCCGAACACTCAGGAAACCCAAGAAAGAACTCTCCACCCTAAAACACTAGGTGACACTATCTCACACTTGCGGCGAATCCAGTTTGCAGTGGCTCCAAAGTTTGGTTTATTCTCCTCTTCGGGGAGATGGGAAATGTTGGCATAGTAACCGAGTCTGGGTTAGAAATGCTACTGAGAAGCCTGTACTCTTTGACACTCTGTACACTTACTTGAGCGACAAGCCTAACTATGAGCGTCCCCTGGGATCTGGTCAACCTGATCACCTTGCTCGACCGGAACACTCTGCCTGGTTGGCTTTGGCTGCTCCTGTGGGGATCCTCACTGGTTGCAGTGATTTACTGGCAAAGGAGGTGGTTCCAGCGGGCACAGGTGGTTTTTTCCGATGTCATCATGCTGGCGCGTGCGGATACAACGGTGGTGGAATGTAACGAAGCTTGCCGAAAGCTCTTAGGGAATTGGCGGGGCAGGCGCTGGATCGATGCGCTGCCGACAGAAGAGCAAGAGCAGGTGCGGCAAAAGATAGCCCAGCTCACCCCTCAGCAGCCCACCTTCACCCGAGTTGGCAGAGTACTGGATGCAGCAGGGCAGATACGCTGGTTTGAGTGGATCAACCAAGGCATCTTCGACCGGCGGGGCCGCTTGCGGTTCATTCGCGGGGTGGGCCGAGACATGACCGAGAAGAAACAGTTGGAAGAAAACCTGCGGCTGCGGGAAGCCCAACTGCGCGCCTTGTTGGACGCTCTGCCGTTGGCAGTGTGGGCCAGGGATCCCCAGGGAGTGCTGATTTTGCAAAATGCCACTGACCGCGCCTGGTTTGGCGATCTGCTGGGCACTTCTTTGGAGGAGGCAGCTCGACAATATCCTCACTGGCCGGAGCGCTGCTCTCAGGTTCTATCCGACCTGGAGCGGCAGGGTGTGTCGCAATTTGAAGGTAAGGAGGTTATCCAAGGCCAGGAGCGCTACACCTATCGCCTGGCCGTAAAATTGCAGGATGAATCGAAAGGCTTGGGTCTTCTCGGCATTGTCCTGGATATCACCGAGCAAAAGCGCCTGCAACAGGAGCTCATCGAGCAACAGGAACGCTTTCGCGCCTTTATCAACAACAGCCACGACATCTTGCACCGGGTTGATGCCCAGGGCCGGCTGTATTGCCTTAACCCCCCGGTGGCGGAGAAGATTCTAGGTCTTACCCCCCAACCAGGAGAGCCTCAACCCCTGGAGCTGGTTCATCCCGAAGACCGCGAGGCCATCGCGTCTGCCTGTGAGCAACTCCTGTCCCAGCCCGGCCAGACTCTCTGCTTTGTCTATCGGATGCAACATGCCGATGGCCATTGGGTGTGGCTGGAGAGCCTCTGCACCAATCTCTTGGATGATCCTTTGGTTCAAGGGATCGTTTCCAGCACCCGCAACATTACCCAACAGAAGCAGGCGGAACTGGCTTTGCGAGAGAGCGAAGCCCGCTTCCGAGAAATTGCAGAGGCTGTACCGGTGACTTTCTTCCTACAGTCGGCAGACTTTAGCCGCCCCCTCTACAAAAGTCCCCGTTGTGAACAGATTTTTGGATACACGCCAGAGGAGCTTTATCGCCAGCCGGATCTCTGGAAAGAAAGGATCCATCCAGAGGATCTGCCAAGGGTGATGGAAACCCTATCCCTTGTCGCCCAAGGCAAGATGTCAGTTACCTATCGGATTTTCCACCCAGATGGCAGGCTGCACTGGTTACGTACCTCTTGTTACCCTGTCTTGAACGAGCAGCAGGAAGTCGTTCACATCGCAGGCATTACTGAAGATATTACGGAGCAGAAAGAAGCAGAGCTGGCTCTACAAGAAAGCGAGGCTCGCCTCACCGCTATTCTGGACGAGATCCCTTTTTCCATTTTTCTCAAAGATTTGGAGGGGCGCTATCTCCACGTCAACAGGGCTTATCTGCAACAGAGGGGATGTGAGGCAGAAGAGCTTATTGGCAAGACAGATGATGAGCTTTTCATGCCAGAAGAGGCTCTGGAGTTTCGCGAGCAAGATCAAAGGGCTCTCCAATCGCCGCACCCCATCAGCTATGAACGAATTTTTTTCCGCAATGGAAATGAGTTAAGCCAGTGGATCACCAAGTTTGCTTTGCGAAATCGGCAAGGGGATCCCTATGCCGTTTGCGGTGTTGTTGTGGACATCACCCCCCTCAAAGAAGCTCAAGAAGTGCTCCGGCAAGAAGCAGAGCGGGAGCGACTGTTGGGGGCCTTATTGCGACGGATCCGCCAAGCTTTGGACTTGAAAACTCTCTTGGAAACAACGGTTGCGGAAGTGCGAGAGTTTCTCCAAGTAGATCGGGTGATGATCTACCAACTACAGGAAAACAGCGGCGGGATTGTGGTCGCCGAGTCGGTGGCGGATCCCTGGCCCAGCCACCTGGGCCGCTACGTATGGGATGAGCATTTCCAAAGGGATCCGTGCTATTGCAAGTACCAAGAGGGCTTTGTCCAAGCAGTGGGGGATGTGGCGACAGCCAATTTGGATCCTTGCTATCGGGAGTTGCTGGAGTCTTTCCAAGCCCAAGCCAACTTGGTGATCCCGATTCGGCAGGGTGAGGCTTTGTGGGGTTTATTGGTAGCTCAGCACTGCCAATCCAGCCGCCCTTGGCAAGAGTGGGAAATCCGGCTTCTGCAAGAGCTGAGCAATCAATTGGCCATTGCGTTGCAACAGGCCCAGTTGTACGAACAACTGCAAGTCCTCAATCAAACCTTGGAAGAAAAGGTTCGGCAACGCACCTCTGAGTTGCAGCGATCCCTGCAATTTGAAGCCCTGCTGAAACGCATCACCGATCGGGTGCGCGACTCTCTGGATGAAGCTGAAATCCTCAACACCGCCCTACGCGAGCTGGGGGAAAACCTAAATGTAGAGGGCTGCGATATTGGCCTTTACAACACCGATCTCGCCCTTTCCACCATCAGCTATGAGTATTGTCCTCGCTGGGAGTCAACCTTGCATACCTGCATTTCCTTTACCCAATATCCAGATCTCTACGCCCAGTTGTTGCGAGGAGAACCCTGTATATTTTGTTTTCTTCCTGACACCCCCCGCCAAGGATCAATCTTGGTCTGCCCGCTGCGCGATAAGGAGCAAGTCTTAGGGGATCTATGGGTTTTTCGCAGCAGTGGAGAAAGTTTTGATGAGCAGGAGGTGAATCTCGTAGCTCAAGTGGCCAATCAATGCGCCATTGGGCTAAGGCAGGCACGCCTATTCCAAGCGGCTCAAGAGCAGGTGCAAGCCCTGGAGCGCCTTAACCGCCTCAAAGATGACTTTATCAGCACCGTCAGCCACGAGCTGCGCACCCCCCTCACCAGCCTCAAGATGGCCTTGCACATGCTGCAAGTTGCCCCTGCGGGGGAGAAGCAGGCTCAGTACCTAGCCATTGCCCAGCGGGAATGCCAACGGGAAATCGAGCTGATCAACGACCTGTTGGATTTGCAGCGGCTCAAGGCAGGAGCCTATGCTTTGAATCTGCAAACGCTGACCTGGGAAGCCCTGTTGGGGGATTTGCTGTTGGCTATTGGCGAACGCGCCCGTGCTAAAGGGCAAACCTTTCAAGCCAGGGTGCCTTTGGAGAGCAGCATCACTACGGATCCTCTCCTTTTGGGGCGCATTCTGCGGGAGCTTCTGCACAACGCGGTGAAATACACCCCCGGCCAGGGATCCATCCACCTAGAAGTCAGGGTTGAGGCCAACCAAACTCGCATCCAAGTCAGCAACAGCCGAGAGATCCCTGCAGAAGAACTCACCCGCATTTTCGAGCGCTTTTACCGGATCCCCAGCCAGGATCCTTGGCAAGAAGGGGGCACGGGCCTGGGTTTGGCCTTGGTAAAACAAATGGTGGATCAACTGAGGGGATCCCTTGAGGTCAGCAGCTCTGCCGGCTGGACAACTTTTACGCTACGTCTACCCCAATTGCCGCAGTTTTAAGCCTTACTCCACCGCCCCCTCTCCCTCGAAGTTTGGGACTTGGGATACAGTACTGACAGGGATCCCGGGGGCTTTGCCTAAACCTATGACAACCCGCCTAGATTTGGCCCTCACTCTTGAAGACTTTCTCAAGTTGCCTCACATAGAAGAGTCTCCGGCATGGGAATACGTGGATGGAGTTGCCATTCAAAAACCGATGCCCAAAGCCCGCCACTCCATTTTGCAAAAACGCCTTGTGGCTGAGGTTGACAGCAGCACCACCGACTACACTGCCCTGCCCGAGTTGCAATGCACTTTCGCCGGTCGTTCCATTGTTCCCGATATTGCCGTAATTGCGTGGGATCGAATTCGCCTCAGTGAAACAGGTGAGCCAGAGGATGACTTCACCGCAGCACCCGACTGGATTATCGAAATGCTTTCGCCGGGTCAAAGGGTAAGCCGTGTAATTGATAACATCCTACATTGCCTAAAGCACGGCAGCAAATTAGGGTGGATGGTGGATTTAGACGATTACTCTATTTTGGTATTTGCTCCTCAACAAGAGCCAGAAATTTGCCGAGCAGATCATCAGCTCAAGGTGATCGACGGGATCCAGTTAGCATTGACTCCACAACAAATCTTTGGATGGTTGAAAGTTGAACAGGATAGACGAACCTAACAGAAGACATGGAGACACCCTTTTCCAGGAACCCTGACCAATGTTCCTCGCATCATAGGGATCCCTAGACTGCAAGTGATTAAGGATTAAGAGAACTGGCTGCTGACCAGCTTGGCTTGAAGTGGGCTAGATTGACCGCCTGCTGCGGGCTTGCCAATCCAGCTTTTGCTCCAGAAGAAACTTCAGGTGGGGAAGGTAGGCTTCGTAGCTATGTTCTCCTGAACCGATTAAGTGAGTGGCATTGAGGTTCTCAATTCTGGGGTGAAACTCCTTAATCGGCTTGATCCCGCAGGGGCTGCGGTTAAGGGAAGGGACTTTGAAAACGTATGCCAGAACCAAGTCGTCTTCGTTGTAGATGTTCACCAACTTTCCAGTTATGTTTTCTACATATAGGCCCCAGTTCTTATCGGCTTGCCTTCTAACGGCACCACTCAGCAGGATGACATCCTTAAGACGTCGATCTGAAGTTTGAGGCCAACCTCGCATGATGTAGTAGGCTACCCTGGCTCCCAGAGAAAACCCCATGAGAGTGATTTGCCTTTCTGGCAAGGAGGATAGCAGGGGATAGGCGTAGTCGAGCCCCACTTTCTTGGCTTTTGCTTTGTGTGCTTCCCAGTGAGCAAGCAGCCCTACCCCTAGCTTCAGAGTGGATAAGGTCAATCTCGTTGGATTGGAAGCATCCCACCAGAGGTAGTAAAGGGATCCTCTCCACCCAGCATGCCGGATTGTTTCCCATAGTAGTTGTTTCTCCCACGGTTGGGTTTCACTGCCACTGAGAAAACCGTTAATGAAAACCAGGGCTTCGTCCCAGCCCTGAGAGAGTTCAACAGGGATCAAATAAGGCTCTTGATGGACTTCTTCGAAGATGACTTGGGTAGCGGCTTTACTGGTGTTAACAAGAGTTTCCCCGACTTTCTTGGTGGCCTCAATGGTTGTGCCGATAGTAGTTTGCGCAACTGTCTGGGTAACCTGGCTGGCAACCTTACCCGTGTCGGAGACTGTCTTTACAATTTTTCCCCCGAACCCAACAGAAGCTTCAACAGTCTGCTGAAGAATGCCAGAAAGGTCTCGTAGAACCCTATGATCCCTAAAAGCTAAGACCAACAAGAGACTTAGACTGCTCTTATCCCCGCCGCATGGCAGTAACCCCCGTGGGATCCAGCACCTTGCCTCGTTCCACCTCGGCATAGACCAGGTAGCGATCCCCGCAGTCCATCCAAGTTTTCACACGGCACTCCAGGTAAGCTAGGGCATCCAACAAAATGGGGCAGCCGTTCTCAGCAGTGGCCGTGGCCAAGCCGGCAAACCGATCTTCTCTAGGGCGTTGGGGCCGCTGAAAATGCCGTTGCAAATTGCTACCTTTGCCTTCCCGCAAGATGTTGAGCACAAAGGGTGCCTGGGGATAGGTCAGCAATTCGGCTTCTTGTTCCTTGCTCACCGATAGAGTTAGCCCCGGCGGATTGAAGCTGGCCTGGGCCACCGACCAGGTGAGAAAGCCACGGCGGGTCTCTCCTTGTAGAGCGGTCACGACGCACAGGGATCCCACTACCCGACTTAGGGCTTGCCCAACCCGATCCGCCTGAGTTTCGCTGCTGGTTTGGCGAGGGGCGCGGGCTCGTTTGGCTTTGCGCAGGGCCTGAGCAAACTGGGATCCCGCCTCTTGACAGGCTTCTAGGATTTCGGGAGTAGGCTTAAACTTGGCGCGGATCGTCTCAAACCCCAGAGAAAAGCCGGCATTGAGCAACTTGCTCTCGATGAGATCCACCGCTTCTCCGCTCCAGCCGTAGGAGCCAAAAACCCCGGCCAGCTTGGTGGTGGGAACCGAAGAAAGGATGATGCCGAGGGCGGTTTGAATCTGCACGGGGGGATGGCCGGCCAAGGTCGGGGATCCGATAACAAACCCCTGGCAGCGCTCCAGAGCCTGGGCGATTTCTTCCGGGGCGGCCCATTCGCAGTTGATCCGCTCCACCTTAACGCCGGCTCGCTCCAACCCTTGGGCTATGGCCATGGCCATCAAACCTGTATTCCCATAGGCGGAAGTGTACAGAAGAGCTACCCGCTGCTCGCCGGGATCCTCCTCGCACCAAGTGTGGTAGTCCAACCGCAAGCGCCGCAGGCTGTGGCGCACCAAGGGGCCGTGGGCAGGGGCATAGATTTGGGCAGGAAATTCTTCCAACTTGGCCAGGGCTGCCTTTACCTGGGGCAATTGGTTGCGGTGTAAGCAGTCGAAGTAGTAGCGGCGGTCTTCGCTGAGCTGCCGCCAATGCTCGTCAAACACCTGCTCATCACACACATGGGCGCCGAACAGCTTATCGGTATAGAGGATCCCGGTAGCCGGATCGTAGGTACAGAGGGCATCGGGGTGGCGGGGCGTGGGCACGGTGCGAAAGTGCAACTCATGCCCTTCTCCCAAATCCAGGCGATCCCCATCCCGGATGACCCGCAAACGGAAAGACTGGTCGCCATTGTAGAAAATGCCCAGATCGGCGGCTTCTTCTTCGTCGCGACTGCGGGGCAAGGGATCCATCTCTTCAAAGGCGGCTCGTAGCGTAATGGATCCCGGCTTGGAGCAGAGCACCATCGCGTAAGGAGCCAGAGGCAATAGGGCTTTGAGAGTGGCAATGCGGTTAAAGTTGACGTGGCTGAGCAAAATAAAGTCCAGCCGCTGCAGGTACTGGTGTTGGGCCAGCTCTTCTAAAAAGATGCTGGTGAAGGATTCCCCTGGAGGATCGATGAGAAGGGTTTGGCGGGCCTGGATGAGGTAGCTATTGGCGGTGGTACCCCGTTGCCGGGCGTATTCCAGCTCAAACTTCAAGCGTTCCCAGGTGCGGGAGCGGAGAACTAATGTGGATGGGCCGATAAGGGCAACTTGGACATCGCGGACGGGGATCTTGCTCTCCATAGCAGCCTCCGATGCGGCATCTGTCCTCACCTTGCCACGAAACTGAGGAAATGGGGATCCCTTTTCAGAGTTTCGGAAGACCACGGCTTAACCTATCCAAAAGTTGAACCTGTAGCCCCGTTTTACCCCTACGCGGGAATCGACCAGCAGGGTGGCTTTTGTGCTACGGCAAATGCAGCGACGAGAGGACTCAACTGCCCAAAAAACCAAACGACTGTCTTGAAGCTGTTCACACAGTGTTGCCAAGCAATACCGGTAATTAAGAATTTTCTCCCTTTGGGACAGGGAGCATGTCAAGTTTTTGGCCAGCGAAAAGAAGAGGCTAAGATCGGCTTGTAGCGTGTTCAGGCTGCCTATGTCTGCCCGATCCAACTCCAAAGCAGAAGCCCCTGTCAAGGGGATGGATCCCCGCCAGTTTACTGAAGCTGAGGTGGCGGCAATTGCAGAGCGGTTGGAGCGCAATGAGTATCCGACCGTCTTTGGCTGCTTGGAAGACTGGCATGCCCTTCGAGCTGTTGCCTTTTATGCTCCCCACTTGGTAGCTCCCTACGCACACCTATTGGAGTGGGAAGTGGATGAAGATTAGGACTGTCCTGGCAGTTTTGAGAGTCTGAAGGGAGCCCAGTGCTCAGGCCGACGAGGGGGGAGAATTTCCGTCAGAGCCTTGCCGGCGAATCAGGTAGCGCACTTCCTCGAGGAGAACGTTGAACCTCTGATCCGTTTCCGCTTGCCGTTGGTTGATGGCCTGGATGGCGCGTTCGTGCTCTCGTTGTAGAGCGGTGAGGGTGACCAGAGCTTGAGTCACTTCCTCTGCCCACTCGGCAAGGTGAGCTAAGTCAGAGCGGGTCTCGCTGACAACTTGCTGTAGCTCTCGCAAGCTTTGAGCCTGAGCAGCAGCTTGTTCGGCAGACTGGGTGCGGCTTTCCTGGATGGACTGGCGCAGCTCCTCGATTTCCCGCAGACGGGCGGCGTTCTCCTCCGCAGACTGGGCGCGGCTTTCCTGGATGGACTGGCGCAGCTCCTGGATGGATTGGCAGAGCTCCCGAATTTCTCGGCTGTTGGCAGCAGTTTGTTCAGCCGTCCAAGCCAGCAGTTGCTCTACTCGGTCTAAGCGGTCTTGGCTCTGACTATTCACCCTAATGCCTCGCCTTGTGAGTTCATCGACGAACTGCAACCGATCATAAACGAAGTTGAGCTCAGCCAAGCAGGATAGGGGGAATGGTCATTCCCAGAGCCGCCGGATTGGAGAGCGATGCAGCAACTGGTGGGCTTCGGCCAGCAACTCCGGGATCCGCAGATGCTCCGGGCAGCGGGGCAAGCAGTCACCGCATTCGGTACAGCGGTCGGCAGGTAACCCCGGAAACCAATGCCCAGCTTGGCCGAACATGTTGTAGCGGTACTGGGCAAACTCCGTCATCTCGTGGGCAATGGCTAGATTGCGCAACCGCAGCACTTCGGGAATGTGGATCCCTTCTGGGCAGGGCAGGCAGGCGTAGCACTGGGCACAGCGGCTGGATCCCAAGCGTTCCTGCTCGGCTTGGCGCAACCGTTCTTGCACCTGAGGGCCATCCACCCACCACCGGTCGGGATCCGGTAAGGCCGATAAGGCCACCTGCAACTCCTCAGGATGGGTGATGCCCAGGCTGAGGGTGTGAACACGGGGATCCGCCAGCAAAAAACGATAGGCAAATTCCAAGGGGCTGAACGGGGCACAGCACTCCTGCAGGTGTTGGGGCGGGCGATAGAGCATTCCCCCTTTATCGGCAGGAGAAATGATGAACACGCCCATATCCTGCTGGGCAGCCGCTTCTAGGGCCGGTGCATTGCGCTGTTGGAAAAAGTGATAGTGCAAATTAACAAAGTCAAAGCATCCTGTCTGGATGGCCTGCAAAATTAACTCCAGGGATCCATGGGTGGAAAAACCAATGTGGCGCACCCAGCCTTCTTGCTGCATCTGCTTGAGAATCGGCAACCCTTTCTGCAGCACCCACTCCAGATGTTCCGGCAAGTTGATGCCATGAAAGGCAAATTGATCCAGGTAATCCACCCGCAGACGGCGCAGGGATCCCTGCAGCCGCTCCCACAACCTATCTGTGGGCGTGAGTTTGCTGGTCAGAATCAACTGATGGCGGGGAAGAGACAGAGTTTGCAAAATCTCGCCCAAGAGCACCTCGGCATGACCATAAGCCTGAGCCGTTTCGATGTGGTTGATCCCTGCGGCTAGGGCTGCCTCAACGGTTGCCTGAGCCTGAGCCCTGGGCACATTGACCAAGCGCATGCTGCCCAGAGAAAAAACTGAGACAAGCTGTTGGGTGCGCCCAAAGCGACGGTAAAGCATTTCGGTTGAGGTAGCACCGGCAACTCCCATCAAGCCACCCCCTGGAAACGAGAAACGGCCTCAGATTGCCGGGTACAGACGGTATTTCCCTCAGGGGATTGGGGGTTTTTGCCCAGCAGTTCTGCCGCCAGCAGGATCGCCTGCTTAAGGCTCTCGCACCAGGCCACCCCTTGGCCGGCAATATCGAAGGCGGTGCCATGATCGGGAGAGGTGCGAACAAAAGGCAGCCCAATTGTTAGGTTAACCGCCCGGTCAAGAGCCAGCATCTTCACCGGGATCAAGCCCTGATCATGATAGAGAGCCAAGTAAGCATCTGCCACGGTTGGGGATCCCTGGCCATGCCAGGCTTGCGCGGGAGCCACCCACAGGGTGTCGGGGGGAAGCGGCCCCCAGATTTGGGCGTGGGCATAGGTGCGCAGCAGCTCGGTCAGCCATTCTTTTTCCTCAGATCCCAGTTGCCCCTGTTCGCCGGCATGGGGATTCAGACCGGCCACTGCAATCCTAGGATCTGGGATCCCGAAGGTGTGGCGCAGGGATCCCACCAGCAAATCCAGCTTTGTCTGCACCCGCTCTGGGGTCAGCACGGTGGGCACTTGGCTGAGGGGAATATGGGTAGTGGCCAGCAAAACCCGCATCTGCCAACCGCTGTGGGGGGAACGGGCAACAAACAGCATCCCGTAGCGTTCAGACCCACTCAGTTGGGCCAAAACTTCCGTTTGGCCGGGGAACCGATAGCCAGCTTGATGCCAGAGATATTTGGCGATGGGCGCTGTCACGATCCCCTGAAACTCCCCCTGCAGCGTTTGCTCGACCGCCGTTTTCAGGTAAACAAAACTAACCGCACCACTGTCGGCATCTCCTTGACCGATACGGCCAGGCTGCAACCGAAAGCCCGTGTTGCATTCCAGCATCGGGATCCCTGCCGGATGGGCCAACGGAACCGGCGACCGATCCCTCAGCAGGTGATAGGTGGCTTCCAGAACCTGCCGATCCCCCACAACCGTGATGTGGGCGCCAGACTGCACCTCAGGATCCGCCAGCACCTTGAGCACAATTTCCGGCCCAATCCCCGTGGGATCCCCCAAGGTCAGGGCCAGTTTGGGCAGTGCAAGGCTCATGGTGTCTTCCCTCGACAAGACAGGCAATCCCTATTTTCCAAGGGAACCAGAGTGCTGACGGGAGTTGCGGGGAAGGTCGCCATCCCTTTGAGCCAGAATGCTGAGCTCAGCCTATCCAGTCATCCGCAAGGGGATCCATGCCGGCAAAATGGTTTAATGAGGGTTTGGCGACATTTGACCTCTATGGCCGAGACATTCCTCTACAACGCCTTGCGTGCTGCCCTCGACGAAGAAATGGCCCGCGATCCCAACGTGTTTGTTTTGGGAGAAGATGTCGGCCATTACGGCGGCTCCTACAAAGTCACCAAAGACCTGTATCGCAAGTATGGGGAGATGCGCCTGCTGGATACCCCCATCTGCGAGAACAGCTTTACCGGCTTGGCCATTGGGGCAGCCATGACCGGCTTGCGCCCGGTGGTGGAAGGGATGAACATGGGCTTTCTGCTCCTGGCCTTCAACCAAATTGCCAACAATGCCGGTATGCTCCGCTACACTTCCGGGGGCAACTTCAAGATCCCGATGGTCATCCGCGGGCCGGGTGGGGTGGGCCGTCAGTTGGGGGCAGAGCACTCGCAACGACTGGAGGCTTACTTTCAAGCAGTGCCTGGGCTCAAGATCGTGGCCTGCTCAACCCCTTACAATGCCAAAGGCTTGCTCAAGTCTGCCATCCGTGATGACAACCCGGTTCTCTTTTTCGAGCATGTCCTCTTGTACAACTTGAAGGAAGACCTCCCAGAGGAGGAATATCTTTTGCCTTTGGACAAAGCCGAGATTGTCCGAACTGGCTCCGATGTTACCCTGCTTACCTACTCCCGCATGCGCTACCACGTGCTCAAGGCCGTGGACACTCTGGTGCAGCAGGAGATCGACCCTGAGGTGATTGATTTGATCTCGCTCAAACCTCTGGATATGGAGACCATTGCCGCTTCGGTGCGCAAAACCCATCGGGTGATTGTTGTTGAGGAAGACATGAAATCCGGTGGCATTGGGGCGGAACTGACGGCTCGCATCATGGAAGAACTGTTTGACGAGCTGGATGCGCCGGTGGTGCGTTTGGCTTCGCAGGACATTCCCACCCCCTACAACGGCACCCTGGAGGCAGCCACCATCGTGCAACCTGCAGATATCGTAGCGGCGGTGGAGCGGCTCCTCTACGCGGATTAGAACCCCTACAAAAAACACTGAATTCCTAATTTCCCAGCCCCCAACAACTCCCAAAGTCCTCAGGGCAACCTTGCTAAGATTTCCATGGCGGGGATCCGGGAATATGCAAGGCGTACTGCTGATCCTCTACATGTTGGTTGTCAGTGGCCTGATTGCCGTTGTCGGGGATCGGGTGGGCTACCGCATTGGCAAAAAGCGCCTCACCTGGTTTAACCTGCGCCCCCGCCATACAGCCATTCTGGTGGCTGTGGTGACCGGCGTGAGCATCTCCGCCCTGACCTTGGGCACACTGCTGCTCCTCAACCGTTCCCTGTCGGAGGCCCTGTTCAGCTACACCAACCAAATTGCTCAGGCGGAGCAAGAGCTGCGGGCCCTCAACCGCCAAAAAGCCCTTTTGGAAGCGGAAAATGCCGATCTTAGGGTTGAGCGAGACCACCTCAAGATGGATCTCGACCAATTTCGCAGCCAGCAGTCGGCAGCCCAAACCCGCCTGAGCGAAGTGCGGGATCAACTGGCGGTGGCGCTGCAGGAGCGGCAGGAGGCGGAGGCTAAGCTGGCGGCAGCCAACGAGCAACTGGCCAAGGTGCAGCCCAGTCTGGATCGAGCCCAGGCCGAGTTGGAGGCAGTGAAGGCAGAGGTGGAGTCGGCCCGGCAGATGATCGCCACCCTGGAGTCGCAAAAACAAGCCCTGCAACTGGATCGAGAGCAACTGGAGCGCTCCCTGGATGTAGTGCAGGCAGCCTTAGCCCAACTGGAGAACCAGAAAAACCAGCTTGAGCAGGAGATCGAGCAGCTTAACCAGTTGGCGGTGCGGCTGCGGCGGGGGGAACTGGCCATCTTGGCGGGGGAAGTCTTGGCAACGGGGGTTGTGGAGACCCCAAGAGGGGCAAAACCAGAAGCAATCCGGCAGCAGTTTGAGCAACTTTTGGCCCAGGCGGAGCAGCGGGCCCTTGCCCTTGGATCCCAGCCCATGCCCCCTCTGGAAAACGCAATCTTGATCCGCCGGGAGGATGCCGATCAAGCCTTGGAGAAGTTGCAAGAACCCGGAAGCTGGGCGGTGCGCATTCTCTCCCTCACCAACCGGCTCAAGGGAGAGCCTGTGCCTGTGCTCGTGCAGATTTACCCCAACCAGCGGATCTTCGCCAAGGGATCCGTGCTGGCCCACGGGGTGATTCAACCGGGTTTGAGCGAAAATCAAATCCAACAGCAACTGCTGGGGCTGCTGAACCAGGCCAATCAGCGCTCGCAGGAGGAGGGGCTCCTCTCGGATCCCATCACCGGCACGGTTGGGGAGTTCTCCCAGGTCAAGTTTCTGGAGGTTGTGCAGCATCTCCGCCAGAGTACCACCCCTCTGGATGTGAAGCTGGTTGCCGACACCGACATCTACACGGCAGGGCCGTTGCGGGTGAGTTTTCTGATGGCGGAAGCTTCTGGTCAACCCGGCTCTCCTGGAGTTCAACAGGCGGGGCGCCCTGAGGGATGAGGAACCCACTCCATTCGGCAAAGCTTGAGGGTGGGCGAGTGCTGATTGGTTTCGACCCAGGGCGCGACAAGTGCGGCATTGCTGTGGTGCAGGTGCTTCCGCAAAGGGAGCTGAAGGTTTTACACCGGGAGGTGATCCCTTCCTCGGCAGCGTTGTCTAGACTGCAAGCTCTCCGGCAACAGTTTCAGGCGGAGCAGGTGATCCTGGGCAATCAGACGACGGCCCAAGCCTGGAAGTCTCAACTGGAATCCATTCTCCCCCCGCAGCAGATCGTCTTGGTGGATGAGCGGCACAGCTCCCAAGAAGCCCGGCAGCGCTACTGGGATTTTTACCCACCGCGAGGATGGCAGCGGCTCTTGCCCAAGGGGATGCGGGTGCCGGCTAAGGCTTACGATGATCTGGTGGCTCTAATCTTGGTGGAGCGGTATTGTCGTGGTCGAGATACGGCTGAGCCGACGTGAGCTTCTGCAGGGGATCCTGTTGGGACTGGTGGCGGCAGGATGTGGGGGGCCGGATGCGCACCTGCCTCTTATCGTGGCCCTCAAGCAAGGGATCCCCACCAGCTTGCTCAACGAGTTTCGCCGCAAGACCCAGGCCCGCTTTCGGCTGCAACTGCTGGAGAGTCGGGAGCAGTTGTTGGCCTATCTGCAGCAAAGTGTTCAGCCGGCTGATCCGGCCTGGTGGGATCCGGGGGGATGGTTCCGGCGGCGGCTGCCGGTGGCGGCTTTGAGTTTGTTGGGGGCCGACGGGTTGGATCGGGCCATTGCTGCTGGTTGGCTGGATCCGCTACCGGAAAGCTTGCTGGGAGAAGGATGGCGCAATTTGGATCCCCGTTGGCAAGCTGCAGCACGTCGGGAGGGGCAGATCTGGGGTGTGCCCTGGCGCTGGGGGGTAACAGCCATTGCCTACCGCCGGGATCGGGTGAGGGAGCCCATCCGGGACTGGGCGGATCTGTGGCGGCCTGATCTGGCCGGCAAACTGACTCTGCCGGATCATCCGCGAGAGGTAATTGGGCTAACCCTGAAGAAATTGGGCCGCTCCTACAACGATCCCCTCGACCCTGAGGATGCCGAACTACGGCAAGAGCTGGGATCCCTGCATCGCCAGGTTTTAACTTACACCTCTTCCGACTATCTGCCCATCTTGCGCTTGGCCGATAGCTGGGTGGCCGTGGGCTGGTCCCAGGATCTCTACGCCACCCAAGCCAACTACCCTGAGCTGGCAGTGGTGATCCCGGCTTCCGGATCCGCCATCTGGTGGGATGTTTGGGTGCGACCTCACGTCGAAGACAATACCCACGCAGAATCAACCCAGACAGCTTCCGGATCCCTGTTGGCCGACTGGCTTGATTTTGTCTTGAATCCCGAATTTGCGCCTCGCTTGGTTAATCTGAGCGGGATCCCTTCCATTTTACCACTGGATTGGGCTCAACTTGCCCCACGCCTGCAACGCAGAGCCGACTTTCAAATCTCCACTTGGCAACGCTCGGAGATCTGGCGCCCCTTGAGCTCAGCCGAAGCCGAGTCCTATCTCAATCTCTGGGATCAGATGCGACAGGGCCTTTTGTAGAGGCAGGCGAGTGCGCCCAGTTGCGTGAACAGTTCTCAAAGCAGAGAGAGCTTGCTTTTGTTGCTAAGCAATGCCAACGCGACCGGCTGTGTTCAGAATGAGGTTGCGGATAAACGCATTAGAAAGCTTAGGTCAAATCGGGGTAGACCGTGGCCACAGACCTGGGCCACCCTGCAACACTTCGTCAAGGTTCGCAATGCTTCTGAGGAGCTGTGGTAGGATGCCTGCTGTCTGATGAGCCAGTCGCATTTGCATCGAGGAGAGCGCCTTGAGCCTGAGAGTTGCTGTTGTGGGGGGCGGGCCAGCCGGAGCCTCTGCTGCTGAAGTTCTAGCCCAAGCTGGAATTGAAACCTTTTTGTTTGAGCGGAAGCTGGACAATGCCAAACCCTGTGGCGGCGCCATTCCCCTCTGTATGGTTTCAGAATTTGACCTTCCCCCTGAGATCATCGACCGCAAAGTGCGCAAGATGAAGATGATCTCCCCCTCCAACTATGAGGTGGACATTGCCCTCGAAAAGGAAAACGAATACATCGGCATGTGCCGCCGCGAGATCTTGGATGCTTTCTTGCGCAATCGTGCCCACCAAAAAGGGGCGGCGCTGATCAACGGCAAGGTGATGCATCTGGAAATCCCCCAAAATGGCCGGGATCCCTACATCCTGCACTACAACGATTTCTCTGACGGATCAAGGCAAGGGGTGCCGCGTTCTTTGGCAGTGGATCTGGTGATTGGGGCAGATGGGTTCCACTCCAAGGTGGCGGAAGCCATTGGTGCTGGGGACTATAACTATGCTCTGGCCTTTCAGGAGCGAATCCGGCTCCCGGACGACAAAATGGCCTACTACGAAGAGCGAGCAGAAATGTACGTGGGGGACGATGTTTCTCCAGACTTTTATGCCTGGGTGTTTCCCAAGTCCAACCATGTAGCCGTGGGCACCGGCACCATGAAGGTGAACCAAGCCCACATCCAAAAGTTGCAAGCCGGGATCCGCGCCCGTGCTGCTGAGCGTATCCGCGGGGGCCAGGTGATCAAGGTGGAAGCCCATCCCATCCCAGAGCATCCCCGTCCGCGCCGCGTGGTGGGCCGTGCTGCTTTGGTGGGAGATGCGGCGGGATACGTAACCAAATCCAGTGGCGAAGGGATCTATTTTGCTGCCAAGTCAGGCCGCATGTGCGCTGAGACCATTGTCGAGACCTCTAACGGTGGGGCGCGCATCCCCAGTGAAGAGGATCTAAAGCTGTATCTCAAGCGCTGGGATCGCCAATACGGCTTGACCTACAAAGTCTTGGATATTCTGCAGCGGGTGTTCTACCGTTCCAACGCCACCCGTGAAGCCTTCGTGGAGATGTGCGCCGACCGGGATGTGCAGAGGATGACCTTTGACAGCTACCTCTACAAAACGGTGGTGCCCCTGAGCCCTTGGGTGCAGTTCAAGATCACGGTTAAAACGCTAGGCAGCCTGATTCGGGGCAACGCTTTAGCCCCCTGAGGCAACCTTACTGCCACTGGAAGGTCACCGTAACGCGATCCCAGTTGGCCTCGGTTTTCAGCACACTGGCAGAGGCCCTTTGTCCGGGGGGCACGTCACTGGGTTCGAATGCTACCACTCGCGTATCAACAACTTCCTCCCCGCGATAGAAGGTGAAACGAGCACGGGCGTTGAGAACCGTGCGGGTGCTGCGGTTGATTGCTTCCACGCTTAGACGGCTACCAGCCCCCACTCGTTCTTCCCGAATGGATCCCACAATTACAAAATCTCCTGGGCTGGCAGCAGACTCGGCTGGAGTGGCGGTTGGGGCTGGGGTAGCAGGCTGTGGGGCCGTCTCGCTCTGGCTGGGATCCGACTGCCTCAGCAGCTCCAAAACACGGGCCAACTCCTGCTGAAAGAAAACAAAGGCTTCCCGCGATTGGTTGGCCACCTGGGCCAAAATCAGCCGATCCGACTCCTCTAGCGGAATTTCCAGAGGGGGAGCCGGCCCTTTTAGGGTGACTCGAATGCTGGCGACTTCTTGGTTGATGAACTTATCCAGGTAGGGAAAGATGTTGAGAATGCAGTCCTGGAAGGATCCCATCGGCATGATGCGATTGTTCGTCAGCACCAAGTCGGCCCGCTCACAGCTAGCCCGATCCTCCATATCAATTTCCAAGGGCACGCGAAAGGAGCCGAGGCTGGTGTTGGTGATGGTAACCCCAATGCCGTACACCTCCTGCCGCCAGCCGTGAATGATCTCCAGGCTAGGGCTGGTCACTTCCTCGGTGAAATACTCTCCGGCCCAGGTCGGGGATCCCCACAGAGGCAGGGTCAATAGCAGCACAGGGAAATGGCAGGCCAGTCTCCCATTCACCTCAACCTTCCTTCACTCAACTCGCCGACTTCCGGGCAGAGGTGTTTCCTGCTCCCCCGGGATGGCAATAGCCTAACCTAGGGTCGGCCCAAACCAGCAGGGGCATTCCTTACTTGATCAACATCAACAATAACGGCTTTGAACTTCATCCCCCCTGCCCAAAGCGATAACCCAGTACCCATCTCCATCAAGCTGGGGGTTGCCTTTGCGGTGGATCCCAAGGGCCATTTTGTCAGGGCA
The DNA here is from genome assembly GCA_015295985.1 of Synechococcus sp. M44_DOE_062. Lineage (GTDB taxonomy): Bacteria > Cyanobacteriota > Cyanobacteriia > Thermostichales > Thermostichaceae > Thermostichus. Next base: position 21,983 of record DVDX01000024.1, on the reverse strand, counting down.
GCGCCACTGGCTCTGCCGTTTTCCGCCTTGCCAAGCAAGGGATCCCGTCTGCGATAGGATCAGAAGGCTCGGAAAGTGCCAAAATCCTAAGAGCCTCAGATCGAGTCTGCCAGCGTTCCTCGTCCTTTCAGGCCTATGACCCAATTCTCAGCTTCGTGGCTCAGCCGGCTCGCCTTTTTGCGGGGGTTGATCTTCATCTTGGCCGTGGTGGTTGCCCTCGTTTACTTGGGCTTCAGCCGGGAGGTTCGCCTTGGCCTTGACCTCAAGGGAGGAACCCAGCTCACGCTACAAGCCATGCCCACCGAGGAGGTGCCTGAGATCACCCCCGAAGTGATGCAAGGGGTAGAGGCCGTCATCCAGCAGCGGATCAACGGGTTGGGGGTGGCTGAGCCTCTGGTGCAAATCAGCGGCCAAGACCGCCTGTTCGTGCAGTTGCCGGGGGTAGCGGATCCGGATCGGGCCATTGCTCTCCTTGGAGATACGGCCCAATTGGAGTTTCGCAAGGGCTTGGTTCCTGTCAGCGCGCTGCCCCGCAACGAGCGGGGAGAGGTAACGGCAGGGGAGAATCCGGATACTCTGTTTGAGCGAGTCGGCCTCACCGGGGATCTGCTGCGCAACGCCTATCCCCAAGCCCCCCGCCGCGGATCCCAAAGTTGGGAAGTGTTGCTGGAGTTCAAGCCGGAGGGGGCAGAAAAATTTACTCAGCTCACCCGAGATCTGGCCGGGACAGAACGTCCATTGGGCATTTTTCTGGACGACGTGCTGATCAGTGCCCCGATAGTGGGGCCGGAGTTTGCCCGCACCGGCATTACCGGCGGGACGGCGGTGATCACAGGGAATTTTACGGTGGAGACCGCTACCGATCTGGCCGTCAAGCTCAAGGCAGGGGCGCTGCCGGTTCCCATTCAGGTGATTGAAAATCGCACCGTTGGGGCCACTTTGGGGGAAGTGAGCGTGCGCCGCAGTCTCTATGCCGGGATTGGGGGCTTGGTGCTGGTTTTTATCTTTATGGTGGCCTACTATCGCCTGCCGGGGCTGATTGCCGACATCGCTCTGCTCATCTATGCCCTCTGCACCTTTGCTCTGTTCCAACTGCTGGGGGTCACCATGACTCTGCCGGGGATCGCTGGCTTTATCCTCAGCATCGGCATGGCGGTGGATGCCAACGTGTTGATCTTCGAGCGCATTAAAGAAGAGTTGCGGGCTGGCAAATCCATCTACAAGTCCATTTCGGAAGGGTTTAACCGCGCCTTCAGCAGCATCCTGGACAGCAATGTAACCACCCTTTTGGTCTGTGGCGTGCTCTTCTGGCTGGGGATGGGTCTGGTGAAAGGGTTTGCGGTAACCCTGGGCATTGGTATTCTGGTGAGCTTCTTTACGGCCATCACCTGCACCCGTACCCTGCTCTTGGCGGCGATGGGGATCCCCAGCTTGCGCAAACCTCAGTTTTACGGCGTTCAGATGGAGACGGCTCAATCATGACGGCTCAAGAGCTATCCCCCGTAGATCCGGCCTCCTCTCGTTTGCTGGACTACCGCTTCGACATTGTTGGGCGGAGCAGGCTGTGGTTTGGCTTCTCCTTGGGGGTGTTGCTGGTGGGGCTGGTCAGCATGGCTTTTTCCCTGGCTTCTCTGGGAACCCCCCTGCGCCTGGGGTTGGATTTTTCCGGCGGTACTTTGCTGGATCTGAGCTTTGAGCGGCCTGTCACCACCGAGGAGCTGCGGCGGGCGCTGCAGGAACACAACCTGGGGAGCAGCATCATTCAACTGGACACCCAGACGGGCCAGGAAGCCCTGATTCGTATGCCCCCCTTGTCGGAGACGGAGCGCTTGGCCGTGGAAGCCACCCTACGGCAGGAGGTTGCCCCCTTTGAGCGCAATCTGGTCGAAACGGTTGGCCCGACGGTGGGGCGTTTGCTCTTGCGTTCTGGCATTGTGGCGGTGCTCATCTCTTTCGGGCTCATTGTGCTGTACCTGGCCCTGCGCTTCCAGTGGGATTACGCGGTGTTTGCCATTTTGGCACTGCTGCACGATGTGGTGTTGACGATAGGGCTGTTTGCCCTTTTGGGCCTGACGGTGGGCATGGAGGTGGATAGCCTGTTTGTGGTGGCACTGCTGACCATCATCGGCTTTTCCGTCAACGACACTGTGGTCATTTACGACCGCATCCGCGAAAACCTTCGCCTGGTGAGCCGTAAAGTCAGCTTCGCTGAGGTGGTGAACCTGTCTTTAAATCAAACTTTTGCCCGCTCCTTGAATACCACCCTGACGACGATGCTGCCCTTGATTGCCATCGCCATTTTCGGAGGAGCTACCTTGAAGGGGTTTGCCATCGCTCTGCTGGTGGGATTTGCCTTAGGGGTGTATTCCAGCATTTTTATTGCCAGCCCTCTACTGGTGTGGTGGCGGCGGCGGCGCTATGGCAAAAGTAGCGAGGATACCAATCCCGATTCCCTTCCCTCTGAGGCAGAGGGCTAGGGCCTCCATGCCAGACAAGATGGAGCAGGGGGATCTGGGCGGCGGGGCGGTGTTCTTGGAGTTCACCATTGCAGTCGTTGCCCGCGGGAGACCAGATAGCGCTGTAAATCGGCCATTTTGCCCTGCGGCACGATCTGAGCTGGAGTCAAGCTGGGATCCTGCCTGTGCAGCCAAGCTACGGTCAGCCCTGCTGCCGAGCCGATGATCCATTCACCGTAATGCACGCGGGTGGCGGCGTTGACAATGTGGCTGACGGCGATCCCTTTGCCGCCAATGAGCAGGTTATCCACCTTCTGCGGGATCAGGGCTTCTAAGGGAATGAGAATGGGGCGGACGGAAAACTCGTTGACTGGCGCGGAGCTGGCCGACAGAGATGGCTCCCAGTTGCGGTAGCGACAGCCATGGATGTCGATGGCGTAGTGGGTAACCCCCACCACGGTAGGTCTGAAGTCCCGTCCCCCAGTGGTGCCGACGCGAATATCCTGCTCCAACATCAGGAACTCTGCTTGGCCGTAAGCAGATCGCCCCAGGATGCGCCGACCTTCCCGGATGTAGGGGTAGAGGCTAAGGCCGGAGCGAGTCCCCAGCAAAGACTCTTCTGCAAACACCAAGGACAGGGGATAGCCGCTGCGGGATTGGGTTTCCATTAGCCACTCGGCAAACAGCAGAGCGTGGTTTTCTCCATCTTTGATGGCCGAGACATCCAAGCCCCCCAGCCAGTTGTGGCGCTGCCCCGAGGCCACCAGCCGCTCTTCCGTCAGAATCAGGGGTGGGTTCATGATCCCCCAGTCGTTGCCGCGGTTCCAGTTCACCAGCGTCAGGTCGCCTGGAACGGGTGTGCTGTAGAAGGGATCCCGGCGGCCCTTGCTGACAATGCGGCGGTAATTGAAAAAGCTCTGGCCGCTGAAGGTGGGGAAACCTTCCATATCGAACTCGCGGCGGTGTTCAGCGCGGGAATAGCCTGGCTGCAGTTGGGCCAGCTCTGCTCGGGAGCGCCCGCCATCGTCGTGGATGGCCAGCACGAAGGGAAAGGTAAAGGCCTGAGTACACTCCGGGTTGCTGGCAGGGGCAGCGTTGGGCTCTCCGGTCACGTCTCGCCCTTCTGATCCCAGCCGATAGGGGATCCCGGCCCAGCCCACCAGCTCTCCGGTATCGGTGGCATCGATCACGAACAATGGGCGGCCCGGCGGCGCTTGTAGACGCAGCACTCGCTTGGCGAACACCTCCGTTTCCTGCCAACTGTACCAGCTCACCAGCTCCCGCCACAGCCGTCCCGGTGGCACAAAATCGGGATCCCGCGGTTGCCGCTGCACAGCATAAATGCTTTCAATCCGGGATCCATCGGCGCTGAAGGTGGCCCCTTTGAAAGCCGTTTGGGTAGCCCAGCGGCTGTTGGGAGCGTGCCGAGCCGCTTGCTCTAGCCAGCTTTCCACCGCCTGCAGCCCCGCCTGAGGCGGAAAACACAGCCCTCCCACCCAGCAACTGTTGATCTCGGCCACGCGGGTTCCTGGAGGGATCCCTGTCCAGGCGGGGAGATTTACAGGCTGGCTCTCGATGAGGGCTTTGAACTGCAGCCAGTGGTTGGAAAAATTGCCCCGCTGCCGCATCGGCAGCGATTCATCAATGGCCGATACCCCCTGGGCGGTGATCTGCCCCCCCAGCCAAGGGGTAAGCTCGATGAGACAGGTTTGCACCCCCTCTCGCATGGCATGGCCCGCTGCCGCCACTCCCCCCAGGGATCCCCCCACCACCACCAACTCGCACTCCCAAATCTCGTCCGGCTGCGGCAAGGGATCCAACATAGGCCAACCGTGGGCGGTAAAACGAGGCGGCTCTGGCTCTGAAGCAGCGATGGGGGATCCCACTTCGGGTTGGGACAAGCTGGCAAACCCCATCCCCCCCAGAAAGCTCAGCAGCGACAGGATCCCCAGCCACAAAGTTCGCCTGTGCCCAGATCTCCGGCGGGCCGCAGCCGTCTTTTTGCCAGCCATGCTCACCTCACTCACACCCCAAGCTCTTCCCCGGCAGGAGAAATCCCCTTGAGAATAGCTGAGGAAACCGACACTGAGGCCAGCCAAGATCCACGCCACAGGGCATAATGGGCTAGCAACTTTTCAAGCAGGGATCCGATGGGACGGGCGAAGAAGGTGGTATTGGCCTATTCAGGCGGAGTGGATACTTCCGTTTGCATCCCCTATCTCAAGCACGAGTGGGGGGTGGAATCGGTGGTTACGCTGGCCGTAGACTTGGGGCAAGGGGTGGAGCTGGAGGCCATTCAGGCCAAGGCTCTTAGGGCAGGGGCAGAGCAATCTCTGGTGCGGGATGCCATTCAGACCTTGATCACCGACTACGCCTTCCCAGCCATTCAAGCCAATGCCCTCTACGAGCAGCGCTACCCTCTCTCTACGGCACTGGCCCGACCGTTGATCGCTAAGCTATTGGTGGAGGTGGCGGAAGAGGTGGGAGCCGATGCGGTGGCCCACGGCTGCACCGGCAAAGGCAACGACCAAGTGCGCTTTGATCTGGCTATTGCTGCTTTGAACCCCAAGCTCAACGTGTTGGCCCCTGCTCGGGAGTGGGGAATGAGCCGAGAGGAAACCATTGCCTATGGAGAGCGCTACGGGATCCCCATGCCGGTGCAAAAGTCCAGCCCCTACAGCATCGACCTCAACATCCTGGGTCGCAGCGCTGAAGCTGGCATCCTAGAAGATGCCGACCGGGAGCCGCCGGAGGAAGTGTACGCCCTCACCCGCCCCATCTCCCAAACTCCCGATGAACCGGCCTATGTGGAGATTGAGTTTGAGCAAGGGATCCCCGTCGGGCTGGATGGGCAGCGCCTCAGTCCCAGATCCCTTTTCCAGCAGCTCAACTCCTTAGCTGGCCTGCATGGGGTGGGCCGCATTGACATGATCGAAAACCGCCTGGTGGGGATCAAGTCGCGGGAGATCTACGAGTGCCCCGCCTTAACCGTCTTGATCCAAGCCCACCGCGAGCTGGAAAGCCTCACCCTCACCCGCGATGTCATCCATTACAAGTACGGCATTGAGACCACCTACGGCCAACTGGTGTACAACGGCCTCTGGTACTCGCCCCTGCGAGAGGCGTTGGATGCCTTCGTCCAAGCCACCCAAAAAAGCGTAACCGGCGAGGTGCGAATGCGGCTGCACAAGGGCCAGGCGGTCTGTGTGGGCCGTCGCTCTCCCTACTCCCTCTACAACCCCGAGCTGGCCACCTACGGCGCAGGAGACCAGTTTGATCACAAAGCAGCGGAAGGGTTTATCTACGTCTGGGGTCTGCCCACCCGCGTTTGGTCGCAGATGCACCGGGGCCACGGCTCCCATCTTGGCCTAAGTGGTGACTAAACACTCCTGCGTGGTCGTTTGGAACCTTTTAAGCTTCTCAATGGAGCGGCAATGGGCTCTCTTCTCTGTATTGCCTGAGCAGATCGATGGGCCTTTGGCCAGCCTGTTGGAGTCGAAATCAACGTAGTCATTTCAGGTTAGGGTGAGACCCCCGAGCTATTGAAAAGAGCCTTCTGGCTCCGCACAGTCAACATTGAGTTATGAGTGCAGTGTCCTAGTTTGAATCGAAATGACCATAAACGCCCTGGAAGCTTGTCGGTGAACACCGACAGCCTTTGGGTTGCTACAGTGGAACACGTCGCGCTGCCTATGATCAACGTTGGTTACATTCAGTTACTCCGCGAACATAGGGGGTTAAGCCAGACCGATCTGGGTAACAAAGTCGGGCTGCCCCCGGAGACCATCGCGATTTGGGAGAAAGGTGAGCGCACCCCTTCCATCGGTGAGTTGGCTGCTGTTGCCCGCGCGCTGGGTGTGCCGCTTGAGGTTTTCTTGGAAGAAAAGGCCGCCTGTACCCCACCCCACGACCGTGACGGCCAGGCCAAGTCTAGGGGATCCATCCTGCCGGCGCAGACGGAACCGACTTTGCTATTCAGAGCAGATGATCCAAAAGTTTGGACCCCCGCGCTCAAAGCCCTGGTGCTGAAGCGAGCCCTAGCCTATGCCGAGATCGAGAAGGGGATTGGTGAGGTTGCTGTGTCGCCACCCCAAATGCCGGTGGAGACCTATGGTCCGTATGCGGTGGAGCGCTACGCCGACGACGTGCGAGACTTCCTAGGGGTAGAACATGCTCCTCTGGGAGATGTCATTGCCCGACTTGAGGAGCGCGGCTTGAAGATTCTCCTCATCCCCCTGCCAGCCCATGTCAGTGGTCTCTCGGCTTACACCGAGTCGCTTGGGGCAGTTATCGTCGTCAACGACAATCACCCTGTTGAACGGCAGTTTTTCACCGCTCTACACGAGTTAGCTCACCTCATCTGCCATCGCCAGGACTTCGCGCGCCCAGAAAAGACCGTGGATAGAAACCTGTTCGTGACAGCGGTGCGGAGCACTAGGGAGAAACTCGCCAACCATTTGGCCGGGGCAGTGCTGCTGCCGCGTGACGTCCTTGAGCGAGAACTTCAGGCATTCCGCCACCGCTGGGTTCCTGAGGCCATGCTGCTTGACCTCAAGCTCCGCTACGGCATCAGCATGCGAACTGTCCTGGTGCGGGCCGCTCAGATTGGCATCATTTCTCGCAAGCAATGCGGCCAACAGATCGGTGTACTGAACAAGAAATACGGAAAAGACAAGGAGCCGCTTGAGCTACGGCGTGAGTTTTACAACCCCGCTTGGCAGAACGACCAGAGCCAACTGCCCAAATCCCGCCTCGAACGGCTGGTGTTTCAGGCTCTCTCCCTCGACATTGTGAGCGCTTCCCGAGCCGCAGAAGTGCTGGGTGTGCCGATGGAGGATGTCCGCAAGCGAGCTTCGTTTTGGTGGTCAAGCGGCGCAAGTGCTCTTTAGCAGCCCTAATGACCCTGCTTTCTGACGCCAACATCCTCATTGACTTCGCCAAGGTCGGGGGACTGGAATCCTTGGCAAGGCTGGCAACTCTGGAGGTGCTTGACGTGGTACTGGCAGAAGTCGACGACCTGTGCGAGTCCCAGGTCAGCAAGTTGGGCGTGCGGGTTGTCCAGGTGCAGGAAACGTGGCTTCCGGAAGCAATGGTACTGAAGAAAGGTGGGTTGTCGATAGCCGACGCATTGTGTCTCCACTACTGCCGTACCAATGGCTCTACGCTCCTCTCCAACGATGGCCGGCTGCGCAGGGCTTGTGCAGAGAGCGGGGTTGTCGTCCACGGCAGCCTTTGGGCGGTGCGTGAGCTCTATGACCAAGAGGTTTGTCCGCCGGACGTGCTGTGCGACTGGCTGTATCGCTAGGAGAAGGAGTTGAAAGCTCGCCTTCCTGCTGGCGAGTTGGTTCAGGTGCGACAGGTTTTAGGGTGTGTCTCATGCTCGTAGCGCCAGAACCTGCTCTTAAGTTCCGGCAGTCCACGTGTTGCCGTACTCGATCTGCTCTGGGGTGAGGCTGTCAATTTGGATCCCCATGGCTTTGAGCTTGAGGCGGGCAATGGCCTCGTCCACTTCTGGGGGAATGGGGTGCAGCCCCGGAGTCAACCGGCCCCGGTTTTTCACCAGGTATTCGCAGGCCAGGGCCTGGTTGGCAAAGCTCATGTCCATAACGCTAGCGGGGTGCCCTTCAGCAGCAGCCAGGTTAATCAGCCGGCCCTCTCCCAGCACCACCACCGACTTGCCCGATTGGAGACGATATTCCTCAACAAAAGGCCGCACCGTCTGTCGGGAAACTGCGCGCTCCTGCAGCGCCACCAGGTCGATTTCAATGTCAAAGTGGCCAGCGTTGCAGACCATTGCCCCGTCTTTCATGCGGTCGAAGTGCTCACCGCGAATGACGTGCTTGTTGCCGGTGACGGTGATGAAGAGATCCCCTAGAGCAGCGGCTTCTTGCATGGGCATCACCCGGAAGCCATCCATCACGGCTTCTAGGGCCCGCACCGGGTTGACTTCCGTCACGATCACTTGGGATCCCATGCCGCGGGCCCGCATGGCCACCCCCTTGGCGCACCAGCCATAGCCCGCCACCACCACTGTTTTCCCGGCCAAAAGAATGTTGGTGCAGCGCAAAATACCATCCAGGGTGGATTGGCCGGTGCCGTAGCGGTTGTCGAAGAAGTGTTTGGTTTCTGCGTCGTTGACCGTCATCACCGGAAAACTCAGCACCCCTGCCTTAAGCATGGCCCTGAGGCGAACCAGGCCGGTGGTGGTTTCTTCTGTGGTGCCGATGATCTCCGACAACTGTCCCTGCCGATGCTGCACCAGCTCTGCCGTCACATCTCCGCCATCGTCAATGATCAGGTTGGGGTGGTGATCCAAGGCAATTTGCACGTGGCGGCGGTAGGTGGCTACATCTTCCCCTTTGAGGGCAAACACCGAGATGCCATAGTCGGCCACCAGGCTGGCGGCCACATCGTCTTGGGTGGAGAGGGGGTTGCTGGCAATGAGGACGCTATCTGCTCCCCCTGCTTGTAGAGCTAGGGCCAGGTTGGCCGTTTCGGTCGTAATGTGACAGCAAGCCACCAGGCGCAGTCCGGCCAAGGGCTTTTCTTGGGCAAAGCGCTCCCGGATCTGAGCCAGCACCGGCATCTCCCGCGCCGCCCATCCAATCCGTTGCTTGCCCAGGGGAGCGAGGCTCAGATCTTTCACTTCATGCTTCGGGAGAGACAGGGTAGCGCTGGTCATCGAGTGTTGCTCCAAACAGGGTCATCGAGAGAGGATAGGCGAACGAGAACCGAAAGCCCAAAAGGGCAGCAAGATGTCGATAAGCCTGAACCATTTTGCCACAAGGGATCCCTTTTCTGCGCTGGGGTTGGATGTGGGCAACCGTCGCATCGGCGTAGCGGGCTCCGATCGGCTGGGGCTGTTGGCTACCGGCTTGGGGGTCATCCAGCGACGATCCCTTGCAGAGGATATTGCCCAAGTTCAGGAGTGGATCCGCCGTCGCCAGGCCACCGTGGTGGTGGTGGGGATCCCCCTTCTGGCCGATGGCTCCCTGGGATCCCAGGCCCGCAAAGTCCAGCGGTTTGTGCGCGCCTTGCAGGTGGCCGTGGATCTTCCCGTTGTTACCGTCAACGAATACCTGAGCACCGTGCAGGCGGAGTGGGATCTGCGCGAGGCGGGGATCCCGGCCAAAGCCCAGAAGGGGTTAATCGATCAGCAGTCGGCGGCGGTGATTCTCCAAACTTGGCTGGACGAGCGACGGGCTTCCCCGTCGGAAATGCCGGGCTGGCAGAGCTGGGACAACACAGACTACGCTGGAGAAGTCTAGCCGGGAAAGTTCAAGTCAGTTCCAATCAGGAGTGAGAAGTGAGGCTCTCTCCTCTTTTCTCTCTCCTCTCTAAGGTGAGGTATCCCTCAGCAGCTCACCTGCGCCAGCAGGGTGTGATCTTTAAGTCGGAGCCTTTCGCGCAACTTTGATGAACGTCTGATAACGTCACGTGAACCATCCGAGCATGAATCGCATTTGCATCCTTGGGGGCGGCTTTGGCGGGCTGTACACAGCTTTGGAACTGAGCCGGCAACCCTGGTCAGAGCCACCCCAGATCACCTTGGTCGACCGGCAGGAGCGGTTTGTCTTTGCCCCTCTGCTTTACGAGCTGCTCACCGGAGAAATGGAAGACTGGGAGGTGGCCCCCCGTTTCCAAGATCTGCTAACCCCAGAATCGGTGCAGTTTCGCCGGGGATCCGTCCGGGCTATCGACCCTCAAGCCCGCCGAGTGGAGCTGGAAGATGGGCAGAGCTTGGAGTATGACGCGCTGGTGCTGGCGCTGGGGGGAGAAACCCCTCTGGAGAGCGTTCCGGGAGCGGCGGAGTTTGCTTTTCCCTTTCGCACCCTGGCAGATGCCCAGCGGCTGCGCGCCCACCTGAAGGCGTTAGAAGAGCGGGATCCGGCTCAGCATATAGATCTGGCTATCGCAGGAGCAGGGGCCAGTGGCGTGGAATTGGCCTGTAAATTGGCAGATCGGCTGGGCTGGCGGGGACGGATCCGCCTCATCGAGTTGGGATCCCAAATCTTGTCCGGCTTTGCTCCCTCCAGCCGGGAGGCGGCCCAAGAGGCGCTGGCCCAACGGCGGGTGCAGGTGGAGTTGCAAACCAAGGTCTTGAGCATTGAGGCCCTTAACGAGAACGGCGCCCCTCTCTTCCGTCTGCAGCTCCAGCGACTGGAGAGCCAGGAGATTGCTACGGATCTTGCGGATGCTGTGCTGTGGACTGTCGGAACCCGACCGGCAGCGGTGATTGCCAATTGGGATCTGCCCAAAACCGAGCGGGGACGGCTGCAGGTTTTGCCCACCTTACAGATCCCCACCTTCCCAGAGATCTTTGCCTTGGGAGATGCAGCGGCGGTGGTGGACGCGGAGGGCAAGCCGGTGCCGGCCACAGCCCAAGCGGCTTTTCAACAGGCCGGTTATTGCGCCTGGAACCTGTGGGCGTTGCTCACCCAGGAGCGGCCTCTCCTGCCCTTTCGCTACTTTTCCTTGGGGGAAATGCTGAGCCTGGGGGTGGATACGGCGGTGCTTTCTGCCCTTGGCGGCCTCACCCTGACCGGCCCCCTGGGCTATTTGGCCCGGCGAACTGCCTATCTAGTACGCCTGCCCACCCTAGAACACCAGCTCAAGGTGGGGTGGAATTGGATCACCCGTCCCCTCTGGCAAGGGTTGCTGGCCCGCTAGGATCCCCGCAACTGGCAAGAGCGCTCGTAGGCTGCCCGCACCGCCTGCATCAGAGCTCCCCGCACCCCCGCCTGTTCCAAGGCTTGGATCCCGGTGATGGTTGTCCCCCCTGGGCTGGTAACCCGATCTTTAAGAATGGCAGGGTGGAGATTTTCCTGTTGCAAGAGGGCAGCAGTACCCGCTAGGGTCTGCACAGCCAACTGGGTAGCGATGGGACGCGGCAGCCCTACCTGTACCCCTCCGTCGATCAGCCCCTCCAGGATCACCGCCAGATACCCCGGCCCGGAACCCGAAAGTGCCGTCACTGCATCCATCTGGCTTTCGGCCACCGTCACCACCTCGCCCACCGCGCGAAACAGCTTTTCCACCTGCTCCACCTGCGTAGGTGTCACTCCTGGCCCGTAGCTGATGGCTGTTATGCCCGCCCCCACCAGCGCCGGCGTGTTGGGCATTGTGCGCACCACCTTTTGCTTGGGAAAAGCCTGCTGCAACTGCTGCAAGGGGATCCCGGCCATAATCGAGATCACCAGCTCTGTAGCAGCCAACTGGCCCATCTCGGCCACCACCGTCGGGAAAACCTGTGGTTTAACGGCCAGAAACAAAATCTCAGACTCTCCCGCCTGAGAGGGATCCGCCAACAATCGGATGCCCAGCTCCTGCTGCAGGGCCACAGCCTTGTCCAGATCGGGCTCCCGCAAAGCCATCTGAGCTGCGGGACAAACTCCCATAGCCACCCAACGCCGCAGCAGGGCGGATCCCATGGCTCCACCCCCGATAACACCTAGCAGTAGCCGCTCCATAACGACTAGTGCTGACCTACTGCCTGCAAATGCTCATAGCTGCTGGGCCAGAGGGGGGTAGGGCTTTGCAAAGGACGCTGCAGCGGCTGCACCACTTGGCTACTGGGGGTGGAAATCGTTACCGTGCTGGGGGTGAATAAAAAAATGTTTTCACCAATGCGCTCTTGATGGCCATCGATGGCATAGGTGCCACCGGCAACGAAATCCACAGAGCGCTGTGCCTCGGCGGGATCCATCAGGGTCAAATTCATGATCACCGTCTTGCGCTCCCGCAGGTACTGGATGACCTGAGCCATCTCATCAAAGCTGCGCGGCTCCATCACCACCACCTCACTGGTGGGTGGGTTTACGCCGGGTAATCCAATCACGTTGCTCCCCATACTGCCCCCCGCTAAGCGACCCCGATGTTGACTGCGCCGATGGCCCCGCGACTCTTCTCGACCGGCAGATCCTTCCCCTGCTTCCGCTCCCCGGTGCCGCCGCCCTCGTGGAAGGGTACTCACTTCTTCCTCTTCAGAGGGAGCAGTCGGTTGGGAACGGTGCCCCTCGTAGAGCAGTTGGTAATCCTCCTGCCCTTCCATTTCAGAGTACTCCTCCAGGCTGTCCACGGGATCGTTCAGGCCCACAAAATCTCTTACCCTGCTCCAGATTCCATTGACGTTCATATGCACATCCTCACTACAGGTCATGGTTCGCGGCGAGCGCAGGATTCAAACTCTTGCTTGGATCCTGAGTGACCCACTCAAGCTAGGGGGCATCCTTAACTTATTGTTGGTTAAAGTTTTCCAAGAGGCTGAGACAGGGTTTGCTCAGAAAGTTGCTGTGGGCTAACACAGGTTAGCAAACCTCATTGATTCGACGAGTAGAGTTTACCCAGAAGAAGTGAAGATGTTATCCCGCTTGCCAACCATTGTTTGGCAGGAGTGAACTCTGCTCCTCGTCTGGATTGAGCACATACTAACGGAAGTAACGCAAATGATTGCAAATTTCCCCAAAATTTCCCCGCTAGGGCAAATCTTGGGCAGGATCCCCCTGCTTTTGATGGAGCCAAGCCAAACTCTTGCCCCGAAGGTACCCCGCAGGGCGACTCCGGAGTTGCGTGGCTTTACACAAAATCTAATCACAATTTAACAGCTTCACAAGGGCTACATCTATTTATTCCCGCTCGGCGTCGGCAAACAAAGCGCGCCCCAGCCGGATCAAGTTGGAGCCTGCTGCCACCGCCAGGGGGTAATCGTCGGACATGCCCATGGAGAGGGTGTGCACCTGCAGATGCTCGTAGCCGCTGCGCTGGATGTAATCAGCCAGTTCGGCCAGCTTGCGAAACAGCTCTAGGGCCGCCTCTGAGCTCAAGCCCAAAGGCAAAATGGTCATCAGGCCCACGATTTGCACCTGCAACAGTTGGTTCAGTTCGGGCAGGCTCTGCAACAGATCGGGGATGAGCCAGCCAAATTTACTGGGATCCGGAGCCAACTTAACCTGGAGGCAAAGCTTGGGGGTGAGGTGCAGCTCCCAGGCTTTTTGGTTGATCAGCTTGGCCAGGCGCAAGCTATCGACGCTGTCGATCCAGGCAAATTGCTTAAGGGCTGGTTTGACTTTGTTGGTCTGCAGATGCCCAATCAAGTGCCAGACGATATCGGTCAGATCCTGCAGTTGCCCTTGTTTGACGGCGGCCTCTTGCACTCGACTCTCCCCAAAGTGGCGGATCCCGGCCCGATAGGCGGCGCGGATGTGGTCGGCAGTGTAGCCTTTGCTCACCGCCATAATCTCCACATGGGCTGGGATCTGGGCTCGGATGGCCTGAATGCGGCTGTGGATGAGCTGCTCGTCAAGGGGCATCGTCAGGTCAGCAGGCCGGGGATCTCTATCCCCATTCTCGTTCCAATTGGCAGCAATGCTTTGGGATAGATTTTTGCAGAACCCAGAGTCGGCGGACTGTCCGCTACCGCTTCAAGGCATACGTTCTCCCAGCGGTTGCGGCTTCAGCCCCGTCAGAGAGTTGAACACCACAGCCCGTGTGCCAGCAGGCACCACCACCAAGCACTGCAGCCAGGTGGCCAAGAGGAGCAGCACCAGTGCCCCGCCCACCAACGGGATCCAGGACAAAGTAGGCAGCTCAAAAGCAGGACGACGGGGATGGGCCGATTTCACCAAGAAAACGCGGCGCGAAAGCCCCCAGATTTACCTATGGGGAGGAGCACCGCCCTGCAACCCAAAACAGATAAACTACTCCCATGCAGCAAACCCTGACCCTGGTCTGTAAACTGGCTCCCACTCCAGAGCAGGCGGCCAAACTAGAGGATCCCCGGCCAAGCTCTTCTTGAGCCTAACCCAAGGCCGCAGCCAAGATTTGATAGGTCAGTTTGGCGACGGTGAAGGCACTGCGGCGATCGGTTTCCCGTTCCCCGGTGACCGACAGCTCTACCACATCGGCGCCGACAATTTGCCGTTGCTGTCCTAGCGCCCGGATCAGCTCTACCGTCTCCCACCAGCCCAAGCCACCGGGTTCGGGGGTACCGGTGGCCGGCACAACCGCGGGATCCAGCCCATCCACATCTACCGTCAGGTAAACCTGGGGGCCCAAGGTGGCGATCACCTCTGGGATCCACTCCTGGGCTGGCTTGGCGTGCAGGCTGTGGGCAAAAAAGGTGTGCAGACGGCGCTCGCGAATGGCCTGGCGGTCTTCGGCGCAGATGGAGCGGATCCCCACTTGGGTGAGGCGGCTGCCCACTTGTTCTACCACGCGGGCCATGGCAGAAGCATGGGAATAGCGGGATCCCTCGTAGCTATCTCTTAGGTCGCAGTGGGCGTCGATTTGCAGCACGTGTAGCTCCGGATAATGGGGCAGGTGGGCAGCAATCAGGGGCCCAGTGATGGAGTGCTCCCCACCGAGGGAGAGCAGGAACCGTCCCGGTTTCACCCACTCGCCAGCGCGACGCTGGATTTCGGCCATAGCCAACTCGTGGGCAGAAGATCCCAGACCCTCGAACTCCACCGGCGGTGCCGTCCAGTAGCGGGAGATCTCTTCCGAGAAGTCCGGGTGGAGAGCTGGCTGGCAATCCCCTACCTCGTCATAGATCTCCACATAGGCAGAAGCCTGCAACAGGGCCTGAGGGCCTTTGGCAGTGCCTTTGCCATAGGAGGTGGTGGCCTCGTAGGGGACGGGCAGGAGAATCGCTTGGGCCATCTCTGGATCCGGCTCAGGCAGGCCCAGGAAGGGGAAAGGAGAGCGATACATGGTCATTTCCAGAAGGGATCCCCATTGTATTGAATTGGGGCAGGTTCAAAAGACTGGGACACTCAGAATGAATCAGGATCAATCAATAAAGAGGGATCCCTTGTGGGATTGAGGCAAACCCTCTAGACTGAGCAAAGGCTTCCCCAAGCCTAGCTCCCGTAGCCGTTTGTTTTCACTCCTCTTGGACTCCATTTCAGAAGCTGACGAGCCTATGACCACTGCCTCTCATGCTGCTCTTTTCGACGCTCTGGCCCAACGTCGGGCCCTCAAGATCATCAGCGGTCTGCAAAACTTCGACCTGCAGTCGGTTCTGAGCATCACCCGCGCTGCCCAACAGGGTGGGGCCACTTGGGTGGATATTGCTGCCAGCCCCGAATTGGTGCAGCAGGTGCGCGCCCAGGTCGATCTGCCCATCTGTGTGTCGGCGGTGGATCCCCAGCAGTTGGCCGCAGCCGTACAGGCAGGAGCCGACATGGCCGAGATCGGCAATTACGACAGCTTCTACCCTTCAGGCCGCATCTTCTCCGCGGCGGAAGTCCTCGATCTCACCCGCCGAACCCGCTCTCTGCTGCCCCGCACGCTCTTGTCGGTAACCGTTCCCCACACTCTGCCTCTGGATCAACAGGCGGAATTGGCCGAGAAACTGGAGGATCTGGGAGCCGATCTCATCCAAACCGAGGGCAGCACCAGCGCCGAGCCGGTTCATGGGGGATCCCTGGGCCTGATCGAGAAGGCTGCCCCCACCTTGGCCGCCGCCTATGAAATTAGCCGTGTGGTCTCGGTGCCTGTTATCTGCGCTTCCGGCCTCTCGACGGTAACGGTGCGCTTGGCCATCGCTGCCGGTGCCTCAGGTGTAGGGGTAGGCAAAGCCGTCAGCCGGCTCCAGGATGAAGTGGCCATGGTAGCTCAAGTGCGGGCGCTGGTGGAGGCCCTGGGGGGATCTCGGATCCCTGCCCTTGTCTAGGTTTGACGGGTGAAAGTTGACTCTCTTGCGCCAGCATGCGCTGGTGCATTTTTTTAGGTTCTCCTTAAGATATGCAGGGAAAGGGAATCAGTAGGGCGGCTGAGGGTTGAGTGAGCCGCTGGGAGTTTTGCTGCTCACAAGTGCTTTACTTTCTTCTGCCCAGAAGTGGCATACCCGGCGCAGTTGCCCTACTTGTCATCCTTGCCTTCCCAGATCCATTCGTCCGCATCCGTTGCAGTCAGACCGTCGCCTAAGTCAAGTTCTGCAGAGATTCCAAGCTCTGAGCCGCATTGGGCAGACATGGTTGACAATGCAAGGGATCCCTTTTCGAACTGCCCATGAGCTGGCAACGCCCAGATAATCGCACGGCTGCTCAATTGCGCCCAGTCTCCTTTGAGCGCCACTTTACCCGTTATGCCCCTGGCTCGGTGTTGGTCAAGTTCGGCCATACCCATGTCCTTTGCACCGCCAGTGTAGCCGAAGAAGTTCCCCCTTTTTCACAGAACACCGGCCAAGGCTGGCTGACGGCTGAGTACCGCATGTTGCCGGGAGCCACGCAACAACGACAGCCGCGGGAGATGTTGAAACTATCGGGCCGCACTGCCGAGATCCAACGGCTAATCGGGCGAAGTCTGCGCGCCGCCTTGGATTTTCGCAAGCTCGGATCCCGTACCATCACCGTCGATGCCGATGTGCTGCAGGCCGATGGTGGAACGCGCACCGCCGCCATCACAGGGGGTTATGTGGCCCTGCACGACGCCATCACTTGGCTGTACAAACAGGGGCTGCTGGATCCGACCCAGGGATCCCCGCTGCGGCAGCAGGTGGCGGCCCTTTCGGTGGGAATTGTGCAGGGAGAGGTACTTGTGGATCTGTGCTATGAGGAAGACAGCCAAGCCGAGGTGGACATGAACATTGTTATGAACGAGCAGGGATCCTTCATCGAGATCCAGGGCACCGCCGAAGCCGGCTGCTTCAGCCGCCCGCAACTGCTGCAGATGCTGGAGATGGCCCAAGCCGGGATCCAAGAATTGCTCCAAGCCCAACGGCAGGCTCTCAATTTAGAGCTATAACCAGGCCCCGGTTTTGCAAGCAACTCAAGTCGCTGGAGAGCTTTTCCACCCCGTACTCAAGTATGGGCCTACCAAGTTATCCCACGGTGTGTATATCTTGGTCAGCAAAGCGGGATTCCCTCGCTGCAAAGGGAATGGCTGGGAAAGCTAAGATCAGCCAGTTGTTAAAAAATAAGTGAGCCCTCTGAAGCTCCCCTTTCGACGGTTTGAGCGTGTGGCTGAGGTGAATCGCTGCTCATTTGGCCTGAAGAAGTTGGCCCGGAGAACGCCGCATGTCCCGTTTTGTGTTCGGCTCTGAGGAACTTGCGCCACTGCTCAGGCGGCAAGGTCGGCAGTTTACCACTGGATATCTGCACATTCACCTCAAGGGGCTGGATCCCTCTGAAGGCACAGAGCCCTGGGTGTTGACCTATTACTACGGCAGGCTGCTCTTTTCTGCCGATCAACCCCTCAACACGCTAGTCCTGCTGAAACGCCTATCCTGCTTTATTCCTCGCCTCAACTTGAAATGGTCCCAGCGGGCTATCTCGGTGGTGAAAGAGCACTTGATGAAAGACCATTCCTTGCCCGAGCTGCTGGAGGTCATTACACAGTTGGGCCTGCTCAAGCCAGGGGAGCTGGAAGATGCCCTGTGGCTCAACCTGCTCACCGATTTCGACCGCTACCTCTTTGAGCGGGCAGGCACCTGTTACTTTGAGGTGCAGGAACGGGTTGCCCAAGAGGCCCCCATTGGCGGGTTTGAGTTGGAGCCACTGCTGCAAGAAGCCGCCCGGCGTCACGATCGCTGGGCAGATTTGAAGGTGGCCATTCCAACCATGCTGGCGGTGCCGCTGGTCAATTGGGAACGGGTTAACCGCTACCGCATCACCGATGAGCAGCGACAAAAGCTCCACGCCCTCACCAAAGATGGCCAGTCGCTGGAGGTGATTGCCAAGAAGCTGTGCCGGGATCGGCTGGAGGTGGCCAATCTCTTTGCATCCTGGGCGAAAAAAGGGTTGATTAGCCTACAAACACCCCAAGAGCTGCTGCAGACCAAGCGCCATAACCCGATAACCATCTTGGCAGTGGACGACAGCGTGGTGATGCAGGAAATCCTACGGCAGTATTTGCCCAACTATCAGGTGATCACAACAGGTAACCCTGTCGAGGTGCTTCCCTTGTTGTTTCAGCATCGGCCCCACCTATTGTTGATGGATATCGCCATGCCGGGGATCGACGGTCTAGAGCTTTGCCGCATTGTACGCAGCTTAGAAGAGTTTAAGTCCCTTCCCATCCTGATGGTTACCTCTCGTGATGGTCTGCTGGCCCGCATCCGCGGCAAATGGTCGGGGGCAACCGCCTACTTGACCAAGCCCTTCAATGAAAGCCAGCTTAATGCAGAGGTGAAGCGGCTTCTGGCCCAACAGCCTCCTTCGCCAGCCCACAGACAAAACCCTTTGTCGGTTCAGGGAGACAGAACAGGTCAGCCTGCCCTGTTTCAGGGATCCCCCAATCCCCTTGAAGATCAAGCGAAAGCATAATATCCCCCCAGGTTTATCCCTGTCGCCATCCGCTTTCCTGTCAAAATCAACAAAAGTTTTGTGTTGGATAGACAATCAACCCAAGACACCGTAAAGAAAACGCCACACTTCCCCAATTGGCTCGGATCCCCAAGGAGCACTATGCTGCGATTAGAGCACATTAGCAAAATCTATCCCACCGGTGAGGTGCTCAAGGATGTGAACTGGGAAGTTAAGCCTGGGGATCGCATTGGACTGGTGGGAGTCAACGGGGCCGGAAAGACGACTCAACTCAAGATCATCTGCGGGCAGGAGGAACCCACCAGCGGAGAGGTGATTCGCTCTCCCAATCTGCGCATTGCCTATCTCACCCAAGAATTTGAAGTGGATCCCACCCGAACGGTGCGAGAAGAGTTTTGGACGGTCTTTCAAGAGGAAAACCGCATTCACCAAGAAATTGCCAAGGTCACCCGGCAGATGGAGCAGGCGGATCCGGACACGTTAGAAACCCTTTTGCGTCATCTGGATCGTCTCCAACGCCAATTTGAGAGTTTACACGGCTATGAACTGGAGGCCCGCATCGAGAAAATCTTGCCGGAAATGGGGTTTGAGCCGGAGGACGGGGATCGCCTGGTGAGCGCCTTCAGCGGCGGCTGGCAGATGCGCATCAGCCTGGGAAAGATCCTGCTGCAAAAGCCCGATTTGATGTTGCTGGACGAGCCGACCAACCACCTGGATTTAGAGACCCTTGAGTGGCTGGAAAACTACCTCAAAAGCTTGACGATCCCCATGGTGATCGTCTCTCATGATCGAGAGTTTTTGGATCGGCTTTGCACCCAAATTGTGGAGACAGAGCGAGGAGTTTCCACGACATACTTGGGTAACTATTCTCAATACCTGCTCCAAAAAGCTGAGCGACGAGAAGCACAACAGGCCGCCTACGAACGTCAGCAAAAAGAAATTGAAAGACAACAAACCTTTATTGATCGCTTCCGGGCTAGTGCCACCCGCAGCACTCAGGCCAAAAGTCGCGAAAAACAACTGGAAAAGATCGAGCGGGTCGAAGCACCCATTGGGGATGTGCGCACCCTCAAGTTTCGCTTTCCCCCTGCTCCCCGCAGTGGCCGTGAGGTGGTGAAGATCGAGGATCTGACTCATATATACGGAGACAAGATTTTGTTTTTGGGTGCAGAGCTGTTGATCGAGCGCGGGGATCGCGTTGCCTTTCTGGGGCCTAATGGGGCGGGAAAATCCACCCTGCTGCGCCTCATCACCGGCCTAGAGCAACCGACTGAGGGATCCGTAAAATTGGGGCCCCATAATGTTATCCCTGCCTACTTTGAGCAAAATCAAGCAGAGGCTTTGGATCTAAACAAAACCGTCTTGGACACCATCCATGACGAAGTGCCCGACTGGAAAAACGAAGAAGTGCGCACGCTGTTGGGTCGCTTTCTCTTCAGTGGTGACGCCGTTTTCAAGAAGGTAGCGGCTCTGAGTGGGGGAGAAAAAGCCCGCTTGGCGTTGGCAAAAATGCTATTGCAGCCAGCCAACCTACTAATTTTAGATGAGCCCGCCAATCACCTGGATATTCCGGCCAAAGAGATGCTGGAAGAAGCTTTGCAGCATTACGATGGCACGGTGATCCTCGTTTCTCACGACCGCTACTTTATCTCAAAGGTGGCTAACAAGATCGTGGAGATTCGCAACGGAGAATTGGTCGTCTACCAGGGCAATTATCACTACTATTTGGAAAAGATTGCCGAAGAAAAAGAGAAAGCCCGGCAAGAGCGGATTGCTGCCGAAAAAGCGGCCAAAGCTGCCGAAAAACGAGCTAAAGAGCGAGAAAAACAAAAAGCCAAAAAGGCAGCCGGTAAAACCTAAGGAGCCAAAGCAATGTTTACGGGTCTGGTACAAAGTTTGGGTACAGCCCAGTTGATCAATTCTTCACAGCTACGGGTTACCTGTCCCCGGTTGCAACCCCAGTTGGCCTGTGGAGATAGCGTGGCGGTGGATGGCCTTTGCCTGACAGTGGTGGAGATTCTGCCCGATGGCTTTTTGGCCGATGTTTCTCCGGAAACCCTGCAGCGCTCGACTTGGGGCCAGGGATCCCCTGGCCCACGCACCGTCAACCTGGAACCGGCCCTGCGGGTGGGAGATAAGTTAGGGGGGCATTTTGTCAGCGGCCATATCGATGGGGTGGGGCAACTGTGGGATCAAGCGGCCACCGGCAACGCCTGGGAGCTGAGCTTCAAGGTTTCTGAAGAGATCGGACGTTACATCGTGCCCAAAGGCAGCGTGGCGGTGAACGGGGTGAGCCTGACCATTGCCGAAGTGCGCCAAGGGGGCTGTTGGTTCAAGGTGGCTGTGATCCCCCAAACCTACCGCGAGACCAACCTTTCCCAGCTCCAAGTTGGGGATCCCGTAAACGTAGAGGCGGATATTTTGGGCAAGTATGTGGAAAAATTGCTAGGCTTGGCCCCCCTTGAGAGCAGCGTTTCTCTGGAGTTTCTGGCCGAGCACGGCTATATCTAGGTACTTCTCCTGTTCATGATCCACCCCGAAGAAGCTGAGCGCCTGCGCGGCGTAAATGTCTATCTCATTGGGATGATGGGCAGCGGCAAATCCACGGTGGGAGCGGAGCTGGCAGCCCAGTTGCGCTTTCAATTTTTCGACACCGATGGGCTGGTGGAGCAGGTGGAAGGCTCTTCCATCCCTCAAATTTTCGCCGAGCATGGGGAAGCCTACTTCCGGGATCTGGAGACGCAGGTGTTGGCCCAGTTGAGCGGCTACACCCGGTTGGTGATCGCCACAGGCGGCGGCATTGTGTTGCGCCCCAAAAATTGGAGCTACTTGCACCATGGCCTCACCGTTTGGCTAGATGTGGCCCCCGAGCTGATTTGGCAGCGGCTCAAACGGGCTCCCGGCCAACGCCCCCTGCTGCAAACCCCCGATCCCCAAGCTGCCCTGTACAAGCTGATGCAAGAGCGAGAGCCGTTCTACGCCCAAGCCGATGTGCGGGTGCCCATCCAGTCAGAAACCAGCCCGCCCCAGTTGGTTGAACAGATCTGGCAAGCCATTCGCGCCCGCCTGCGAGACGGGATCCCTTCCTAGCCACCTTACGCCCAACTCAAAAAGGGATCCCTCATGGGATCCCTGAACTCTTTATCATTTAGGACATTTAGGATTCGCTGGGAGTGGATCCCTAACGAAGCTAGGGTAGCTTCCTCTAGAGCGCATTGCCGCGGGGGAGGACTTCTTCCGGGAACTCAAAGCGCTCATGCGG
>DVDX01000051.1 GCA_015295985.1 Synechococcus sp. M44_DOE_062 | reverse complement strand
ATGATGGCCGTGCTCGCAGCCCTGAGGAGGCTATTCTTTGGCATGGGGGGGAGGCAGAACGATCCCGAGAGATATTTCGGAATATGGCTCGCGAAGATAGAGAAGCCCTAATTTATTTTCTCCGTACTCTCTAGCTACAGCTCTGCCCATTTTCTCAGCAGGTTTGCATAGACTTTGGAGATCAAATCAAAGTGGCGCGTCTTACCCAATTCCTGAAACATCTGCTGCCGCACAGTCTGTAAATCAAATAGGATCTCTCGTTCTTGCGGATCCCTAATCAAACTCTGAATCCAACTGACGGCAGCATAGCGGATCCCGCGGGTTACCTACTCAACACGGTGCAATGTCGAAGCAGGGTAGAGGATCAGGGTACCTGCCGGTAGTTTGTAAGCTCGCTCTCCCTCTGGGGTCTCAATTTTCAGTTCGCCACCGTCATAGTCTTCAGGGGCACTCAAAAATAGGGTAAATGAAATATCTGTGCGCATGAGCCGATGCTGGTCGACCATGAGTGCATCGTCAGTATGGGTGCCATAGGACATTCCAGCTTCGTAGCGGCTGATCAAAATGGAATGGATGAGCTTGGGTCGAGCGGCCATCTGGAACAGAAAATTGTGCTCTAAAGCTGCAAAAATGATCTGCTGGATCTGCCGCTGCTGCAGGGATCCCTTGGGCAGTTGCCTGTTGTTTTTAACAAGCCTGGCATTCCAACCAGCCGTCAGGGCACCATCCGCAAAATCTGCATCTGACAAAAGGCTCAGGATTTGTTGTAGTTCTGCTGTGCTAAGAACGTTGCCAATACACAAAATCATTCTAGAAACCTAAAAAATCAGAAGAGACTAAACCCTCAGTAGCATGGAAGTTACTCCTATGCAAATCTTATCTGGCCTTGATTGCCTCTCTGGAACAAATCGGTAGAAATTGTAGGCGGAAAGTTGGGGACACTTCTCCTCTGCAGACCTCAGCCGGTCAAAGCGTGCAAGGCTCCTGGGGTCTGCCGCAGAAACAGCAAGAGAAGGTTAAGCTAAGGCTCTGTCGGCCCTCGACCATCAAATTGGCAGGACGGGTGTCATGTTCCAGATCCAACCCCTAACCCCGGAACGGATTGCCCATATGGCGGCGGGAGAGGTGATCGACTCGCTGGGGGCAGCCCTGCGGGAACTGCTGGAAAATGCCCTCGATGCCCAGGCTACCCGCATCCAAGTGGAGATCTGGCCGACTCGCTGGCAGGTGCGGGTGGGGGATAACGGCCACGGGATCCCGGCCTCGGAACTGGAGCAGGTGGCCCGCCGCCATACCACCAGCAAACTGGAAGGCCGCAGCCTAGGGTTTCGTGGAGAAGCTCTGCACAGCCTGGCCCGCCTGGGATCCCTGGCCATCCAAACCCGCCACGTTTCCGATGCTCACGGCTGGTTGGCTACCTACGACCGAGAGGGGGAGCTGGCTCACAAGCAGCCGGCAGCCACTGCCTTGGGAACGGTGGTTACGGTTGCGGATTTGTTTGCCGACTGGCCTCTGCGCCGTCGGGCCTTGCCCCAAACTCGCTCCCTCCTAACCCTAGTGCAGAATGCGGCCCTAGCCCATCCCTGGGTCAGTTGGCAGGTGCATCAGGAAGGACAATTGCTGCTCAGCCTCTGGCCGGGAAAGTCTCTGCAAGATCTGCTGCTGCAGGTGTTGCCGCAGGTGGATCCCACAGACCTGCGCTATCAGCGGATCCAGGATGGGGATAGCGATTGGGAAGTGGTGCTGGGCCTGCCGGATCGTCTGCATCGCCCTCACCCCGATTGGATCCGCATGGCTGTAAACGGACGGTTTGTGCAGATGCCCGACTGGCAACGGCTGATCCAGTCGGTTTTTCACCACGCACTGCCCCGGCACCGCCATCCGCTGGTGGTCGTTCACCTGCGCCTGCCCCCAGAACAGGTGGATTGGAACCGTCATCCTGCCAAAAGCGAGCTCTACCTGGAGAATTTGACGGCCCGCCAGGAGCAGTTGCGCCAACACCTGCACTCTCTTCTGCAACCGGGATCCGGGCAAGCCAGCCGCCGCTCTGTACATCTAATCCGAGCCAGCGAAGCCAAGATGGTCTATCGAGTCTCGCCCGATTTTCAGAGCCATCTTCCTCCCTCTGACCGGCCAACTTCTCCCCTGCCCCCCCTCAGGGCGCTGGCCCAACTGCATCGGATCTACATCTTGGCAGAGCATCCCCAGGGGCTATGGCTGGTGGAGCAGCACCTGGCCCACGAGCGAGTTCGCTACGAGTACATCCAGCAGCATTGGCAACTGGTGGCACCAGAGACGCCCATAACGCTGCAAGGGCTCTCCCCCCAAGCCCTAGAGCGGCTGGAGCAGTTGGGGCTGGAGCCGGAACCCTTCGGTTCCAATACCCATCTCATCCGACGCATCCCTCTGGCCTTGAGGTCGGAAGATCCGGGGGAGATGCAGGGATCCCTGCTAGAGCTCAGCCGCTGTCAAGATTTGCAGGCAGCTCAAGTAGCGGTAGCCTGTCGAGGGGCCTTGCGCAATGGGATCCCGCTGACCCTGGAGCAGATGCAAAAGCTGTTGGAAGCCTGGCAGCGCACCTCCAATCCCCATACTTGCCCTCATGGCCGCCCGGTCTACCTGGCCCTGGCAGAAAAAGATCTGGCCCGCTACTTCCGCCGCCGTTGGGGTCTCTGTGACCGGCCTATCTCCGAGTCCAAACTGGGATCCCTGTGGGAGCTGGATCCGCTGGGAGATAGGTTTGCTGCCCAGGTGCGGCGCTCAAGCGGCTCTTCTGCGTCGGAGCCCACGGACGAGGCCGGTTCTGCCCCACTATAATCGGGGGTGTCCAACTGCTGAAACCCCTGAAACTCCATGGCTTCTTATCTCAAACTCAAAGCCCAAGAAGAGACCTGGCTGCAGCGCCATTCCCGTCTGATCTTGGCGATCTTGGCCGGCCTGGGATCCCTGTTGACGGCCTATCTCGCCTACACCAAGCTGACGGAGCAGCCCGCCGCCTTCTGCACGGGGGATGGGGGGTGTGACCTGGTGCTCTCCAGCCGTTGGGCAGAGTTTTTGGGGATCCCGACCGCGGCTGTTGGCCTGCTGGGGTTTCTGGGAGTCTTGGCACTGGCGGTGCTGCCGGATGGGATCCCGCTGGTGAAGCGGTGGCGCTGGCCGGCCCTGTTTGGCTTGGTTTCCGCCATGACTGCCTTTGAGATGTACATGCTTTACCTGATGGTGGCAGTGCTGCGGCAATTCTGCCTGTATTGCACCACCGCGATCATCTTGGTGGCGGGGCTGGGGCTGGTAACGGTGCTGGGTCACCGCTGGTTGGATTGGGGCAAGCTGGTCTTTGGCTACATTCTCATAGGCTTTCTCACATTGGTGACCACGATTGGGGTGTACGCCAACCAAGTCCCCCCGCCTAGCCCCCTGGCGGTAGGGTTGGCAGCCCACCTGCGGCAGATCGGCGGCACCATGTACGGAGCCTATTGGTGTCCCCATTGTCAAGACCAGAAGGAGCTGTTTGGGGCAGCTTTTGCCCAAGTGCCCTACGTGGAGTGCTCCCCCAATGGTCCTGGCACTCCCCAAGCCCAAGAATGCACAGAAGCGGGGATCACCAGCTATCCCACCTGGATCATTAATGGCCGCATCTACACAGGTGTTCGCTCTCTGGAAGCCTTGGCGGTGGCCTCTGGCTATCCGCTGGAAGAGGGTAGATAAACCTCTGAGGTTGGGGTGAAGATATGAACTCGATTTCGCCCTGCCTGCTTGGCCTGGTAGAGCGCGCTGTCTGCCTGCTGCAAGGCGGTTTCCAGTTCTGGGCGGTAGTCTTCGCTGAGCACGACCCCACCGATGCTGAGGGTAACCGGCAGGCTGCGCTTGGGGGAGATGTCAATCGGCCGTTTGGCAATGGCCTGCCGCAGAGACTCTGCGTAGCGACTGCAACGAGGGGGGCTAAGTCCGGGCGTAATGCAAACAAACTCTTCTCCACCGTAGCGGTAGAGCAGGCTGGAAGGCCGCAGTTGGCTTTGCAGCCGCCCGACGATGGCCTGCAGCACACAGTCGCCGATGTAGTGGCCGTAGCTGTCGTTAACCTGCTTGAAATGATCCACATCCATCATCAGCAGGCAGAGATAGCGGTAGCGAGCTTCCCCGCGTGGCCCCACCTGCTTGAGCAAATGGGGCAGCGCCTGATCCAGAGCTCGTCGGTTCAACGCCCCCGTCAGGGGATCCGTCAAAGACAAAGACTCCAACAGCTCATTGCGGGCTCGCAATTGTCGGTTGGCCTGGGCCAAAGCTTGGGTGAGCCGCTGGAGACGTAACCCTGCCCGTACTCGCGCCTGCAGCTCCTCGGAATCGACCGGCTTGGTGATGAATTCATCGGCCCCCGCATCCAGCCCCTCTACCCGAGCCTCGACCTCAGAACGGGACGTGAGCAAAATGAAATAGACAAACTGCCCCGCCCTGGATCCCTTGAGACGGCGACAGAACTCTACCCCCGACATCTCAGGCATGACCCAGTCGCAGATCACCATGTCGGGCCACTCACTCTCTTCCAAGCTTTGCAAGGGATCCCAAGCTGCTCGGGCGCTTTCCCAGCTTTCTACGTGGTACTGAGAGCCTTTGAGAGCATCGGCAATATAGCGATGGACTACTGGGTCATCATCGACAACCCAAATGCGGGGAGTCCGGGCCGGAACAGAGCTCCAAAAGGCTTCTTCTGCTGAACCAGAAGGGTGGTACGCAGAATCCAAGCCCTCCAGATCAAGGGATGGCATAGTTAAAGAGGAACCCCCCGTTGTAGTCGGATCTCAATCTTAGCGCCAACAGCTAGTTGGAACCAGAACCGGGAGCGGCCAAATAAGCATGGTTGGAGACCCGCTCGCGGAGCCCAAGGTGCAGTGCTTCCACAAACTGCCGCACCCGAATCGGGTCGATCATGGGAAAGGGATCCGAGTAGCCCGCCGGCGTACCTGCAGAACGGGAAGACCGCTTCAGAGAACTGGCCACAATCACTCCATCTGCCCGTCGGATCAGGCTGCCGATGTTTTCGGCAGTAGCCCCCGAGCCGATAAGCAGCGGCACTTGAGGGGCAACTTTGCGGGCCAGCTCCAGCTCCTCGAGAAGGGGTGGCTTGCCAGTGGCCCAGCCGGAAAGGATGATGGCATCGGCCAGGCCGCGCTCCACCGTGTCGGTAATAGCCGCATCCAGGCTGATGGGACTCAGAGGTTGAGCGTGTTTCACCAGCACATCGGCGAAAATCTTGATATTGGCCCCCAGCTCCCGGCGATAGCGCAGCAGGCGGTGGGCATTCCCCTCAATGATGCCTTGGTCGGTCACCATCGCCCCACAGAGCACATTCACCCGGATAAACTGCGCTCCCACACAGGCAGCAATCGCCAGAGCACTGTAGCCATCGTTGCGCAAGACGTTGATCCCAACCGGCAGCGAGACCAAGGTTTTCAGCCGCTGGACGATGACGGTCATGGCGCTCACCACCGCTGCGTCCACCCGATCCTTGGCAAAGGGGGCATCGTAAAAGTTCTCGACGAGGATCCCATCTACTCCCCCTGCAGCCAGGGCGGTAGCCGCCTGTTCTGCCTGAGCAATCACCCACTCCAAGTCCCCCCCCCAGCGGGGCGAGGTAGGCAGCGGCAACAAGTGAACCACCCCGATAACCGGATGGGGGGTTTTGAAAAGGTGTTGCAGCAGGTTCACCGGCGAACTTCCTCAGGGATCCCTAACGATCTTACGCCCGGATCTGACCCACAGGGGGATTCTCTGGGGGAAGTGTAACATCAGGGCTGGGAGAAAAAGAGCGGGCCAAGCCTCGGAGCAGTTGTGGCACCATCCCCGGCCCTTCGTAAACCCAGCCGGTATAGACCTGCAGCAGGCTGGCCCCGGCCTCCAGTTTCTCCAGGGCATCGGCCAAGGTGAAGATGCCCCCTACCCCGATGATGGGCAGTTTCCCCTGGGTGGTTCGGTAGAGGTAGCGGATGACTTGGGTGGAACGCTCCCGCAAAGGGGCACCGCTGATCCCGCCGGCTTCGGCAAGGATTGGCCTAGACTCCGCCCGTGCAAAGGGGATCCCGCGGCCAGGTAGGAAACGGGTCTTCAGGTTGTCGCGGCGGAGGGTGGTGTTGGTGGCCACGATCCCAGCCAGTTGATGGTCTTGGGCCAGCTCCAGGATGCTGTCGATGGCGGGCCAGTCCAGATCGGGAGCGATCTTCACCAGAAGGGGTTTTCGCTTCTGATTTTCCTGCTGTAAGGCTGACAGGATGGGCTCCAGTTGCTCAGCAGCCTGCAGGGATCGCAGCCCCGGCGTGTTGGGGGAGCTGACGTTGACCACAAAGTAGTCCCCCAGATCCTGGAGCAGCCGGAAGCTGGCCAGGTAATCGGCAGCCGCTTCTTCTAGGGGGGTGATTTTGGCTTTGCCCAGGTTAATCCCAATGGGGATGGGACGTTGGCGTAGCCGCCGCAACCGTTCGGCCAGAGCCGCCGCCCCTTGATTGTTAAAGCCCATGCGATTGAGGGCAGCGCGATCTTGGGGCAGTTGAAACAGGCGAGGTTTGGGGTTGCCCGGTTGGGGCTGAGGCGTGACGGTGCCCACCTCTACAAAACCAAACCCCAGGCTGGGCCAGACACCCAAAGCCAGGCCATCTTTGTCGAAGCCCGCAGCCAACCCAAGGGGATTGGGAAAGGTCAGGCCCCACAGCGACACCGATAGGCGGGGATCCCGATAGCAAAACAGTCGCTCCAGGGCTGATAGGATCCCCGTGGCCTGGGTGGTATCGATCCAATGCAAGGCGCGCAGTAGGCCCACCTTGACCGTTTCTGGGTCAGCTCTCAGCCCAGAAAAAAGCAGAGGCCACAACACATCTCGGTACAGGTTCACCACGAAGATCCCCTACAGGTGGGCAACCGGTGGATTGTGGATTTATTGCCGAGTCGAGGGGTATTCCCTGTTGCCCTGCAACGCCGACGCGCAGGGGGCATGCAACTGCTCAGCTCTGGCCTCTTGGGGAAAGCGACCCCAGATCTGGGTTGCATTGGCTCTTCCCCAAGCGCTCCTCGAGTCCGGCTCCCAAAACTGCCCCCAAGAGCAAGGTTACCAGCAGGTGAATGCGGCCATCCAACATCACCACGTCCAAAAGCCCTGAGGCAAAAAATGCCGTCAAGGCCAGCAGCATCCCCAACAAAACACTTTCTTGAGAGCGCCGCCAAGCTTGCCATCCCCGCGCCAAAATCCAACCCCACAGGATCAGATGGCCCAGCAACAGCGGGATCCCACCCTCAGCCGCCAGGTGCAGGTACAAATTGTGGCAATGGCCCAGCAGCTCCGGCGGATCTTGAGCATTGTAAAGAGCGGCAAAGCTCTGCCAGCCCCAGCCGGTCAAGGGCCGCTCCTGCACCATCTGCAGGGCGAATTGCCAAGCATCCAGCCGGTTGGCGGTGGAACTAAAATGGAGCGCTTGGGGATCGAAGGTGTCTGTCAGACGGCTCCAAATCAAGCGGGGCACTACGGCCCGCCAGCCCGGCCAGTCCCAAGCAGCGGCCAAACTGGCCAATCCTAGACCGGCTAAGATCCCGATCCCCCACCAACAGCGCCGCAGGGCCAGCCCTATCACCAGCGCCAGCCCCCCCACTCCCCAGCCGTTGCGAGAGGCCGTCAGCAGCAACAAGAGGGATCCCAGCCCCAGCACAGCTCCCAGCCCCGCTACCCTCAGCCAGTCTCTGCCGCCTTGATCCAGCCACAGCCCTGCTGCCAAGCACAGGTGGATCACCAGGTAGATGGCCAGGATATTGGGGGAGGTGAAGGCTGCCGCCGGTCGCTCTCCCCCGGCAACCCCCATAATCCAAACTGGCCCCAAGAAGAAGTGCCCCTGCCATCCCCACAGCACTTCTCCCCAACCCAAAAGCAGCATCAGTCCGCTGCCCAACACCAACACCTGGGCCAACCGCCGACGGCCCACAGGAGAGGACTCCGTCCCGCTACCACAAGAGGCCAGCGCAGCGGCAAAGGCCGGCAGCATCAATAAAAAGGGCCAGTAGTTGAACATCCCCGGCAGGCTCAGCCGCCAATCCTCACCGCAAAAGGCCACTCCCACGGCACCTAGGCTCAGGAGAGCCGCCAGTCCAGATACGGGCTCCCGCAGGATCCTGCCACCACAGCGGGTATAACTCTGGATCGTTCCCCCCAAAGCTAAGAGCAAGCTGGGGGCCAGATGCACCGGGATCAGCGCCGCCGCCGCCAGCAACCAGCCCCGCGGTTGAGAGGGCAAGGGATCCGGGAATGGCTGTTGAGACGAAACCGGTACTGAAGAAGACATCACTTAATCCTCAAGGGGGATCCCTGGCCTGACCCGCCCCTGGCCGAAGTAGCGCCCAAATTGCAGCTCGTACACCTCATCCTCATCCTGGGTTTCCACCCAGAGCTCCGAGCGGGCATAGCCCACGCACAGCAGCCCATACCCCTGCTCCTTCAGCTCCCGCGAAATGCCCATGGCTTCCGGCTGGTACAGGGATCCCCGTCGTACCCGCACTGCACAGGTGGTACAGGCACCATTGCGACAGGCAAAGGGCAGTTGGATCCCTTGGGCCTCGGCACTGGCCAAAATGTATTCATCCGCCGGCACTTGGATCAGGTAGTGGGTGTCCCGTTGGCGATCATGGATGTGAACTGGGTAGGAAGGGGCAGAAGAAAAAGAACGCATGGAGAAGTGGCCTTTTTGCAGAGCAGAGATCTTTTTCATGATTCCACAGGATTCTAACTACTGCCCTATCAAACCCGAACCGGCTGGGGATCCCTAGGAACTGAAGCAAATCTGCTGGTGGGTCTGAAGATAAACAAACAGACTCCGAGTGGGTTATTGAGATAAGCTACAGGTAGGCCTCCCAAGGAGAGCATCCCATGCTGGAAACCCCCAACGCCAATCTGGCCTCGCCCGAAAAACCTTCGCCTTCCCTCTCTGCCGAAACCCTCAACAAGCTGATCGAGAGCAATGCTGAAAGTCGGCCTTGGGGGAGCTTTACGGTGCTGGAAGAGGGCCCTGGCTACAAAATCAAGCGAATCGTGGTTCTGCCCAAGCATCGCCTTAGCCTGCAGTTGCACTACCATCGCAGCGAACACTGGATCGTCGTTGCCGGCACCGCCAAGGTCACCTGCGGAGACGAAGAAAAGCTCATTACGGCCAACCAATCCACCTATGTGCCCCCTTGCACCAAGCATCGTCTGGAAAACCCTGGCGTTATCCCTCTGGTGATTATCGAGGTGCAAAACGGCCAGTACCTGGGCGAAGATGATATTGTCCGCTTCAGCGACGACTACGCCCGGGTTAACGGTGGGCAAAAGTAGCCCATCCCAAATGGCCTAAGCGAGCTTTTGGCTACTGAGGATTGGGATCCGCTAGAACAGCAGCATCACCAGCAGGGCAACCATCAACAACAGCACAGCCCACACAGCCTGCCAGAAGGGATGGTAGCTGGTGAGCAGTTGGCCGTGGCAGGTTTGGAAGCGGGCCAGATCCAGGTAAGGGGCCACTCCCCGTCGGAACCACCCCACCGCGGATCCCTCTTGGCCGATCAACCCCCCTGCCTGGCGCGCCCCAAACAGGAAGTTGCCCAGCGGCCCAAAGCGGGAAGCATAGCGCAGGAAGATCATGCCGGTCTCATCCCGGAACTTGAGATCGGAGCCAAAGCGATAGCCCGGATCTCCTCGCCCAATCACCCGCCCTTCCAACTGCATTGGCAACCCGCGCAAGGGGCTGGCGTAGGGATTGCTCATTGCCTTCAACACGGTCAACGCCGGCGGGTTTTCCAGACTGGGGTACATCACCGTCATCTTCAGCAGCAGGCCCAAGCCCACCCCCATCAGGGTCAGCCCGGCAAAGATGTCATAGAAGCCCATCCGCAAAGCCGGGATCCCGAGCAGCGCCCCCGCGATTGCCCCCAGCCACTCGGCATGCAACAGCAGCACATCCAGGAGGAAGTTCCCGTAGAGCTGCTGTCGGTTGAGCCGCTTGCCCTGGGCGACCACGTCGGCCATGTCGAACTCCACGGGCAGATCCAGTTGCTCCGCATAGGTACCCAGCGCCCGTACCCGTTTGCCCGTGAGGGGATGGGTGGAGTTCAGCTCCATCCACCAGGCCCAAGGGTTAAACAGATCCCACAAAAATACCCTGCCCACCTGGCCGGGATCCGCCGCTACCCGGTAAGCTGCCCCTGCCGTAACAGCAGCCTTGGCATCGTAGATCCCCAAAGCCCGTGTCCCTTCCAGCAGGCGAGCACTGCGCTGTCGGGTTTCCTCATCCCGTTCCCGTTCCCCTTCTTGCACAATGCCATAGGCAATTTTCACCAAAGCCCGCGAGAGCCCATTGGGGTTGCCGGTGGTTTCGGCGGCAAAGTGATCGGCAAAGTACTCCCGCACCCGCGACAGATACAGCAATAAATAGGAGCCGGCCACATAGAAAAAGTAGGCGACCAAGGCCAGGGCGCGGAGGCTTCTGTCCACTTTGTCGTCGCCGCGCGCATCGCGCATGTAGACGTAGAGAAGGTAGAGAATCTGCACCAGCGTGGAAGCCAGGGTCATGACGGCGAAATCCCAGTGGATCACATGCCCCAGCTCGTGGGCGTAAACTGTAGCCACCTCCTCATCTTCCAAGTAGGTGAACAATCCTTCGCTGACAACAATGCGGGCCGTGTCCGGCAGGCTGCCATAGGTGAAGGCAGTGGGGTTTTGGTCGCGGATCAGCCCCAGCTTCGGCTGCTTCAGCTTGTACTGTCGGCAGACCCGTTCAATGACCTCCGCACTCTCTGGGCTGCGACGCCCGATTTCTGCCAAGCTCACCCACTCGGTGCCATAGAGGCTGTGCTGGATCCAGTCCATCAACCAGGGAGACAAAAAGAAAATCAAAGCGTTGAAGGCGAGGGTGAGCAAAACGGCGAGGATGAAAAAGCCCAGAGAAAATCCCCCCTCTGAGACGCCCAAGATGGCCAGGAAAAGCACAAACACCATGCCGAACAACAGGCTCAGAGTCACGCCTGCGGCCATTGTCAGGTTGCCGGCAAAGCTGGCCAACATCAGCGAAACCCCCACCTGAGGGGCGCGGTAGCTGCGCTTGGTTTGTCCGGTTTTGAGACCTGAGGTGGCGGGATCCAATTCCGCTAGGGTGCGGCTGGGGTTGAAGCAATAGCGGCTCAGCCAAACGCTCAATAGACGCAGCTCGTGAGGATTCAGGCTTTTCAGAGGCTCCAGCCACAGGGCTGCCTCCACCGATAACATCACCGTCGAGACGGCGCTGGGATTGCGAAACAAGGTGGGCAGGAGGGGCAGAACCTCCTGTTTTTGCTCAGAAGTGAGGCCGTGAAAACCCGAAACCGCCTGGCGGAGCAAACCAGGCGGCTGAGGAAGGTCAGCGGTAAGCAACTGGCGATCGCTGACAAAGCAGTAGCGGCTTAGATCCGGACTCCCTGGGGACTCCGTACCGCTACCGCGACCGGGATCCATCCTGTCTGTCGTCGGCTCCGGATCCAGCCTCACCTGAGTTTTCCAATCGGCAGCTTGCTGGCCAATGGGGCGGCTGTAGAGAGCCAACCGTTTGACTTGGGGGTAACGAGTGGAAATCGCCCTTTGGAACCAGGCCGTCAACTCCTCATAGTTGAGAGCAAGGCCGGCAGGGCGATTGATCACAATGACGAGGGCATAAGCCTTGGGACTCTCCTGGAGCGGTTGGGCTTTGGCCTGTAACCTAAGGCGGGGATTGGCCAGCGCCTGCTCCAGCCACTGCACCACTTCCTGTTCGTTCATGGCCCTCTCCCAGACTGCGTGGAGCGAATGTCCATCAACCCCTCAACTATTGCCTTGGTCACCGACTGCCGATTGGCTTCGCCAAAAAAACTGGGCTAGAAGCCCCGACCTATCGCTACGCGGCTCGCCTTGGCAAGATAGAAGGACGGCTTTTCACTTTCGAGTATAGTTAATCCTGCGGAACCAGAAACAGCTTTCAAGGCACTGGGAGAGGACATTCGCGTTAGTAACGCGGAGCGCTTTTGGGGCTGCCTTTCTAAACCAGCCCAGGGGCTTGGTTTGTCAATGTCAATTGCAGGGCTACTAAAACTCGCGGCCCCAGCCGTGAGCAGTTTACCAAGAAAACTGAGTTTAAAGCCCCGCCCTACCGCTGTACCTTGTTGCTACGCAACGCTGCCGCGACTGGGCAAAAGGGAACCGCCTCGTTCGCGTTAGCGGGCCGTAGGCCAAAAGAGGGAACGCCTGGGGAGAAAGGCCTAAGGCCCGCTGCCGCGACAAGCACCGCTGTCGTAGAGGGGAGACCTAATACGGTAAGTGCTGCCGCAGAACCAGGAACCAGAATCCTTGCCTTTTAGGGCAGGGAGTATGTCAAAAAAGATCAGAAGCCGATCCGCTCCGGGTCTTCAATGGTAATCAGCCAATTACCCACATTCCGAAAGAGGGGGTTGGGTTCCGTACCCCGTACCCGCGCTTCCACACGGTAGATACCGGCAGACGAGGGGTTGCGCACATTGGAGAGCACCAGACGGATCTCCTGACCGGCAGCAATGGGTTGACGGGCCACCACCTCCAGGGAGCGAAACTCTTCGTTCCAGTACACTTGATCCAGTTCTACGGGCCGGCCTTCTACCTCCAGACGGACACTTTCCGGATCGATGCGGCCATCAAAGTTCCTGTCCCCGTTGATCTGCACTTCTGCCACCGCCACATTCTGGGGAGGGATCGTCAGGCGATAGCGATCCAAACGACTGCGAACCCCGCCAAAATCCAGCCGATAGCTGAGGACAGGTACCCCCTCGCTGCCGGTGATCACCAAACCCGACTGCGCCTCTGCAGAATAGGGCACCATCAGGGATCCCAGGCTTCCCATCAACAAGCCTGCCAAGACTAGCCTCATTCCCTGCCGGGCAAGGCCAAGTTCCTGGGAACATTTCCCTGCTCTCATCACTGCTCTCAACACCCAAACCTCCGCTGGTTGAAACACCTCGGCACCTTCAAAGCTCACTAGTGCAACCTGTAGACAGCCTGACCCATGGCAAGGCCGCCGCCTCGCCGTCCATTGTAGAGGATGGGATCCCCTCTCCCGAGAGAGCTTAAAGCTTGTCGGGGTGCGGAAGTGCGTAGTTCTGGCGAGGATCTCAGCCCAAGTCCTTAGGCCGCCACACCTACGGTGCAGCTCCCACGCAACGCCATTGCGACCACAAGATGACCTTCGGTGGATTGGCCCCCGCTCTTCTACGGCTTCACTTGAGGAAACTCAGCACCCCCACCCCAATCACCATCAGCACCCAGAGCAGGGATCCCACCAAAATCACATTCTTGGCTCGGCTCCAGTCACTGGCTGAGCTGTAGAGCACCGGCACCGCCACCACCAACAGCAAGCTGTAAAGCACCAACACCAACAAAGCAATTTGGAAAACGAGCATCATCTTGCGGATCCCTCACAAAAGTCTTGTCTTGGATAAAAGCTCCCGGCAATACCGGACGGCAGCAGGATAGAAAGGATAACGCTTTGACTATACCAAAATGGGATCCCTCTCAAGGCCAGATCCGTTGAGGCAGTTGATGGACTCACCTGGATACAGGCTGGATGCGGAAGGGGTTAAAGTCGGTTGCCACATCGAAGTAGTCTTCTTGCTCTTGCTGCTTTAGCCAGCCGGTAATGGCATAGGTCAGGGGCGTAAACACCACCTCAACGGCACACTTGAACACGTAGTTGGAAAGTATTAAGCTGCCTAGGCCAGGGAACACCCCCCAAAAGGCCAAGGTGACAAACAGCCCCGTATCCACTGCTTGGCCCACCAGGGTAGAGCCGATGGTACGAGTCCACAGCCACCGTCCCCGCGTCCACACCTTCATGCGGGCCAGTACGTAGGCGTTGGCAAAGCTGCCTCCCCAATAAGCAATTAAGCTGGCTAGCACAATGCGAGGTGTCAGGCCCAGGATTTGGTCGTAGGCTTCTTGATAGGGCCAGTCGGGGGCTGCAGGCAGGGATCCCACGATCATGAACGTCACCGACATCAGGGCCGCCGAGATAAATCCCAGCCAGATCACCCGTCGTGACCGGGCATAGCCATAGACTTCGGTGAGGATGTCGCCGAAGATGTAGCTGAGGGGGAAAAGAATGGTACCCCCGTCAAAGGTAAAGGGCCCCAAAAGCACAATCTTACTGGAAGCAACGTTGGAGATCAGCAGCACGGCCACAAACAGAGCCGTCACTGCATCTAGGTGTCGATAAGCTCGCTCAAAGACCCTCTCAGACATCAGGATCCCTCCAACAACTTACGGATGTGCCGCAGCTCCTTGACGATCAAAGCCAAACCCTGAGTGTGTCGCTCCACTTCGCCGGCGAGCTTGCTGATCTGGGCCTCCAGATTGGCACTGCGGGATTCCTGACGCGCTAGGCGTTGGTTGATCCCAGAAAGCCGCGCCACCACCTCCCGCTGGATCAGGTTCTCCGTGCCCTGGATCAGCAGCGTCTCGATGGCAGTAAGCCGGTTCAGAATCAGTTGAGTGTTGGTTTCGGATCCCAGCTCCGGTGTGGCGGCAGGGGCAACCTGGAGGGCCTTTTGGATATGTGACAGAAGGGCATCCGCCTCAAACGGTTTCTCGATAAAGTCAAAATCGACAAAGGGCTCAGGAATGCGGGCAGTCACCTGTTCCTTTAGCCCCGACATCATGATCACAGGGGTATTCTTCAGGTCATCTTCCCGACGCAGGGCTTGCAGGGTGTCGTAGCCATCCATCTTGGGCATGACAAAATCCAGCAGGATCAGGTCGGGGTGATGTTTTTTGGCCGCTTCCAACCCTGTCAAGCCGTCTTTGGCCTCCAGCACTTGGAACTGATCGGCCAAGATGCTGGCCACCATCTTGCGAATCATGATGCTATCGTCAATGACCAACACGGTTTTGGTTGTCATGCTGAGGCGCTCCCTCTTCCCAGTAAATCGACCTGACCAGCCCCTTCCTCTGGCTCACAAGGCAAGCGGGGACATCTTTTTGGGGACACCATTAGGGTACTCTCCCGATTGGCCAGATGGAGTGTGCTCAGGGATCCCATTCTGCTGGGTTCTCTTCGATCCCGGCGGTTGTCGGCTTGGCGTGGCTGCCTTGCTATAATTGAGTGTAAACAAACGTTAAGCATTTATTCGCACCTTGCAGGGTTATGAGCCTACAACTGAGTCCTGAGCTGTCGCTGCCGATCCCATCTCCGGTCGGAGAAGCTGCCTACCGTGCTTTTCAGTGGGGCAAAAACGTCTTCGGCTTCGCTCACAAAGCGCTCTCCACCCAAGCTTCGGATCTGATGCTCTCGGTGCTCAGGGATCTGCAAAGCTTCTCCTCCGGAAGAACCCCGCCGCCGCGGGCCAAGGTGCGGGTGAGCGCTGACACGCTACAGGTGTTGCGGGCCCGTTATGAACAACTCCTGCAAGTGGACTGGCAAGATGCTGAGGCAGGGTACTACCCGCACGCGCTCCTGTTCGACAACCCCTGGCTGGACTTTGCCCGCTATTACCCGCAGGTGTGGTTGGATTTGCCACAGATTACTCGGCGAGTTCACAGCAAGCGTTACCAAGAGTTTTCTCAAGACATCTCCACCGAGGGCTATCCGAAATACTA
Source organism: Synechococcus sp. M44_DOE_062 (assembly GCA_015295985.1). GTDB lineage: Bacteria > Cyanobacteriota > Cyanobacteriia > Thermostichales > Thermostichaceae > Thermostichus. The sequence continues at coordinate 14,361 of DVDX01000051.1, read as the reverse complement.
CCTGCAAAATTTTCATTACCAAACCAACGGCTACCTGAGCGACAGCTCGGCTGAGCTCTATGACCTGCAGGTGGAGCTGCTGTTTGGGGGCACAGCGGATGCGATGCGCCGTCGGGTGATTCGCCTGCTCAAAGATGCTTTGGATCCCACCTTGGTCGGCCCCCACATCCTTGATGTAGCCTGTGGCACAGGGCGGATGCTGCGACTGCTGCGGGGATCCCTGCCCAAAGCGGCTTTGTACGGTCTGGATCTTTCTCCTGCCTATCTGCGTAAGGCCAACCGACTGTTGCAGGAGCTGCCGGGGGAGCTGCCCCAGCTTATCCGCGCCAACGCCGAGGCCATGCCCTATGCCGATGCCACCTTTGATGCCGTCATCAGCGTTTTTCTCTTTCATGAGCTGCCCGGCCCGGCTAGACAAAATGTCATCCACGAGATGAGTCGGGTGGTGAAGCCAGGGGGTGTGGTGATCATTTGCGACTCGGTGCAACTGCTGGATTCGCCAGAGCTGCAGGAGACGATGGAAGCCTTTATGCAAACCTTCCACGAGCCCTACTACCGCGACTACATCCACGACGATCTGGGGGTGCGCCTGCAACAGGCAGGCTGTGAGGTGCTGCGCCGAGAAACTCACTATGTCAGCGCCTACACCCTAGCTCGCAAGGGTTGAGCGCCCTTTCCACAAGCTTAAGAAGAGGAGTGGATCGGCAGTCACTTGTCCAGAGGGTGTATAGTAGTTTTAGACACGAAACCTTGGATAAGAAGACGGGTCATTAACTGGATAACCCTCGGGTGTAAGTCCGTCTAAGCTCTTTTCTTGTACTTAGGCTCATGTCTCACCCTCATGGATCCCTCCGCGCCGGTATTACTGCTCTCAAGCAGGAGCGCTACCTGGAGGCGATCAATCTTCTTGAATCGTTCTGCTACTGCTGTTCCATCCAAGAGAGGCAAGAGCGCCGCTTGAGCGAGCGCAATGGCTCTAGGGCAGATCCGGAAGAATGCGTTTTGGCTCGTGTGGCTCTGATCATGGCCTATCAGGGCAGTGGTGACCTGGAACGCTCAACCGCCCTCTGCCAAGAGCTGTTGGAGGAGAAGGAAACTCCTGAGTCCCCTCCCTGGGCTCGGGAATGGGCAGCTCAGGCTTTACCTACCCTCAAGCAGGCTTCAGAACACTCCATGCCTGCTGAGGAAGTGATGGCAAGGCTGCCCGTTCTCCGGCAGTTGGAAGACTGTCAGCCTCTGTGTAGCTCCCGCGATCCGGCCCCGCACTTGCTTAGATCTGCCCCTCTCTGAAGGAGAAGATCCGCAAGGGGCTATGGACGCCCGGCTATAGCCTTTATTCTTAACCGTTTCACAGCAATCCTATGTCTGCTGCCGAACCGACTACCTATCATTTTGTCGTTGCCAGCCTGTCCTTTTTGCGTTCTGAGCCCCTGGAAGAAGTGCTAGAGGAGCGTCGTCGACACTGCGAGGAGCATCATCGCCCCGTCGATTTCTTCTGGGTGCCGCAGCCGGCCTTCATGGAAGCTCCAGAGTTAAAGCCCCTGCGGGACAAGTTGAAGGAGCCCCTAGGGGCAGTGGTATCCACCAACGCGGATTTTATTCGTTGGCTGAGCCTGCGCTTAACCTTTGTAGAGAAGGGCAGCTTTGTGGCTCCAAGCCAGGCGATCCCGGATCCCTTGCGCTCCTTGTCTGCCGCAGAAAGTTGACATACCCCCCTGCCTAAAGGCAGGGGATTCTTGACGCTTCATCGACCGACGCTGGCAAGCCAGTCTTACTCGGTCTCCACGTCCGTTTTAGTGCTACGCACCGCTAACGCGAAAGCGTCGGGCGCTCGCCTCGGCGGCGCGGAGCGCTTTGCCCCATCCCGACTGAGGGAAAGACTTGGTTTTTACCTCTCCCTTGGGTTGGTTCTAGCACAAAGCCGCCCTAGTTGCGTCAGCGGGCCGTAGGCCTTAGCGCAATGCCTACGGCACCCTGACGGGAACCGCGCCGCTAAAGCGAAAGGGCGGGGTTTTAGACCCAGTCTTCCAGATAAGCCTGCCGATTGCGGAAGATTTGAACCGGAGGATGGGAGGACAAGCCAGGATAAGATCAGGGCACCTTATTTCCACTTTCGTTTGCCGATGGATCCCGTCTAGTTGTGGAGCCGGCGTCGCGGAAGTGGCCAGGTCACCTGGGGAGCATGATGACTTTGGAGCAACAATGGGATTGGCCAGAAGAAGGGGCAGGGATCTGCCACCCCAGTTTCCCTCTCCAGAATTCTCCGCCTGCATCAACGCCAACTTGGGGACTGAAGTCAGAAGCTCTCTTGCCTGAGCCGGCAGCCAGCCCCACCCTCAGCTCGCTGGAGCATTCTTCCGGGGATCCCTTGCCAGAGCCACCTCCTGAGGATCCCGAAAAAGGGCAAAAGGAAGAGGAAGATCAAGGTCTATCTGAGCCGGGCCTGAGAAACTTTGTTGCCGTGCTGGGCCGACGCAATTTCCTGCTGCTGTGGATGGGGCAGGTGTGTTCCCAGTTGGCGGACAAAGTGCTGTTGGTGCTGCTGATTGGGTTGGTTGCCCGCGAATTTCAGCCAGAAGGAGCTTCCATCAGCGGTCAGGTCTCGGCCATCATGCTGGCTTTCACGCTGCCGGCGATACTACTGGGCAGCCTGGCAGGGGTATTTGTGGATCGCTGGCTGAAAAAAGGGGTGCTGGTGCTCTCCAATCTGGCGCGTGGGATCCTGGTGTTGCTGCTGCCGCCGCTGCTTTGGCTTACCGCCGGGCGCGACCTTTGGCCGGGGATCCCCTTGGGGTTTGCGGGGCTGTTGCTGGTGAGCTTTGCCGTCTCGGTTCTGACCCAGTTTTTTGCTCCTGCCGAGCAGGCGACTTTGCCTTTGATCCTGCCGAAGCGAGAGCTGCTGGCAGCCAACTCCCTGTACACCACCACGATGATGGCTTCGCTGATCGTCGGGTTTGCCGTGGGGGAGCCGCTGTTAACCCTGGCGGATCGTTGGCTACGCCATTGGTTGCCGGGCTGGGAAGTGGGACCGGAGTTGTTGGTGGGAGGAGCCTACCTCTTGGCGGGATCCCTGCTGTTGCTGCTACAACCCCACGAGAAGCTGGAGCCCCGGCGTTGGGAAGTCCCCCACCTCTGGGAAGATCTCCGGCTGGGCCTGCAATATGTCGGCCAGATGCCCCTGATCCGAGCTGCCTTGGTGCAGGTGGTGGTGCTTTATTCGCTGTTTGCCGCGCTGGCGGTGTTGGCGGTGCGCATGGCAGAAGTAATGGCGGAGCTGAAGCTGGATCAGTTCGGGGTGTTGTTGGCCGCTGCTGGCCTGGGCATGGGGATTGGCGCCTTTTGGGTGGGCCATACGGGCCGACGGGTGAGCCGCCGCGCCTGGATTGGGCTGGGATCCCTGCTGCTCTGTGGGGCTCTAGCAGCCCTCTCCTGGACGACCCACTGGTTGCTGCCCAGCTTGGGCTGGATTGCCCTGTTGGGGTGTGGTGGGGCTCTGGTGGCAGTGCCGATGCAAACCTTGATCCAAGAGGAAACACCTGACCATCTGCGAGGCAAGATTTTTGGGCTCCAGAACAATGCCGCCAACATTGCCCTCAGTTTGCCGCTGGTGTTCACGGGATTGGCAGAAGCCCGCTTTGGCCTTCCCTGGATGTTTGTGGGCCTGGCTGTTCTGGCGGGGCTGGCGGGGCTGTACACCTGGAGCCTATTGGGTAGGGAGGCCCCATAAACCCTACCGCAGCGCCGGGCTGGATACCCTCTTCTGGGGGGACGGGCCAAGGCAGGAGCTAACTCTGCTACCCTTGTAGAGGTTTGAGAATCGAGACTCCCTTTGCAGCTCAGCGTTTTAGCTCCGCAGGGATCCGCCCATGCACATCGCCTGGATAGGCAAAAAAACACCTTTCTGTGGCAACGTCACCTACAGCCGTGAGGTGACCAATGGCCTTTTGGATCGGGGACATCAGGTGAGCTTTTTTCACTTCACCAACGACGGCCAACCGCCCGCTCTGGATCCCGGAAGTGAAGGCTGGAAGGCGGAGCTGGATCGTCGAGACGTTTCCCTCCCCTGTCTGTATAAATCACAAATCTACACGATCCCCACTCTCAACGCCAAGCGGTTGCTCACCCAGGCCCTCAAGGAACTGCAGCCGGATCTGGTGCATGCCTCCCTGACCATTTCTCTCATTGACTTTGTGCTGCCGGAGATCTGTGCTGAGCTCAACCAGCCGCTGGTGGCTACTTTCCACCCTGCCTTCGACCGACGGCGGCGCAACATCGCCTCCCGCACCCAATACTTGGCCTACCAGCTCTACGCACCGTGTTTGGCCAACTATCACCGCACCATTGTCTTCTCGGAAACGCAGCGGGAGATCTTGGTCAAGCTGGGGGTGAGCCCCCAACAGGTGGTGGTCATTCCCAATGGGGTCGATGTGGACAAGTATGCGCCTGGGCCCTCTACCCTCAAACAGCGGTTGGGACTGGAGCGGATCTTCGTTTATCAAGGGCGGGTTTCGCCGGAGAAAAACCTAGAAGCCCTCCTCAAGGCTTGGAAACACTCGCAAATGGGGGAGAAGTGTGGTCTGCTGATCGTGGGGGATGGGCCCCTGCTCAACACCCTCAAGCCCTTCTACAACCTTCAACATGGGATCCACTGGCTGGGCTATATTGCCGACGAGCAGCAACGCATCGAGATCTTGCGAGGAGCCGATGTGTTTATTTTGCCCTCCTTGATCGAGGGGCTCTCTTTGTCTTTGTTGGAGGCGATGGCCTGTGGGCTGGCGGCAGTGGCCACTGATGTGGGCGCCGATGGTGAGGTTTTGGCCGATGGAGCCGGGATTCTACTGGATCCGACACGAGTGACGGCAGAGCTGCAAACGCTGTTGCCGCTGCTGCGGGATCAACGGGAGTTTACCCAACTGCTGGGAATGAAGGCCCGCCAGCGGGTGCTGGAGCGCTACACCCTCAGCCACAACATCAGCCAGGTGGAACAGCTCTACCGAGAACTGTGCCAGGGATCCCGTCAGCCTCGCCGGGTGTGAGGGAGAATTAGAATCCTAATCTTTGTGTGATAAAGCTTGTGAGATTTTTGCTAGACTGTTTCGTTGCATTTCCAGGGGATTAACGCCAGCCTTCCCGATGGACGATCACAGCCCCCAAAAGGCCGTTTCAGGGCAGCCCCCTGCCGGGCTGTCGGGCTCTTCGGGGTCAGAATCCTTGCTGGCCCAGGATTCAGGCAAAAGTCCCCTCCCCCCCAATGCGCCGTCACTGTTGCCCACAGACAATCCGGGGGATCTGCGCTCAGCTCAGGCTGGCCAGGATCCCACCTCTTCGGGTGACGTTGTGTCCGCGGATGGGGAGCTGCCGGGGGTGAAGCCGGCCATTGTGCCTGCCTCTGCAATGCCAGATCGGGTAGCAGAACTGGAGAGAGAACACTATCGGATGCAGTATCTGCTGGCGTGGCTGGCCTTTGCCCTGCGCTCCTTTAACAACTTGAACCAGATCCTGGAGCTGACGGCTTTTGTGGCCAGCCAACTGACTAATGCTGAAGGGGGAGCCCTGGTTTTGTTCAATCCCAACGGCACCATCCAGTTGGATCAACTGCATTGTTCTGATCTCAATCACCGCGAGCAGATTCGGGCTGAGATGGAGCAGATTGCCCAAAACCTCTCGGCTCAAGAGCCCATCCTCAAAACGGAGGGATCCCTGGCGGTTAAGATCCCTGCCTTGGAACACCTCTTGGACGAACGGTTCCGCCAGAGCCTGGGGCCGGATGTACGCCTTTTCGGCACGCCGCTGCTGATTCGCAGCTCCGTCCAGGGTCGCCTGTACGTCTTCAGCCGTCAGCCCGGTTACCACTGGGATGAGCGCCGCCAGCAACTGTTGCGCTTGGTCGCCGATCAGGCGGGGGTGGCCATCGAAAATGATCGCTTGACGGCAGCCTTGCGCCGCAAGATGGCCCTGGAAAAAGAAATGGAGATCGGCTCCTACATCCAGACCCAACTGCTACCTCAGGAGTGCCCTCAAGTCAAAGGCATTCGCCTGGCAGCCCGTTGCCGGGTGGCCAGCAAAGTGGGGGGTGACTACTATGACTTCATCAAGATTCCCGGCGAACGACCGGAAACATCGGATCCGGCCTCGTCTGAGGAGGCTGAAGACCTTCGCTTGGGTATTGTCATTGGAGATGTAATGGGCAAAGGGGTACCTGCTGGCCTGTTGATGAGCATGACCCGGGCCATGGTGCGGGCGGAAGCCCTCAACCGCCATTCGCCGGCCCATGTTTTGCAGCGCTTGAATCGGGCCATGTACAGCGATCTGGAAAACTCCAATCGCTTCATCAGCCTGTTTTATTCGGAGTACGATCCCCGCTCCCGTCGCCTTTGCTTTAGCAACGCGGCCCACAACCCCACCCTGTGGTGGCAAGCCCGCACCCGAGACATTCAACCTCTGGACACAGAGGGGGCGCTGATTGGCTTGGAGGGCAACAGCCACTACTCGGAAAGCTGCGTGCAACTGCAACCCGGAGATGTGGTGGTGTACTACACCGATGGCTACACGGAGACGGCCAACACCCGCGGCGAGCGCTTGGAAACCTCTGGGCTGATGGACGCCATCCAGTATGCTGCCTGTCGCTATGACTCTCCCGAAGACATCTTGGAGAGCTTGTTTGCGCAGATGGATGCCTTCCGAGGCCGCCAGGGATCCCACCCTCTCTCCCTGTGGCTGCCCGAGGATCCAGAGCTCCGGTTGCAGGACGAGATTTCCCTGCGGCCTGAGCCCGTGGACGACACAACGCTGGTGGTGCTGAAGGTGTTGCCCGACTCTGAGCCAGCCTAGCTACATAGCTGCAAAAGTACAAACTCAGGGTACCCTCTAGCTAGTGGAGCTACCAGTTTGGCTGCACTGTGTTATCTACACTTGAGGTACAACCATGAACTTCTCTTCTTCTGAGTCTGAAACCGCTTCGGTTTACTTGCCGGCCCCCGCGGCTTTCCAGACGGAAATGATTGTCGGGCAGGTGTTCCGACAGGATGTGCTGGGCGACATCCGCAAGGGTTGGAATGGCTTTGTGGAATCCGGCCAAATTTGGGCGCTCTTGGCAGGGATCGTGGTGGGCTACATGCTCAAGAGCATCACCAGCTCCCACTAGGGCCTTGTTGCCATTGCTCTAGCTGAATCCATTGGGCCTGAGCCGGCGGAGTTTTGGCCGTTGGTAGCCGGTTTCTGTGTTTTTTCTCGACAACTGCAGTGAGGTTTTCCTGCGGTGGTCAATCCTTCTCCCCATTCTCCCGGTTCCCAGCCAATGTCTGAGCCGACGGTAACTTCCACCCCTCGTCCCTGGAGCCAGCGCTTTGAGGGATCCCTGCATCCTGCCATTGCCCGCTTCAACGCCAGCATCGGCTTCGACATCCGCCTGCTGCCTTACGATGTGGCCGGATCCCTGGCTCATGTGCAGATGTTGGCTGCTTGCGGCATCCTGACCCGGCAAGAGGCTGACCAGATCCGGCAAGGATTGGAGCAGATCCAGCAGGAAGCGGCTGCCGGCACCTTTCGGCCCGATCCAGAGGCGGAGGATGTCCACTACGCTGTCGAGCGTCGTCTGGTGGCTTTGGTGGGGGAGGTGGGAAAAAAACTGCATACTGGGCGCTCCCGCAACGACCAAGTGGCCACCGATCTACGTCTCTACCTGCGGGATCAAATCGATCACCTTCGTCAAGCCCTCTGGGAGCTGCGCGGAGTTCTGTTGGACTTGGCCGAGCGGCATCTGGAGACGATCCTACCCGGCTACACCCATCTGCAACGGGCTCAGCCAATTAGCCTGGCCCACCACCTCTTGGCCTATGAAGAAATGCTCTGGCGAGACTGGCAACGGCTGGGGCGGGTGCGGGAAGAGGTGAATGTCTGTCCCCTCGGATCGGGGGCTTTGGCTGGCACTTCTCTGCCTATTGATCGGCAGCTCACCGCCCATCTGCTGGGGTTTGAGCGGATCAGCGCCAACAGCTTGGATGCCGTCAGCGACCGGGACTACCTGGTGGAGTTCCATACTGCTGCCAGCTTGATTTTGGTGCATCTCAGCCGCCTCTCAGAAGAGGTGATCCTCTGGGCTTCGCAGGAGTTTGGCTTTGTCACCCTTACCGATGCCTGTGCCACCGGCTCCAGCCTCATGCCCCAGAAGAAAAACCCCGATGTGCCGGAGTTGGTGCGCGGCAAGGCGGGGCGGGTGTTTGGCCATCTCCAGGCCTTGTTGGTCACCTTGAAGGGTCTGCCGCTGGCCTACAACAAAGATCTCCAAGAAGACAAAGAGGGGCTATTTGACACAGTCGATACCCTGAAAGCCTGCCTAGAGGCGATGACCATTCTGCTGCGGGAAGGGATCCAATTTCAACCTGAGCGCATGGCGGCTGCTGTGCAGGAAGATTTCTCCAACGCCACCGATGTGGCCGACTACTTGGTGCGCAAAGGGATCCCCTTTCGCATGGCCCATGATTTGGTGGGGCAGATTGTGCGCATTTGTTTGGCAGAAGGGATCTTGCTGCGGGATCTGCCCTTGCAGCGCTGGAAAACTTTCCACCCGGTCTTTGAGGCAGACATTTTGACGGTCATCGATCCCCGCCAGGTGGTGGCCGCGCGGCTCAGCGCTGGGGGAACGGGTTTTGCCGTGGTGCAGGAAGCCCTACAACGGGCCCAGGCCCGCCACCAGCAGCCAAAGCCGTTGGAAGAAACGTCACAAACCTAAACTGATCTCAAGGAGAGTTTGCAATTCTTGGGTTCTTCTCGCCAGGGTGTGCCATCCTGAGGTTCTAAGCCGAATCCAACGCAACTCCCAGCCTGTTGGCCTCTTCCCTGGGTGATCGTTCCATGTTGGATAACCTTACCGTCCATGTCCTAGAACATGCGGCCAAGCGTCGCTGGCGGGAGCGCGCCTACAGCCGATTTTTGCAAGATTGGCGACGGCAAGTGGTGCTGCTGCGCCGTCAACGGCCTGGCGAATTGGGCCCACCCCTGGGGGATCCCTCCTGTGTTTTCAGTGCCCACTCCGCTTGGTTGCGCTGTGCTGTTCATCCCCAAGGGCCGTGTCAGGGTTGCCCCCACTATGCTCCCGTCATCCCTCCAAAGCCAGAGCCACCTCTGGGTTCACCCGATTGACAGGTCTGACCGCGCCACACCGTTCGCAGAACATTTGCAGCGCCGGAAGCCTGCCCATTGCGCCCGAATGACATCCGAATTGAGACCGCCGCTGTAGCCAGGTTGAGGGATCCCTGGCCAACTTGTGCCAGAATAAAAGGACGGTAATTCCATCGGCAAAGGCGAGATTCATGGCCCTCTACCTCTCGGCAGACCACATTCGCAGCATCCGTCAGCACGGCGAACAAGCCTTTCCCTACGAGGGCTGCGGCATGTTGATTGGGGAAATTCGGGGATCCGACAAGATCATCCACGAGCTTTGGGCAGTAGCCAACACCTGGGATCAAGCCGAAAACCCTTTGGCAGACGGAGAATCCAGCCGCCGCCGCTTCTTGATCGATCCGGCGGATTTCAAGCGGGCCAACGACCATGCGGTGCGCAAAGGGCTGGGGATCCTCGGCACCTATCACTCCCATCCCAACCATGCGGCCATTCCTTCTGAGTTTGATCGGCAGCATGCTTTTCCCTGGGGCTTTTCCTGTGTGATCGTCAGTGTGCGCGATGGCAAGGCAGAAGAGGTGGTGAGCTGGGTTTTGGATGAGCGGGGGCAGCCCCAACGGGAACCGATGCAGATGCTGGAAGACATTCGGATCCCCTCGCTCCCGGCTTTGGCAAGCTAAAGTCGTTTGCTCCGGCAAGGGGGGTCTTGCCGCATGGGGAGCCGCCCCCCGTTCTCAGGCTGAAGTTCACGTCCAAGTTCAGTCGGGATCCCGGAAAGCTGGGATGGGCGCCACCGGAAAAAGCGGTAGTCTAGTGCTGAACCTTGTCTGTAACATGGCTGAATCATCGAAATCCGTAGACTGCTCCAACCAGATCGGCCAGACGGATAGGTCAGCCCAGATCCTCTGGATCCGCAAAAGTCCCCAGTAGATACCCCAGATCTCTACTCGAACTCCCATGGCAACCAAAGTTCTGATCCCCTCTCCCCTGCGCCCCTACACCGACAACCTGGAGGCTGTCGAGATCGAGGGCAGCAATGTCGGCGAAGTGATGAGCAACCTCATCGCCCGCTACGGCGAGCTGAAGCGCCACCTCTACACTGAGGATGGGAAGCTGCGCAATTTCGTCAATGTCTACCTCAACGACGAGGATGTGCGCACATTGCCCCAAGGCGACAGCACCCCCGTGGGAGAGCAAGCCGTTATCAGCATCGTTCCTGCTATTGCCGGAGGGTTGTGAGCATGTTGACCCTAGACACCAGCCAAGTCAGCCTCTCCCGCGAGGAGATGGAGCGGTTTTCTCGGCATTTGATCCTGCCTGAGGTGGGCCTAGAAGGGCAGAAGCGGCTGAAAGCCGGAAAGGTGCTGTGCATTGGCACGGGGGGCCTTGGCTCTCCCCTGTTGCTGTACTTGGCGGCAGCCGGCGTGGGGCGGATTGGCATCGTCGATTTTGATGTGGTGGATGTGTCCAACCTGCAGCGGCAGGTGATCCACGGCACCTCCTGGGTGGGCAAGCCGAAGGTGGAATCGGCCAAGAACCGCATCTTGGAGATCAACCCCTACTGTCAGGTGGATGTGTATGAGACTGCCCTCAAGTCTCACAACGCTCTGGAGCTGTTTGCCAACTACGACGTGATCGTGGATGGCACCGATAACTTCCCCACCCGCTACCTGGTGAACGATGCCTGTGTACTGACGGGCAAGCCCAACGTCTACGGCTCGATCTTCCGCTTCGAGGGACAAGCGACGGTCTTCAACTACGAAGACGGCCCCAACTACCGGGATCTCTACCCCGAGCCCCCTCCACCAGGACTGGTGCCCTCCTGCGCTGAAGGGGGAGTATTGGGGATCCTCCCCGGCATCATCGGTGTTATTCAAGCTACAGAAACTGTGAAGATCCTGCTGGGCATAGGCACAACCCTGAGCGGGCGACTGCTGCTTTACGATGCCCTGAACATGAGCTTCCGGGAGCTGAAGCTGCGCAAAAACCCCGCTACCCCACCCATCACGGAGCTGATCGACTACGAGCAGTTCTGCGGCATCCCGCGGGCCCAAGCTGCCGAACAAGCTGGCCAGGCGGAGATCCCGGAGATCACCGTGGCTGAGCTGAAAGCCCGCTTCGATGCCCAGCAGGACTTTGTGTTGGTCGATGTGCGCAACCCAAATGAGTGGGAGATAGGCCGGATCCCCGGTGCTCACCTGATCCCCTTGCCCCAAATTGAAAATGGCGATGGGGTGGATCAGGTGCGAAAACTGCTCGCCGCGTCAGCGGCGCGGAGTGGCAACGGTTTGGAGCTGATCGTTCACTGCAAGAGTGGGGCACGCTCGGCCAAAGCCCTGAAGATCCTGCAAGCTGCCGGGATCCAAGGGAAAAACCTGCGGGGGGGGATCCTCGCCTGGGCAGAGGCTTACGATCCCTCGATTCCCAAGTACTGACGCTGCCTTAGGATCCCTAGCGGTTGCCCAGTTTGCTCTAGCATGGATCCGGTAATCCGGTGCCCAGATCTGGCTGGGCCAAATTCTCCTGCTTTGCACCCCTTTTTCCATGAGTGCCATCCCCCAGGCTGAGATAGAGACGATTTTCCACTCCATCCCCGAAGCCCTCGAAGACCTCAAGTGTGGCCGGATGATCATCGTGGTTGATGACGAAAACCGAGAAAACGAAGGGGATCTGGTCTGTGCTGCCCAGTTTGCCACTCCGCAGACAATCAACTTTATGGCCACCTACGGGCGGGGCCTTATCTGTCTGGCCATGCAGGGATCCCGGCTGGATGAGCTGAAGATCCCCCTGATGGTGGGGCAGAACACCGACAGCAACCAAACTGCCTTTACCGTCAGCATTGATGCTGGGCCGGAAGCCGGAGTTTCCACGGGCATTTCCGCCGCCGATCGCTCCCGCACCATTCAGGCGGCCATTCACCCGAATACCCGACCCGAAGATCTACGTCGCCCTGGGCATGTCTTTCCGCTGCGGGCACGGGAGGGGGGGGTGCTCAAACGGGCTGGCCATACGGAAGCGGCAGTGGATCTGGCGATGTTGGCCGGTCTGTATCCGGCAGGGGTTATCTGCGAGATCCAAAACCCGGATGGTTCCATGGCCCGCCTGCCCCAGTTGATCGAATATGCCCGTCAGCACAATCTGAAGATCATCACCATCGCCCATCTCATTGAGTACCGCCTGCGCACCGAACAACTGGTTCACCGAGAGGCCGCTGCCACTCTACCGACGGAGTTCGGCCAGTTTCGGGTTTACGGCTACCGCGACAGCCTCAACCAAGTCGAGCACCTGGCTTTGGTGAAAGGGGATCCCGCCCAATTTGCCTCTGAGCCTGTCCTGGTGCGCGTGCATGTGGAGTGTCCCCTGGGGGATGCACTGGGATCCCTGCGCTGCGATTGTCGCCGTCAATTGACCGCTGCCTTGAAGATGATCGACCACCAAGGCAAGGGGGTGTTGGTGTACTTGCGCCGACAAGAGCAGGAGCTCAGCCTTATCCAGCAAATTAAGTCTTATGCCCTGCAAGATCTGGGTCTTTCTGAAACCGCGCCGCCGACTGTGATGGATTTGCGGGATTATGGTATTGGAGCCCAGATCCTACGGGATGTGGGGGTGCGCAAAATGCGCCTAATCAGCAATACCTCTCGTCACATCAGCGGCCTAAAAGGATTTGGCCTGGAAGTGGCCGAGCGCGTGCCCTTACTGGTGGAAGAGCCGGATCTCAACTTGCACATGGAGCCGTCCTGTTCCCTGAAACTGTTGCTGCGCGACGCCAGCGCGACCGATTCTGGCTCAAGCCTGTAGAGCGTTGTAGGGCCGCGGGCTATGGTGGAACAAGGGCTGGGGTGCAGCCGGTTCGCCATCCACCACATAAGCCTTGGATCCGCAAGGCCAGAAAGACCAGAAAGGACGTTTGGGCCAAGATGGAACCGAACGCGCCGGTAGGAGGGAGTTCCTGGCTGTCGGGCTCAAAAGTTGCTTCGGCAAGACAGGGATGTCGGATCCCACCTGGGACCACACCTCATAGCTCCGAGGGCGCACCACCACGAGGCTGATCAGGGATCTGCGATCCATGTCGTAGCGGCAACTGTCGATGGCCTCTTGCAGCCGAGAAAAGCTGCGGTTGAGGACGTAAAAATGGTTCTGGAAGCGGATGGCCTCCCAGAAGCCTTCCCGGGTGACCGCCACATGGTCATGATCGGCAGAGGCGTAGTCGAGAATCACCATACGTGTAAAGACTGATCAAGGATGAATCAAAGTAAGTGGTCTTTTACCGTGTTTCCACTTAAACACGATATTGGGCAGCCTGGCATCCGCAAAATAGCGCACCTGTAACAAGGCTTAATGAGTTTCTTTGCCCTGCAAACCGCTGCTGCTTGTGTCTCTATCCCCTACGACTCCAGGGATCCCACCCAATTCCCGTCGCAGCTGGGCCATGGCTGCTTCTCCGATGTGAGGGGCAGCGCAGACCAGATTGGGTGTACGGATCAGGTCGGCTCGGGCTTGGCGCACTAAGGCACGCAGGGTAGGGTAGCTGGCCTCATCGCAGATGAGCGTATGGGCGCGGCGGATCACAGCTCCCACCCGTTCGGCATCGAAAATCACTGCCGTCAGCACCAGCAGATCTCCCCGCAGACTGTGGACAATCACCTCGGCAACCTCCAGCAGGGCAGTGCTAATGCTCACCAGCCCCAGACAGGCATGGGAAGGCAATTGGCGGATCAGGGCAATTTCACGGGCGTAGTCAGACACCTCCACCGTCAGAACACGGGCCCCCCGCGGCTGGGCAATGGCTTCGACGGCGCTGAGAAAATAGTGGAGCGTCACCACAGTGCCGGACTGGATTTGATCCAGCACGGTGGCCAGATCCTCCAGGGGCACCAACTGTACCCGGATGCCCAAAGTGTGTTGGATTTGCTGGGCCATTAGTTGTCCTGTACCCAAATCCCGGTTGGGTACACACACCAGCACTTGAGCACTGCAGCGCAGCCGCCAATCGATCTCCGCCAGCAGCAGATCCCGTACCTGCTCCAGAGAAAAGCCTTGCTGCTGAAGCTGATCGATGCCCTGACGCACCTGTTGCAGGGCCTGTTTGGATCGATCCAGAGTTGGGTTGAGAAAGTGCTCCGCACCGCTGACGCCATGGGGGGAGCGCGTGACCGCATGCCGGGCAGTGCTGCTCACATAGATGCCGGAGGCGGCCCGAGTTTCTACCAGGCCCATGGCCTCCAATTGGCGGTAAACCTT
>DVDX01000079.1 GCA_015295985.1 Synechococcus sp. M44_DOE_062 | reverse complement strand
CGACGATGTCGAACCATCCTCGCTCCTGTCGCACGCGCCCTACCGCTATGGTCATCTGAACTACTCCTTAAAAGACATCTAAATGAATGAGGACGTTCATGAAACTACAAAGTCTGCTTCTTCGAAGCAAGAGCGGAGCCTAGGTATAAAGACTCAACGCCCGGGTCTTTTGCCTCAGTTTCTTTGAACGGCTCTTTGGCAAGAGCTGCCCTGAAGGTAGCCATCAAGCTAGGACCCCTGGCGCTCCAAGACCCTATCTAGAGCCGTTTCCAGGGCTCACGAGGCCCAACAGGCCACTCGAGAGCCACCGGACAAGTTTTACGGCTGTAGGCATTACAATTTAGCCTATGCCGGTAAAGACTTGTAAATTGCTTTCATTATAGAGGTGGATAGCCGGATCTTATCAAGTCCGAGAGAACGCCTGTTTTTCGATGGGCTAGGTTTGGGTTGCTACACCGCTGGAGTGAAGGCCAGGGCTCGGGATCCGATATCCTGAGAAGGCGACATAACCCATGTGCGAGGAATCCAATCTATGGCTGGCGAGATCTTCACCACTGCTGGACTCTGCATTGTGCTGACCCTGGTGGGTGTGGCGCTTGGATACGGGATCCTGAGGGTGACCCAAGGGGGGGCAGAGTGAGGATTTTCCAAAAGCTCTCCCTTCAGTTGTCGGGGGTTTCTCCCGATCCCGCTCGGCCCTTGTCACAGCCTCGTGTCAATTGGCCACCTGGATGTGAGGTGGGTGATGAAAAGATGATAGGCCCATGAAGATTTGTATCGTTGGTGCCGGGGCGGTGGGAAGTCACTTGGCCGTTTGCCTGGCCCGGTCGGGCTTTCCCGTCAGTGTTGTGGCGCGGGGAGCTCACCTGCAGGCCATCCGTACCCAGGGCTTAAAGCTGATCCGGCAGGGGGATCCCTCCCAAACCTGGGTGGAGCACTTGACGGCCACCGACGATCCGGCTGCTCTTGGCCCACAGGACTGGCTGATAGTGACGGTCAAGGCCCACAGCTTGCCGCAGCTTGCCCCTCGGCTGGGATCCCTGTGTGGCCCAGATACTCCCATTGTGATCGCCCAGAATGGTATCCCCTGGTGGTACTTTTACCGGCATGGTGGCGAGTTTGAGGGGCATTCCCTGACTTCCGTGGATCCAGAAGGGGTTATCGCTGCCCATCTGCCGATAGAGCGGGTGATCGGCTGTGTGGTGTATATCGCCGTGCAGTTGGCAGAGCCAGGAGTGGTCTTGCACACAGGGGGTGGGCGCTACATTCTGGGGGAGCCGGATGGATCTCTGTCAGAGCGGTTGCAGTCCTTGGCCGCCATCTTTGAACAGGCGCAGCTTTCCACCACCCTCACCTCCCAGATTCGAGCTGAGATCTGGCAGAAACTGTGGGGCAACGCCGCCTTCAATCCCATCAGCGCTCTCACCCGGGCTGCTCAAGATGAAATTGCCCAGTACCCGCCCACCCACGCTTTGGTTCGGTCGGTGATGCAGGAAGTTGAGGCTGTGGCCCAAGCTCTAGGGATCCGGCTGCCGGTCTCTTTGGAAGAGCGGCTAGAAGATGCAGCCCGCGTGGGATCCCATCGCACCTCGATGCTGCAGGATATTGAGCTGGGGCGACGGACGGAGATCGAGGCTATTGTGGGAGCCATCACCGAGCTGGGGCGTTTGGTGGGTGTGCCCACTCCCCGTTTGGATACCCTGTATGCCTGTGTCAAACTGCTGGAGCGCTCCCTTTAAGCTTTTGCAGGAGGCGGTAGAGTCGTTACCGAACAGCAGCGAAACGATTTGTTTGCGGGATCCCAGGCTTCCCTTGGGGAAGTGGCTCGAACTCTAGAATGGCTGTAGCCTCCCACTGACGAGGAAGCTGGGGACGGCTGTCCACTTTTCGCCGACTGCACTCAATTGAAATCACAGCATTTGAATTAGCAAATGATGATCGAAAACTCCATCGTGCTCATCACCGGAGCCAGTAGCGGCATTGGGGCCGCCTGTGCCACCCTTTTTGCCCGCTCTGGAGCCCGCCTGATTCTGGTGGCTCGTCGTCAGGATCGGCTGCAGGAACTGGCTGGGGAGTTGCAGCAGGCTTATGGCACTTCTT
This sequence comes from Synechococcus sp. M44_DOE_062, assembly GCA_015295985.1. Lineage (GTDB taxonomy): Bacteria > Cyanobacteriota > Cyanobacteriia > Thermostichales > Thermostichaceae > Thermostichus. The sequence goes on along the minus strand of DVDX01000079.1, from coordinate 28,819 downwards.
CCTACCTGCTGGCCTTGGATGTGCGGGATGGGACAGCCGTGCAGCAGGCGCTCCAATCTCTGCCCTCGCCGTGGGCCGACATCGACATCTTGATCAACAATGCCGGTTTAAGTCGTGGCTTAGACAAGCTCCACACGGGGGCCTTGCAAGACTGGGAGGAGATGATCGATACCAACCTCAAGGGGTTGCTCTATGTTACCCGCGCCGTTTTGCCCGGCATGGTGGAGCGAGGTCGAGGCCATGTGGTGAACATCGGCTCCATTGCCGGTCGGCAGACCTACCCGGGTGGCGCTGTGTATTGCGCTTCCAAGGCCGCCGTGCGAGCCATCTCCGAGGGGCTGAAACTGGATTTGCTGGGCACCCCCATTCGCGTCACCGAGATTCAGCCAGGCCTGGTGGAAACCGAGTTCAGCCAAGTGCGCTTCCGTGGGGATAGCGCCCGCGCGGCAGCGGTGTATCAGGGCCTCACCCCCTTGACGGCAATGGATGTGGCCGAGGTGGTGGTGTTTGCGGCAACCCGTCCCCCCCACGTGAACATTAGCGAGATCTTTCTCGTGCCCACCGACCAAGCCAGTACCACCCTCGTGCATCGCCGATAAGCAGCCGGCAGCCGGACTTCCGTCTCACTCCTACTTCCCTAAGCGACAATGACAGCAAAGGTGGTGGGAACATGGGACTGGAAGCCGGGATCCTGATCGGGTTGGGAGTGGGCTTGCTTTGCACGTTGTTCCTGCTGTGGCAAAGTCGGCGTCGTTTCAGCCGCGAATTGCAACGGTTGGGATCCCTGGTGCATCTGGCCATGCCTCTCCACTCCCCGGAACAGATGCTCAGCTTGCTCAGCCGTCATCTTCGCCAACAAGATCTGGATTGGGCCAACCAAAAACAGCAACTGCAAAACTGGCAATACCTGGGTCAGCGGCTTCCTTGGGGATATCTGCGGGTGGACGAAAACAACGTGGTGCTGGAGTGCAATCCTGCCGCCCAGCGTCTGCTGCGCATCAACCAATGGCAGCCGGGTATCAAGCTCTTGCTGGAATGGGTGCGCTCCTACGAGTTGGATCAGCTCATCGAAGCTACCCGCCGACAGGAGACCACTGCTCCTGTCCAAAGTCGCGAATGGATTTTCTACCCTTCCGGTGGGGATGGCAAACCGATTCCGCTGCGGGCTTGGGGGCTGCTGCTGCCGCAAGCGCACGTGGCCATTTTTTTGGAAGACCGGCTGGAAGCAAAAATGCTGGCTCAACAGCGGGATCGCTGGGCTTCGGATGTGGCTCACGAGCTGAAAACCCCCCTCACCTCCATTCGCTTGCTGGCCGAAACTTTACAAAGCCGGGTCGATGCCGCTCAAGCAGTCTGGGTAGAACGATTGCTGAATGAGATTCTGCGCCTGAGCCATTTGGTTCAAGACTTGCTCGAACTCAGTGCTCTCAATCTGGGAGCCGCATCCCGCTCTCAGTGGCGCTGGGTGGATCTGGCAAGTTTGGTGCGGGAAGCCTGGCAAAGTTTGGAGCCGTTGGCCAAACCTCGTCACCAGGAACTGCACCTGAGGGGAGCGTCCCAGATCTATCTCTGGGGGGATGAACAACGCCTATACCGCCTCATCCTCAATCTCTTGGACAACGCCATCAAGTATGGCAAGCCCGACTCTCCTATCCATGTGGTGCTTTCGGAGCAGGGATCCCAGGTGCGGCTGGAGGTGTACGACCACGGCCCCGGCCTGCCAGAAGATCAATTTGAGTTGGTCTTTCAGCCCTTTTACCGCACCGACACTGCGCGGGCCCGCAGCAAAGGCGGAACCGGCCTAGGGCTGGCAATTGTGCGGCAAATTGTCGAGGTTCACGGGGGCACCATCCAACTGCGCAATCACCCACAAACCGGTGGGCTGTGGGTCCAGGTGGAACTGCCCCGGAAGCACTTGGATCCCTTGTGAAGCCTATCCGAAAACGCTCGCATCGGTGGCCTGCAGCCGGAGTCTGGCCGAGAATCGCTCAAGATTTCCCCTCTGCAGGGCTATCCATCTCAGGAGTGATCCCCTAGAATTGGGGTAGGTAATCTTTACAGTTCATCTTCAGCAGGCACTCGGAATGGGTACTGACTATCATTCCGCGGATTTGTTGTCGGAACGGGAGCTGCAGGTCATTGAGTTGATTGCGGCAGGACTGACCAATCAGGACATCGCGGAACGCCTAGAGATCAGCAAGCGCACCGTTGACAATCACATCAGCAACATTTTGAGCAAGACCCGAACGGCAAATCGGGTGGCCTTAGTACGCTGGGCCTTGCAATGGGGAAAGATTTGCCTGGATCAGGTCAACTGCTGTACCTTGGTCGATGACAAAATTGCTTAGTCCCATCCTGTTCTGCCGGTCAAGTGCTCAGCAAAGAGTGTTAAGCAGGAGACTTCTTTGGTTTTTGGTGACTGTATTGCCCAGAAGTCATAGTCATTTCAATGAGGAATGAAACTGTTCCGTTGCAATGCTTCCTAGCTCTTCTCTCTCCTTGGGAGAGGGATTGGTGGGATTGCGGAAGTGGTGCGAAGTATTTGGGCGACACCGCAGAGCAGTTAGGAAGCGTCTTAATCTAACTTGAAGTGACTATACTTGAGTTGTTTTGAGCTACGTGATTGGGTTGTCATTCGTGAGTATCCCTAGGCTAAAACGCTACGCTGTTCGCTACGATTCTATGCCCCTGATGGTTTATCGGGAATTGGCTGCCCATCTGGCCTGTGTTTCAGGGGTGAAAACGGAGTTGGAGTGGAAAAAAAACTCCACCTTTCGCTACCAAGACAGCCAAATAGAGGCACTTCATATTTATCAAGAACCCGATGCCGACCTAGAACAAATTAAGCGTATTCTTGACCACTATGGAGCGTGGCAGTACAGCCCCCTAGAAGACTAGCTCTCTCTGCAGCTCAAAAGGGATCCCTACTAGGGATCCCCGGATGATTTCTCTACAAATTCTGGGACAAAAGCGGTTCAGCGAGTAACTTAACCTGAGGCAGGCAGGCGAAGTTATCGAATCAACAGACTTAGATTGAACGCTTCAAGAGCTCCAGCCAGGAATCGCTCATTGTCACTTCATGCAGCACCTTCACCGAGCGTTGCTCGTTAGCATTGATGCTGACCTGATGCACCAAGGCTTTTCCATTGGGAGCATCGATAGTGATTGTGTAGAGATTGTCCTTGTTGGCCAGGTACTGCGCAATCTGTGCGTCTTCAGCAGCAGCGCGCTGGGCCATCTTGGGCATCCACACGCGCACATGCAAAAAAACTGCCCCTGGATAGGCATTGGCGGCCAACTCCTTTAGGCTGGCCTTCGTCAGAGCATAGTTCTCCTCTGCTGAGGCTTGGCCCCCAAAGATCAAGGCAATCGCTTCCATCTGCTTGACTGCTTCATAACCGCGTGCTGCCCCTTCAGCATTGGCCAGATCTACCACTTTCAAAGGATCCTTGGTGTCTTGGGATTTGGCCACGATTTGCGCGCCTATTGCCCCCGTCAAGCCAGCACAGATGCTGGTTTGGTTGGTGAGGATGCCAACGCGCTTGAATTTGAGAATGTCGGTTAGGGCAGACCCAATGGCCTGACCAGTATAGCTACGCAGGGCAACCTGCTCACCCAATGAGAGGGGCACCTTGCTAGCGTAAGTGGGCATCCCGACTACCAGAAATAGGGCACCACTTACCACTGCAATAGTGCAATAGAAAGAGGCTTGTACATGGCGAGACTCCTTTCACTTTGCAACTCTGTAGGGATTGAGGTCGTAAGGTATCTGCTGCTCTTGGCTGTGCCGACTGCTACAGCGCCCGCCAGCGTCCGCCGAACAGACCAGACGCATTGTAACTTTATTTCAAGATGAGGAAAGCCAAATCTTGTGGGTGAATAGAAGACATCCAGCCTTTTCAAACGAAATAGAGATCCCTGCTTCCAGGGATCCCCTCAGAATTTCTTGTAGAGCTTGGACAAGATTAAGGACTCCGTCCCACCGGCGCGATCAGTAGGCCAGGCGTTTCATCCTAACCTGAAACGACCATAAATCGATCTCCACCTCTATCGACCAGCCTGAAGTTGGTGGGTCGCGTGTAGCTTGCGTGCTAATCCCAACCGCGCCAGGATCCAAATGGCCCAGTAGGTCATGTCAATTTCCCACCAGCGCAGACCCGCTTTAGCACACTTCGGGTCGGCGTGATGGTTGTTGTGCCAGCCTTCACCGTAGGTTAGGATGGCTGCCCACCAAAGGTTACGGGCATTGTCGTTGCTCTCGAAAGTCCGGTAACCCCAGAAGTGGCTGGCCGAGTTGATCAACCAGGTGCAATGCAGCAGCAGCACCGTCCGCACGAAGATACCGTACACAACGAATGACCAGCCCCCCAGCAGGTAGAGTATCGCGGCCAACGGCAGTTGCAAAAGCAAAGCATACCTATCCAGCCAGCGGTAGAAGGGATCCCGAGCCAAGTCCGGCGCAAAGGCAGAATACTTCTCAGGGTTGAAAAATTCTTCGCGGTGGTAGATCAGCCAGAGTACGTGGCTCCACCAAAAGCCCTTACGAGCAGAATAGGGATCCTTCTCCTCATCTTCGGTAAAAGCGTGGTGCTGACGATGGCCGCCCACCCAAAAGATTGGCCCCCCTTGAACAGCCAGGGCACCGAGAGTCGTAAAGACATATTCCAGCCACTTGGGCACTTGGAAGCTACGATGGCTGAGCAAGCGGTGGTACCCCAAGCAGATGCCCAAGCTGCCGAAACACCAGTGGAGAAATAGGGCTACCCCCAGAGCGGGCCAGGAGAAGAAGAAAATGCCTCCCACCAAAGCCACGACGTGAAAGATGGCAAAGAAAAGCACATGTTCCCAAGCAAACCGAAAGGACTCTTGGGGCTCGGGCTGATTGAGCGGAGCGGGATGATTCAGCGATTGGCGAGAAAAAGAAGTGGTCATGAACCCACAAAACCTCAGAAGAAGAAGTAGACTAGACTGATTAGGAAGGAGCCAAAACACAAAGCCCAAGCTAAGGCTGCCGGATAACAGCGGCCCAAAGCCTAATGTGAAGACGGAGTCAAACCCCAGAAGACACCGCCAGGGTCTGCGGTGACTTGCTATGTGCTCCGCTGTGATGAACTTGGCTACACAGGAGGAAGAGGAGCAGAGGCAACGCTGCCGACATCCTCTTGCTTGACATTAAGCCTAGCGGTATTCCACCGTAAATGCAAGCGTCACTTGCACCCGCCGCAATTCTTCAGGTTTTCTCCTCACTATGGCACGTCCTTCTTCTCGGCAAAGGCTGCTGAATGCGGCTCGGGAGCTGTTCGTTCGTCAGGGCATCACCCAGACCACCACCCGTCAAATTGCGGATTTGGCCGGAGTGAATGAGGTCACCCTGTTTCGGCACTTCGGCACCAAGCAGGGGCTACTCTTGGCTGTATTTGGGGAGCTGGGGGTCTTTTCCGGCATTGCCGATCTGCCTCTGAAGGCGGATCCCGCCCCCTCTCAAGGCTCTGGGTTACAAGCCATTCTCCTGCGCTATGTCCATACCTGTTTCCGGGCTTTGGCCGATAATCCTGAGCTGGTGCGCTCCTTAGTGGGAGAGGCTGGCCTTTATTCTGAGGAACATCGTCGTGCCTTGCGGCTGGGTTTTTCTCAGGCCCAAGAGCAACTGACAGAGTATTTGCAGCGATTTCCCGACTCTGAGTTGCAATCTGTTGAGCCAGCTCGTCTTTATGCAGCCGTTGGGGTTTTGCATGTGATGATTTTGGGAGCAGCGATGCTGGCAGTAACCGCGGAGTTGCCCACCGTTCACGCCGACGGGGGGGAGCCCTCTATCAAGGAGCAGGAGGAGGAGAAGCTGGCGGATCAAAAACTGGAGGAAGGCGATGAACTGGACGGGATCCCCCCCCTTCTGCAAGCCTGCGTGGAACTATGGATGGCAGGCGCGACCAGAATGACAGAACCTACGCCGTAGCGCAGCCACCCCTAATCGGACAAGGCTCTCCGAGTGCCCTAAGTGGGCATGTGATACAGCTTCTCCCAACGACACACTGACTACGGCCAATAAATGGCCCCAGACCACAGGGATCCCGGCAACCTGCAGAACTCCCGTGAGCCCGGAACAAACTCTCTCTGTGTGCAAATAGATGTGCAATACGGACAGATGCGCAAGTAGAAAAGAGAGGAGGTTGTAAGCCGGGTTCTGTAGTGCAGAGTTGCACTGGCGATCATCCATCTGGGAGTGATGTTGCCATCACCCTCTAGCGGCTCACCACCATCGAGAGCACCCTTCCCCAACTGCTGGGTACCGTGATCTCGATGCAGCCAACAGGGGCGAAGAACAGCCATAATCCTGCGGCTGCGGCCTTGCTTTCCACCGGGGTTTACCGAGCCAACGCCTCACGACGTCGCTGGTGGGCTCTTACCCCACCTTTGCACCCTTACCTGTGCTGGGATCCCAGCCATCGGCGGTATGTTTCTGTGGCACTATCCTCGCGGTTACCCGCACTGGGAGTTTCCCCAGCGGTGTGTTCTTCTGAAAGCCCGGACTTTCCTCATCCCGCTGTCTGGTGGCGACAGCAAGGACGCGATCGCCTGCCCCTCCTCTCTCTTCAGCTCGATCCTACTGCATCTCCCAAACCTAGAAAATCCCGAAAATTGGTACAAACTCCACTTGATCGGGAATGTTGGGGGCCAGATGCAGGATTTGCCGGTTCAGATCCATCACCACAGCCGCCACGCTTTCGGTGCGGTTCCAGATGGGCAAATGGGGATCCGGATGGCGGCAGATGCAGTGGGGAGCACCTGTCCGGTCTTGTAGGATTTTTTGAAGAGCGACCGCATCTAGGGTTCCCGTTTGAGCGCTCTGGCGAAGCAAATGATAGGCCCGTTCTAGCCTTGTGGAGGATCCTGTATGGGGGGGCAGCTCATCTTCTCGCAAGGCCGGATCCAGGAAATGATTGGTGTGGGCGAGGATCCCTCCTTGAGGAAGATGCAGGCCAATTCCTCGCGGACTGATTTCAAAGCTGGCCGCGTTAGCAGGCCGTAGATCCATCGCCTGTCCTGCAGCACTGGCAACGCTAACACAAGAGGAGGCGGTGTAAGGATAGGATCTCACCCTCTCCACAGCTTGCTGCCACTCCTCGCACTCCAACAATAAGCGCAACAGCAGATGCACCGGCATTCCCTCGGTTTGCCCATCTAGGGTAGAGCGCAAGAGGTTGAGGGCTACGGCTAACCCTGCTTGATTGAGGCCGATTTTGGCTAGGATCCCAGCTTCGGTCAGGGTGAGGTAGGCAGGGTGGTTATCGGGGCGAACGCGCAACAGCACACAGGCCCTGCGCTGATCCCCGATCCAGTCCCAGGTTTGGGCCAGGTAGGTGTGGTGGGTGGAGGTAACCTGGGGCAAGGCCGCCAGGGTGGTGCATTCTCCCCCATCTGGACTGGCTGGGTTTGGATCAATAAGATTCTCAATCGCCTTGAATTCATGGACGGGATCCGGTGGGTGCTGGGGTACTCCGTTTTGACGGTTGTGTTCCAGAGCAGCGGCACAGTCGGGATGGGATCCCCTGGGAACCGATCTGGATAAAATCTCGGTGCGCAAATTGAGGGCCAGAATCTCGGCAAAACGAAAGCCACTCCCCGTGGCAATTCCCTGGATTTCTTCCAGCAGGTGGGGCACGTGGCGCTCTAGCCAGGGCAGGGATCCCTCTGCTTGGGCTTGGGCCTGCTGCCAGGTGAGGCCACAGCGGTAGGCAAATTGGCGGGCGTAGCTGGCAATGCTGTGGCGAATGAGGGAAGCCGCCTGGGATCCATACTGTTGGCCTCGTTGTTGGGGATCCCCCTGCAAATGGAGAATGGGGAACATGGCGCTTATTCGCCCTCTCAACTCCCTGCAACAGGTCTTCTAATAGGTGGGCAAAGAGGGATCCACCTCACAGGCCCAAGCGTGAATGCCGCCCCTGATGTTATGAACCTGGGTGAACCCGTTGGCCTGTAGCCACTGGCTCATCTGGGCAGAGCGGATGCCATGATGACAGAGCACAAAGGTCGGCTGATCCGGATCCAGCTCCGTGAGGATCCGTTCCCTCCATTCCTCGTACTGGCTCAAGGGGTAGTTGCGAAAGCCTAAAGCGTTCAAATTCACCAGCTCCAGCTCTGCCGGTTCCCGCACATCGATCAATTGCAGAGGCCCAGCCTTGGGATCCTGTAGGTGTTGGGTCATCTGTTGCGGCGTAATGGAACGGATGGAAGGGGACATCAATTGACCCAAGCCTACACGGATCCCTTCTCAAGATACACCGGCTCAATGGCTGCCCTGAGACTGCCTGCAAGGGTTAAGATGTCACCTTGATTTGGACTTAGCCTGTGTATGGCTGTGCAGCGCTTTTTGATCGACACGGATACGGCGGGAGATGATGTCACCTCGCTGCTCTTTGGGTTGCTCTGGCCCAACAGCAGTGTGGAAGCAATCACCGTCTGTGCGGGCAACTTGCACCTGGAACAATGCGTTGAAAATGCTCTCTACACCCTGGAGGTGGCGGGAAAGGCTGGGATCCCGGTCTATCCCGGAGCCAGCAAACCCCTGGTGGGCAAGCTGGTTACGGCGGCCTACGTCCATGGAGAAGACGGCATGGGCAATTCTTTTTTCCCCAAGGCCAGGCAGCGCCCGGAATCGCTTTTCGCCCCGACAGCCATTGTGGAGCTGGCCAACCGCTGGGCTGGAGAGCTGCAGATTATTGCCCAAGCCCCCCTGACGAACCTGGCTCTTGCCTTGGCTCAGGATCCCAACCTACCTCACAAGGTGAAAAAACTCTGGATCATGGGTGGCACCAACCATGCTCTCGGCAACATCACACCGGCTGCCGAGTTCAATTTTTACGTGGATCCGGAAGCGGCCAAAGAGGTTTTGCAAGCCGGATTTGAGGTGGTGCTGTCCCCTTGGGATCTGGCGGTCAGCGATGGCTTTTTGACGCGAGAAGAGCTGGAACCAATCCTCTCCCTGGATACTTCCCTCAGCCGCTTTTACTTAGCGGTGAACCGGGCGGCCTGGGAGTTCAACCGCTCCCATCCTGAAGGGGGAGGTCTTGATGGCATCACCCACCCTGATTCTCTAACCATGGCCATGGCTTTGCAGCCGGAACTGATTGGCCAAAGTTCCCGTCACCATGTGGACGTGGAATGCTGCGGAGAGCTAACCCGCGGCTATAGCTTGGTGGATCGCCTAGGCATTCTGGGTCGGCCTGCCAATGCTGAGGTTGTGCTCAGAGCGGACAAAATGGCTTTTCGAGAGATGTTAATCAAGCTACTGGGGCGATAGGAAACCATCATGATGCACAGAACCTTGGGGATTTGGGTATTAACGGGGATATTGACGGGGCTGTTCGTTCTCAGCAGTGCCGCTCAGCCTCAAATACGGGTGGGCATTGCCTTTGGAGAAGGGGGCAAAAACGACCGCAGCTTCAACCAATCGGCGGCAGAAGGAGCAGAACGCGCCAAGCAAGATTTTGGGGTGCAGGTGTTCGACTTTGAGCCAACGGATCCCTCCCAACTGGGGCCGGGGGTGCGTAAGTTTGCCGAAGAGGGGTTTGATGTGGTGATTGGGGTGGGCTTTGCCCTGGAACCGGCTGTTACCGCCAGTGCCGCTGAGTTCAAAGAGGTGAAGTTCGGCTTGGTGGACGCGGTTTCCCCCGAAAAAGACAACGTGGCCAGCCTCCTCTTCCGCGAACATGAGGGATCCTTTTTGGTGGGCTACATTGCCGGCAAGCAAACCCAAACCGGTGTAGTCGGCTTCTTGGGGGGCATGGACATCCCCCTGATCCACAAGTTTGAGGCGGGCTATCGAGCCGGGGTGGAATATGCCTGCGCCGAAGACGGCATCACCTGTCGCGTCATTGCCAACTATGTCGGGACTACGCCCGCCGCCTGGAACGATCCGGCTCGAGCCAAAGAGATCGCTGCTGCCCAAAAAGCTCAAGGGGCCGACATCATCTATGCCGCTGCCGGAGGATCCGGCCTGGGGTTGATCGACTTTGTTAAGCAAGAGAGATGCCTCAAGGCCTCCGACCTGCCCGCCGGGGTGAGTTTCATTCGGGATCCCTTTGCGGAAGTGCCCAAGCCCGCAGATTATGCCAGCCTCTGCAGTGGGGATACCCGTCCGCTGTTCTTTATCGGTGTGGATGCCAACCAAAACTACCTGGGGGATACCGACAACAACCCTGCCACCCTCAACCACGGTCTCACCTCGATGCTGAAGCGGGTGGATGTGGCCACCTATGAAGTGATTCGCAGCGTGGTGGAAGGCAACTTTGTCGGCGGCATTCAAACCTTTGGCCTGGAGAATGAGGGTGTGGGCTATGCTCTGGATGAGTACAACCAAGCCTTGCTCCCGGCAGATTTGGTGGCCGCCGTGGAAGCGGTGAAGCAGAACATTATCGCCGGAACCCTCCAAGTTCCTGAAGAGCGCTAGATTTTTGAGATTTTTGTTGCCAATTGATGATTGATTGCGGATCCCTGGCGAAGCCTTGACTGAACAGGGGATCCGTTAGAGGATGCTTTTGCTGAGGGCATTGGATCCCGGCTTGGCCATCTGTACTTTGACCTCGTTGCAGTTGTTTGTTGCTCTGACAACCTTGACCGCTGAGCGCTTGTAAGGGGCTTTCCACCTATGGTCGGCCAAGTATCCAAATCGGGTTGGGGGATCCCTTCCTTGGTGCTGCCCCTGGTGGCCGGGGTTGTCCTCGGCTGTGGGGGTGGTGGCAGTTCTCCACCGCTTCCTCCCCCAGGTGGCGGGCCTATCATCCTAAGAGTAGATCCGTCCAGTGGCCCCTTTACCAAACTGGCAGACGCAGTTGCAGAGGCCCAGCGACTTCAGACTGCCACAGCCGGCCTGGAGGTGCTGATTGAAATCTTAGGGACGAGCAGGGAAACTTTGCAAAGCAACCTAGCCCTGGATGGCGGCGACGGCACCAACGGCGGGCGCATTCGCATCACCAGCTCCACAGCTTACGAGATCCTGACCGGGCTCTTTGACGTGGTTGTAGCCAGCCAAACCAGCCTACAGGGGGTGGACGTGGTGCTGGGAGGCGGACGGGTGCAGGTGAACAACGGCACCTTTCAACCGCGCAAAGTCACCCTCAACGATCCCCGCTCCAACATCTTGGTCAACGGCAATGCTGCAGTTCTGGAGGGGGCCTTGGGCCAGTTAGCCCAGATTTTGTGCCAACAATTTTTGGATCCCTGTGTGCAGATCTCCGGGAATGGCCGGGTCAGCCGTGTCTCGCCGATTGTCAGCAAAGCCGGTGGGGTGGGCATAGGCACTGTGCCGGGCAGCAATCCCACCATTGAAAACAACACGATCCTCCTCCAGGCTTTGGGGGCTTTGGCCGTTCGCTATGGCGACAACTCTGGCGGGATCTTCCGCAACAACCAAATCGAAGGGGATCCACCCACGGCTGGGGCTGGCTTAGTGCTGCAGGCGCGGCAGGCAGGTACGGGCGGCACCACCGGGATTCAATTGGATGGGGCAGGCTCAATTCCGTCCATTCAATCCAACAGGATTGGCGTGGGTGGGATAGCTGGGAGCGTCGGCATTCGCATCTTGCAGGGAACACAAGCCCGTACCCTTTCTGGAAATACATTTCTGGCTCGGGGCGAGGGCACAGGGATAGCGATTCAAGCGGCCCCCGGCACCCCAGATGCGGTAGTTGCAGCCTACCTGGCCGACAACACTTTCCAAGGAAACTTTGCTCAGAGGGTCGTTAGAGAACTTGCGCCCATCCCAGCTCCTGCACCGACGCCGACTCCTACACCGAGGCCAGCACCAGCTCCCGCCCCAACGCCGACTCCAACACCTGGGCCAACGCCAGCTCCTGCCCCGACACCCCCGGTATTGGGCACCGGCCCCATTCAAGTCACTTTGAGTTGGAACACTGTCGATGACCTTGACCTGTATGTTACGGATCCCACGCAGCAGACAGTGTTTTTCAACAATCCTGCCATCCCTTCTGGGGGGCGGCTGGATGCAGATGCCAATCGCGATTGTGTTGGAGTGACCACAAGCCCTGTCGAAAATGTCTTCTGGATCTCCACTCCTCCCCCAGGGCTATACATTATCGATGTGAGATTGTTTCGACGCTGTTCCCAAGTAACTGCTCCCATTCCCTTCACCGTAACGGTTCGTAGGAGCGGAGTCGTCACACAAACCTTCGGCGGGTCGGCCACCTCGCCAGGGTTGGCAGGTAGGTTTGCCTTTTCCTTCCCCTAAAACTTGCAGATATCCATCCTGCACGCTTGGGTTCGTCAGGCAGTTTGGCAGCTCCAGTGCTTTTTCTTTCTTCTGAAGAGGTCATTGCCTCTAGGCATCGCATGGCAACAACCGGAAGTAGAACACAGTCCTGCAAGCACATGGTCAAATATTGCAACCACCCCTATCTCCCCTTTAAGGGAAGAGGGGAGCACGAGATCCATCCATAAACGCCTGGAGCAACAGCAGAAGAAAATCTGCCAGTTCCGAAGTTCTGTGGAAAAGGGTTATGTCTTACCAACAGCGATCAATGATGGTCATTTCGATTCAAAATAGGACACTGCACTCATAACCCAATGTTGACTGTACGGAGCCGGAAGACTTCTCTCAATAGCCCAGGCGTCTCACCCTAACCTGAAACGACTATAACTGGGCGGACTATTCCACCGCCGCTTTGGCTTCTTTCTCTTTCGCTGCCTTGGCAGCGCGCATTTCTGCCAAAATCTCCTCCGGTCGTTTGCCGGCCCGCTGGGATCCGGCAGGTAAATCGTGGGGATCGATCACTCCCTTGGGCAGATAGGCAAATTCTCGCAAGGGGGTTACCATCGGGTCTTCGGTGACTTTGGAGGGCAGACGGCCCATTGCCACTTGATGGTAGTTGAGGTCATGACGGTCGTAGGTGGCCAGCTCATAATCCTCGGTTACCGAGAGGCAATTGGTGGGGCAAAACTCCACACAATTGGCGCAGAAAATGCACACCCCAAAATCAATGCTGTAGCTGTAAAGCTCCTTTTTCTTCAGCTCTGGGTTGTAGGCCCAATCCACCACCGGTAGGTCAATTGGGCAAACCCGAACACAGATCTCGCAGGCAATGCACTTGTCAAACTCAAAGTGGATACGTCCTCGAAAGCGCTCAGAGGGGATCAGCTTTTCGAAGGGATATTGCACGGTTACCGGGCGCCGACCCATGTGGTCGAAAACCACCCCCATCCCCTGGCCAATGTATTTGGCGGCTCGGAAGGCATCGCCCACATATTCTTTGACACGCTTGAGAAAACTCATGACCTATGTTCTCCCTCTCTTGCCTTTTTACTTCTCATTCAACCCCCAAAAAAGGTGGGGAAGGCGAGTTTTAGGGCTGCCGTCAGCAGCAAGTTAACAAAGGATACAGGCAGCAAAAACTTCCACCCCAGATCCAGCAGTTGGTCAATGCGCACCCGCGGCAAGGTCCAGCGCAGCAGGATGGCCAAGAAGATGAAGATAAAAGCTTTGACCATCGTCATGACAATGCCTAAGGCCGCCGCGCCGATCTGCAAGAAGGGGTTATCCAGGGGGATCCCGGCCAAGGCGGCAATCGTTTCCACCGGCACCACAAACGACCAGCCCCCCAAGTACAGCACCGCTGCAATGAGGGAAGCCAGCAGCAGGTTGGCATAGGATCCCAGATAAAACAGGGCAAACTTCATGCCGGAGTACTCCGTTTGGTAACCGGCCACCAGCTCTTCTTCTGCTTCCGGCAAATCGAACGGGATCCGCTCCGTTTCCGCCAGAGCCGAGATCAAGAAAATCACAAAGCCAATGGGCTGCCGCCACACATTCCAGCTTAGGATGCCTAGGCCACTCTGCTGCTCGACGATCCCCACCGTGTCCAGACCGTTGCTCATCAGCACCACGGCCAACACCGACAGGGCCAACGGCAGCTCGTAGCTAATCGACTGGGCCGCTGCGCGTAGCCCCCCCAGCAAAGAGTACTTATTGTTGGAGCCGTAGCCCGACATCAATAGACCGATGGGTTGCACGCTAGAGGTGGCGATCAGGAAAAACACGCCAATGGCAATGTTGGAGATCAACAGGTTCTGGCCAAAGGGAACCACCAGGTAACACAAAAAGACGGGCAGGAAAACCAAGATCGGCCCCAGGGTGAACAAAACCGGGTCGGCCAGGATGGGCAGAACATCCTCTTTGGTCAGCAGCTTGATGCCGTCGGCAATGGGGATCAGCACCCCCTGAGGGCCAGCCATGTTGGGGCCAATCCGCTGTTGGGCTGCTGCTGAGATTTTTCGCTCCAGCCAGGTCATGACCATCACCCCCAGGGTGGCGGCGATGATCAGCAGCAACATGGGCAGGGGCATCCAGAGGGCATGGGCTGCGCCTGCTCCCAAGCCCAAGTTTTGTAGAGCAGTCTCGAAGCCAAGCTGTAGGTCGATACCGGCTTTTGTCATGGGGGTGAGTAGCTCCCTAGAGACGGTTGGTCAGGTGAGGTTTGGGATCCCTGTAGCTTAGGTCTTCCCGTTGGGATCCGACTGGGGAGGGCGGTTACGGCGGCGTAGCTCCTGCTGGATGATGGCCTGAAGACGGGCATCGGATAGCTCTTCTGCGCGGCGGCGCCTTTCCTCTTGGTACTTAGCCCATTGCTTGGGGCCGATAACCGCAGCAATAGCTGACACAATCAACAGCGGCAGAACCAAGATCGCCCAGGCCATCGCCTTTGTCCTCGCTTTCCGTAAGTATCTTAGCGATTCCTAGCGATCCACCTCGCCCATGATGATGTCAATGCTGCCGAGGATGGCGATCATGTCGGCTACCTTCATGCCGCGAATGAGCTGAGGCAACACTTGCAAATTGACAAAGCCGGGGGGACGGATCTTCCAGCGCCAGGGGCAGACGTTGTCGTCTCCCACGATGTAAATGCCCAGCTCCCCTTTGGCGCTCTCCACCCGCACGTAGGCTTCTCCCTTGGGGATCTTGAAATTGGCCGAAGGCTTTTTGCTGATGAACTGGTAGTCCCCTTTATTCCACTCCGATTTTGGCCCCTCCAGCATCCGCTTGGCTTCCAGATTTTCAAAGGGGCCACCGGGTAGGGCCTTCACCGCTTGCTGCACGATCTTGCAAGACTCGCGCATCTCTTTCATGCGCACCCGATAGCGGGCCAGGCAATCCCCTTCGGGATAGACGGCTACCTCCCAGTCGAAGTCGTCGTAGCACTCGTAGTGATCCACTTTGCGCAGATCCCAGTTGACGCCACAAGCCCGCAGCATGGGGCCGGACAGTCCCCAATTGATGGCATCTTGCTTGGAGATGGCGCCCACCCCTTCCAGCCGCCGACGGAAAATGGGGTTGTCGGTAACCAGCCGCTCGTATTCATCCACTTTGGGCAAGAAATACTCGCAAAAGTCTAGGCATTTTTCCGTCCAACCGTAGGGCAGATCCACCGCTACGCCGCCGACCCGGAAGTAGTTGTTGTTGATCAGGCGCATGCCGGTGACAGCTTCAAACAAATCCAGGATCCACTCCCGCTCCCGCATGGCGTAGAGAAAGGGAGTTTGTGCGCCCAAATCCGCCAAGAAGGGGCCAAACCAGAGCAGGTGGTTGGTAATACGAGTCAGCTCCAACATGATCACCCGCAGGTAGCTGGCCCGCTTGGGCACGCTGATCCCAGCCAGCTTTTCAACGGCATTGACGGTGATGGCCTCGTTAAACATGCCAGCCCCGTAGTCCCAACGGGAGACATAGGGCAGGTATTGCACCACCGTGCGGTTTTCGGCGATTTTTTCCATGCCACGGTGCAAGTAGCCGATCACCGGTTCGCAGTCGACGATGTTTTCGCCGTCCAGGGTGACCAGTAAACGCAAAACCCCATGCATAGAGGGATGGTGCGGCCCAAAGTTGAGCAACATCCGGTCGGTACGGGTCTCGATCATGGGCATGGGCATAGCCGCCGCCTCCGCAACTGAAGAATGTTTATGGTCTGCAACATTTGCAGTATAGCGGTTTTCTTCTGCCTTCTCGGGATCTCATGCCATCAGGGATCCCAATCCTCGATATTGAAAGTCTCCAGGGGAACTCAGCTAGAGTAAGAAAAAAGGAGGGAGGCCGATGGCTGTATCCCGTTCACCCGCAAATGGCCCATCCCGACGAGAGCAGCAACATCCGCAATATGCCACCGACCGGGCTGTGCTCGATGAGCTGATGGTGCAGGCCCAGGAGAGACCCCTCTCCGAGTGGGTGCTGGCGGAAGTTGCCCGTTTGCGCATCCGTTACCATGGCTTCCCCGGCGCCTGGGATCTGCAGCGGGATTTGGATCAGATCCTGGAACAGTGGGGCATGAGCGAAGAAGAGCTGTTCGCCCAGACCCGTCAAATCCATGCCCGCGGCCAGGTGTACGACCGCAGCTTTAGCACGCGAGACGACTGGGCTTAGTGCAGAGTTTGGGTAGGGATCCCTCATTCCCCACACCCTGACCCCAGCGAGAGGGGGGCTTAGGGCTCACCTAGGAGACGCGGAGCTGCTCGGCAAAGATGGGATCCAAAGGCACATCCAGGGCGGCAATGACCTTGGTCCAAAAGTTCATGAAGCCAATCCAAGCCGATAGCTCCACCAGATCTTCATCTGACCAAATGGCTTTTAGCTGGGCAAAGAAGCTATCGGTGACCACCATACTGGGCACGGTCATCCGCTCGGCGTACTCGATGGCCAACTTCTCCGCCTCGGTGTAGAGGGTGCTGGTGCGGGCCTGGGCCACCGCCGCAATTTTGGCCGGGGTGGCTCCGTACTTCTGCGCCTGCAGGGTATGGTAGGGCAGGCAGTAGTGGCGGCAGCCGTTGATTTGGGCAATGCGGATGCTGACCAGCTCCTTCAGCTCTTCAGGCAGGTTGGGGTTTTCCGTGTGCAGCGCCCCGTACAGGTTCATCACGGCCCGCATCAGTTGGGGCTTGTGGGCCATCACCTGCAAGGGGTTTAGGGCGGTGCCATAGGTTTTTTCCAGGCTTTCGTAAACCTTTTGCAGTTGCTTATCGGCTTTCTCTGGGGTAACAGGAGGGATCCGCATGGACAGTCTGTAAAATTGTAGCCTTCTCGACTTTAGCGCGTTTGGGGGATCCACCCAAGCCCAAGGGGGGATTCACAGCCTTGGTGAGTGACCCCTTCTCCCGCTGAGAAGGGGGCTTTGGTCTTTTGAATGGCTTTCTTTCTAGACACTCCTGCAGCGCTTCCAACTTCAAGGATTGCCCAAGGATTGCTCAACGGCTTCCACCTGCTGCTGGGTGGCTGTGGCTCCTTGGTTGAGGGTTTGCTGCAATTGATCCCGCGATTGGTAAATCTGCAGCGGTCCACCTTGAGGGATCCCCTGCTGGGCAGCTTCCGGGCTGGCTTGTTCCGGCCTTGGCTCCGAACTTAGCGGGTTGCGATAGAGGCGGTTGACCAGCAGAAATCCCACCAGCACCCCAGCAGTTGCTACCAAAAGCCTAACCATACTCGGATCCCTTGCCAGCTTCTGGTTCTAGAATGCCGCTCTGAAAGACCTATGAAACGCTCACAAACGCTTCTAGAGCCTCTGTAGCGTCTCTGCTTTCTTCCTGCTTCAACGACCCGTGGCTAGCAGCAATTTTCATCGCTACCCCGCCAGAGGAATCTCCCCAGGCGTTCAGTTCCCCCAGAGCTTGGGGTACTCGCTCCAGTTACACACAGGCTAAAGGTGGAGCAGGCCCTAGCCTACGCAAAACGCGCGCTGTGGGTCTCGTCCCCAGGCATTCCCTCTTCCGTTCGCGTCAGCGGGACGGAGTCCTTATGCCCTTAGGTACCGTTGCGAACAACAACCACAAAGCCTATTAAGGCTGCGTCCAGTCGTTAGACTGCTGGTTTTTTGTAGCGGTTGACCACAGCGCCCCCGCAGGCAGTGTAGCACAAAGCCGCTCTGGAAGGGCGGGGCTTCAAACCCAGTTTCTTGGTAAATCCAGTGTCGGTCAGCTACTGTGAGTGTTTTAACCTACTGTTGTTAACCCTCAAAAAGCATTAGGTGGTCAGATGTTGGGCAAAGTTGTGCAGACCTCCCAGCCGGTACGGGTTGGCATTGGGGGCCCGGTGGGATCCGGAAAAACCGCTTTGGTGGAAAAGCTCTGCTTGGCGCTGCGGGATCACCTGTCTTTGGCGGTGGTGACCAACGATATTTACACCCGCGAAGATGCAGAATTTTTGGTGCGGGCCAAGGCTCTGGAGGCAGAGCGGATCATCGGTGTAGAGACCGGGGGCTGTCCCCACACGGCCATTCGGGAAGATGCTTCCCTCAACCTAGACGCGATTCAGGAGTTGGAGCGCCGCTTTTGCCCCTTAGATCTCATCTTAGTAGAGTCGGGGGGGGACAACTTGGCGGCTACCTTCAGCCCTGAGCTGGTGGACGCCTGCATTTACGTCATCGACGTGGCGGAAGGGGACAAGATCCCGCGCAAGGGGGGGCCAGGGATCACTCGCTCTGACCTGTTGGTGATCAACAAGATCGATCTGGCTCCCTATGTGGGGGCAGACTTGGGAGTGATGGAACGGGATGCCCGTCGTATGCGGGGAGACAGGCCCTTTGTCTTTACCAACCTGCGCACGGGCGAGGGGCTGGAGCAGATTCTCAGTTGGCTGGAGCGGGAGGTGCTGTTTCGCCCCATCAAGGCCGACTCCCCCTCGGTGAGCCGCCTGTGAACTTCGGTAAGGCCATCTTGAAGGCAACCCGCCAAGGCCGACATACCCGCATTTGGGAGTATTCTCAGGCTCCCTTGCAATGGCTGGGATCCCTTGGGGAACCGCCCGTCTACTACCTGCGCAACCCCAATGGCGGTCTGCTGAGCGGGGATCGCCACCGGATCGAGATTAAGCTGGGGACAGGCTCGGCCCTGGAAGTTCGCACCCAAGGGGCAACACGGCTGCATCCCGGCTTGATTCGTCAGCAGGTCAGGGTCAAGCTGGCTCCCGCCAGCCAATTGATCTGGATCCCTCACCCGACCATTCCGGGGGCAGGGTCAGACTTTCGCCAGCAGGTGCAGATTGAGCTGGATCCCACAGCCCGCCTGGCCTATGCCGAGATCTGGACTGCCGGACGGCTGGCCATGGACGAACGCTGGCAGTTTCAACATCTTGCCAACTGCTTGCAAGTTTGGGTCACTGCCGGGATCCCCTCTTCCACAGAGGGGAGAAAACTCTGGCTGCAGGAACACATGGATCTGCACTTTCCCCATCGACAAGTCTCCGCTGGCTCGGTGCTGGGATCCCATCTTTGTTGGGGATCCCTATATTTGCTGGGGGATTGGCCAGAACCCACTTGGCTGACCGTTCACGTCAGCGAGACGGAGTCTCCATACTGGCTGGTTAAGTCTCCGGATCCCATCTGCAAGGGTTGGATTCTGCGCCAGGTGGGGCCACAGGCAGAGGCCATTTGGCAGCACTTTGGCCAGGTTGTGCTACAGCTTGCTCAAGCCAAGGGTGGCTCACCCCAGGGGTGGTAGACTAAGGCTGACTCAAACCAACCGGTTGACCCAAGGCCGGGAGGGAGTCCTTTGAACGCTGCTCAACGGATTCTCAGACGTTCTGTCCTTAGGGGGCGAAGCCGCTGGCTGCTCCTCTACGAGAAGGGGATGGCCCTGCTGGCCCTGAGCAATCTGTGCTTGGTGCTCTTCGACATGAGCTATGTGCCTGGGCGAGACTTTTGGCTCCAGGGTCGGGTGCAAATTTTTGGCGCCTTTGGCCCTCCCATTCCGCTGCCAATTCTCTCCGAAGAAACCAGCCGTTCTCCGGTGACCGACCTATACGATCCCATCAAAGGCATTGAGCCCAACCCCGAAACCCAGCGCTACTTGGCCCTGGTGGATGAGCTGCGCCAGGTTACCCTGCGGTTTGGCGTGGAGTCTGAGGCGGCTGCACCGATCCTGGCCCGATTGCGGGAGCTCAGCGACGAGATGATCGAGACCAACCCCTTTCAGGGCGCCAACAAAACTGGCCAGTTTGTGCGTATCCTCAACTTGATGCGGGAGCACATCCCAGAAGCCAACTCCGCCAGAGCTGCCTTTGCCCGCTTTTGGACTGCTGAGTACTTGGCCGGTGCCGATCCCGCAGATGGAATCGAATTTTTCCAGACCCGGCTGCGTCCCCTCTTTGAGACCAACTATTTTCGCCCTATTGGAGAGAGCGGTAACCCCGTTGACTTTTTCCCGGTGCTGGATTTTCCCTTCGTGCTTCTGTTTGGGCTGGAATTTTTGCTACGCACGGTGGCCATCAGCCGTCGCTACACCGGAGTCAATTGGCTGGATGCTATGCTCTGGCGTTGGTACGATGTGCTGTTGCTGCTGCCCTTTTGGCGCTGGCTGCGGGTGATCCCCGTCACCATCCGGCTGGGACAAGCGCAATTGCTGGATCTGGAGCGGGTACGCGCCCAGGTGAGTCAAGGCTTTGTCACCAACTTCGCCGAAGACCTGACGGAAGTCATTGTTGTGCGGGTGATTAACCAAATCCAGGGATCCATTCAGCGCGGATCCCTGCCCCTACTGCCGGCAGCACGTACCCAGCGCGACTACATCGACATCAACAACACCAACGAGCTGGAGGCGATTGCCAACCTGGTTTTTCGCATTGTCCTCTACCGCGTTTTGCCCCAGGTGCAACCGGAACTGCAACAACTGCTCCGCTACAACCTGGATGGCCTGCTCAAGCAGTTGCCTGCCATGCAAACTCTAGAACAGCTTCCCGGCCTGGGATCCCTGCCTGGCCAACTGACGGAGCGCCTGGCCAACGAGCTGACTACCATCACCTACAAAACCCTAACGGGCAGTTTCGAGGATCCCGTTGGTTCCAAGCTGGCAGCGCAACTGATGCAGCGGTTTGGTGAAGTCTTGGCACGAGAACTTACCCAGGAGCACGCTTTGGAAGAAATTCGCTCTCTCTTGCAAGACTTGCTGGAAGAGATCAAGATCAACTACGTCGAGCGGCTATCCCACGAGGATCTGGAGGAGGTGATGGAGCAAACCCGCCAGCTTCGGCAAAAGGCCCAGCAACTGGAGAAAGACCGCCGCAACTAGGGTTGGGAGGATTGGTTGACGAGGTTTTGCCAGTTCAGTAGGATAATGGTTCCAGGTCGGGCGAGTGGCGAAACTGGTAGACGCACCGCACTCAAAATGCGGCGGGAAACCGTGTCGGTTCGAATCCGACCTTGCCCATGTTCCTCTATCCCCGGAGCGAGACGGAGTCCCTGGATAGGGCAGCTAGAATCGCACTTACCCTGCCTCTTGGAGATGAAGCGCTAGCCGCTAAACTGGGGAAGTATGGATGGAACTTTAGAATCTTTCTTTGCCTCTGCCACCCAAATTGGGCTAGGTCTAGCAGGCCTGCTGGCTATGCTCACCCTGCTGGCCTGGATCCGCAATTGGCCATTGAAGTTTTCGTTGGTGGGCTACACGGCGTTTGCGCTGGTTTTAACGGCAGGATGTTTTGCCCTCAGCTTGGGGCCGATTTTTCGCTCGCGCATCCCCGGTGCTGCCCCATACACCACTGTCTATGACCAAGGGGCGGATCGAGCGGTCATTGCTGTTAGCCCGGATATTATCCCGGAGCAGCTTATCCTAACCCTGAAGCAGGCTGCCAGCGACCTGGGATCCCCGGGCCGCTTCTCCACGGGTTCGCCTGTGTTCACCTTGCAGGCCCGCACCGTCATTCATCCCGAACCGGGAGTTTCTGAACCGTTGCTTTTGGGCACTCTGCAACAGCCTTTGGGGAAACGCCTGCGCACTGAGCAGCTTCAGCAGATCCGGCTGGAAGAAGAAGCCTTTGCCCGTTTGCAGAGAATGAACCACGGTCAGTCTCTGGTCACGCCCTCCATTCCCGCTACTCAGACGGAGTCCTTGGCAGGATCGGAAGGCACAGCCACTGGGATCCCGCTTGCCCAGTCTTGAACACTGAGCCAGCGGCGCAGATCTTGCCCTACCTGGTCGGGGATCTCCCAGGGAAAAAGATGGGCCACATTGGGATAGACAATGCAGGTGCAGTGCGGCAGAGCGCGGGCTGTGGCCAGGCTGCTGCTGACGGTGATGTGGCAATCCTGCTCGGCGGCCATGAGCAGTACCGGGATGCAAATTCGGTGCAGCTCTCCTTCGCGGTTGTAGCCCCGTTGCAGGGCGGCGCGCAGAGCTTGGCGAGCCTGGGGGGAGGTGTGCAGATAGGCGGGCAAGGCCATGTGCGCTAACCGATAGGCCGTTGGGGTCTGTTGCTGCATCAGGTAGCGGTAAAGGGAGCGACGGCCAAAGGTCTCGATGTTCCATTCCCAGCCAGGCCAAACCCAGTTGAGCAGAGAGGCAATGCCGGTGTTGATCTGATCCCAAAAATCGATGGGGGGATGGTTGCTGCGGGGGCAGGCGGCACTGGCCACCAAAACCAAGCCTTTTACCCGCTCCGGCAGACGCAAAGCCAGCTCTAGGGCCAGGATCCCGCCCAAGGACCAGCCCAGAACCAGACACTCCTGCCAGCCCAGGCAATCCAGCAGCCGCTCCAAGTCCTCCAGGTGATCCTCCATCTCAAAGGGATCCGCCACCTGTGAACGCCCATAGCCGCGCAGATCTGGTGCCACACAGGGGTGCATCCCTGCTACTGCGTCCGCAAATACCGCCATGCAGTCGGCATTGCCCGGATGGCCGTGGAGCATCAAGATGGGGAGGGAAGGGATCCCTTCTCCCCAAGTACGGTAGTAGAGCTGCAGGCCCATCGCGTCAGCAGTGCAGTTCCCGCCAGGGTGCCATGGGAATAACACTTCAGACCGCGGGGCTAGGCGCTGGCCGCTTTCTTCGGAGTGGGCTGGAGCTTCACCCCGTTGGGAATGCAAATTAAGTTTTGATCCAGCACCTGCACAAACCCTTTCGAACGCAGGGATCCCAGAAGACGAGTTACCGTCACACGAGTGGCCCCAATGGCGTCCCCAATCTGGGCGTGGGTAAGGGGCCAGGGAAGATACATCCCCTGTTCACAGGGCTGCCCATACTCCTCGATCAACAGGCTCAAAAAGCCCTTGAGGCGGTCGATGGCGCGCCGTTGGCCCAAGTTTCCCAACCACAGCAGCTTCCGTTGCAGTTGCTGGCGAAAGTTTTCCTGGACTTTCTGGTGCAAGTAGGGCCACTGCTCCAGGTCTTGCCAGTAGAACCACATCACCGTGGTGCGGTCGGCGTGGGTGCAGGCTTTTAACTCAAAGCGCTCTGGGTTGCTCAGCTCAAAAGGAAATCCAGCCGTGATGAACCCAACAAAGACCTCCCGCCGCTCTGGAGTTTGGCTGACCAAGCGCACCACCCCCTCTTGGGTGATGTACACCAATCCCGGACGGGTGGGGATGCGCACGTCTTTGGGAAAGGTGCGACAGCGGTAGTGCTCCTCGGCCCACTGGCAAAGCTCACGCCATTCCTGAGCCTCTGTTGCCGATGTGATGGAAACAAGTGACATGAGATTAACTTCCTGTCGCTCGAGCGACCTGATGGTTTTCACAGACTCCCCAGCCTTGCCCCGCTGTTCCACTGTTCGCTTTAGCGGGAAGGAGTCTCAAGGGGATAAGGATGAGGAAACAGCAAGATGCAAACAAGAAGGCAAAACAGAGAGGAAGGAAACCGCAGGGTTTACTTTACCTTAGCTTCATAATGGCACTTGACCTCATAGGGTGACATTGTGTTCCTACTGATATTGTTCGAAAGGCTACGTCCAATAATAACCTCAAGAGGCCGTAAATTTTCAGATTTCGTCGCTGAACTTGGCTACCTGTGGGATCAGAGCGGATCGTTGGGTCAGACTGGTGTATGTCTAAGGGCGGGTGTGGGGTGGCTGCGATGAACATTCTCATCAGCAACGATGATGGCATCCAGGCGGCGGGGGTACGTTGTCTGGCCGCTGCTCTGGCTCGGCTGGGCGGACATCAGATCACGGTGGTCTGTCCGGATCGGGAGCGCTCGGCCACCGGCCATGCCTTGACGTTGCACAAGCCGCTGCGGGTGGATCCGGTGCGGGAGGGATTTCCTCCAGAGGTGCAGGCTTGGGCTTGTTCGGGCACACCTTCCGACTGTGTCAAGTTAGGTCTGGACGGGCTATTGGATCATCCTCCCGATTGGGTGATTTCCGGCATCAATCAGGGAGCCAATCTGGGCACCGATGTGCTCTACTCCGGCACCGTATCGGCGGCGATGGAAGGGCTGCTGGAAGGGATCCCCAGTTTGGCAGTGAGCCTGGCCAGCTTTACCCATCAGGATTTTCAGCCAGCGGCGCAAGTGGTGCTGACGCTGCTGGAGAAGCTGAGCTTGAAGCCCTTGAGAGAGCCAATGCTGTTGAATGTAAATGTGCCGCCATTGTCGGCTGCCGAGATGCGCGGCATGGTCTTAGCTCCTCTGGGCTGGCGCAAATATACTGATATCTACGAGAAGCGGGTGGATCCGCGCGGCAAGGCCTACTACTGGCTGGCAGGAGAGGTGGTGGAAGAGGGGGTGGATCCCCGTTCGGATGTGCGAGCCGTCGCAGAGGGCTATGTATCGATTACGCCTCTGCAGCCAGATCTGACGGCCTACGCGGCCTTTGATAGCTTACAGCGCTGGGGGCTCTCAGCTTTTGGCTCAGAATCGGTGGAGACTCTGTAAGGATTGATGTAGTTCAGATAGGTTCTGGAGTAAAAATCACCCCCAGCAGTGCCCTCAACTCGTTGAATGGGCAATCGCCAGTATTGTTGAAGCTTACTATTGGGTTGCCACTGGACTTTGCTAGTCCATTCCAGCACAGGCTGAATGAGCTCAAGATACCAGCAAAACTAAAGTCAGACAGTAGCAAGACGCCTAGAGCTAGCAGTCTTTGTCGGTTTTGCCAGGACATCTCCCGGTCGCCGCAAGGTCAAAAAAGGATTGATCGGCTGAATGTTGGCTCCGGGATAAGCCTGCTGGACTTGCTGGAAGACTTTTTGCCAGGTGGGATGCTCATCTGTCCACAAGGGATGGCGTACAATCCGCACTTCCCGCTGGCGATTTCCCACCCAAACTGGCAGAGGAACATCCTGAACCTGCTGGAAGCCCAGATTAGTCAGCAGCGGCGGCAGCGACCGCTCCACCAAACCCTGCCAGGGATTCTTCTGCCCTTCCCAAGAGGACTGCAGATCAAGCGGTGCCTCCGCGCCTTGCATGAGGCGGGCCATGTCCAACGCCAACCGCCAATCCAAAAGCCCGTGATAGGCCAAGTTGTAGTAATCGCGCAAGCAGTTGTTGCAGGAGGTGTCGCAGGTCTGCTGGTGTTGGTACTGCAGCCAACGAGATGCCAGACTGTTGGGCTGACTCCAGTTTTCCTGCTGCAGCAGCTTCGAGAAAACCTCTGGCTTGGCGAGATGGGGGCAATACCCCGCCCCGTTTTCCAAGCTATCAAACAGAAAAGCCCGACCTACTACCCGCTCCCCTTCCACTGTTGTCTGAAAGCTGGCTTGCAACTCGTCAGGATCGACATCCAAAAAGGCGCAAGCAGCCGCCCGCAGCCAAAACGCGAAGGAATACAAAGCCGCTCGCCCTTCGAGAGTGGTGGGGTTGGCAAACACGCCGCGCGGCCAAGTCTGAAGGCTGACCAGCAGCACGTCAGTACGTCGCTTAGCCAGCAAGGCAACCCGGTAGGCTTTTTCGCTCGATCGGATGTAATCGTTGCTGCCGTTCACTCCTTGCACGTCTGAGTAAACATAAGCTCCCGCCCGCTCCTTGCCAAAGACTTGGGCCGCTTGCAGCAGGAAACCGCCCTCGCCGCCGCGATCATTGACGATGAGGACATTGCCACTGCCTCCCTGCAGATGGGCGTTGCCGGTCACTGCTTCGGCCTCCAGTTCGGGCACGCCCAAGGTGGGTCGGCTGGCCCGGGGTTGCCATTCAAATTGACCGTCGAAATCCCGCGGCTGCAAGTTGGTGAAAAAGCCCGTGGGTTCCCGTGCATCGATACAGCGGAGGGTTGGCTGCTGGCATACAGGACAAGTTTGCTCCGCCAGCTTGGACGCTGCTGGGGGAGGAGAAGAAAGCGTCTGCTGGGGCTGATAGTCCTCAATCATCGCTTGACAGTTGCGGCACAAACCTAGCCAGCGATTGGGTTGGTCGAGGGCCGGCACTAAGCCGGGACGCGATTGCACGCCTCTTTTGTGAGGCACTAACTCCACCAGTCCGCAGGCAGTGTGCACCGCCCGATCTTTGACGATTTCTGAGCCAGGGGCAAATTGTGCGATTGCCGTATCCGAAGGGCGATCAATGGTGCCTTCGCTGGCAGACCAGCGAGTGTAGAGCAACCGCACCCGCGTGGGAAAGCCAAACATGGGCAAGATGCCGGCATTGGCCAGGCGTTCGCTGAGTTGAGCTTGACTGTAGGCTTGAGAAGCAGCAATCTCGCGAATTTTATCGACCAACTCCTCGCAGATGTAGCGATACAGGTCTTCCTGCTGTTCGGCTGAAATGTAAGTCTGCTGGCAAAGTTGGGCAATCACGACTCGAATATCTTGGGAATGTTTGGCAATCCAATCCCGAACCCACGATTCCACCTGCGGCCAGTTTTCAGCCAAGCCAAATTCGCCGTGAACGCTGGTCGCATCTTCGAGATCTGTTACAACCGATAGATCTTGAAAAGCTTGCCGCAAAACTTCTTTGGCAACAACACGCCGAGCAATGGCAAGGCTGCGCAAGTCGATGTAGGGGGGGGCGGCGGATCGCCCGTGATGGCTGTGGGGCGCTGAAAGTAAAAATCATCGTGGCTGCGACCCCGGCAAAACGTGACTGCCAAGGACAGACCTCCGCTGCGCCGCCCAGCCCGTCCTACCCGCTGCTGGTAATTGAAACGCCGGGGTGGCATGTTTGCCATCATCACTGCCAACAGCCCGCCGATGTCTACCCCGGCTTCCATGGTGGTAGTTACGCTCAGCAAATCAATACCCTGAGCCAGCGGTATTTCTCCCCCTAGGAACACGTCTTGGAACCAGCGCTGCCGTTTGAGGCGATCATCTTTATCCGTTTGTCCAGTCAATTCGGCAGCATTCATCCGAAACGGTTCGTTGTTCTCATCCGATAAGTAGGCATAGTAGTCCAAGTCGGGTTGCAGTTTGCTGGGTTGCAACTGGATTGCGGCTGGGGCAGAGCGTTTGCTGGTGTTGCGACCACCACTGCATTCGGGGCACCATCCCCCCGCAGAGTGCAAGTAAAAGGCACTGCACTGGGGACAGCGGTAGCCTTCAAGACGATCGAGGGAAACGAGCCTTAGGTAAAGAAGATCGGGGTTCAAAACCAGGCCGTCTTGGCTACTGGTACCGATTTTGACCAACTCCTGCTCGAGCTGGGATTTCCGTCCCAGTTTGCCCTGCTCTTCTAACTTTTCCAAGTATCGAACCACATACTGGGGCAATTTTTGCTCAGAACCTTGCTGGTAGTATTTGGAGTATTGATGCCGCTTGCGAATTCCCAGTTGGCGAATGACCGCGCTCACAACATCTTGCAGATCTGGGGAGACGTGAGCCGTAACATAGCCCTGTCCAAAAGACTCAATATTTCTGACCGCATGGGCAAACAGCGCGAACATCATCTCATCAGCTAAATTGTCGTTGAGGCTGCTGAGGTGTTGGTCTTGCTCTAGGGTCGGGGTGGCAATTCGTGTTATTGGCTTACTTTGCCAGTTGTAGAGCTCAGTCCAGGGGTGCCGATCCTTGTTGACGGAATAGTAAAGGGCACCAAAGGACATACCGCCGGGGCACAATCCCAACTGCAAGAGTCGGTCGGCCAGAGTGCGTCGCAGCTCGAGGAGTGGAACTTTCTCGCTGTAGGACTCAAGCATCGCTAGCCATCGTTGATGAGCCTGGCTGTTGGCGGGTCGTCGACTTTGAGTCCAAAGCAAGGCTTCTGTACCAATGTCACCTTGCCGATTGAGGAAGCGGTTCCGTGCTGCCCAATCTTCATCGATCTGCTCAACGTCTTGTAGCAACCGGGGATAGTCGCGCAACCGTTGCTGTTGTTGCTCTGGGCTGGGCAACTCGCAGCGCAGAAAAGCCCGCAGGTCTTGCCAATACTCTTGCGCCGATCGCACCAGCAACAAGCGCACCATATCATGATAGTGATCCATTTCCATCCCAGCAGCTAGTTTGGCAGCATCCTGACGGCTATCGGAAAAAAGCACCAACTTACGGGATTGCGGTGTCGGCATTTCCCGCAGCAAAGCACCGGCAATTACCTGACAGGCTTTCTGAAAGCCGGTGCGATGCACACGCAAAGGAGTGGGATAGGCATCGCGGCGGGCGCGATCAGTGTCGCAACGGGGGCAACGGGTCGGCAAGGCAGGCTGATTCCCTTCTTCCACGTGGTACATCCAGCCGGGAACCTCGCCTTCTCTAGGGGGGTTTACATCCTGTGTGAGTTCGCCGGTAGCAGGGTTGAGCTTGGCTTTAACCCACCGCCGCTTCGTTTTCTTAGCAGTCCACTCCAAATCTTGCGGCTCGGTCGCCCAAGGTTCTGGGTCGTGGGGCAGCGGCCAAAAAACCCGATAATTCCCAGATTTTTTGTTGAGGCTCACCAAATCGGGGATGCCTTCTAAATCGGGCTGGTCGGGGGTGAGGATATCGGACTTGCCGACTCGGTAAGCATATCCCCCCAGGAATACCTCCCCGCAGACTTCGCAGACGATCAAGTCCAGAACGCGAGCTCCGCAGTCGCAACTGAGACGGTGTTGACCGTGCAAAGTGCCGATAGGTGGAGGCGGCTGGTTGTCCTCCTGAGGGCGGTGTGCGACGCTGCAGTTGGGGTTGCTGCACGCCCAGAGGTTTTGCAGGTTGTGAAAGAA
>DVDX01000023.1 GCA_015295985.1 Synechococcus sp. M44_DOE_062 | reverse complement strand
ACTACCCTATCCCCTCCCCCACCACCCCGTCAATACCCCCATACCCAAAATTTTTCGAAAGCAGAAGGAATCCAGATCCGCCGTTAGACTGTTGAAGTGAGCTTAGATTGGGTCAGACGGGTTTATGGGGATTGTGATTGGGGCTGCTGCTCCTGACTTTAGCTTGCCTGCGGTGGGGAAAGGGATCCAGAAGGGAGCCCGGATCTCGTTGGCGGCTTACCGGGGCAAGAGCAAGGTGTTGCTGGCTTTTTACCCGGCGGACTTTTCCCCGGTGTGCACGAGCGAGATGCGCTGTTTTCGGGAGGATTGGGAAGCTTTCCGGGCCGCGGGCTGCGAGATCTTGGGGATTAGCAGTGATCCCCTCTCGAAGCATCAAGCCTTTGCCGAGCAGCTTAAGCTGGAGTTTCCTCTGTTGAGCGATGTGGACAGAACCGTGAGCCAGCAGTACGGGGTGGACAGCCTGCTGGGGACGCGGCGGGCTTATTTTTTGGTGGATAGCCAAGGGATCCTGCGCTACCAGCACGTGGAGTGGCTGCCCCTGTTCAAGCGAGACAACCGGGAGCTGCTGGAGGCCGTGAGGGCGATTAGCTAGACGGGGGATCTGGGGTGGGCCAGAGAACCTGTTGCGGCTGTCCGGTGTCCGGTAGGGAGAGGGGAGTGTGGCCAAGGAGCTCTAGAAGCCAGCTACGCTCGGGCGGGATCCAGTTGCCCTGGCGGGCCCCAATTTCCAAAATGAGCTGGCCATCTTGCTGCTGCAAGCGGAAGAAGGTGGTGGCCCGGCTTCCCGCTTGATAGGCGAGGCTTTCCCCGTCGTCTTCGTAGAGGGTGAAGCTGCCGTTGCCGGGGTAGAGCTTGAGGCGCAGTTGGTCACGGCGCAGGTGGACGGTGGATGGGCAGGGGGGAGCCAGAGGCAGGATGGAGCCACCCCGCACAAACAACGGCAGTTGCTCAAGAGGGGCAGAAGCGAGAATGTAGCCAGGGCCGGTGTGGGCCTGACCTGTCCACCAGTCGAACCAAGTGCCCTGGGGCAGATAAACAGCGCGGCACCGCATGCCAGGCCGGACTACAGGGGCAGATAGGAGGGCGGATCCCAGCATGACTTGATCCGAGATCTCGTAGGTTTGCGGATCGTCGGGAAATTCATAGAGAAGGGAGCGCAAGATGGGAGATCCGGTTTGGCTGGACTCCCAGAAAAGGCTGTAGAGGTAGGGTAGCAGTTGGTAGCGCAACTGGATGGCCTGCCGGCAGATGGCTTCAATCTCCGGGCCAAAGCTCCAAGGCTCGTGAGGGCGGGTGCCCAGGGCGCTATGGCCACGCATTAGAGGGTAGAGGATCCCCATTTGCATCCAGCGGGCAAACAGTTCAGGACTGGCATTGCCCCCAAAGCCCCCGATGTCGGCACCCACGAAGCTTACCCCCGATAGGCCAAGGTTACAGAGCATGGGCAGGGACATCTCCAGGTGTTCCCAGGAGGATTGGTTGTCGCCCGTCCAGACGGCAGACCAGCGTTGGATCCCGGCAAAGCCGGAGCGAGTCAGCACGAAGGGGCGCCGGTTGGGGTTGAGCCGTTCCAAGCCTTCGCGGGAAGCGCGCGCCATCAGCAAGCCGTAGAGGTTGTGAACTTCGGCGTGCGTGGTACGTTCGCCGGGAGGGCCTTGGGGGGCGTCGAGGGGAATGTCCACAATCCGGCCGCCATCTCCAAAGGGGCGGTCGTTGAGGGCCGGTTCGTTCATGTCGTTCCAGATGCCGGCTACCCCCACTTGGGTGAGAACCCGCTGCCAATTTCCCCACCACTGCCGCACTTCCGGCTGCAAAAAGTCAGGAAAAAGAACTTTGCCGGGCCAAACATAGCCATGAAAGAGATGGCCATCAGCGCGGCGGATAAAGAAGTCTTGGGCCAAGCCTTCGTCAAAGACGGTATAGTCGGCTTCGGGATCGAACTTCACTCCTGGATCCACGATTGCCACCACTTGGAAATCGGCTTGATTCAGGTGGGCCACTAACTTGGCCGGCTCAGGGAAGCGACGGGGATCCCAGGTGAAGACCCGGTAGCCGCGCATGTAGTCGATGTCCAAATAGATGACGTCGCAGGGGATCTGACGTTGGCGAAATTGCTCGGCTATTGCCTGCACCTGAGCGGCACTGGCGTAGCTCCAGCGGCACTGTTGGTAGCCCAAGGCCCAGAGGGGGGGAAGAGGGATCCGCCCGGTAAGTTGGGTATAGGTATCGAGCACCAAGTCTGGAGTGGGGCCGTAAATGAGGTAGTAGTCCAGCTCTGGGGCATGCACTTCGATGGCCCACTGTTCGGGATCCGTCTCGCCCAGATCGAATCGGCTCCAGTGGGTACAGTGCAGGAATAAGCCGTAGCAGAGGCCAGGGCGAAGCAACAAGGCAAAGGGAATGGCCTGGTAGAGATTGTCGCTGTGGGCATCGTAGTTCCAGCAGTCGCGAGTCCAGTGGCTGTAGCGCCGGCCCCGTTTGTTGAGCAACCCTGCCCGTTCCCCCAGGCCGTAGATGTGCTCGGCAGGGTGGAGGTGTTTGCAGAGGCGGATCCCGTCGGATCCCCAGGTAAGGCCGGAAGGGACATCGGCGCAGAACTCTTGCCCTTGAGAATCTTGAAAACTAAACCGGATGGGATCCCGGTCGATGCGGACTTGCACCAGCGAGGTGGACAGGTGGACTTGGGCAGGGCTTTCCTGCAGTTGAAAGGAAGTCGGGGGCCACTCTTCGTCGGCTAGGGCAACATCCCAAGAACGGCGGGGCAAAAAGTCTCCGCTGGGGCCATTTGCGCTAGCGGGACGGAGTCCGAAGCGCAGCCGAAACAGGCGGGAAGTGAGGATCTGCACAGACCAGCAGCCCTGGGCACAGATGAGGTGGATCCCGCGAGAGTGAGCCTGGAGCTGTTGCAGGGATCCACAAGTTTGCCTTTGGGGTGGGCGGGCGGGGAATTGGCCATTCGCGTCAGCGGGACGGAGTCCCAAGATCTCGCCAGGTTCCAGCATGGTTTGGAGACAGATCGCCGCCCTCAAGGCTAACCTAAGGCCGGGAGGGAACAGCGGGTTGCCCACGCTTGTTCGTAGCGGGTTCTGCCCTCATCGGTACCCCTCTCCAGAAGAGCAGCGGCAATAATCGGTTAGCTCAGATCCCAAAATCCATCGCGAAAACGAGGCGGCAATGGCCATGAGGATCCCGGCGATCAAGCTTCTCTCCTCACTGCTGCTCTTTGGGGGGGTGTCCGTCCCCGCTGTCGTGGCGGCCTACCCGGTCAGCCCGGAGATGGTGATGACCCTGCAACGGGGAGAGCACGCCCAAGCCTTGCCCAGGGCTAGAACGGAGCAAGCATTTCGGGTGGTTACTTTGGCCCAGGGTTTGGAGCACCCCTGGGGGATGGCCTTTTTGCCGGATGGAACCCTCTTGGTGACCGAACGCCCAGGGCGGCTGCGCCGAGTTACCCCCCAGGGATTGGATCCCCAGCCAGTAGCGGGCGTGCCCGAGGTGTTTGCCCAGGGGCAGGGGGGCCTGCTGGACATCGCCTTGCACCCCAACCATGCAGAGAACGGCTGGATCTATCTGTCTTATGCAGCGCCAGGGCCGGGTGGGGGAGGCACGCGAGTGGCACGAGCCCGTCTGGGGGAAGGGGGCCTACAGGATCTGGAAGTGATTTTTGATATGGAGCGCAAGACCCCTGCCCGACAGCACTTTGGCTCCCGTTTGGTCTTTGACGAAGAAGGATTCCTCTACATCAGCACCGGAGACCGGGGAGAACGGGATCGAGCCCAAGATTTGGGGGATTCTGCTGGCAAGGTGCTGCGCATTACAGATACAGGCGGGATCCCGGCGGACAACCCGTTTGTCGGCCAAGCAGGGGCTTTACCGGAAATTTTTACCTATGGCCACCGCAACATTCAGGGAATGACCCGCCACCCTGAAACAGGAGCAATTTGGTTCCATGAACATGGGCCGCAAGGTGGGGACGAGATCAACATCTTGGCTCCCGGCGTCAATTACGGCTGGCCCCTGATCACCCACGGTCGAGAATATACGGGGGAACCCGTCGGCCAAGGACTAGCGGCAGCTCCCGGCTTGGCTTCCCCTCTGCTGCACTGGACACCCTCTATTGCTCCTTCTGGCATGACCTTCTACACGGGAGAGGCTTTCCCAGAGTGGCGGGGCAACCTGTTTGTGGGGGCGTTGGCTGGGCAACACTTGGCCCGTCTGGTACTGGATGGGGAGCGCGTGGTGGCAGAAGAGCGTCTCCTAGAGGGGGCGGTGGGCCGCATTCGCGATGTGCGACAGGGGCCAGATGGACTCCTTTACCTGTTGACGGACGCCCCCAATGGATCCCTGCTGCGCCTGGAGCCAGCATCCTAAAGGCATCGGCTTAGGAGATGATGGAAACTACCCTGCTCCCGCTTGGCAACCCTCTGGCAGGACAGGGATTTTCTCCAAAGTAGGGCGTGGGAATTTGTGGGAATTTAGAAGCTGAGGCTCTCCCAGGAGACGTTAATGTCTTCCAGAAGCAGCGACTTGTTATAGATCTGCAGGATGATCAACAGGAAGACGGCGAATAGGGCCATGAAGACCGCCATCAGGGGCGTGGTGCCCCAGCCGGGAGCTACTTTGCCGTATTCTGAGTTGAGGGGACGCAGCAGATCGCCCAGTTTGGTACGAATGGCCATAGGTTCTCGCAGTCAGTGAGTGTAGGAACAGAACACATTGATGAAGTCGAAGATGACCAGACTAGGCGGCGGATCCCTAGTGCTCGGCACCGCCCAGGCAGCCACCCTATTAAAATCACGCTATCAGAATCTGGCCGACCCCTTTTGCCTTGGGCGATGAATTGTAAACTTGTGTAATACTGTAGTCTGTAGTCGAATGCCCTCAGGATCGAAGACTTAGATATGGAACCCACCTTTTCCCTGATTGTGGCAATTGCGGCGGTCACCATCTGCATCACCGCATTTGCCATCTACACGGCCTTCGGCCCCCCTTCCAAGGACTTGCAGGATCCCTACGAGATGCACGAGGATTGAAGCCTGTCGTTGGGATATCTGGGTAAATGTCTGCTCGGCTGACCCCTCGCCTCTCCTTTCACAAGTACCAGGGGTTGGGGAATGATTTTATCTTGGTAGACAACCGCCAGCAGTCTCAGCCCTGCTTGAGCCCAGAAGAGGCCGTTGCCCTTTGCAATCGCCGCTTTGGGGTGGGAGCCGATGGAGTTATCTTCCTGCTGCCGGGACGGGAGGGGGCAGATTTTAGCATGCGCCTCTTCAACAGCGATGGTTCCGAGGCCGAGATGTGCGGCAATGGGATCCGCTGCCTAGCCCGCTTTCTGCAGGACTTGGGGATCCCAGGTCGGGGTGGAGCCTACCAGATCCATACCTTGGCGGGGCGGATTATCCCTCAAGTACGCCCCGATGGGCTGGTCACGGTGGACATGGGGATCCCTCGCCTTTTGGCCAAGCAAATCCCCACCACCTTGGCTGAGCCGGAGGAGAAGGTCATTCGGCAGCCGCTTGCAGTAGCTGGGCGGGAGTGGCGGGTGACGGCAGTAAGCATGGGCAACCCCCATTGTGTGGTCTTCCTGGAAGAAGAGGGATCCCTGGAAGAGCTGGATTTGGCGGCTGTGGGCCCCCTGTTTGAGCATCATCCGGCCTTTCCTGAGCGCACCAACACCGAATTTGTGCAGGTGCTCAGCCCGACTCGTCTGCGCCTGCGGGTTTGGGAGCGGGGAGCAGGGGCAACGCTGGCCTGTGGGACGGGTGCCTGTGCTGTTTTGGTGGCTGCTGTCTTGGAGGAGCGCGCAGAACCGCAAGCTACGGTGGAACTGCCGGGAGGAAATTTGGAAATTTGCTGGGATCTGAGTACACAGCACGTGTGGATGACTGGCCCTGCCCTGCACGTCTTCAGCGGCACCACCGCCGGTTGAGAACTAGGCTCCCAGACCCAACAGGAGGATGGCCAGCAGGCCGAGGATCCCATAGGCAACGCTCCAGCCCTGTTGCCAGATCAGCGCCAATGCCAGGCCCAACAAGACCAAGCCCAACCCCAGGCCAAGGCGCAGGAACAGGGGGTGAACCCAGCGGTTGAGGAATCGCTTAAGCCAAGGGAACACCACCCCTAAGACGAAAGCCACAGCAACTGGGATCCAATCTGCCCGGTTCCGCTCCCCCAACAGGTAAAAGCCGCCCAGACAGATGCCCAAGCAGAAAAACAGCACCCGCATACCGGGATAGTCTTGTCGGTAGCTGGAAGCCAGATTCCGGGGCTCTCTGGGGTGGGCCAAGACCAATGGCTCTACGGCAAAACTTTCGCTCCACTCCGGCGCTTCTTCAGTTTGTCCGCGGCACCAAAGGTAAACGTTGACCTTGCGCAACCCCTGCAGCAGAGAGGCTTCCACCGCATTGCGCACCACCTCCATCACCTGCAGGGTATCCACCACATCGCCCGGCAGCCGTTCCAGCAGCACATTGAGAACAGGCCCCTTCAGCTCGGCTCGGCCAAACAGCCGCAAATCGGCAAGCTTGTAGTCGAGGATTTGGTTCAAGGTTTTGAGCTGGCGGCGCATGGGATCCCGCGAACAGAGAGCCGTCGTTCGACCGGTTGACTCAAAGCTTCAACATGACCGGTATGACCAGTTTAACGGTTGGGCCAGAGCGGCAGAAAAGAGACGTTCCCGGTGTGAAAAGGAAGTGGGACTATCCGATGAGGGTGCGAATGCACCGGCGAATGCTGAGGTTGGATCGCTCCAAGTCGGCAAATCCGCTCAGAAGAGTTCCCTGGCCGTCCAAAAGCAGCAAAGCGGCCTGTTGGCGAAAATTGATCCCAGGCAAGGTTGCAGCGGCTATTTCTTGCAGCTTCTGGATGGTTTCTCCCTCAAAATCGACAGAGACATACACAAACGGAGAAACCAAGCGGGGATCCGTTGGCACGCTCTCTCGGATGACCTGCAAAACCAAATTTCGCACCAACAGCAGCCCCCTACCATCTATCAGCACAATCTGTCGCAGTCGGGGGTTTCGCCCGAACTCCAGGGCCAAACTTTTGGAGAGGGCTTCCGATTGCGAGCGGGTTTGGCTGTTGGTCAAGATCAGGGCTTGAATGCCGTCGTACCGACTTAAGTCAAGCCGATCCCCGGAAACGCTTTCCACCTTGAGGTCAAGAGATGCTTTGGGATCGCCGTTGCTGGGGCAGTTGCCGGCTTGAACGGGATCGAACGCGCCCGCCAAAAGCAGGGCAAGGGTGGCAAACCCCAAAGCAACAAGTCCCTTTGGCAAGTGAAGCCAGCAGCGATTAGCCGGAGCACAGCAGCAGGACAGCACTCGGTTCATGGCGGGGAGTTCTGGAGCGGGCCGGCCAAATCTTAACCGATCTTCATGTTTAGCGCTCCAGAGTGCCCTCTAGGCTTCTCATCCCCATTGGGTTGGTGCCCATAATGGAAGGCAGTTTCTGGTTTGCTGGCCATGACTCACGCCTCTTTGTTGGATGCCCTCAACCCTTCTCAGCGCCAAGCGGTGCAACATTTTTGTGGCCCGTTGCTGGTGGTTGCCGGGGCAGGTTCCGGCAAGACACGCGCCCTCACCCACCGCATTGCCTACCTGGTTCGCCACTATCGGGTGGATCCAGGAGAAATTTTGGCCGTGACCTTCACCAACAAGGCTGCCCGTGAGATGAAAGAGCGCATTGAGCAGCTCTTTGCCGAGCAAGAAGCTCAAGAACAATTTGGGATCCCGCTGGAGCAATTGGAGCCAGCCCAAGTCACCCGGCTGAAATCCAGCGTTTACCATCGGCTAATTAAACCCCTTTGGATCGGCACTTTCCACAGCTTATTTGCCCAGATCCTGCGCATAGATATTGAAAAATATCAAGATCCCAAGGGGCGAAAGTGGACTCGCAACTTCTCGATTTTCGATGAATCAGATGCCCAATCCCTGGTGAAGGAGATCGTAACCAAGCAACTGAACTTAGATGAGCGCAAGTTTGACCCAAGGTCGGTACGCTACGCCATTAGCAATGCTAAGAACCAAGGCTGGACTCCTGCCGACCTGGAGCGCAATCAACCCAACTTCCGTGGCCGCACCATCGCCCAAGTTTACGAAATCTATGAAGACCAACTAGCAGCCAACAATGCTCTGGACTTTGATAACTTGATTTGGATACCGGTGCAGCTCTTTCGACAAAATGAGCAGGTATTGGCTTACTGGCATCAACGATTTCGACATATTTTGGTGGATGAATACCAAGACACCAACCGTACCCAGTATGAGCTAATCCGCCTGCTGGCCACCAACGGCGAGACCCGCAGATCTCAGTTGGATTGGAGGAATCGATCGATCTTTGTGGTGGGAGATGCCGATCAAAGCATCTATCGGTTTCGCGGGGCAGATTTTACCATCTTGCTGGAGTTTCAAGAAACCTTTGGAGATGGTCTTCCGGACGATGATACCCGCACCCTGATCAAGCTGGAGGAGAACTACCGCTCTACAGCTACCATTCTGCAGGCGGCCAATGCTCTCATCGAGAAAAATACAGAGCGCATTGATAAAGTTCTCAGGCCAACCCGTCAGCAAGGAAATCCGATTTTCCTTCATCAGGCAGATGACGAGATCGCAGAGGCTGAGTTTGTCGTCAATACCATCCGGCGGTTACACAGCCAGAATGCCAATGCTTTTTCCTGGGGAGATTTTGCCATTCTCTATCGCACCAATGCTCAATCCCGTCCTTTTGAAGAGGTTTTGCTGCGGTGGAGGATCCCTTACACGGTGGTAGGCGGACTGCGATTTTACGATCGCAAAGAAATTAAGGATATCCTGGCCTATTTGCGGGTCGTGGCCAACCCTGCTGACTCCTTTAGCCTGCTGCGAATTATTAACGCGCCGCGCCGTGGCATCGGCAAATCCACCCTGGACAAGTTGACCGAAGCGGCGGCTGCTCTCAACGTGCCTTTGTGGGAAATTATTAGCGATGAAACCTCTGTAAACAGCTTGGTGGGCCGTTCGGCTAAGCCTGTCATTCAGTTTGCTCAGTTGATTCAGCATTGGCATCGACAGGCTTCTCAAACCTCAGCCGCCACCCTTATCGAAGGGTTGCTAAGGGATTCCGGTTATTTGGAGGATCTCAAGGCGCAGGGTACAGACGAGGCCGAAGAAAGAGCAGCCAACGTGATGGAACTTTACAATGCCGCCCGCCAATTCGAAGAAGAACAGGAGGATCCCAGCCTTGAGGCTTTTTTGAGCAATGTGTCTTTGGCTTCCGACTTGGATAACCTTCAGGAGGGGGCTGAGAAGGTTTCATTGATGACGTTGCACTCTTCCAAAGGTTTGGAGTTTCCTGTTGTGTTCTTGGTGGGGGTAGAGCAGGGTCTATTTCCCAATTTCCGGGCTTTGGAGGATCCCGCTGCTTTGGAAGAAGAACGACGCCTTTGCTATGTGGGCATTACCCGTGCCCGTGAGCAGTTGTTCATCAGCCATGCCAAAGAAAGGATGCTCTACGGCAACCGCGAACCGGCCATTCCTTCGGTGTTTCTAAGTGAGCTGCCCCAAGAGTTGATCGAATTCGATAGACGCGGAGCCGCTTCTCGACACCTCTCCTGCGGCAGTGGGCTGCCCCTTGCAACGGCACCCAAGACCAAGCCCAATCCCGGCCAAGGTCGTTCAGAACAGTGGGCGATTGGCGATCGTTTGCAACATCCCCAATTTGGACAAGGCCAGATTACCCACGTGTTCGGCAGCGGCGAACGGGTCACGATTGCAGTGAAGTTTCCCGGTATTGGTCAACAGAAAATTTTGGATCCCCGTATCGCTCCCATTCAAAAGCTCAGCTAGGCGGCTGAACTCGGAAGGAACCCAGTGATGAAGAGAGATAAGGGGAAGTGGTGTAGAAGTCTGTAGCTCATTCGAGATTGCCTTTGCAGGAACCTCTTGTGCTGGTGAAAGGCTCTCTGGAGAATGGGTTGGCAGGGATCCCTTTTATCGTGTAGAACTGTGAGGGTCTGCCAGAGTAAAGCCCCTGAAAGGTTCACAAGTTCACCGTCTGGGTTTGAACCATTTCGCTAGGTGGGCAGTCCAAACTGACAAGTCGTTCTCTTGTGCCTGTGAGCCGGGTTTACTCTCCCCAATGGCAGCTTCCTCACGCCTGCACACTCAGCCTAGTGCTGTTTTGGGGTGTTCCTAGCTCTGTCGTCTATGCCCAGATGTTTTGGGCCCAGCGTCCAGCAGGGATGGGAGCACCGCGTCCTGTCTCGGTAGATGTGACCAGAGCCCAGGTGGGATCCCTGGGGGCCGACTTGCGTTACACCGGCACTACCCAGCCCCTGCGGCAAGCCACGCTGCGAACCCGTACCGAAGGATTGCTCTTGGAGTTATCGGTAGAGGTCGGGGA
Organism: Synechococcus sp. M44_DOE_062; assembly: GCA_015295985.1. Lineage (GTDB taxonomy): Bacteria > Cyanobacteriota > Cyanobacteriia > Thermostichales > Thermostichaceae > Thermostichus. Next base: position 158,309 of record DVDX01000023.1, on the reverse strand, counting down.
TCCCGTCCAAGAGGGGCAACTGCTGGGCCAACTGGATCCCACGCTGCTGCAGGCTGCTCTTCTCCAGGCCCAGGCCCAACTGGCGGCGCAAGAATCTCAGGTGGCACAGGCACAAGCGCAGCTCAGCAATGCCCGCACCCAAGTGGAGCAGGCCCGTCTGAATCTTTTACAACAGGAAGCCGATGCCGAGCGCCTAGGACGGTTGGCACAGGAGGGAGCTGTTTCTGCTCAACAGGCGGAGCAAGCTCGTACTGCGGCCCGCACCGCCGCCCAGGCTTTGCGCTCTGCGGAAGACCAGGTTCGCGTCCAAGAACAAGCCGTGATCGCCGCCCAACGCCAGGTGGAAGCGCAGAGATCTTTGGTGGCTCAGGCCCAAGAGCGCCTTTCCTACACACAGTTGCGGGCACCTCTGAGTGGGGTGGTGCTCTCCCGGCAGGCGGATCCGGGCAGCTTTTTGAACTCAGGGGCAGATGTACTGACGGTGGCCGATTTCAGCCAGGTAAGGGTGGAGTTTCCCCTCTCCGAGTTGGAGTTGTCGCGCGTACAGGTGGGCCAAGCCGTTCGGGTGGAATTGGACGCTTTTCCCGGCCAGAGCTTCGCCGGACAAATTGTCCGCATCTCGCCAGCTGCGGATCCCCAGGCCCGTCTGATCCCGGTTGAAGTGGTGATCGCCAATCCCAACGGACGCATCGGCAGTGGGCTGCTGGCGCGGGTGGCATTGACAGGGCCGGCGGCTCAACGGGTGATCGTTCCCGCAACAGCGATTCAGCAGGATGGGCCGGGTTCTGCTACGGTCTTTGTGGTGGAGCGGCAGGGAGAAGTAACGCGGGTGTTGGCCCGCCCGGTGCAATTGGGAGAACAGCGGGATGGACGGGTGGAAATTGTGTCGGGATTGGAGGCTGGCGAACCGTTTGTGGTGCGCAGCTCTGCTCCTCTCCAAGATGGGCAGGAAGTGCAGTTGAGTGTCATCTCCGAACGATTTTGATCTGAATACTCTGGATAGCCAGTTTGAATAGCAAGGAAGCCAAACCCATGACCCCAGCCAACAGTGGACTCAGCCTCAGCGGCCTGGCCATCCGCCGCCACATCGGCACCCTGATGCTGGCCTTGGCAGTGATCGTCATGGGCCTCTATTTCCTCACCCGCCTGCCGGTGGACTTGCTGCCCTCGATTGTCTATCCCCGTATTGGCGTGCGGGTGGAGCTGGCGGGAGTAACCCCAGAGGTGGCCGTTGAGGAGATCACCCGCCCTTTGGAAGACTCTCTTTCCACAGTGGAAGGGGTGGAACAGCTCTATTCCACCACCCGCGAAGGGCAGGTTCGGGTGGATCTCTTCTTTGCGCCAGGGGGGAACATCGACCAAGCCCTGAACGACACCACGGCAGCGGTGAACCGGGCCAGAGGGCGGCTGCCGGATGGGGTTTCGGCTCCCACGGTGTTCAAGTTTGACCCCTCCCAGTTGCCCGTTTACGAGTTTGCCCTGAGCGCGCCTGGGCTGACGAGCGTGGAGCTGCGCCGCTTTGCTGAAGCAGAGTTGGCCCGCGAGCTGGGAGTGGTGCCGGGGGTGGCTACGGTGGATGTGGCCGGGGGCACCCTTGAAGAGGTGCAGGTGGATCTGGACTTGGAGCGGCTGCAGGCCCTGGGGCTGGGCCTAGCGGATGTGCTCGGCCAACTGCAAGCCCGCAACCAGGATCTTGCCGGCGGTCGGATCCGCGGCGAGCTGTTGGAGCCTTTGACGCGCACAATGGGCCGGTTCCGCAGCCTAGAAGACATTCAAGCGTTGCGCTTCAACACCCCCAGCGGAGGAACGGTGCACCTGCGCGATTTTGCCACGGTGGCTGTTCGCCCTGCCGCCGAAGGGGTGCGGGTAACCTTGAATGGAAAGCCGGCGGTGCGCCTGAGCATTCAAAAGCAGCCGGATGCCAATACCATCCGTGTGGTGGACGGGATCCGTCGCCGCCTGGAGCAACTGCGGGCCGCTGGCCTCATCCCGCCGGAGGTGACCCTGATCCCCACCAGCGACGAGTCCCGCTTCATCCGCAGCTCGATTCAAAGTGTGGCTCTTGCCGGCGTGAGTGGGGGGGTGCTGGCCGGGCTGGCGGTGCTGCTGTTTTTGGGATCCCTGCGCCAGACCCTGATCGTGGTGGCGGCCATTCCTCTGGCCACCCTGATGGCGGTGTTGCTGATGGGCCTGTTCGGCCTTTCCATCAACATCATCAGCCTGGGGGGCCTGGCCCTGGGGGTGGGGATCGTGGTGGACAACGCCATCGTGATGTTGGAAGCCATCGCTAAAGGAACAGAAGGGATCCCGCGGCAGGATGCCCGTTGGTTTGGGCAGCGGGTGCTCGAGCAGGCGGAGCGCAGCAGCCGCCAATTGGAATCGGCTCTGGTGGCCTCAACGGCCACCAACTTGGTGTCGGTGTTGCCCTTTTTGCTGGTGGGAGGGTTTGTTTCGCTGATTTTCAACGAGCTGATTTTGACCATCAGCTTTGCTGTGGCCGGATCCCTGGTGGTGGGCCTGACGGTGGTGCCCATGCTCGCCTCACGCCTGTTGACGATTCGCCGCAGCAGTGGATTGGGGCAGTGGGGCCCGATCCGCAGCTTTGCGCGGGCGATGCTGGGCGGCACCTACGCCTACCAACGGTTGCTGAGCCGTCTGTTGGAACGACCTGCCTTACCGATCCTGCTGGCGTTTCTTCTCCTGGGCGGAGGGAGCTACTGGATGGCTGGGCAACTGAGCCAGGAGCTGCTGCCCCGCATCAGCACCGGGCAGGTGAACCTGTCTGCCCACTTTGCCCCCGGCACCACCCTGGATACCAACCACCGCATTATGCAGGAGGTGGATCGCCTTCTGCTGCAACAGCCTGAGGTGGAATATGTGTTCACCACCGCAGGCGGATCTGCCTTCGGGGGCAGCACCTTTGAAAACCCCCTGCGGGGCACCAGCACCATCACCCTTAAGCCCGGCACAGCAGTGCGGCCCTTTGTGGATCGGATGAATGAGCTGGTCAGCCAACTCAACCTGGTGGGATCCCGCATCCGCCTGTCTCCGGGCAGTGTGCGCGGCCTTTCCGCCCGTAACTCTGCCATCAATGCCGAAGTGGATGTGGTGCTTCAAGGGGAAGGCACTCAGGCGCTTCAAGAGGCCAGCCGCACAGTGTTGCGGGCCTTGGACGAACAGGCCACCCTCTCCACCTTCCGCCCCGAGGCGGATGACAGCCAACCGGAGCTCCAGATTTGGCCCGATTGGGAGCGGGCCGCCCCCTTGCGCCTCAGCCTTCAGGACATAGGCCAGGTGGTACAGACGGCAGTGCAGGGATCCGTGCCCGCCCAACTGCAGCAGGGAGACCGCCTCCTGGATGTGCGGGTTCGCCCGGCCACGCCCATCACCCAGCCTTCGCAACTGGAGCGCCTGCCCTTGGTTGTGCAGAATGGGCAGCCCCTGCGCTTGGGGGGTGTGGCCAGGTTGCAGATGGGGGAGGCCCCCGGGGAAATTCGCCGCCTCAACCAACGGCAGGTAGTCATTTTGAACGGCAGTCTCAGGGCCGGGGCCAGCCAAAGTGCCGCCATCGCCGAGGTGGATGGGATCTTATCCGGCTTGGAGTTGCCCCCCGGCGTGACCCGCCTGCCCAGCATGGCCTTAGAAAACAACCGGGAGCTGCGCAACAACCTGCTGCTGCTGGGATCCCTGGCAGCTTTTTTGGTGTTTGTGGTGATGGCGGTGCAGTATAACTCCCTCCTCGACCCGCTGGTGATCATGCTGACGGTGCCCTTGGCTCTCTCCGGCGGGATCCTGGGCTTGTTCCTCACCCGCACGGCTGTGGGCGCTACGGTGCTGGTGGGGGCGGTGCTGCTGGTGGGCATTGTGGTCAACAACGCCATTTTGATGGTGGAGCTGGCCAACCAAATCCGGGAGGAACAGGGCTTAGATTATCGCAGCGCCATGCTGGAGGCTGCCCCGCAGCGGCTGCGCCCGATCCTAATGACCGCCGTGACGACGGTGCTGGGCCTGTTTCCCCTGGCCCTGGGCTGGGGAGAGGGATCCGAACTGCTACAGCCGCTGGGGGTTGTAGTCTTTTCCGGCCTTTCCCTGGCGACGCTGCTGACGTTGTTGGTGATCCCTTGCTTTTATGTGCTGCTGCATGGAGGAGAAAGCAAAACCTCAACTCCCTCTTTTCCCCAGCTAGCGGTTGCCCCACCCCCAGCCTTGTCCGAGACTTCCGGTCAGTAGCTGTGGTTGGCGTTGCTAATGGATTGGCGTTGTTAACCTCGGTTAGCTGACCTTGGGGTTAGGCTTAGGCACCAGCTTCAGCCCAGAAGGTTGGGGCTCTGCGTCCTCGACTCTATCCGGTACCAGGCGCAGGGGCGGGCCAAAGCGGCCAACCGCTATGGTGTTGTTCAGGGCCGGGATCTGGCGGATGGATCCCTGGCGTAGACAGCGGTGCAGACGGCGCAGCAGGAAGAGGTCGGCTTCGGAGCACTCGTCTCGGAATAGCCTCACGTTGAGCTCGTGTTCCTGAGCAGCAGTGAGCAGACCGGTCATCATGGCGGTTTGAATGATCTGCTGCACGGTCATGGTTGTTGCTTCATCCATAGGTTTATGCGGTTGGATTGAGACCTCCTGCTGCTCTTATTCTCGATAAATCCCCCTGATATTTACTCCGCCAAATAGCGGATTCGATATGCGCACTTTGTCGTCTTTCCCAATGTTCAGGAAATAGGGCTTTCCAGGTATCCATTGACTTTCTGATCCATCCAGATCCCATTCAAGCAAAAAGCCTGAAATCCTTGTCTTGCAAGCCTTTCCAATCGAAGCGGGAGCAGAGCCAACAATTGGATATGTAGGGATCCTATCCTCACCGCAGTACAAAATTAGACTCAACAATGAGTTGCTTGAACTGGCCAAAGAGGTGCTGATCCCATGATTTTCCGAGCTGTTGTTTGAGGTCGTGAACAGATATCTGTGACAATACGGAACTGAGAAGCGATGTTCGTCACCGACAAGTGGCGTAGGGTTGCTCGGCTTTTTGTCTGTACCTTGTCGGCAACGCAGGCATAGAGGGCGAGCACCAGCTTTGTGTTAGTGTGGGGGCATTCTGTGGTGGCGATTGGCTGTGTCGGAAACTCCACAAACAGTCGGCTGTGCTGCCCCTCTGGGCTGCTGTGGCTGCGGTTGTCTGGGCCTACTGGCGGTGCTGGGCTTGGGGCTGGCGGGGGCAGGGATCCTAGTCTGGAATGGGATCCGTGCCTCAGGAGCCTATCGCACCTACCAATTGGCGGTGGAGCAGCTCAAACAAAATGCTGTGGTGGTGGAACGTCTGGGGGAACCCTTGAGGCCGGGATGGCTCTCGCGGCTGCGTTTTCAGGAAAATGAGGAAGCCGGCTGGGTGTGTCTGTCTTTTTTGATTACAGGGGCCCAGCGCACCGGCGATGTGGTTGTGGAATCGGAGCGGGGCATGGCGGGCTCGGCGTGGCAGTTGCGCCATCTGCAGGTGAACGTTGACGGGGATCCGCAGGCCATTCCGGTCATCGAGGGGGGATCCCGGTGTATGGAGGAAGAGCCGGATAGCGAAGCCCTGCCCCTGCAGCCAGAGGGCGGCATCTAGGTAGCTGAATAGGCTCAGCCGCGGGTAGAGTCAAAAGGACTCCGTCCCGCTGACGCGAACGGTTGTGGCCTTGGATCCCTATGCGGTCGCTCCCTTACCTGCGCTTGCTGCTGTTGTTGGCGCTGTTGGCCTCGTTCACTGGCCTGATCGTTTGGTTGATCCAATCGTTTCTCGATCTGTACTACGCCACCCGTTACCACCCGATTTTGGGGGGGCTGTTGATCGGGGTGCTGCTGCTGCTGCTGCTGGTGTTTTTGGCTGCTGCCCTCTACTACTTGTTTCTGTTTCGCCAACCCGCCAGGAGAGAAATCGCCCAACCCCTTGCCTTGCCGGAGACGGCCTTGGACAAGCGGAAAGCGGCGCAACAGAACTTGGCCCAACTGGAGGCGCAGCTGGCGCAGATTCAGGATCAGGTGGCGCGGGCAGCGCTGGCAGAACGGTCGGCCCTACTGGCCAAACAATTGGCCCAGCCCCAACTGAAGGTGGTGGTCTTCGGCACCGGGTCGGCGGGTAAGACCTCTCTGGTGAACGCGCTGTTGGGGCGGCGGGCGGGGGCGGTGGGGGCCACTCTGGGCACCACCCAGGCGGTAGCTTGTTACGACTGGAACTTACCCGGGATCCCACAGCCGGTGCAGATCGTAGATTGCCCTGGCATTTTGGAGATTGGCCCGGCAGGGGTGATGCGGGAACAGGAGGCGCAAGCCCAAGCCCAGGCAGCCGATCTGCTGCTGGTGGTGGTGGATGGGGATCTGCGCCAGTCAGAGGTGGATCCCTTGCGCCGCTTGATTGCCCTGGGCAAGCGGGCCTTGCTGATCCTAAACAAAGCGGATCGCTACACCTCAGAAGAACAGCAGCTCCTCTTGCAACGCCTGCGGGAGCGGGTCTACCCCTTGGTTCCACCTCAGGATGTGTTGATGGCCGCCGCGGCTCCAGCCCCTGTGCAGGTGGGATCCCAAACCTGGCGACCGGAGCCGGATGTGGCCACCGTGCGGGATCGGGTGCAGGCAGTGCTCTATGCCGAAGGCGGATCCCTGGCTTTAGATAATGCTCTGCTGCAATCGCAACAGTTGGGGGAAGAGGCCAAACGGATTCTCCAAGCCCAACTGCGCCGCCAAGCCGAGGAAGTGATCGATCGCTTTCAGTGGATTGTTACCGGGGTGGTGTTTGCCAACCCCATCCCGGCGGTGGATCTGCTGGCCATTGCCGCCATCAACGCCCAGATGGTGGTGGAACTGGGATCCCTTTACGGCTGCAAAATGAACCTGCAGCAGGGGCGGGAGCTGGCCTTGTCTCTGGCCAAAACCTTAGCCGGCTTGGGCTTGGTGGAAGGGGCGATCCAACTGACCACGGGGATCTTGGCCACCGTTGCTGAGGTGAGCGTTGTCGGTTTTTTGGCGACAGCCCCTATTCAAGCAGCCAGTGCCGGCTATCTCACCCGCATTGCCGGCAAGAGCTTCATTGAGTATTTTCAGCACAACCAAAGCTGGGGCGAAGGGGGGATGCAGGCGGTGGTTAAGGCCCAGGTGCAAAATACCCAAAAATCCGGTTGGCTCCAAGAGTTTGTCCGCGAGGCTTCCCGGCGCCTTTTCCGAAGTGGAATGGCCAAGCCCAGGGATCCCTAATGGCCGCTCAGGGCAATATCGGTCGGCAGGAAAGCCAGCTTCATTTGCGCCACATAATCGGCGTAGCTCAGTGCTGGCACGCTATCCCAATCCGCCAAGCCATGCATGCACTTCGACCATTGAATGAAGGTGGCAGGGTAGATATAGGCCAAACTGGGATCCAGCAAAACCGCTTTGGGCAGCGGAGGAGCGGACTTGAGCACCGCCAACAGAGCCGGGGGCTTATGGAGAATTGCGCGCGTGGCTTCAATGTGCTCTGGGGAAACCCTAAACTTGGCGGCAATAAACGAGATCACTTTGGAAATGGCCATCATCCAACACCAACCTCGCCTATAGAAGTAGATTGCCCCGAAGCCGAAGGGCTAGCCTCAGGGATCCTACGGAGATCGGAAAAACATCGGTGAGGATGGCTGTGGGCAGGTCGGGGATCCCCTTGCTTGGGGCCGTTGCTCCCCGTTATCCTAGTAAGGCTGAAAAATCTGGGGAAACAGGTGAGCCGTGGCTAAAAAGAGCATGATCGAGCGGGAGAAGAAGCGCCAACGCTTGGTCGAGAAGTATCGGGAGAAGCGCCAGCAACTGAAAGCGGCAATGGCCAATCCAGAGATCGATCAGGTCACCCGCATGAAGCTACACGCCCAACTGCAAAAACTCCCTCGGGCCAGCTCGCCCACACGTTTGCGCAACCGCTGCTGGAAAACCGGGCGTCCCCGTGGCTATTTCCGCGATTTCGGCCTGTGTCGCAACAGCCTGCGGGAAATGGCCCACCGAGGCTTACTGCCAGGCGTAGTTAAGTCTAGCTGGTAGCTACCCGACCTTCGCCGCTTGGTTAAACGGCCAAAACATCCTTTTGAGAGATCCTGAGTGGGCCTGCAAACTTTCCAGCTCTGCGACGAAGATCTCACCCCTGCAATGGCAGAGGCCCTGGCCGGGGAACCCCACTTGGCCGTGGATACGGAGACGATGGGGTTGATCCCGCAGCGGGACAGGCTCTGCGTGGTGCAAATTGCCAACCCTGCCGGTGAGGTGGTGCTGTTGCGGTTGAGCCGTGGGGTAAAGCAGGCCCCCCTTTTGGCGCGGCTGCTGACGGATCCCAATATAGAAAAGATCTTCCACTACGCCCGCTTTGACCTGGCAATGCTGCGCTACCACCTGGGGATCCGGGTGTGGCCCGTCTTTTGCACCAAAATTGCCAGCAAACTGGCCCGCACCTACACCAGCAAGCACAGTCTCAAGGATGTGGTGAGCGAGCTGTGCGGGGTCGAACTCAACAAAGCCGCCCAAAGCTCCGATTGGGGAGCCGTCCACGCGCTATCCGCCGAACAACTGGAATATGCCGCCAACGATGTTCGCTACTTGATCCCGGTTCGCCACAAGCTGGCGGAGATGTTACGGCGGGAAGAACGCTGGGAGTTGGCACAGCGCTGTTTCCAACATTTGCCCACCTTGGTCGAGCTGGATCTGTTGGGCTTCAGTAACGTCTTTGAACATCAGTAGTCGGAGTCTTATCTGAATAGATAGTTATAGTCGTTGCGCTATAGTGCTGGTTGAACTCCGCCAACTTGAATATGGCGCAGTGTCAACAGGAAAAGTATCTGGGAGTTTGTCCCAGTAGTTGGGGCGATGGCATCCCCCACCACTGTTGCTACGCAACGCTGATGCGAACGCAAGGGTGGTGTAGCCCAGGAAGTGGGAATCATCCTGCGACCTGGGAAAGAATCTCTGCCTTCTAGGGCAGGGAGAATGTCAACGGATTCTCAGGGATCCCCCCTCTCCCGAAGCTGAAAATGGGGATACGTCACCGGCGCATAAAGTATCTGCCAACACAGTTGGCCGCCCTTCTCTTTGATGTAGTGAGGATGGGACTGGTCGTACCAATGGGCTTCTTGAGATAGACCGGCTTGCAGCCCCCATCGCTCCGGCCATCATCTGTCCAGATCAAGGGGAGTAGCCCTCACTTGGGCCGCTGTGAAAACCATTGGAGCTGAGTTGATGTTGGAGTCGCAAAGGGTGGTTCAAAGTGGGTCATCTTCCCCCAGTATCCCAGGCAAGCCCGTTCTGGAGTTGCGCCACGTCTCGCTGCAGTACCCCGGCAAGGGATCCCCGGTCACGATCATCCGCGACCTCAGCTTTTCCGTGGAGCACTCGGAGTTTGTCTCCATCGTGGGGCCGAGCGGCTGTGGCAAAACCTCGCTGCTGAGGATGGTTTCCGGCCTAAACACCAACTACGACGGCACCCTTTACTTTCAGTCGCAGCCCATCACCGGCCCCCTGAAAAGTGTGGGCATGGCTTTCCAAAACCCGGTGCTGCTGCCCTGGCGCACGACCTTGCAGAACGTGTTGCTGCCGTTGGAAGTGGTAGAACCCTACAAGCGTACCTTCAAGCAAAACCTGGCCCAGCATGAAAAGTCGGCGCTGGAGCTGCTGGCCACCGTGGGCTTGGAGGGCTTTCAGAAAGCCTATCCTTGGCAGCTTTCCGGGGGAATGCGGCAGCGGGCTTCCTTGTGCCGCGCTTTGATCCATCAGCCGGAGCTGTTGTTGTTGGACGAACCTTTTGCCGCTTTGGATGCCTTTACCCGCGAGGATATGTGGGAAATGTTGCAGCGGCTGTGGATGCGTACCGGCTGCACTGCCATTTTGATCACCCATGATTTGCGGGAAGCGGTTTTCCTCTCCGATACCATTTATGTGATGGGGCCACGACCGAGCGAGATCATCTTTTCCCTCAAAGTGGATCTGCCCCGTCCACGCCCGCTGGAGATTTGCCTGACGGACGAGTTTCATCACTTGGTCTCGGAAGTGCGCAAGCACATTCGGCGCAGCTATTAGGGTGACATGCTCCCGCTCTTATACTGATGCATAGAGAGCGGGCTTCTCGCTTCAACGGGTAGCCAGTGCAAGAACCCTCCACAAGCAGACACGGGATGTCCCACCGCGTAGCTGCACCAGATTCCGGCAACGCCGTTTTGTACAGCCATGTTGATTGTAGCACAAACCGCCTTTCATCCCGACCCTCCTGCTGTTATCGCTACGCGACGCTTCCGCGTTCGCTTTAGCGGTGCGTAGCACCAACGCGAAAGCGGGACGTAGTCCTTTGCAGAGAGGGCGGGGCTTCTCGGCGGTCTAGCTAAACGGCCATTGGCCTCAGAATTGGCCCAACAAAGTCTAGATAGATTACCGCGCATCTGATACATTCACGCTGAACTTTTCTGCACATTCCTGCACGGAAAAGCAGCGACGGCATCCTGCTCGGTAAGCAGGAAGGCGGTATCCCGCAAAGCTCTGAGAAAAACTCCCAGAGCGCCTTGCCAATCTCGTGGCAGCCTGTGGCCGCACTTCGGACAGACAAACACCTTCGCACCCCCTAACTTCGTGTGGATATGCCCACACCTCGTACAGGTTCTGCTGGTGTACGCCTCCGAGACATCCACCACGACCACGTTCTTTTTCTTGGCTTGAAACTTCAGGAACTGCTTGAACCGATAGTGCGCCCAGCTCAGCATCGCCCTTGCCGTTTTGCTACCGAACTTCCTTCCCGCCTTGGCAACCATCTGGGCTGACTCAAAGGTGGGCAGAAAAATCAAACGGTAGTTATCGGTAAGGAACGCCGCTACCTTTCGATGGCACTCGTCCACCAGGTTCCTGATGCGTTGACGCAGACGAAACGCCGCTTGCCGCATCCGCCTGCGTTTTTGCCTCGGCGCTTTGCTCAGCCTCGATTGCAAGTCATCGAGGTAGTAGCAAAGCCGAGTGATTCTGCCAAAGTCGCCCTTGGCAATATCTACAAATCCGTCCCCGTCAAACCCTGTGAGGAAACTCCTCACCCCAGGGTCAAGGGCTATAACCCCCGTTGCCAGCGAGCACTGCTCATTCACAGGTTCAGGGAAGATGGCATACCACCTGTCTTTAACCCGCATCAGTTCCGTGCCGTATGCGCATTCCCTGGGCACCTTCTCCGAAGCCCGAAACGACAACCCCTTGGTAAGTTTCGGATACCACGTTCCGTTGCGGAAGTTGCCAGCGTTGAATTGCAGCGTATGCGATTTGTCCCGCACACTGCGAAATTTGGCCGATTTGCTCTTCTGAAAGGCTTGCCACGCCTCAACAACCGCGTTCTGCTTGATGTGGCAGGGCACGTCCTTCACCCACTGGGGCAGGTCAGAGTGCAGGATGATATCTCGCAGCTTTCTGGCTGTTTTGGGAGTGCTGTGCTGTCGCTGATAGGCAACGGCTTGGTTGTAGCAATACCGGCACGCCGCCTACCAATGCTTCCACTTCTTAGCCAGAGCTGGCTCCGGATAAATCCTGATCTTCCTGGATTGCAGTTCGGTACTTTCTAAGCCCGTGGAGTCGGCTGCTGAAACAGTGGAGAATGGCAAGGATATCCTCAACCAGCTCTTGTTGGGGAGAGAGGTCTTGGTCATCGAGAACCACGATTTCGCACCCGTGTTGACGGCAGTACCACGCAACGAGGTCAAATCCAAAGCGGCAGAGGCGGTCTTTGTGAGCGACCACAATTGTGCCGACATCTCCTGCACCCACTCGTTCCAGTAGGGCAAGGAAGCGTGGTCTTTGGAAGTTGAGACCGCCGCCAATTTCTCCGACCACTTCGGCTCCAGGATAGAGACTAACCAGCTTAGCAATTTGTCGCTCCAAGTCGGGTTTTTGCGCCCGGCTACTAACTCTGGCGTAGAGGACGACACGCTTCTGTTTTCTAGGTAGCTTGACATAGCTGTCGAGGTCATACCGCCTTGCCCGTCCTGAGGGTGTGCGTACTGCATGGATCCAGCCTTGCTTTTCCCACCGCCGTAATGTATGCAGACATACCCCAAAGTACTTTGCGGCTTCCTTGGGTGTTACATACCTTGCCATACTGAATATATTATACACTATATTCAGTATAGTTCAGCGTTCCTAAGACTAGAGGCTGCTCTGCCGAGGGATCCCGATGAAAAAATCATTTGACCGATTTTTGCAGACCCAAACGGCTTCTGTTGTCTTACCTGCTGTCACCATTGTTTTGACCATTGTCATCTGGCAGGTGGGGGTGCGGCTGTTCAACGTTCCTCGCTTCATTCTGCCGGCACCCACCGAGATCCTGGCGGCCATGAACCAATGGAGCTCGGTGATTATGCGCCACTCCCTAACCACCCTCACCTCAACGCTGCTGGCCTTTGCGCTGGCTTTGGTGGGGGGAATATTGCTTGGATCGATCATCGGCAGCTCTCGCCTGGCCCATCTGTGTTTGTACCCGCTGCTGGTGGGGTTTAACACCATCCCGAAGGTGGCTTTGGTGCCACTGCTGGCGATTTGGTTTGGCTTGGGCATGATCCCGGCGGTGATCACGGCCTTTTTGCTGGCCTTTTTCCCCATTGCGGTCAATGTGGCGGTGGGGCTGGAGACGGTGGAAGCCGAAATGCGGGATGTGTTGCGCTCGCTGGGGGCCAGCTCTTGGGAGATCTTCACCAAGGTGGGGCTTCCCCACAGCATGCCCTACCTGTTTGCCTCGTTGAAGGTGGCCATCTCCTTTGCTTTTGTCGGCTCGGTGATCTCGGAGACGGTGGCTTCCAACCAGGGGCTGGGCTACCTGATCGTGTCGGCCAGCTCTTCTTTTGATGTGCCTTTGGCCTTTGCGGGTTTGGTTGCCCTCGGCATCATGGGCATTTTGCTCTACACCTTCTTTGCGGTTCTGGAGCGCTATGTCTTGTCCTGGCGACAGTAGCATCTCTCCCCAGGGATCCCACCGATGCCTGAATGAGCTAGCCCAGATCTGGGAAGGTAGCCCGCACTGCCGGGTGGATGAGCTTTCCTGCCCTGACGTTTAGCCCTTTGGCCAAGGCTGGGTCTTGTTCCAAAGCAGCGGGCAAGCCAAGGTTGGCCAGCTTGAGGATGTAGGGGAGAGTGGCGTTGACCAGCGCTTGGGTCGAAGTCCAAGGAACGGCTCCGGGCATGTTGGGAACGCCGTAGTGCAGCACCCCGTAGGCTTCGTAAACCGGCTGGGCATGGGTGGTAACCCGCGTGGTAGCAATGCACCCCCCCTGATCCACCGCTACATCCACAATGAGGGAGCGGGGACGCATCTGGGCCACCAGCTCTTCTCCCACCAAAACCGGGGCCCGCCTTCCCGGCACCAACACTGCCCCCACCAGCAGGTCGGCCTCGCGAACACACTCTTCCACGCTTTGGGCGGTGCTGTAGAGCAGCTCTACCCGCGATCCAAAGATCAGCTCCAGCTCGTTCAGCCGCTGCAGGTTGATGTCTAAAATCTGCACCCGCGCCCCCAAGCCTACGGCCATTTTGGCCGCCTCGGTGCCCACCGTGCCTCCGCCCAAGATCACCACCCGTCCCGGCGATACCCCTGGGATCCCACCCAGCAACACCCCTCGCCCCCCCTGTTGTCGGGTGAGGTAGTGGGCACCAAACTGTACCGAGAGCCGCCCGGCAATCATGCTCATGGGCATCAACAAAGGCAGGGATCCATCTGCCAATTCCACCGTCTCATAGGCAAGGCAGGTGGCCCCCGATTGCAGCAGGGCCTGGGTCAACTCGCGGCTGGCGGCCAAGTGCAAATAGGTAAACAGGATGAGGTCAGGATGGAGCAGAGGATACTCGGCAGGCAAAGGCTCCTTTACCTTTACCACCAGCTCCTGCCGGTAGATCTCCTCAGGGGTGACGGCCAGCTTAGCCCCCGCTTTTTGGTAGTCCTCATCCGTGAAGCCCGCCCCCTGGCCCGCTTGGGTTTCCACCCACACCTGATGCCCCTGTTCGGTTAAGGCCCGCACCGCCGCCGGTGTTAGCCCGACACGAAACTCTTGCTCTTTGATCTCTTTGGGCACGCCAATTCGCATAGGGATCCCATATGGGCTGCTTTCCAGTCTAGACAGACTTTACAAGTCCAGGTGAAGAGCGGACGGCTAGGCCTCGGCGCCCGAGAAAATGGATATAGATCTTGGTCGTTTTCACCTCCCTGTAGCCAAGGAACTTTCAGACGGTACGAGTGTCGTCGTAAACCACATCGCACTCGACTGCCAGTCAGGCTGGAGAATACAGAGGCAAAAGCGCCATCATGTGCGAGGAAACCATCTCTGTAGCACTTCCCGGAATCGCTGAAACGCCCTGTCCTGGCATCCCGAAAGACTGACCTTCTGGGCTAAGCGTAGGTAGAGGGAAGATGATCTGGGAATATGGTTTCTCCTAAGAAGTTCTTACCTGTTTTGGAGCACGGGGCTTTCCGTTGGGTAAGCAATCAAACCGTTCTAACATTTCATGATACAACTGGCGATTACCTTTCGCAACTACTTCAACTACATGGGTAGAATTTGCGAATACCCAAATTTCTAGTTCCGGATCCAGAACCACGGCAGCACAGCAGTTCCTCCAACCTTCATCCCTTAACCTACTCTCAACATCAGCTTCTAATTCCTCGGCAGGTTTACTTTCTTGTTCACAACCTTCTCTGTCAAACATTACGAGAGAATAACAATAGTCTTTTCGAAAGTTCCTTAGAAATTCGTGTGATCGTCTCAAGACTCCGGGATCTCGATCAGGGTGCTTGAAAATATCAAAGGTGATTTCCCCGCGTATAGTCAGAGCTTCTTTACGTTCCATAAGACCACGTATAGCATGCTCCATGTTTGCGTCTGGGACTAGAAAAATCAGGTCTTTCTGCTGTCCATTATTCATCCCAAGATCCCACTAGCAAGCAAACTTCCCAACGCTACTTCGGCTCGCCATTCTTTAAGTCGTGGGTGCCAGTTCCCAGGTACGATATCGGTTGCACCGCCTTCAGTTAGAGCAAAGCAAAGCATTTCATCTGGCTTAGCAAGATTGAGAAAGATTGGCGAGTGAGTTGCACAGAAAACCTGTCCCTCATAAACAGAAGAAAGAGACTGGTAAACTGCTTCCAGAGCTCGAGGATGGATACCGTTTTCTGGTTCCTCAATGATGTAGATGCCCTTGTCTTCTGGGAGATACGCTAAAAGTGTCATCGCAAAGAGCCTCAGTGTTCCATCTGATAGGAGCCATGAGGGCAGTTGCTTGCCATCCTTGGTTGTGACAACGAGATATCGGTAACGATCCTCTTCTCTCTCTTTCACTGTTACAGTTTCAATTTGGGGTAAAGCCGTGCGCAAGTGATCCACCCACATCTCCAATTGGGAGGGCTGCTCCCGCAGACTTTCCACAACAATGGGCAAATTGGATCCATTTGGCTGGAAAGTTCTGGGCGCATCTGGACTACAAGGCCAGCGCATCTCTTGGCTATCGAGCATGATGAAGTGAAGTCGTTCTGTCAGCACCTTTCGCAGCCATACGCTTGCCGGAAAACGCTCCTCTTCTTCAGGAATGAGCGTGAGACCCACCCGATCCTTTCTTGCATGTAAGGGAAAGTTCCATTTGGAAGTCTCAGACCTCACATACATACGTCCGTCAGCCGTGCGAGACATGACTTTCCGATACCCGGATGGTGCTCGCTTTCTTGGCTCTTTCACAATGGACACTGTGGGTAAAGTTTCCTCGGGAAACAAAATCCTTTGAGTATTGCGGACAAAACGATCGGCACATTCATTTTCCCTAATCAACCAAAGATTTTCCGCCAGCAATGCTAAACTTCCCTCTTCATCTATTCCGATCTGGATTTCGTAGCGTATGTGAGTATCTTCTTTCAAGCCACTGCGGAGACTGTCGGGAATCTGAAATTCTACCCCGATTTCAAACTTATCAGATTCCATTTGCCAAACAAGTTCTCTTACTGAGCGGGAACGTTTCTGCACAGCTTTCTGCAGTCCATCGCGAAGGAGATCCTGTAGAAACACCAGCACGTCTAGGAAGGTGCTCTTTCTGCTGGCATTAGGTCCCACCAGAATCTGGAAGGGTTGCAGATCTTGTCGAATGTGGCGAAGGCATTTGTAGTTTAGAACCTCTATCGTGTGCAGTATCATGCCTCACATGCTCCATGCCTTCCCCAACCTTGCCTGCCCCAACTTCACTACTGCCTCATAGACCGTCTCGCGTTCGCCTGTCGTGAGACCCGGCGCGTCGAACACGACAGAGGTTGTTATTTCAACGACTCCTCCACAATCCTAATTTCCTCCGGCGTCAGTCCGTAAAGATGATAGATGCGCTCGTCAATCTCGCGCTCCAGGTCCGTCACGTCTGCCTGTGGATCGGCTTGTTTTGCCGCCAGAATCCTGTCCACCAATGCCTCCAACGCCGCCTGCTCCGACGCCGGGGCGGAGGGGATGGGGATTTGGGTCATGTAGATTGATTTGAACCGCATGAAGCCCCCGCGAATCTGGGGGCAGATTTGCGGGAAGAAGAACCGCACAATTTGCGAATTCAGAAGCGCCAACAACCACTTACCAGCGCCGGGGATTAAGAACAATGTGCAGTCTGGGTATAGCCCCATGCTGTCGAAGGCGAAGGCGCAAGCTGGCGCAATGTCGGGATACACAATCTTCGGCTGCTCGAACTCCCGCCAGTATTCAGCACCCCACCGTTGCAACGCATACCACTCATAGCGGACGCCTGTCTCCGCAACATTACGGGCAGACAACTCGGTTTTGAACTGCCAGAGGTGCTTGTATATTGCGGGGTAACGTTCGCGAAACGCATGTTCCGCCTTTGCTGATGCGCCTGTAATTGTCGGATCATTGTGAAGTGGAAAATGCCAGGGGATAAAAAGGAGCCACAAATCCTGCGGCTCCACCTGCCAGCGTTTGATGTCGCGACCACGGAGGAAGGGCTTGAGCACGTCGGCGGATGAAGGATGTTCGGCGATGAGACGGTCGCGGGTGGCGCGGTTTACCACAAAGGCTTCGTTAAGGCCAGTCAAGATTCCACGATAGAGCCGTCCATTGACATATTCGCCCAGCGGTATGCCGGCAGCGCGGAGTTTGTCCAGCAGCCGGAGGGCGACAGGCGATTCCAGTCGCCAGCCGTCAGGGCGAAGTTCGCGTTGGGGGAGCGAGAAGCTGTGGGCGCGAAAAACCTGGGGAAATGCTTCCACCGGTGGTCCGGGTTGCCAGTTCAAAGCGCGGAGTTGGGAATCAGCGGACGGCGCTTTGCTCAGAACAAGAATGGTCGGGTAAGCGATGGCAGTGAAGACCGGCGCGTCGCCGAAATCAATAATGCAGTGGATGGTCTGGCGGGAGAGGAGTTCGCGCAGCTTTTGACCGTAGGCGGAGCGGAAGAACTTGTTGCTGGAGATAAAGGACAGAATACCGTGGCTGCGAAGAAGCTGAAGGGCGCGTTCGTAGAAATACACGTAGAGGTCTGCCGTGCCGGTATAGCAGTGATACCCCTGGGCGTGCAGCAACGGCTTCAACTCCTTGATCTCCTCCTGCCGTACATACGGCGGGTTGCCGATGACGATGTCAAAGCCGTCGCGGATGCCAAACATCCACTCCGAATCGAAAAAGGGCGCCGAGGCGTTCTGGTCGTAGGGATCCCACGCGGCGAGCATGCGGGCCGTTTTGTCGTCCCAGCCGTCGGTCTTCAGTATTTCGGCAATCTCAGCACGCAATGCGGCGTCGCGTTCGCGGTATTTGCGCTTGGTGGCAGGGGTTTTGGCGGTGAAGTGAGCTTCGCGCACCCGCGCAAGTTCGCGCTCCAGTTCGTCGATCCTGGGATTGCGGAACGCGAGTTGCTGCGGTCGCTCGATGCCGATCAATGTGTTGGCCGCCACGAAGCGGGTCTCCAGATTGGGCAGCGCCAGGATGCCGAGGTTTTCTGCGTTCGGATTGACCCGCTGATCCACCACCAGCGAGATGAAGAAGCGCAGTTTGGCGATCTGCACCGCGATGGGCTGAATGTCCACGCCATAGATGCAGTTCTCGATCAGGTAGAGCTTGCGTCCGTAGTCGAGTTCGTTGGCTGTGAAGGCTTGATCGATGTCGGCAAGCACCTTCTCGCGCACCATGAAATCGGGAATTTCACGGGCTTTGGCAATTTGCCGCTCTTTCCAGCGTGCGTTGCCGGGATCGAGCCTGCCGAGAACGAACACCAGCCGGTGCAGGATGCCCATCGGAAATGCCCCCGATCCGCACGCCGGATCGAGTATCTTCAGGTGGTCAATGGCGTGGATGAGCGCCTCAACTTCGGCATCCGTGAACCGGTGCGGTTCGTCGTTGTACGCGAAAAGGTGGCGGAGACGCGCTTCGACATCCTGGATGCCGGGCAGCGCGGTTTCCAGTTTGCGTTGCAAGCACGCAATGAGCGCTTCCTCTACCATGTAGTCCACAATCTCGCGCGGGGTGTAGTAGGAGCCGGTGGCTTTGCGCGCGGTGGTGCGGGTTTCCGGGTTGTAGGCAGCCAGCAGGTTCTCGAAGACCTGGCCCAACAGCTCCGGATCAAGCGCAACGTCCTGATCGAAAGGTGTATTCTCCGTAAGCGTGAAGTTGTAGGAAGCAAGCGTGTGCATCAGACCACGCACGCGGGCGCGGCGGTAGCGCGCTTCGCCGTAGGCTTTGCTCAGATCGACTTCCTGTTCCTCGCCAAAGAAGAGAACATCCGGCACAACCGGCTGGCTGTCTGGGCGACGGGAGAAACCATCAATCCGAATGTAGCGCGGTTGATCCTTCGTGCTTTCAATACGGTCGAGGCACTCGAACAAACCGCCGTTGAGAAAGGGGATGTCCTTGAACAGTGCCAGGGCCGTGTCGGATCGCGGAACAGTTCCTTGTGTCGGTAGAGGTTGTGCGCCATAAAGTGCTGCCCGTCCTTCGCCCAATCGCGCCTGCCCATCTCCGTGTTCAGCGTGGCAAAGAAGAGGTTCTGCAGAATAGCTTTGTAGAAGACGGAGGAGGCGTCGTGCATCGCATGCGGCGCGAAACCGTTGAGCATTGCAGTTAACGATTTCGGATCGAAGAGAGTTGCCGGAATGAGACCCTTTTCTTTCAGAAACCAGCAAAAGATAAGACGGGTGATCAGGCGGATGAGGCGCACGTGATCCAGCGCCCAGAAGTACCAGTTGGCAATCTCCTGGTAGAACTGCTTCGTCACCGCCTCCACGCTGAACGCCGCATTGAGTTTATCGGTCACGCGGGTAATCGGCGGTTCGCCTGAGCTGAGTTCATCGAGGCTGAACGCCAGTTCCGCCAGCCGCTCGACGGTGGTGCGGGCCGGCGAGCCGATTTCATACGGCAGGGTGCGCAGTTCAATCTTTCCGTCTGAGCGTTTGCGCGCCCGGGTGAAGGCAAGCTGGCGCCGGTTCCGGGCAACATACACCAGCACATGTTCGGCATGGGTTGGATCGAGCGCCCGCTGCACGGCGCGACGGGCCGTAGTTCCGGGAAGTCTATCATCGGGCCAGTCAACCAGGTACACCGGCAGGCCGCACATCTGCGCTACGGGCACAGCCATCACCTGGCGTGAGACAGGAGCGCTCGGTTGCAGGGTGTGTGGCATCAGACCACGCGGGTGGCCCCACCCGAGTTCCTCACAAAAGAGTGACGTTATCAGCGCAGGGATGTTCCCCTGATTTTGCCCGCAGGATTCCAGTGTTTGACGGATGCGTTCCAGCGTGGTCATTGATTTGCTCCTGCTGCAACCAATCCCAACGAGCAGATGATGTGCGGCTCGGCGGATTCGCCCGCTTCCTGATCCTGGATTTCACAGAGGACGCCCTCCTCGGCGCGTCGGGCAACCAGATCGAGGAGATCGGGATCAGAAATACCCAGTCGCATTTGTCGGTTGATGGACTCCTGGGCAGCGCTCTTGAGCGGATACCGCCAGATCAGGTCGAGAACCATATCGAGCTGCTGAAGCCGGTCGGACGAGACAGTGGTCAGGGAAGCGCGGTATTTGTTCAACCGCTCCCACAGTTTGCGCCGAACGCTGCGCAGGCTGCCGAGGTGACCGCCTGTGACCTGATCTTCCGTCGCAATCTCGACACAGCGCGCCACCAGTTTGTGATGATATTCCGTGCGCTCAAGCGCAGGCGTTTCCGGCGGGCAGGCAATATCGCGGAAGATAGTTGAGAGCGACTGTGAAACCAGGTTACCCTGTTCGTCCACGCGGATGAGGGCGTCGGCGCCGTTGGGGTAGCGCAGATAGGCGACGACGCCGGGAGTAGGGGCATGGCATGCCGTGCCTGCTGTGCCTGACGTCAGCATGCGTGTAGCTGAGACAATCGGCGGCAGAGCAAGGGAAGCCTTCTGGTCGTCCGCAGAGGCGCTGTTCCATACCTGCAAGGCCAGGCTTGCCAGGTCGATATCCTCGTCGGCGCCTTCGTCGTCGAGCGTACCGGCTTTTTCCGTATACAGGTCGCGCAGGCGCTGAGCAGCTTCTTCGCCGAAGAAGGACTCGTCGGCGCCGATGACTTCCTGATTCTGCTGGAGTCGCGAAACAAGCCGCTGGCGCAGCCGGATGATTCGCTCGATCCCTTCGGCGGGCCAGAACGAGTAGATGAGAATCGTATCGTGCTGTTGGCCAATGCGATCAACGCGCCCGGCGCGCTGGATGAGGCGCACAATCGCCCAGGGCAGGTCGTAGTTGACCAGAATGTGGGCATCTTGCAGGTTCTGACCTTCAGCCAGCACATCGGTGGCGATGAGCACCCGCACCTCAGTTTCACCTTCAGCCAGTCCACCGTTCGTAGATGGACTGAAGCGACGGGTGAGGGTTACCGGGTCACCTTCCTGATTGGTCAGCACGGCGACGTCTTCGATGCCCCTGGCGCGAAGCTGCTCGTAGAGGTACAGTGCAGTGTCGGCAAATTGCGTGAAGATAAGGATCTTGTCATTGGGATGATCGTTCGTCACCAGGCTGGCGAGCGCTTGTAGCTTGGCATCTGCGCCGGGACTCCAATCGCCTGCCTGCTCCAGGATGCCTGAGAGCGCCTCAGCATCGGTGCGGAGCGAGGTTGCCAGTTCGGGCCGGAAAAACCTGGGGTCTAACCAATCGAACCGATCACAGTACTCACTGCGGTACATTGCGTAGAGTTTTGCAGCGCGCTCGTTGCAGGCATCCAATCCGCGCATCCTCGCGCCGATCATTCCTGTGTCTTCAACAGACTCACCAGCATCAGGAATGTCGGCAAACGCTTCATCAGCATCGCTAACGGTTGGGTCAAGCATGGCGACATCCTGCGCGCCGATGGGGACGGGCAGGCCGTTTTCGAGCGCGTAGAGCGTGGTGAGGTTGCGCACAATGTGGCGTTGGATAGAGAGCAAAAAGCTCTGGCCGCTCGATTCGAGGCGCTTGAAAAGGTTCGTGCGGCAAAAGCCGATCAGCCGCCTGCCAGCGCGGTTGAGATTGTTGAGGATGCGTTTTTCTTCGTCAGAAGCGCCTTTCTCAGCATTGGGTTTGAGGTAGTTTGCCAGCCCGTAGCGTGGGAGAGCCAAGTTTTCGATCACTGCTACAACCTCATCGCGAAAGAGCCGGGCATACTGGTCGTTTGGATCTGATTCGTCAATCGTGAAGTTAACCCGTTTGGGTTGGCGCAATGGGAAATAGTGAGGTTGACCATTGAGCCAGACGTAATAGCGCCCTTTCTTCTCGTCGAATCTGGCGTAGTGCCTGATAATGAACTGGCGTGTGCGTCTGACCAAAAACAGTCGCATGAGATCCTGCCAGTCTTCAGGGAAGAGGCTTTGTTCAAACGCGCGCAGGCTGTGCGGCGAGGTCTGGAAACGGGCGATAAAATCGACTTCTGTCTCGCCCCGCTCCTGTGCCAGCCACCGGAAGTAGCGTTCCGGTCGCACATGCAGATCCCGGTCTTCATCGAGAAACAGGCGAAGCTGATTGCTGATGTCGGTGTAGTGCTTGTTGTAGGGAGTTGCGGTGAGCAGCAGCACACGGGATTCATGCGCTCGATGTACTCACGGATGGCGCGGTAGCGTTTCCCTTCGCGGTTGCGCAGGTTGTGGCTTTCGTCAACGATAACCAACCGATAGCGCGGAAGGTTCCGCAGTTCTTCGATGACGCGCCCGAGCGAAAGCACCCGCCCGACGATCTGGTACGCTTGCAGGTGGCGGTCCCACATGGGCACAAGTTTCGGCGGGCAAATGACCAGCGTATTGTCGCCGCTATCTTCCTGCATGAGACGGGCAATGGCAGTCGCCATCAGTGTTTTTCCGAGGCCCACCACATCGCCAAGCAACACACCGCCATGACGATGGAGCTTCTTCGCCGCAAGGGACACGGCAGCTTTTTGAAAATCGAGCAGCACATCGCGAAACATGGATGGCATCTTGAACTCGCGTTCGCCCTGGCGGGCGTCCTCCGAGAGGTGATAGGCAATCTTGAGGTACATCAGGTAGGGGCGGACGAGTTCTCTGCGCGCCCAGCTCTGCTCGATCAGATCGGCAAGTTCGTTGGAGAGATCAACCGCCCAGTGATCGTTCCATCGTTCATCAAACCAGCGCTGAAGTTTGCGCACGGCATCCTGCTCGACCACATCTACGTTCAGTTCGCCTTGCTGGGAAAGACCCGCCAGGGTAAGATTGCTGCTCCCGACAAAGCCAATCAGCGGTGTGATTGGGTCTTTGCGCTCGACCAGATACAGCTTCGCGTGCAGCGGATAGCGCAGAAATGCTTTGATAATGACTTTCCTTTCCCGCAGCTGCCGGGCCAACCGTTGCAGCGCGCGTTCCGCCTGATTCGAGGGCACGCCGAACTCAAGCTGATCTTTGAAGCTCTCGGTGATGCGGCGCTTGAGGAGCGCTGCCGTAGGACCGTCAATACCTGCCTCGCTGCGATGGACACGTTGCAGACTCTTCATCTCCTCTTCAGGCGGGCGATGCATCCCCACCAGGACGCGACAGGCGTGACGTTCATCCGCTCCGCTCAGATGCTCGATAGCATCGGCAACCTGATCCCAGCCGCGCAGGTTCAGGTAGCCAACGCAGAACGAGCACGAGAACATTTTTACAAGGACATCCCGAAGTCCTTCCACTAACTTTGACTCAATGTTGTCGTAGATGGTGGGCATAGCTGTTTCCCAGTTGACCGGTTACCTGGGCGTTCTCACGTTTCTACACTCTTATCCTCTCGCAGGTGTATCCTGATCCCCATTTTTCCACTTACCATGAGCCTGATCCTCCAGTAGCTTTAGAAGCTCAAGTCAAAGCCAGGCATGGTCGAGCAGAGTATGACCCATCTCCAAGTCAACAATCAGAGTGATACCACCCTGCAGGTCAGCTTTCCTGCGGGCGACAGAGCCTAAAGATCTGTACCTCCTCAGATTGAGAAAGTCTAAGAATGCCCCGCTGTGAGTGCGGCCAGTGTCGCAGATTTGCATCCTACCTTTTTCTCGAAAGGGAACAGAAGCCACTTTTCTTTTGCTTTTCCTAAGATTTGCTTTCTGATGTTTCTCCCAAAGTGGATCCCTAGCGCAAGAAACGGGCCAGCAGCAGCAGTCCAATGCCGCCGAACAAGATGTTGAAGCTCCAGGCTGCCGCCCAAGGGGGAAGGGCTCCCACTTCTCCCAAGCTGCGAGATACGCTCAGAACCACGTAGTAGCCAAACACCAACAGGATCCCGAAAACAACGCCCCCGTAGCGTCCCACCCGCCGGGCAGTGCTGGATCCCAGGGGTAGCGAAATCAGCACGGCAAAAAAGCTAGCCAAGGGTAGGGAAAAGCGCATGTGGAACTCAGTGCGTAGAGCGTGAGTATTGAGATTGGAGCGGGCCAAACGGGAAATCCGCTCCGCCAGCTCTGGCAAGCTCAACTCACTGGGGGGAACCGGCGGCTGCATCAGGGCAGCCAGATCCTGAGAAACTTGCAAGGGCTTGCGATGAAACGTTTGCTCAGCAATGCTGAGGCCCGTGGGGCCGTAAAGGTGGGTCGTCCCTTCGCTGAGGCTCCACTCTAGTCCATTCCACACTGCCTGAGCAGCCAAGGTCACTTCCGCCAACTGGTACTTGCCTCCCGGCAAGGGATCCACCCGCAAGATTGTGACATCTTGCATGGTATTTAACCGGGGATCCACTTGGCGGATGAAGAACCAGAGGTTGTCTTCGGTTTTGAAGAAGACATCGTATTGCACTGGGGTGGTGGTTTGGGCCAGCAAAGCCTGCTGATCGATCTGGCGGATTTGCTGTTTGCTGGCCGGCAGCAGCACGTTGCTGATGAAAAAAGCGCTCAAGCTCATGGCCAACCCCACCAGCAGCAGGGGCCGGAAAATCCGGCTAAAAGGGATCCCGGCTGCCCGCATAGCGGTGATCTCGCTGTTGCCGCTCAGCTTGCCTAAGGTGAGCATGGTGGCAAAAAAGGCGGCAATGGGCATGCCCAGCACCACCATCTCCGGCAGATCCAAAACCAAGAGGCGCAACACCGTCAGGGGTGGGACGGATCCCTCGACCAGCCGCTCCGCCAGGGTAAACAGCCGACCCACCAGCAGCAGCAGGGTTCCCCCGGCAACACCGGCCAGCACCGGGGTGAGCATCTCCCCAAATAGATAGCGCTCCAGCAGCCAGAACTTGGTGAGCAACCGTGCCATGTCTTAAGAATCGAAAGGATTGCTTTAGCCCCAGACTCTCCCAGGAGACTGTAATGGCCGAAAAATCGGCAGCAAAAGCCCTGAACCAGACTTAATCGATTTATTCTCGCTCAAAGGCTTGGGGAAGCGGGGGGAGAAAATGACTCTGTTTTGTCGGCAGGATCCGAACACGGCTTAGGGGAGTTGGGGAGAGGTTCCGGCTCAGGATCCAGCTTGGCTCCCCAGGTGGCAAGATAGGCCCGTTGTTGGGGGGAAAGGCGGCGAGCCTGGCGGAAATCTGCTCCTGCCACGATAGCTCCGGTGTAGGCTCCAGTCTTAAAATCGGGCTTTTGCCCCGGCTGAGCGGGGGAAGCTGTCTGAGGGGATCCCACAAACAGCAAAGCGCGGTAAAGGTCTGCTCCCCGCAAATCGGCATCCCGCAAGTTGGCTCCGCACAGGTTGGTGTGGCTGAGATCGCAGCCGCTCAGGTTGGCCCGCTCCAGGCTGGCTTCGCTGAAATCCACCGCCCGCAACAGGGTGCCATGCAGGTCGGCTCCCTCCAACATCGTGCCCAGGCTGACCACCCGGATCCCGTGCAGGCGATCCCGCTGGTAGCCCCCCTTGCCATCCAGGATAGGTCGGCCCAGGTGTTCATCCCGCCGCAGAGGGCTGAGCAGGTTGGCGGTGGAGAGAAAGCGCAGGATCTTGGCTTTGCCGAAGCGATCCACCCCGTTCAACAAAGCAGCCGTGCGCCCGGCAGCAATGGCCCGCTCCAACGGCCAATCGTCCAACTGCCCATCGGGAGACAAGACCAAGTTGGAAATGCCCTCAAAGTAGGCGTCGATGGTTTGCTGCTGGGTAATGATGTTCTGCTGAATGGTGAGATCGCGGGAGATGATGTACTGCCGCCAGGCGATGTAGGCAGCCAGGATGGCAATCAAGATCTGGCCTGTGGCCCCAAACACTTCTCCCAAGGCCCCAATCGCTTCCCAACTCAGGGATCCCAAGGCAGAAAACACCCCGCTCCCAGCAACCCCTCCAACCACGGCCAAGCTGAAGGCCACTCCCGCCCAAACCAATTGAGGCCAAGTGATCAGCCACTGCCAAAGGCGGCGTCCCATCTGAGCCCAAAGCGGTTGCCCCCACCAACCCGCCAGGCCCAGCCAAGCCAGCACTGCCCCCCAGCTCAAGACGGGCTGAGCCATCAGCTTTCCCAAAATCAGCAGAAGGGCCGGGATCCCCAACAGCAGCAGATGGATCAGGGGAGGCCACGGCGAGACCGGAGACAGCAGGATCCCGGATTCGACCGGCGGTGGCTCTTGGGGCAGAGGTTCGGGGGCAAGGGTTCTGTGGGTCATGGTGCAAGAAGGGATGATACTCTAGGGCTAGTGTTAGACTTCCAAAAAAAGCCTGCGTTAGTCCGTATTTGGAGTTGGAGAACAGGGCAGGATCCCGCCTGCTTGGTTTGGTAGGATAACCTTGGCCTTCTTTCTCTAGCCCAGCCTGGTGTGAGGATAACCCCTATGATCTCTTCCTTATTGTCCTTACTGCCTATTGGTCTGCAGAAATCCGGCGAACACCAATCTACAGCAGTCCTGCCCGGCTTGTGGGTGCAGCGTTATCGCTCTGCAATGCTGACGCGGCTGGCAACCTCTCTGCTACTCGGTGCCACCCTACTGCTGACAGCAAAGTTGGATCCCGGCTGGGCGCAAGCTTCCCTGGACACCGGCATTACCGGCGAGCAGACCTTGCCTCAAGCTGCCCCTCTCCCGGACAATCGCCCGGCTATTTTTGTGGATGCGGCCAACGGCAGCGATACCCGTGGGGATGGATCCCGCAATAACCCCTTCAAGACGATTACTTATGCCCTCCAGCGGGCTGAGGCCGGTAGCGTCATTCAGCTTTTTCCCGGGGTGTATAGCGAGGAGAGCGGCGAAACCTTCCCCATCCGTCTGAAAGCCGGCCTCACCTTGCGGGGGGACGAGTCCACCTTGGGAGAGGGCTACCTCATTACCGGCGGGGGTACCTACATGAGCCCGACCCTAGGCCGACAAAATGTTGCTCTGCTGGCGGAAACCGGTGCAGAAGTGCGAGGAGTTACCCTGCGCAATCAGGGGCGGCGCGGCTATGCCCTCTGGGTAGAATCTGCCTCCCCACGCATTCTCAACAACAGCTTTGTGGGCAGCATCCACGATGGGATCTTCATTGCCGGTGCTGCCAATCCCTGGGTAGAGGGCAACCGCTTCTACAAAAACGGGGCCAACGGCATTTCCGTGTTGGGCACCTCCCAGCCCACCATCGTCAATAACCTGTTCCAGGAAACCGGCTTTGGCATCACCATTGACCAACGCTCGGCCCCCATTGTGCGCAACAACCGCATCCTGCAGAACCGTACTGGTGTGATCGTCGGGGGCAGCTCCAGGCCCATCCTGCGCAACAATCTCATCGCCCAGAACTTGGAGACTGGCCTTACCGCCATCACCACCGCCCAGCCGGATTTGGGCACGGTCACGGATCCCGGCAACAACATCTTTGAGGGCAACGGCCAATACGATATCAACAATGCCACCCGCGGCCTGCGCCTCAATGCCAGCGGCAATCAACTGCGGGGCCAGGTCAAAGGAGATCTGGATCTGTCCGGTCAAACCACCGTCGCCACCCTTCCCGACAGCGCTCCCCGCCCCATTGCTCCTGGCACTTTGGCTCTGCCCAGCGCCCCGGCCCAGCCGGCTACTCTCAGGGATCCCCAGGCCCCTTCCCCGCTGCCAGTTTTGACGGTGCCACAATCCACCGCTCCGGTTCCCCCCTCTCCGCCCCAAGGATCCGGAGGGCGCATCTTGACGGATCCCTCCAGCCCTCAGGCAACTCCCCAGCCCCAACCTCCGGGGGAGCAGTTTGTGGCTGTCCCCTTCACCCCCGATGGCTCTACCACACCTGCCCAGCCGGTTGACCCTACCCCCGCAGCTCCTGTTCCCAGGCCACCGTCGGCTCCCCTCACGGATATCACCACCCTCTTGCCTCCGCCGGCCCGTCGCCCATCTACAGGGATCCCAACCACCCCCTCTGCTCCCACTACAACTCCAGTTGCCCCCCCTGTGGCTGCTGTGGGTAGTCCGCCAACGCAAACGGCGACTCAGTTTCGCGTGTTGGTGACCCCCAAGAGCAGCGATGACTTGAACCGATTGCGGCAGCTCATCCCCGAGGCGGTGGAAACGGTTTTCAACGGCAGAACGGTGTTGCAAGCTGGTCTCTACGACAACCGCAGCCAGGCTCAGTCGGTGTTGGATCGGCTGCTGGATGCTGGCTTTGAGGCGGTTGCCGAGATGATTTTCCGCTAAGCGACCCCCCACGCTGCTGGCTTGCTCCTCCATAGCGGTATGAGGGGGCTTTGATCCCAGTTCTCTGGTGAGGTGGCAGCAGGTGCTGCGCACCGCTAACGGGAATAGGGATCTAGGAGTTATCCGGCAACTGGGTCACCCCCGGTGGCGCAAAGCGTTTGAGAGAATCCTTGCCCTTTAGGGCAAGGAGAATGGTAAAGCTCAAACACCCCCTCTCTAGTCCAGCGGATCCAGTCGGTAGCGGCTGAGCCAGTGATCCAAGTGCGCTTCCTCCTCATCCAGCAGTTGGGCGTTGATCAACCCCCGTTTGAAAGCAAGGCGGATGGCTCTAGCCCGCAAGCTGAAGGTGGTTCCCCACTCGTCGCTCTCAATTTGGTCGTTGCTGACTTCTAACTTGTCGTAGAGGTTACGCAGACGGTTGGTTACCCCTCGGCGGGACAAAAAGCGCCGTGCAGCAATGGCTTGGTCGGTGAGGCCAAGGGCAATGTCGATCAACACCTCGTACTCAGCATCGCTGAGACCGGTGATTTTGTTTTGTGAGCGGGAATCGACTCCGCGCACTTCCCGGTCAATCACGCATTGCTCATCCTGCACCACCGCTTGGATGGCGCTGACCAATTTTTCATCGGTGCAATTTTTCAAGAGATAGCCATAGACGGTTTGCGGAGGCACGATCTTGTGCAGCTCCCGCACATAAACTTCATCGGCAAAATGCGACCAAAAAATGATGCGCGTGCTGGGGCACTCTGACCAAACCTGTCGTGCTACCTCGATCCCGGTCATTTCGGGCATGCGAATATCCATCAGCACAAAGCTGGGGTGGTGCTGACGGTAGAGTTCCAACGCCTCTCGGCCATTCGAGGCTATGTATACTGGGCCGAACTCGGGCAAATGTTGCGTCAGTAGGCTATGAACATGCTGACGGTAAAGGGCGTCATCTTCAGCAAGGAGGGTACTCACGGGCCTTTATCAGAGTTGCCGAATACTTTCTTTCCACTTCCTAACCTTATAAACACCCCTAAGGGAAGACAAGGCGCTATTGAGCAGTACTCAAAGGAAGCAAGGGATCCCCTCCACCGGCGATGAGTAGCGGCTCAGGAAAAGGATTTCCTCTCCCGCTCTCGTCCTGTGGAGGTGCAGTTTCCCCCTAGCACCCACGCCGACGGCTCATGAACTTCTCCACCGCAGACGCTAAAAACTTTTGACAAACGGCAGTCTAAGCTGTTTCTGCGGCAGAGGCCAAAAACGCCTCGATCTCAGAGCGCTGGGGCAAGCTGGGTTGGGCTCCTGCACGGGTTACGGTCAAAGCAGCGGCGGCATTGGCAAAACGCAGGGCTTCCCTTAGGGATCCTCCAGCAGCCAAACCAGCAGCCAAGGCTCCACAAAACCCATCTCCGGCAGCGGTGGTATCCACCACCTCCACAGGATAAGCCGGCCAATGGCCACTTTCTTCCCCATCTGCCCAGACTAACCCTGCCCCTCCCAAGGTGAGGATAACGGTTGGGATCCCGTGCTTCTGGAGTTCCTGAGCCACCTTTTGGGCTTGTTCCGGCGTTTCCACAGGAGATTGGGCAAGGGCAGCCGCTTCGCTTTCGTTGAGCACCAAGTAGCGAACCTGGCGCAACAGGGATCCCGGCAATGGCGCGATGGGGGCAGGATTGAGCAAAATCGGGATCCCTTGGGCAAAGGCTTGTTCTGCTGCAGCCTGTACGGTGGGCAGAGGGATTTCCAGTTGCAGCAGGAGCAGGGCCGCCGGGGTAAAGGGGGGCAGATGCTCTGGCATGTAGCGACCATTGGCCCCAGGGCTAACCACAATTCTGTTTTGCCCGCCGGCATCCACTGTGATCAAAGCCAGACCGCTGGGCCCCTGCAACTGCCTCAGGTGGCGGGTATCCACGCCGTTGTGCTCCAGGTTTTCTTGGAGCAGACGCCCAAACTCATCGGATCCCACTGCTCCCCACATCTCTACGTGGGCTCCCGCCCGCGCCGCTGCCACCGCTTGATTGGCTCCTTTGCCGCCAGGGTAGGTGGCGTAGTCGGATCCCAGCACTGTTTCGCCAGGGCTGGGGTGATGGGGCACCTGCACCACCAAATCCATGTTCAAGCTACCCACCACTCGGATCGGGCCTGCCATCGGGCTTGTGGGGAAATCCTGTTGGAAAAGCAGGGATCTTTAGGATCCCTGGGCGTCCATTGTATCAGCCGCCGGTCTTGGCCAGGGATCCCGTTGAACGCCCCACCACGCAACAGGAGCCGTCTGGAGGGATCCTTCGGCATACTGCCACTCCCCAAGAACACAGGGCAAGAACCCGATTCCCAAGGATGAGGATCCCGACTATCTTGGTGGGCGTTGACTCAGGAGGCAGGCTGATGTTGTTGACAACTACAGATGTGCTGCAGGGTGTGGAGATCGAGAGCTACCTGGGCATCGTAACAGCCGAGGTGGTTTACGGCAGCAACGCTCTGCGGGACTTTTTTGCCGGCATCCGCGACATCATCGGCGGGCGCACAGGGGCCTACGAGCGGGTTTTCGAGCAAGGCCAAAAAGAAGCCCTGGAAGAGCTGGGGCGGCGGGCCAAACGCTTGGGGGCAAACGGCATCATTGGTGTTGCCATCAACACCGGCACCATCAACATCGACCAAACCGGAGTGCTGCTGCTCATCACCGCCACCGGCACCGCCGTTAAGCTCCGCTGAAGGACACAGCTTAATGCTCGATGAAAGTTCTACAGACCAGATGAGGATCCGTTCAGAAGGCAGTAGCAGGCTGCTCTCAGGCCAAGCTTTCCATCACCGCCTCGTCGATCTCGAAATTGGCATAGACATTCTGCACATCGTCTAGGTTGTCGAGACGCTCCATCAGGGCAAGCACCAACTTGGCTGTATCGGGATCCTCCACGTGAACTTCATTGAATGGGATCCAGCGGATGGCCGCATCTTGCACTGGGTAGCCCTCTTTTTTCAGGTAGGTGGCCACCTGCTCGAGTAAGGAATAGTCGCAGTACACCTCCGCTCCTGTGCCTTCCACCTTGAGATCGTCTCCCCCTGCTTCCGCCACCGCCAGTAACAGGGCTTCCGGATCTTGCACAGCCTCCAGGCTGATCACCCCCTTTTGCCGGAACATCCAGCTCACGCAGCCGGCTTCTCCCAAGCTGCCGCCGGTTTTGCTGAAGGCTTCTCGCACCTCGGCAGCCGTGCGGTTGCGGTTGTCGGTCATGGCCTCAATCAACACAGCCACCCCACCAGGGCCGTAGCCCTCGTAGCGAACTTCTTCCAGGGGGCTGTCGTCGCTCCAGTTGCCAGCTCCCTTGGCAATGGCTCGTTCAATGTTTTCGCTGGGCATCCCCGCTGCTTTGGCTTTCTCCACCGCCGCCCGCAACTGAAAATTCCCATCCGGATCTGGCAAGCCATTACGAGCTGCCACGATGATGGCCCGCGAGAGTTTGGTAAATAGGCTGCCCTTTTTGGCATCTACACGGGCCTTTTGCCGTTTAATGTTGGCCCACTTGCTGTGTCCTGCCATGCCGCCACACACCAGTCAAGCAATGATTGGAGGGATCCCTCCAATCTTGAAGCCTAGATCACCTCAGCTCAGGACTCAACCCCACGACAACTGGGAGGGTACCGGCCTGGTCACAAAAACAAGGGATCCAGAGGATTCTTGACAGCACAGACTCAGCTACCCAACAACCCCCTCAGGGCTGAATCGGCTGCCGCTGGATCACATCCCCTGGCGGCGGAGGTGGAGGGGCTGGGGTTTCTTGAGGGGTAGGCGTTGCCTCTATGGGAGGAGTTTCCCCAGGAGGCGGGGGCAGAGGGGGCACAGCTTCTCCAGGCACAGGCCCAGGTGGAGGCGTGGGAGTTGGGGATGGAGTGAGAAAGGGCGTTACCTGTCTCAACAGCTCGGTATAGAAAATTGCATCTTGCTCCGGCCCAAAGCGACCCACTTCCCAACGGTGACGGGGCACGAACATCGTTTGCAGCAGCACTTCCCGGCTGACAAAAGCGGGAGTACCCGAAAAGACATAGCCATCGACAATGACTCGATTCAAATCGGGCCGCGTTTGAAACACCCGATCCACCTCCCGCAGCATCTCCGTATCCAGTCGCCCCAGCAGCGTTTCCAGAGTGTCTTCAGGCCTGATCAGTACCCGTACCGAAAAGCGGTAATCTTCGCAACGATAGTCCCCACAGATCTTGACCAGCTCGTTACGCACCCGGATTTGCGCCCCAGGATCCAGATTGCGCCCCGGCACAAGGACTTCCTCCTGGGGTTGCTGTTCGACCGGCTGGGCCCATATTTGAAGTTGACTTGCCCATCCTGCCCAAACCAGGGATCCGAAAAACAAGCCAAATCCCAAGCCTTTCAGGGGAAGGCTCCAACCCGGACTACCCTGCTTAGAGGGGGGTGAAACGGGGGGCTCGCGATCCTGGATCGGGCTGTTCATAAAGCGTTGACCGATTCTGCAGCGATGGCTATCGCCAAATCTACCCGACATCGGCCCGAGAGGCACTAGGCAGGGAGAAAAATAGGGTATTGGCATCACATCAGCTTCAAACTAGGGGCAGATAAATAGGGAAGCTTTGACGGGCTCCCTGTCTTGGTTAGCGACGAATGTGCTGTAGCAGCGTAGGGGCAGCTTTGGATTCCCGCTCTGTGGACAGGCCAGTGCTGTGATGGGTGGGCAATTGATTCAGGGATTGTTATTAGTGTTGAGATTGCAAACCCAATTCTCTTCTTCCCATGACCGCAGTTGTTCCTTCCCCTTTGCGCTACGCCTACTACCCTGGCTGTGTGGCCCAGGGGGCCTGCCGTGAACTGTACGACTCCACCGACCAGATTGCGCGGCATCTGGGCATTGAACTGGTAGAGCTGGAGGCTGCTTCCTGCTGTGGTTCTGGCACCTTCAAAGAAGAATCGGAGCTGCTGGAAGATACGGTGAATGCCCGCAACCTGGCTTTGGCCGAGGCGCTGGGGTTGCCGATGCTCACCCACTGCAGCACCTGTCAGGGGGTGTTAGGCCGCGTGAATGAAAAGTTAAAAGCTGCGAAAACTGCGAATCCAGAGTATTTTCACCAGGTGCAAACCCTGTGCCAGAAAGGCGGCTGTGAGAGCCGTTACCAGGGCACAGGCGATGTGCGCCATTTGCTGTGGGTGCTGGTTCATGACTACGGCCTGGAGCGATTGGCCCAACAGGTCAAACGGCCTCTCTTGGGGCTGCGCTGCGCTGCCTTCTACGGGTGTTATCTGTTGCGGGCCTACGACATCTCCCGCTTCGATGTGGCACGGGATCCCCGTTTGATGGAGGATCTCTTCGAGCGTTTGGGGGCCACCCCTATTTGGTATCGCGGGCGCACCCAGTGTTGTGGTTGGCCCATTTCCAGCTATGCCCCGCAGCAGTCTTTCTCGATGGCAGGCCGGCATCTCCTGGAGGCCATAGAGGCGGGAGCCGATTGTGTGGTCACCCCCTGTCCTCTATGTCACCTCAACCTGGACTCTCGGCAGCCGGAGGTGGAAGAGGTGATCGGGCGCAAGTTGGGGATCCCAATCCTGCATTTGCCGCAATTGGTGGGCCTGGCCTTGGGGATCCCGGCGAAAAACTTGGGACTGAACCGTCATGTGGTGCAGGTGGAAAAAGCCCTGCAGAAAATAGGCCGCTGATCTTCCAACCTCTTTGCCTTTTTCCGGCAACACCGACTGCAGCCAACACAGACCTATCTTTTGGGTGAAGGCGAGCCCACTTAATTCTTCAATCCGGATCAAGAAAGGCGCAAAATCCGCCAAATCCCACTTGATGGCTGGGGGATCCCTGGGCAAACATCAGGTCTGGGAAGGATGGGCTACTCTGCCCAGCAAGGTACCCGGCCCTGTTCAAAAACCGCAAAGATCTTCGTAAGCTTAGATTCACCTACTCCTGCTCGGCAGCTCCTTATGGTAGTCTCGGATCCTTTAGGCCTTGTTGTGCAAGAAGTGCAGCAGGGCGGGTACGCAGACCGAGTGAAAAAGCTGGTTTACTTTGCCTGCACCAGCACCTGGGAAAGCGATGTCAGCAAGTTGAGTCAAGTAGACCTGAAAGCTCTGCTGGAGCAGCTCTGCCGCGAGCACGCTACCCTTGATGCTTTGGGCCAACGCTTTCGAGAGGCCATCAGCCGCATCAACAAAAAAGCCGAGTACGCCCGCATCGCCAAGATGCTGCTGAGCAAGCTACAGCCCCTGTATCAACAGCCCCAAAGGGATCCCTTTAGCCCACTCATGCCCTCGCCTGTCTTGTCCTTGGAATATGGGAGCCCACGACTGAAAAAGCAAGACTACGATCCCTTCGAGCTACGGGCAGGGGTGATGCGGCAAACCAGCCCTTTGCGGGCCAAGCTGGTTCTGTTCACGGCTGTGTACCACAAAATAGAGCCCACCCTGCAAGGGTTAGCAGCCCTGCGGCGCTACAGCCTGGATGAGCTGCTCAGAGCCCTTTACGATGCCTGCCACTCCCCCCAAGAACTGGAAACCCGGCTGAAGGAGGCGGTGCAGCAGTTGCAGGAGCCGGATCAGGATGGCCAAGCCGCCAATGCCGTGCTGCAGATGCTGAAGCCTCTTTACATCGACGTGCCCCCAGAAACGGTCGCTGCTGGGGGGTTGGCTGCCGAGCTTCTCTCTGCCGATCTGGATTGGCTGAGTACGGAAGATGCCGTTCGCGCCGGCGGGGCAGAGTCCTTATCCGGCTCCATGACTTGGATTGACGCTGGGATCCCAGAGGATGGGGAAGAACCCGTAGAGCTTTCGGCTTTTGCGGCCCCGGCAACACCACCCGCCCCCTCTTTTGACCTTCGACAGGAGCTCCCAGAGTCCTGCCGCCAACTGCTCCATCGCAGCGCCGGATCCCTGATGGTTGCCATCGAGAACACCCTGAGCGAGTTGAGCAATGCCCTGGATGAAGGTCTGCAGGATGAGGATCCCACCCAATATCTAACCCTTAAACACCAGGTGCTGCGCGGCTTCTTGAGGGATGTCGAGGGATCCGCCGCGATGTTCAGGGGGATCTTGAAAAAGCTGGAACAATCGGAGTGGCGCCTGGTGCAGCCCCTTCGCGTCAGCGATGGAGAGCATGCCCTGCCAGAGGCAGTCGCTGAAGTGCCCACTGAGCTTGCCGATCCCTATGCTTCCCTGAGGCAAGTCTTGGCCAGCAGCGAGCTGGCCCAGCAAAAGCCGCAGTTGGAGCAGGAGGTGATGCGCTTGGTACGGCGCAGCGTCGCCTCTGTTAAAACTGCTATCGAACAGGCCCTGAGCGAGTTGGGCAAGGCGTTGGACGAGCAGTTCCAAACCTGCACCCTAGAGGAAGCCTTGGTTCTCAAGTACCAGACATTACGCGCCTTTTTGCAAGAAGTGGAGAAGATCTCCACCCAATTTGCCGCTTTCTTAGATCGCATGGAGGAGGCAGAGCGCCGTCTGTTCGGACTGGTTTGAGAGCCAAGCCCGCTGTTCGGGGATCCCGTTCAACACTCACGATCAGCCGTGCCGAGTGCTGGGGAAACGCCTTGATTTTCTTCTAGAATGACCACCAGTTTGCATCCCCTCTCACTTCTCTAAGCTCTCCCCTCTCTTCTATGGATGCCAAGGATCTGCTCCGGCTTTACCGGGCAGGACGGATCAACTTTGCCGGCGAAAACCTGGCCGCCCTTGACCTGAGCCGAGCCGATTTGATCGGGGTGGATCTCTCCCAAGCAGACCTGCACGGTGCCAATTTGATCTTTGCCTTCTTGGGGCGGGCCAAGCTGCAGAAGGCCAACCTTGTTGGGGCTAACCTTGGCGGGGCCAACCTCAGCCAGGCGGACTTGAGCGAGGCGGATCTCAGGGATGCCCAGTTGCACGGCACCACCCTACAAGGGGCAGATTTGCACGGGGCCAACCTGACGCTAGCTCTGTTAATCGATGCCAACCTCCTGGATGCGGATCTGCGCTGGGCCAACCTCACCAGTGCCAACTTGGGGGGAGCTTGTCTGCGGGGGGCCAATCTCCGTTTCGATAGCCGCCGGGGAGCGGTACTGCGCAATGCCAACCTCAGCCGCGCCGATCTCAGCGGAGCCAACCTGTCGGGAGCGGATTTGACGCGGGCCGACCTAAGCGGAGCCAACCTAAAAGAGGCCAGTCTGCTCAAAGCCAACTTACAGGGGGCCAATCTGCAGCAAGCCTGTTTGCAGGGGGCCATCCTGAGCGAGACCGACCTGAGGGGGGTTTCTTTCTTGGGGGCAGACCTGCAAGGAGCGCAGATGGCGCGGGCTAACTTGAAGGAGGCGATACTTCGCCAAGTAAATTTGACAGAGGCCAACTTGAGCGAGGCGGATCTAGCTGGAGCCGATCTTTCCGCCAGTTGCCTGCGCTCGGCCAAACTGGCGCGGACGGATCTCAGTCGGGCCAATCTGGCCGGGGCCGATTTGAGGTGGGCCAACCTGGTGGACGCCTATTTGGGCCGCACCAACCTGGAAAATGCCGATCTCGGCGAGGCGATCCTCACCCGAGCTGATCTGAGCACAGCCAACCTCAGCGGGGCCAATTTGCGCGGGGCAACCCTGCCGGATGGACGGATAGGCTGAGTTGACCGACCCACTGCCCCAAAAGGCGAGGATTCTTATCGCTGGGTAAGGCGGGGATCCGCCCTGGAAAAGGTGAGGTTTTCCCCTGCCGCAGAGGGGCCACAACCGCTACCTTACAAGGGAAGGATGGGTCAAGAAGCTCCGTGAACAGCCGCCGATTTCTATCCCTGATGGAAGCTTTGTGGGCCGATCTGCCCTTGCCGGAATGGTTGCCGGGGGCAGGAGAGCGCTCCTGGCAGCAGACGGTGACAGCCCTGCTCCAGCTCTGGCAAGAAGTAGGACAGTTTGGGGTGGTGATCGGTGGGCCGGTGTCTTGGTGGCCCCCCTGGGTGGTTCGGGATCCCCTGCCTCAACTGCCGTCGCCCATCGACGCTCCAGAACCCAACCTGAAGCTGCGGGAGCCAGCCCGTGAAGCCCCCTGGCTGTTTACCCCCGATTTTTCCCCTGAGTCAATCCTGACCCCTGGCCAGACAGTGATCCCTCTCCTGCCGCGGGATCCCCTGGTGGAGGAGCCTTTTTTGCTGGTGCTCACCCCTGTTTTTTCGGTGGTGGCCGCCCAAGGGCATCACCCCCACACGCGACAAAGGGGCATGATGGTGTCTTTTGAGCCGGAGGTGGTGCATCGGGCTTGGCAGATCCTAGAGCAGCGGGTTCAACAGGGTAGGCCGGATCGCTTGCCCTTCTGGCAACAGTTGATCAAGCACCATCCCCTGATGGAGCCCCACGTGCGGGTGCTGGCCCGCTTCAGCAGCCTTCTTCTGCTGGGAAGCTTGGCCGAGTCGGGATCCCCGCCCGCTCGCCTACCCCCCGCCAGGGCCGAGAGCTCCTCTGCGCCCACAACCCGGCCAGAAGATCAGCAAAAGCGGCGGATCCCGGCAGCTTCCTCTCCTCCTTCCCATGGCCAGTCTGCCGGTCAAGGCCAACAGAACAGCCTTTCGGAAGCAGAACTGCTGCGGGCTCTCATCCACGAGATCCAGACGCCCCTCAGCACCATCCGCACCTTGGTGAGTCTCATCCTGAAGCGGTGCGATCTGCCGCCGCGGGTACGGGAATACGTGGAGAAAATCGACCGCGAATGTACTGAGCAAATCAACCGCTTTGGGCTGTTCTTCCAGGCCACAGAAACGGTGATGCCCACTGCCACCCCACGGGAGGGGCGTCGGCTCCAGCTAGAGCCCATTGCGTTGGTGGACTTGGTGCGGCAGAATCTGCCTCGCTGGCAGGAGCAGGTGGGACGGCGGGGATCCCAACTGGAGCTGGAGATTCCCGATGAGCTGCCGGATGTGGTCAGCGATCCCAAAGCGCTGGAAGCAGTGCTGTTCGGCATGGTTGACCGCATTGCCCGCAGTACCCCGGCTGGCAGCCACATTCGCGCCCAGTTGGTTAGCGCGGGCGAGTTGGTCAAACTCCAGTTTCAGGTCAACACACCTGAGGGCAGCGACGCCGCTGTTGCCGCAGAGCCCAAATCCCCTCAGGCCATTGGGCAGTTGTTGGTCGTGCAGCCGGATACCGGTGCAGTGAGCCTCAGCCTTCCTGTCACCCAAACCTTGTTCCGCGCCTTGGGGGGCTACCTCACTGTGCGCCACCGCGCCCGTCGGGGGGAAATTCTCAACATCTACCTGCCCCGCCAGCTATAGGCCAGCCGGTTGGGATCCCGATACCGTCTCAACACGGATGTGGCGGAATCCAGGGGAGATGGGGCTAGGATCGATCTGCCAGCGCCGGGAGAGTCTAGGGATTGGATCCATGCCGAGAGCCAGAAAAGTTGCTGAACACCATCCAGAGCCTGAGCCCGTCTGCGGAGCTGGAGAACCGAAGGTCAAGGGGGTCACCCTCTCTGCTCAGCAGCTTTCCACTTTGCTTCACGAAATGCGCAATCCTCTCACCGCCCTGAGCACGCTGGCTAAGTTACTGCAAAAACGCTTGCCCCCTGAGGATCGCAATCACTGGATTGGCCTGAGCATTGAACAGGAGTGTAAGCATCTGCAAGAGCTGCTGGCGGAGTTCGAGCGTTTGGATGGGATCCCGGCCCCTCTCCAGCTTCAGCCCCTCTCCTTGGCCGACCTGCTGCGGGAGTGGATCCCCATTTATCAAGCCTTGGCCGAAACGCAGGGACACCACTTTCAAGCTGTCCTACCCCCCTCCCTACCCCCTGTCCAAGCCGATCCGCGCGCCCTGCGGCAGGTGCTTGATAACTTGATCGACAACGCCTGCAAGTACACCCCACCCCCGGGTGAAATCCGGCTGAGGGTGGAGTTGGGTGGAGATCCCTCAACTGCTTTGCAACGGGAAGTGTTCGTTGCCGTCTGTGACAATGGTTCCGGTATTCATCCAGAGAATCTGGAGCGGATCTTCGATCCCTTCTTTCGAGCAGATCTTTCCAAGCCGGGGCAGGGGCTGGGGTTGGCCATCAGCCGCGACTTGGCCACCCGGATGGGCGGAGATCTCCAGGTGGAAAGCTCCCCCCAAGGCTCCTGTTTTCGCCTGAGATTGCCCACAGCTCAGTAGGAAGATGGCAGGTGCCCCCAAACGCTTGAACGCTACCCAGGAGCTGCAGATGGCCTCTTCTCCCCAAGGCAAACCCGAAACGGCTGCCGCCGCTGCGCCGGCCCGCATCTTGTTGGTGGATGATGAACCGGGCTTACGGGAGGCAGTGCAAGCCTACCTAGAAGACAGCGGCTTTGAGGTGATCCCTGCTGCCAACGCTCAGCAGGCCCTGCAACTGCTCAGCACGACGCAGCCTCAGTTGATCATTTCCGACATCATGATGCCCGGCATGGACGGCTACCAATTCCTGGCGCAACTGCGGCAACTGGAGCCCTACAGCCATCTGCCGGTGGTGTTCCTCACCGCCAAAGGGATGACCGCCGACCGCATCCAGGGCTACCGCGCCGGCGTCGATGCCTACCTGCCCAAGCCCTTCGATCCGGAGGAGCTGGTGGCCATTGTCTCCAATCTCCTTGAGCGCTCCCGAGCAGCCAGTCCTTCTGAAGTGGTCGCCCGCGAGCTGGCCTCTATTCGGGCGCTTCTGGCAGAGCGAACTCTTCCCCCAACCAATCCCTCTCAGCCCCCCACCCCAACTCCCTTGCCCCCACCCATCAAGGTGGAGTTCACGCCGCGCGAACGGCAGGTGCTGGAAAAAGTGGCAGAAGGGCTGATGAACAAGGAGATCGCCAAGCAACTGCAGACCAGTGTGCGCAACGTGGAAAAGTACGTAACCCGCCTGCTGAACAAGACAGGCACCAGCAGCCGCACCGAGCTGGTTCGCTATGCCCTCACCTATGGCCTGATTCGGCTGTAGTCCTCACCCCCAGCCCTTGGGAAGAGGAGAAGAGGCACAGTTTTATCGCTGGGGCTTTGGCGGCACGGTGACCAGCAGCTCCAGCCCAAAGGCATGATCTCCCGCAGGGTAGCTGGTGATGCCCAGCCCATCGACACGGGTCAGCAGCTCGCGGGCCTCCGGCTCTAAGCTTGCCAAACCGCCCGGCAGTGTGGCCTCCAGCACTGTGCGGATCCCTTGCCAATTCAGCAAAAAGTAGCCGTAGTTGGGCTTGGGCAATTGATCGTAGAGGGTCTTCAGCGGCTCAGTTTGCGGGAGCAAATTGCCCTGGCGTTGGGCAAGCGTCTGCAGCGCTGCCGTGCTGGTGGTAACGATCAGGTAGTTGCCTTCCCAAGCCCGCACCAGAAGCGGTCGGTTGAACAAGGGATCCGCCCACGTCACCTGTCCACCGGCTTCTGTTACCCGTGTTCCGGATTCTTGAGCCAGCCGATCCAACTGAGTTAGGGCCGCGTTGGCCTTGTCTTTTTGACTGGTCTCAATTACCAGGGCTGCTCCCATGCCCTGCAACAGCGGATGGGCCTGGGCATCGGGGGCCACCAGCAAGGCCATCTCCCCATCCATCCAAGCCAGCAGATCTTTTTCCAAGTCCAAGCGGGTATCGGCACGAAACTCAGCCCGCAACTCCTCTAACGACTCTTTGACTGACGGATCTTTTTCCAGCTCAGGCACAACAGCTTGCCAGCGCTGGGCAATCTGCTGGGTGGTCAGCACCGCCAAGGCATTGCCGGGCAGCCGCTGAATGAGGTCGCCCCGAGCTGGTTGCCACCCTCCCTGCGCCTGGGTCTTCGGATCGGTCTGGGTCAACATGCGCAGCCGCAGGCCCTGCTCCTGCCAGTGGGCAGCCATGGCCAAAGAGCGCAGGGGCTGCAGGGATCCCAGCGTCGCCGGATCCAGATCCTGCATCCAGTCTTTGAAAGATTCGGGATCCTCTTGCAAAGCCTGGAAGTTGAAGTAGGCAAAGGCCAGCGTGCCGCTCTTCTTATACAGATCGCCAACAGCAGTGCGGAAACTTTCAGCGCGGCCAATCGGCTCTGCTTCGCCGCGATAAACAGCGATCGCCTGCTGCATCACCCTTGGGTCGTTGGCTACTGCCACAAAGCGGTTGCCAAACTCAGCAGTTACCCACCGCTCACCTGGCTCTCCGTTGGTTTGCACATACAGAGTGATCCCTTGCTCCTGGCGCTGCTCGAAGTTCGCCCCTTCTGCTGCTGCCTGTTGCCGCACCTGGGCCAAGAATTGCCCGGACAAATCGGCGTTGCGGGTGCTGGCTCCAAACAGGATCCCGGGCACTGGCTCGGCAGCTCCAGGCACCAGATTGGGGATCACCACTGCCATCGTGAATTGCTCGCCGGCCCAAGCTTGCATCTCTTCCCGAGAAAACTCCTTGCCGGTTTCAGCCAAAGCTTCTGCCGCCCAGCTCTCCCACTGAGCCAAAAGGTCAGGGTGAGTGCGGAATGATTCTTCAGGTTGGGTAGAGAAGGTCAGCACCAAGGGTGCCGACTGAGGAACCAGCACGGTTTCCGGCAGAACATCGCCGGGCAACTGCGCTTGTGGCCCTCTGAGCTGGCAGGATCCCAGAAGCCAAGAGCCCCCCACCACCATCAACGTAAGGGAGAGAGGACGAAACCGGCACTGAAGTTGGGTCTTCATATCACACCTGCGACGAGCCGTCCTCTTGAGGATAGGCGATGGACTTAGAGCCTGTCTGTGATCGCAGCCTCATACATCGGAATATGTAGAAATTGTTACTTTGGCCGGGCGCGAGCGACCAACTCATCCACGTACTCGTTCCAGCGCAACCCTTTGTGAGCCTGGATCCAAACCACCCGCACCTGGGGGCACTCCTGCTTTAGCCGATACAGCTCCTGGATCAAATCCAAGTTTTCCACTGGGCCTGTGCGCCGTCGCCATCCCTGAGCTGCCCAGCGCTCCATCCAGTCGTTGTAGGTTTGCACGCAGAGGTGGGAATCGCTGTAGACGGTGTCCACGCTATTGCCCTGGGTGTCACGGCAATATTGCAAAGCCCGAATCAAGCCAGTCAGTTCCATGCGGTTGCTGGTGCTATTGAGATCCCCTCCCCAAAACTCTTCCACAATTTGATCATCTTGAACCACCACCACGGCCCATCCCCCTGGCCCCGGATTGGGAGAACATCCCCCGTCAGTGAAAATGCCGCTCTGGGGGCAGGCAACCAGACGGCTGGGACGCGCTCCTTTGCGGCTGCGCATCCGTGAAACCTTGGTTATAGTGCTCATCCGACGCTAGTGGGAGGATTTGGGATCTCGGCTGGGCAACAGACACTGCATCTTTCTTATCACATAAGGGCATGTCAGCCCTATTACTTCATTTAGTGTACTCAACTCCAGCAAAGCTTTGCCTCACACTACTGACAGTATAAACCTCGTCAACATCAGCTTACGTGACGCTGACGCGTAAAGTCAGAGAAAGAGGAGAATCTCGCCAAAATGGCACGAACAAAAACCCCCAGAAAATCTGGGGGAGGAGTGGTGTGTTGAGGTGATGAATACTCGCATGATATCTCTCGAACTCGGTGAGTAGGCCAAACCGACAAGAGATCCCTGCGTTTTTTTGCAGAAATCATTGCAGATACTGGAAAGCATCAGACACTAGAAGCCAGTGCGTCAGAACTGGACTCATTTTATTTTGATCAGTTATAGTGCCCGTTCTCGGAGAACTATCTACTTAGACACTAAATATGGAGAAGTCTGCAATAACTTTTCTTATGCACCTGCTGCTGACACTAGGGGTTGTGTCAAGCCCAAATGGGCATAGAGACGGGAAAAGTCAAAGTTTGCTGACATTAGCTCCTGGATGCAGCGGACTTTCACCTCCTCGTGTAGGCGAATCTGCCCAAAAACCCGTTCGATGCGGTTGATGGTGGTGAAGGTGTCCAGATCCACCGAGAGGATCGGCACTTCCAGCTCTTCTGCTCGAGACCGAATGCGGGGATCCAGAGGGAGCTTGCCGGTCAAGATTAGGCAGAGGGTGGAAGTTTCCAGGGCGGCCAGTTGAATATCGGTGCGGTCTCCGCCGGTGATCACCGCCTTGTGATCCAGCTTCCGGAAATACTTTAAGGCCGAGTTGACGTTCATCGCCCCCACCGCAATGTCTTCGACCATCAAGTCCATCCGATCCGGGCAGCAGAGCACTTCGGCATCCAGTTGCCGCGCCAACTCCCCAACGCTAATGCTGCGCAAAATGCGATGGGAAGGCAAAATGCCTAAGACCGGGATCCCTTGTCCCTCCAAAAAAGGCCGAATGATCGTTTTTGCCGGTTGCATCTGGTCGGGCGGCACATCGTTCAGCAGCACGCCTGCCAACTGGGATCCCAGTTGGTGATGGACATAGAGAAGAGAATCGACAGCCAAGGGGGAATGATAGCGATTGATTAGCAGTACTGGAGCATTGAGGGCTTGGGCCATCTTGGCCAGCGACAAGCCAAACAATTCCCCCTCACAAAGATCGGCTGGGCCTTCCAACAACACCAAATCGGCAGGGGATTGCTGGACAAACTCCAACAGAGGGGCAGCCGGGCACTCTGGAGCTGGATCCCCCGGAGCTCGCTTCATTTGGGCTAGCAAAGCCTCTTCATTGAGCCGGAGCAGCATCGGTGGCATTTGGTCAATCGTCAGCCGTAGAGACTCCGCCACAAAGCGCATATCTGGATCGCCCCCTTCCAGCGAGCAATCCTCCCGCTCGCAAGAACCGATGGGCTTCCCATAGGTGACTTTCATCCCTTGCTGCTGCAGGTGTTTGGCCAAACCCAAGATGGCAGCCGACTTACCACTGAAAGGCTCGGTAGAACCAATTAAAAGGAACTTGGACACGGATAGCTCC
The DNA here is from genome assembly GCA_015295985.1 of Synechococcus sp. M44_DOE_062. Classification (GTDB taxonomy): domain Bacteria; phylum Cyanobacteriota; class Cyanobacteriia; order Thermostichales; family Thermostichaceae; genus Thermostichus. The sequence continues at coordinate 114,543 of DVDX01000023.1, read as the reverse complement.
CCGTAACGCGAGGGACGAAGGGATCCCTTACTCAGTCTAACGAAGGCTGCTCTCTTCTCAGTTCTGGGCTAACCGATTAAGATTGGCTCTTCCGGGTAGGTCACCAACGGACGGGGCTGTTGCTGAGCCAAGGCCAAGACAATAGTCAGTGCCCCCAACCGGCCCCAGAACATCACCAACACGATAATCAGTTGACCAAACAAGCTTAACTCCCCAGTGAAGCCTGTCGAGAGGCCACAGGTGGCGAAGGCGGAGATCACTTCAAACAACACCGGATCTAACCTACTGTTACTGTGGGTTATCAAAATCAACCAAGCCGCCAACAGCACCACAAACAGAGAAACCGTCAACACCGCTGCCGCCTTGCGCACCATGGAGGGATCCAAACTGCGCCCGGCAATTTGAGCGCTGGGCAAACCGCGAGCATAGCCCCACAAGGCCAACACCAACACGGCAAAGGTTCCGGTGGTTATGCCACCCCCCATGGAAGCCGGGGCTGCTCCGATAAACATGAGAGCCATCAACAGCAACTGGCTGGCGGGGGTCAAATCCTCAATGGGGATCCCGGCAAACCCAGCCGTTCGAGCAGAAACCGATTGAAAAAACGTCAGGCCCAAGCGGCGGGGCCAGCTCACTTCCAGCAGGGATCCACCAGGCAAGCTCTCTCCCAAGAACAAACCCATGCCGCCCGTGCAGAGCAAAACCACCACTACGCCTAGGGTAATGCGGGTGTGCAGAGAGGGGCGGTGGCCCCGCGGCCAGGTTAACAAATCCGACAAAACCGGGATGCCCAAACCGCCGATAAAAATCAGACCAGCCAAAATCGCCAGCGATAGACCGTCTGTAGGGATCCCTTCTCGGCCAAACAGGTCAAATCCCGCATTACAAAAGGCCGACACCGCATGAAAAATAGCCAGAAAAACCGCCCGCTCCGGCCCGTACAGATCCCGCCAATGCACCCAGAGCAGCAAGGCCCCCCCCAACTCAATGAGAGTGACCCCCAGCAGTACGCGCCGAGTCAATTCCAGGATCGCCCCCGGATCGATGAGCCCCAGCGAATTGCACAGCGCCAAGCGATTGAGCAGGGAAATGCGCCGCCCGATCAGTTGAAACACCACCACCGCCAACACCATGAAGCCCACCCCGCCAATCTGAATCAGGATCAGCAGCACAATCTGGCCCAGCAGGGTGAGATCCTCCGCCGCCACAATCGTCGAGAGCCCCGTCACGCTCAAGGCCGACATGGCCGTAAACAGCGCCTCATTCCAGCTCAAGGGATCCCCGCGTCCGATCCCCGGCAACATGAGCACTAAAGTTCCCACCACTGCCAAGAGCCCCAACCCTGTGACCAGGCGCAATGGCGGTGGCAGCGGGCGACGCCTATCCCCTCCCAAAAACCACTGCAGACGATCCCCAAAGGCCCTAGAGGACTGAGACAGGGCCGTTCGCGGAAGCGGGACGGAGTCCTCTTTCATCGGATCCCTCCCTACATCTCATTCAGCCGCGAGATGTTGGTATTGGCCCCCAGCACCACCAGCAGATCCCCCTTTTCCAGCAAGTAGTCCGCAGGGGGAGAGACCACCAGGGATTGCTTTCGCTTCACCACCAGCACCGTAATGCCGAAGCGGCGGCGCAGATCCGACTCGGCTAGCGTATGGCCCACCAACGCCTCCGGCACCTGTAATTCCGTAATGCTGTAGCCTGGCTCCAGCTCTAGCTGATCCAGGATCCCCGGTGCTGTCAACACCTGAGCCAAACGGCGTCCCGCCTCTTGTTCCGGCAACACCACCCGATCTGCCCCTACTCGCAGGAGAATGGAGCGTTGCCGCTCGGTCGACGCCTTACAGACTACATTGCGCACCCCCAGACTTTTCAGGGCCACCGTCGTCAGCAAATTGCTCTCGAAATCGCTGCCAATGGCCACCACCACCGTGTCGAAGGAGAGGATATCTACCGCTCGCAGCGCATCTTCATCGCTGGAATCGAGGGCCACCACCTGCGTCAACTGATCCGCCAAGCGCTGCACGATCTCACGGCTGCGGTCGATCCCCAAAACGTTGTGCCCTCGCTCCATCAAGGTGAGAGCCAAGCTAGAACCAAAGCGCCCCAGCCCAATCACCGCATATTCACGATCCACCCGCTGCCGTTCGCGCCAGCGGAACGTAGTCCCTGCCATGTGCTCTCCTGCCCCCTCTTTCAAGAACAGATCTTGACATACCCCCCTGCCTAGTCGCGGCAGCGTTGCGTAGCAACAAGGCAGGGGATTCTTGACGCTTCATCGACCGCTGCTGACAAGCCAGGCTTACACAGTCTCCACGTCCGTTTTAAAGTCGGGCGACGCCCCATCCCGACTTGCTCTACGTTTCTGGAAGCGTTTTCATCTCTGTCGTGGACAGCACCACAACCGTCACAGACCACCACCCGAGTTGCCAAGTCCAGTTTGCCCCAGTGCCAACCACATTGGGAACAGTACTGACTGGTAGCTTCCCAGCGGTTAATGACCCTTACTTCCCTGCCATGCTTGTCCCCCTTTGCCTCGCACAGAGAGCGAAACATCCCCCACCCTTGCCGACTTATTGCCTTGGACAACTTACGGTTCTTCAACATCCCGCTGACATTCAGGTCTTCCAAACAAACCACTTGGTTTTCGCAGGTTAGTTTGGTAGACAGCTTGTGCAGGAAGTCCAAGCGTCGGTCGGCAATACGAGCGTGCAACTTGGCAATCCGCAGCCTTGTTCGCTCCCACCGCTTTGACCCTTTGACCCGCCTGGCCAATTGCTTTTGCAACTGAGTGATGCGCCGGTACAAAGGCCCAGAGTTGGGGCTGTGGTACTGAGCTCCGTCACTGGTCGTGGCAAAGGTTTTGACCCCCAAATCCACCCCGATACTCGGAGATTGAGCAGGGAGTTTGCTGGGGCTGACCTCGACCACAAAGCTGACGAAGTACCGCCCCGCACAGTCTTTAATGACGGTTACGGAACTGGGCTGGCTTGGCAACGCACGGCTCCAGATAGGTTTGATATTTCCTATCTTGGCTAGGTACACGCACTTTCCTTCGACAGAAAACGCATCACTCTGCTTTGATTGTTTCTTCTTGAATTGTGGGAAACCTCCTTTCTTCTCAAAGAAACGCCGGTAGGCTTGGTCTAACTGCCTCAAGGACTGCTGTAAGGCAACACTGGACACCTCCTTAAGCCATTCCAATGACTGCTTTAACCCTGTTAGCCGCTTAGACAAGGCGTTGTATCCTACATACTTCCCTACCGCTTGACAGTGCGCTAAAGCCTCGTTCCACACATACCTAGTGCAACCAAATGTCTTAGCTAAGGCTTGCTTCTGTTGGTCTGTGGGGTAGAACCGATACCTGTATCGGGCTTGCATGGGTTAAAACTAAGTTGGTATGTTCATACTAGCACATGAAATTTAGGAAAGACCGCAACCGTGTTTCGAGTTTGCAGGCGCATTTGGTGTTTGTAACGAAGTACAGGCGCAAAATACTAACGCAGGAGAGTTTGAGTTTAATAGAAGGGGCTTTCAAGTCTGTCGCTAAGTGTATGGACTTTGAGGTTTTGGAGTTTAACGGGGAAGCAGACCACATCCATCTTTTGCTTGCCTATTCGCCCAAATGGTCTATTTCCCAGATGGTTAATGGCCTCAAGGGGGTCTCCAGTCGTAGGTACGGACAGGCTAAGTTTCCCAAGCCCTAGGGTAAAACTGCTTTGTGGAGTCCTAGCTACTATGCATCGAGCGTGGGTGGTGCTTCCCTGCAAGTCTTAGCGACCTACATCCAAAACCAAGAAAAGCTGTCCTAGTCGCGTCAGCAGGCCGTAGGTCTTAGCGCAATGCCTACGGCACCCCGACGAGAACCGCACCGAAGATCGCGGTCGCGCCGCGTTGCGTAGCAATAAAGGGCGGGGTTTTAGACCCAAGTTTTCTGATAAGTTCATCCAGCAGGGATCGGAAAGGCGATGACTCTAGGCCGACTCGGGCTTGGGCAGCGTAGAGGGGTGAGGAATGAGCTCGCGGGTGGAACGACGCTCCACCATCTCGGCAGTGATGCGGATGTATTTTAGGTCGCGGCGGGAGGGCGCCTCGTACATCACATCCAGCATTAGCTCTTCCACAATGGCCCGCAGGGCGCGAGCCCCGGTCTTGCGGCGGTAAGCTTCTTTGGCAATGGCAGCAATGGCGGCAGGTTCGAACTCCAGTTCCACCCCGTCCATGCGCAGCAGCTTTTGCGCTTGCTTGAGAATGGCATTTTTGGGCTGGGTCAAGATCGCTTCCAGCGCCTTCTCATCCAGCGGATCCAAAGTCGCCACCACCGGAACCCGCCCCGTGAATTCGGGAATCATGCCGTACTTAATCAAATCTTCAGGCTCCAAAGCCTTGAGGGCATTCGCCATGCGTTGCTCGCGGGTAACCGACAATTGTTCCCCTGGCTTGATAAAGCCCATCGATTTCTTGCCAATGCGCTGCTCGATCACTTTTTCCAGGCCAACAAAAGCCCCCCCGCAAATGAAGAGGATGTTGGAAGTGTCAATTTGAATGCAGTCTTGGTAGGGGTGCTTGCGCCCTCCCTGGGGAGGCACATTGGCTATTGTCCCTTCCAGCATTTTCAGTAGAGCCTGCTGCACTCCCTCGCCGGAGACATCGCGGGTAATGGAGGGATTCTCGCTTTTGCGGGCAATTTTGTCAATTTCGTCGATGTAGATGATGCCGCGCTGGGCCTCTTCCACGTCCATGTCGGCCACCTGCAGCAGGCGCAACAGGATGTTTTCCACATCCTCGCCCACATAACCGGCTTCCGTGAGGGTGGTAGCATCGGCAACCGCAAAAGGCACATCCAACATGCGGGCCAGGGTTTCTGCCAGCAGGGTTTTGCCGGAGCCAGTGGGGCCAATGATCAAGATGTTGGACTTCTGTAGCTCCACCTCATCCAGTTCCGAAACTCCGACGCTACCGGGGTTGGCCTTGGCAGCCAGGCGCTTGTAGTGGTTGTAAACCGCTACCGACAAGACCTTCTTGGCTTTTTCCTGGCCGATTACATATTGGTCGAGATAGCGCATGATCTCATGCGGCTTGGGCAACTGCGCCAAAGAAGGCAGGCTGCGGGAGGGTTTTTTGGGGGGTTCGCGACGACTGGCAGCAGGGGCGGCAGCAGGAGGAGTGTTGCCGTCGTAGAGTTCCTCATCCAAAATCTCGTTGCAGAGCTCCACGCACTCGTCACAGATGTAGACCCCCGGCCCCGCAATCAACTTACGCACTTGATCCTGTGACTTGTTGCAGAAGGAGCACTTTAGATGGGAGTCATATTTGGCCATGGGATCCTCGTTGCTGCTTGCTCTTGGCTATCCTATCCGGCAAAGGCCAGAAGAAAACTAAACCTTCCAATCAAAACGTGTCGCAAATCGGCTGCGAAAGCGTAGGGAGGCCGAAGTGGGTGAAATCTCACTGACCTATTAGTCTAGCATCTCTACTGGGCTCGTAGGGTTTATTCCTGGAGCTCCCAGGGGACGGGGCACCAAGAGATTCGCCTGGGGATCAACCGGAAAGACTGGAGACAAGCTTCTCCGGCGCTCTGTGCTACTTGCGCCCCCCCTCACTTCTCCCTGAGTGTCTGGGAAGAGAACTGGGAATGGCAAGGAATAAGCCGTTTCGCTGCTATTGAGAATGGCTATACCTCTCTTCGCACTGAATTCATAGAAAAACCGCCCGACTTGACGCCGAGCGGAAGATGGTGTGAGGAGTGAACGGAAACATGCGTCTCCGCTGATCCCATCATAGTTGAACTGACCTGGCACTGGCAAAGGCAGCCATCAGAGGCAGAGGAATCTTTCAGCTAAGTTGGATACTTGTACTTGTTGGAGGGTGTGGCCGCGTCCTTTCCTAACCAAAAAGGGGAAGGAACTGTCCGTGTTGCGTTCGCTTCCCCCTATTGGCGTCCACTCCTCACTAGAGTTGAATCATAAATCATCCCTGCCGCTAGAACAACCCACCCTGCCCAAGTTTTTCCGGGATCCACCCTGGTCAAGGATGCAGATCACCGGATTCGCCGGTGGGATCCAGCGCCAACAGCTCAGCTTCGGTCAGCAGGGGGATCCCCAGTTGTTGGGCTTGCTCCAGCTTAGAGCCGGGGTCAGAGCCCACCACCACGTAGTTGGTTTGGCGGCTGACGCTGGCGGTGACTTTGCCCCCTCGACTCTCAATCCAAGCCTTGGCCTGCTGGCGGGAGAGGGTGGGCAAGGTGCCGGTGATTACGAATTTTTTCCCGGCCAGGATCTGGGAAACGGCAGGGTTCTCCTGCTGAGGAAGAGCGGGGATCCCCAGCGCCTGCAATTCCTGCAACAGCCGACGGTGGGCGGGATCGGCAAACCAGGCCACCACTGCTTCGGCCACTTCCGCGCCTATCCCGTAGATCTGAGCGATGGTTTCTGCACTGGCCTGGGCCAGAAGCTCAGGGGTGGGAAAATGACCGGCCAAAATCTGGGCGGTAACCACCCCCACATGAGGGATCCCCAGCCCATAGAGCACCCGTTCCCAGGTCTGCTGGCGAGAGTGCTGAATGGCTTGCACCAGCTTTTGACTGGAGCGGGATCCCATTCCCTCCAAACCCTGCAACTGCTCTGGGGTGAGGCGGTAGAGGTCGGCTACGGTGCGCACTCCCAAGTTCTCCACCAATTGGGCTGCCCGCTTTTCCCCCAAGCCTTCGATATCCAAAGCATCGCGGCTGGCCCAGTGCTGCAATTGGCCACGCAGTTTGGCCGGGCACTCGGGGTTGGGGCAGCGGGTCACGGCTTCGCCGGGGGGACGAACCAAGGGGGTGTGGCATTCCGGGCACTGGCTGGGCAGACTGTAGGGAACGGCGTCAGCAGGGCGCAATTCTTTTAGGATCCCGACCACCTCCGGGATGATCTCCCCGGCTTTGCGCACGATGGCAGTATCGCCGATGTGCACGTCCAGCTCCCGCAGGCGATCGGCATTGTGCAGGCTGGCGCGGCTGACAAGGGTGCCGGCCAAAGGAACCGGCTCCAGCTCTGCCACTGGGGTAACGGCGCCGGTACGGCCTACGCTGGCGAGGATGGCGCGGATGCGGGTGGGAACCTCTTGAGCGGGGTATTTGAGGGCAATGGCCCAGCGGGGAAATTTTTGCGTAAAGCCGGCCTCCTCCTGCAGCCGCAAGGAGTTCAATTTCACCACCACCCCGTCGCTGGCGTAGGGAAGCTGGGCACCCCGCCATCGCTCATAAAATTGGATCACTTCTCTCAAGCCCCGGCACACCTGGGAGAGGGGGTTGACCGGAAATCCCAGTTCCTTGAGCTGCTGCAGACACTGCCACTGGGTTTGCGGGGGATCCCCAGCAGGCCATCCCTCCGGCCAGTGGAGGGCGTAGGCGAAGAAGCTGAGCTTGCGGGCAGCCACAACGCGGCTATCCAACTGTCGCAAGGTGCCGGCAGCACAGTTGCGCGGGTTGGCAAAGGGGGGATCCCCGGCGGAGCGACGCTCCCGGTTAATCCGCTCGAACTCGGCCAAGGCCAGATAGACTTCCCCCCGCACCTCCAAAACGGGAGGCGGATCGGCTGTCGCCAGCCGCAGAGGAATGGAACGAATGGCACGCACGTTGGGGGTGATGTCCTCTCCGGCCTGCCCATCCCCCCGAGTAGCACCCCGCTCCAAAAGACCATTGATGTAGGTTAGGGCCAAAGCGGCACCATCGATCTTCAGCTCACAGACATATTCCAGCTCTCCCTCTGTCCCGCTGTCGCGCACAGGGGCACGGCCCAAAACTCGCAGCAGGCGTTCTTGCCACTCCTCTAGCTCTTCTGGGTTGAAAGCATTTTCCAAACTGTAGAGGGGGATGCGGTGGAAGACGGTGGGAAAATGCTCTGCAGGTTTTTCTCCCACCCGCTGGGTAGGGCTATCGGGGGTGACCAGTTCAGGGTAAGCCCGCTCCAGCTCTTGCAGCTCGCGGTAGAGGCGGTCGTAAACGCTGTCTTCCAGGATGGGAGCATCGTGGACATAGTAGGCAATGCTGGCCTTCTGCAGCAGAGTGCGCAGCTCGCGGGCACGTTCTTCCAGCTTAGGATCCATAACCCTTTGGGTGAGCAAGGTCTACCCCTAGGTTAGGGCTCCCAAGGAGCAAACAAGTAGGAGCCGACATTCTCCAAGCTGGGAGGATGCAGGAAGGGGATGGCCAAGATGGCTTGCTGGGAGAAGGACTGGGGGAGCTGGGCCAGAAGAGCCTGGTGACGACGGCGGAGAGCCTCTCCAAAGGGGGTAGAATCCTCCAACCACACCCGATTGAGAACAGCGTAGGGATGAGGGATCCCCAAAGCCTCCAATTCTGCCAAAAGACGCTCGGTTTCTGCCAGAACCGCCTGCTCGGGGTTGAAGACGGGGATAAAGGTGACAAACCGGGGATCCTGGAGCTGCTGCCGAAGCTGGCGCACCTCGGCCAAGAGCTCCCGCATCCGCTGCGCCCATTCCGGCCTGCCCACCACATCCCGATATTTCAGCCACAGCTTCAGGGCCAAGCTTACCCAGCCCTCCAGAGCCTGGGGCATCTGCAGAAACCGCAAGAGATGGCCTGTGGGGGCTGTGTCCAGCACCACCAGGTCAAACTGTCCGCTTGTCTCTTGTCGGAGAACACTCAACAGAGCCATCACCTCATCCAAACCGGGTGGGGGTATCTGCAACAGTTGCCGCCACGCCTGCGGGTCGTATTGAACCTCCACCCCTGTCGTCCCCTCCCCCGCCAAGATGGCCGCCACCTCCTCCAGATAATCCTGCCGGAATTGCTCCAGCACCGCCGCTGCATCGATCTCCTGCCCCAGCAGGTTGGGCAGCAGGGGGATGGGATCCTGACCCAGTTTCCTCTGAAACAGATCCCCCAGCGAGTGGGCCGGATCGATGGAGACCAGTAATAGCTGCTTGTCGGGATGGCGTCTGGCCAAGTTCCAAGCCAGGGCCCCGGCTACGGTCGTCTTGCCTACACCCCCTTTGCCCCCCACCAGCACCAGTCGGATCGCTTGGGCCAAAAAGTCCGGTAGGGCCGGGATCCCCCTGAAGGAAGGGAGAAGTGAGGAGGGAGAAGTGAGAATACTCACCGCTCTTTTCTCTTTTCTCTCTCCTCTTGAATCGAGGATCCCTTCCAACTCCAGCAGCACCTCTGGCAAGGGGCGAAGCTGCTGTACCAGCCCATCCAGGGCCGCTAGCCCAATTGGCTCCTGCAGTTGATAAGGACAAACCCAGATAGGATATCCGGGCAGCTCCTCCTGTAGAGCATTGAGCACGCGCCGCTGTTCCTGTTGCCGCGCCAAGTAGAGGGGAGAGAGGAAAGCGGTGGGCAGTGAAGATTGGCTGTTACTCTCTCCTCTTTCCTCTTCACTCTTTCCTACAAACAGCACCTGATTGACCAGAAGGCCACCAACGGACACGCGGCGGTTTTGCAGTTGCTGACAAAAGCGGCGGGTTTCCGCCACGCTCAACTGCTCCGGGATCATCACCAGCCAAGCAGAGGTGCTCTCTGGAGTAGTCAAGCGGGCCTTGCCCCCCTCAAGTTCCCTCTGCAACTGAGCCAAAAACGCATCCGCCTCATCCGGTCGATAGGTGCCCGTCAGGGCTTGGGCGATTTCCCGGTGCTTGGCCTGAAAGGTGGCAAACACGGCCAGCAGATTATCCAAAAAGTCGGGCAGCTCCAACAGCCGCAGGGTGTGCCCGGTGGGGGCCGTGTCCAAGATGACGGTATCCACCTCCTCCCCGGCCAGCAGCCGGTTGACCTCCAGAATCGCCATCAGCTCATCCACCCCCGGCCAGGCTAAATCCCAGATCGGCAGCAGATCCTCTCGGCCAAACCAACTGCCCCGCTCGGCAATTAGCTCCAGGGCCGGCCCATAGGTTTGCCGAAAAGATTGCAACAAAATCTCCGCTTGCAAAGCCCGCACCTGCAAATTGGGGCGATCCGGCAGGGGTTGGGCCGCATCCGTAACCGAGATTTGTAGCACGTCCCCCAGCGAGTGGGCGGGATCTGTGGACATCAAGAGCAGACGGCGCTGAGGATCCACCTGGGCCAGTTGGCGGGCCAGCGCGCAGGTCAGGGTCGTTTTCCCCACTCCCCCCTTGCCGCTGAACAGCAGGAGACGTTGGGAAGGAGAGAGCAGAGAAGGACGGTAGGCACTCCCGCCACTGTTGAGATGAGAAAGCTGCAAAGGGATCCCCTCCCACACAGGTCGCCCCTATTTTGGCCCGGATCCCTCTTGGAGATGTTCCAGATCACTGCAAAAGTGCTCCGCACCGCTGACGGGATGGGAAGGGCTTGTACGGGAGCGGCTCACCGAAGTTTTTCCTCTCCCAGCCACTCCCCTCGGCGTCCCCTATCCCCCACCAGCAGGGTGTGGATCCCAATCCAAAGTCCTGTCCACAGCCAGTTGTGCAGCCAGATTTTGCCCAGGATGGGCAAGGTCAAGCCCTCCGTTCCCCCCAAGACCAAGCCGGCGGCCAAAATCAGTCCTTCAAAAGCCAAAAACCCCAAGATAAGCATGGCCGGGATCCAGAGATAGTTCAGCAGCAATTGCCTTGGTCGAAGGGTCTTGGACTGGAAAAACAAAGGGCGATGATTGGCAGCAAGAGCAACCCCCACTGTGCCGATCCCCAGCACCAACCCCCAGGCAAAAGAATCGGGAGTGCGGGGATAGTTGTGCCAGGTGTAGCCAAAGATTTGGTTTGCCAGCCAAATCATCAAAGCACTAATAATTGCCCTTTGACGGGTTAAAGTTGTACCCGCAACAATGCCAACAGTTACAAAAGGGAGGGTACATGTATAGGCGATATTGCTCAGGCAGCCAACGGTAGTAAACAAGCTGGGCCAGAACCAGCCTCGGGCTAAATCTTGAGCAGCTTGTATCCAAAGTGGGGCTGGGATCAAGCGGCGAGAGCTGGAGACAGGGATAGGTTGAGCACTCGATTGCAGGCCAATCATGCTTTAATCTCCTGGGAAAAGATGGGCTTTTAGGGGGCAATGGTTGAGCAGATGATCCTGGACAATTTGCCGAGCTACTTGGGGAGTAACCCGCTTGTACCAGGTGCAATCTCCGGAGTAAAAAACCACCGGCCCCTGTTGGCAAACTTCCAAGCAGCCTGAGGTGATAACCTGTACATCCAGGTTGGCTTCTCGAAGGGCCGATTCCAGAGCTTCCACAACCGGTTGGTAGTTGCGGGAAGGATAACAACGGCTGGAACGACAAACAGCAAGGTAGGGACGTTTAAGAGGGTTATCCTCATAGGGGATCCGCTCTTTCCCCTCCACATAGATGGTGCGGATGCGCTCGTAAAGAGAAAGCTTTTGGTAGTCCGCTTTGCCTTCCGGCAGGTAGTCTTCCTCTGGCCCCAAAAAAGGGCTGGGCAGGAAAATCTGCAGCAAAGATTCTTCCGCTCCATTCCAGAATTGGATCCCCCACATGCGGGGCTGACCTTGGGGATTGAGGCGCCGGTAGAGAGCAGCACGGCTCACCAATCTTTTGCGGCGCAGCTCGGGTGGGGTCTTGCGATGGGGGCCGCCTTGGTGCTCCTCCAGGCACAAATGCAGGTGCCAGGTTTCAGTGGCAACCGTCAGATAGCCGTCGTAGAGCACGCACAAAGCTGGAGGTTTCTTAAAAGCCAGCTCCAGCACCCCGCCTTCCGCCACATGGCCCACCTGGATCTCGGCCCAGTGCTCTTGAAACAGTTCGTAGAGCAACGGCCCCAAGCAGTCAATGTGGGCAGGGATCCCTTCATAAAGGGTTGTCCAACCCGTTAAAGAAACTTCCTGCCAAGTTTGATGGAGAGGGGTTATCCAGGGGGCGAAAGCGGCCATGAGAAAGCTCCTCAAGGCAGTGGTGGAATACGAGCAATCACCTCTTTTTTCAGGGGACGCTCGGCCCAGGGTAGGATCCCATCCAACTTGGTTAGGTAGAGCTCTGCTGTCTGCAGAATGAGATCCACATCTTTTGGATCGAGATCTCCAAAAACATAGGTCATCTTCTGAGGTGCTGCCAATGCAACAACGCAAGCATGGCTGCAGCCACTCATGCAAGCAACCGGCTTTAGGGTCAGTTGAGGATTGAGGGTTTGAGATTGCAGGGCAGATAGCAGCATTTCTCCCTTGCTAGTCCCTTCTTTTTGGCCGTTAACCCACCGGGATCCGCAGGTGATGCAAACCCAGAGATAATGACCGCTGGGTTGCTGAGCAGTGCTGCCAGCTTGAACTGGCAGCTGGGAAGCTGATTGAGACACAGGGCTGCTTGATACCGTCATAACTTTCAATCCAGGTTTGACTGTAGAGGGTGCGATGAAGAAGAAGAAATGATCTCAATACCTAAGCGAGTGGTCAAGCAGTGAGCGAAATGGCCAAGCCTTAGGATGCTCTAAAACTGGCCTCTCATGTTGAGCCGAAGGGTGCGACCCACTCCGGGGTAGCCGGGGAAAACCTCATATTGCTCATCCAGCAGGTTATCAACCCCCACCTCTAGAGCGAGATTTTCTGCAACCGGGATCCCTCCCCGCAGAGCTAGGGTGGTGTAGCCGGGCAGAGATTGGGTGTTGGCGTTGTTGGTAAAGAAAGTGCCAATGTGATGCAGGAAAACTGAAGCATACCGACCCTCTACATCGCGGTAGCTCAGGCCCAGGTTCAAGCTGTCTGCTCCCACAAAGGCTAGCTGTTTGCCAACCGCTTTGGGATCCAGCGCCGAGCGGATGATGGGATCGTTTAGGGTGTAGTTGGCAAAAAGAGTCCAGTTTTCCCCCAATCGCAAATCCAGGGCTGCTTCCAAGCCCGTGTATTCTACAAGCTCAATGTTTTCATAGGTTCCCCTGCGCGGGCCAGTGCTGACAAAGGTAATGCCATCGCGGATGCGGTTATGAGCAAAGGTCAAGCGCAGGAGGCCAAAATCTCCCAAAGCCTGATCCAGGCCAATGTCAAAACTCTCTCCCCGCTCCGGTCGCAGATTGGGATTTCCATCTACCTCAAAAAAACCCCGCAAGCGGAAGAATAGGTTTGAGATCAGGGGGGTGCGAAAGCTGCTGGCATAATTGGCCCTCAGGGTTGTGCCTTCCGCCAAAACCCAGCGGATCCCTGCTGCCGGCGAGGTGGCCGAACCATTGACCAAGTTGCTCGAATCTTGGCGAACGCCTAAGTTGAGATAAAAGTTGGGCTGTGGCTTGTAATCCAGGCGGGCAAAGAGTGCGCCTTGGTTCACGGTGTTGTCGTAGTTGACGTTGGTGGATCCCCTGGCAAAGGAGAAGGTGGTGTTGCGAGCTGAAATGGATCGGTAGTCTGCTCCTAGAGTAAGCTCCAGGTTTTCATCGGCCTTCCAGGTGTATTGCAGTTGGGATCCCCACCCCGTTCGCAGGATCTCATCCCGGGATCTCTGGCTTTGTGGGGCGCTGAAGCGATAGTTGAGGTCGTCAAAAAATACCCTAGCTTGCAGGGATCCCTTCTCTTGATCCCACAGCCAACTGAGATCCAACAGCAGGTCGTTGGTGTTTTGCACTGCATCGGGGGAGGGAAACTCAGTGCTGCCGGGCACCTGAAACGCTTTATTGAGGTAAAGGGCATTTCCTGTTAGGACTTGGCCTTCTGCCAGTTGCCAGGTGAGCTTGGCTTGTAGGTTGTGGTACTCCACTGCCGAGTTCTCCCGCCTGCTGGCTTTGCCCAGACGCCTAATTTCAAAGGGAAAGTCGTTGTTGCTCTGCAGACGGCGATAGCTGACCACCCAGCCCAGATCCTGTACCTGGCCGCGGTTTTGGATCCCTTGCTCATTGAGGCCGTAGCTGCCGATAGCCGCCTCCAGCACGGTCTCGGATCCCGGCTTTGGATCCAGCGTCACGATGTTGATGATCCCGCCAACGGCATCGGATCCGTACAAAGTGGAGCCCCCACCTGGAGAGACCTCGATGCGCTCGACCACATCTGTAGTGATCTGGGACAGATCGAACCCGCCAAAAAAGCCCAGGTCGTTAATGGGGCGGCCATCCAACAGCACCAACACCTGGGCTGTTCGTCCTCCCCGCATGAACTGGGAGCTGAGGGCTCCCAACTGGGTTCCCGCCGTGCCGTCGCTGAGGATCCCGGGCAGGTAGCGCAGGGCCTCCTGAACCGTTCTTGCCCCTTGCTCTCGAATTTGCTGGCGGGTGATGACGTAAACCGGGCGGGAAGAATCCCGCAGCAAACCAGGACGGCGAAAAGGTGTGGTGACGGGTTGATTTAAGATCTCGGCGCTAACACCGGTTTCCAGCACCTCTTGAGCTGAGGGTGAAGAGGCCGCCGGCTGCGCCCACGCTGGGAGCTGCAAAACAAAACTCCCCAGCGCCAGGCTGAGACCAAGAATGGGATTCATTATTTTTTTATGCTCCTGATTCCGTGCGACGCGGAAGATAGACGAGCCAAAGCCGCAGGCGGGCATCCTGACTGAGGACGTGAGTCTAGCCCACACCCATCACAGTTGCGGCACAGCGCCGGATTTGCACCGGACTTTCCCCTTTACATGTCCTGGCTGATCCCCAGGACAACCTGTCGGCACGGCTTCCTCTGCAATGGCTCCGAAAAAGCCGTGCTAGGCATCATACACCCCCTGCTCCAGAGTTCCCATCCTGCCAGGGGGGATCCCAACTGCAATCCCAGGGCTTCGGATGTGCAACATCCCATTCATTTATCCCATTCATTTATTAAAAAACTTAGGCCAGATTTCTTCTCTGCTCTGTAAGCAGTTAAAGAATGGCCCGCTGCTACTCCAGATCGCGAGGCCCAGGGATCCCTTGGCTTTTTAGCTAGACCGCCGTTCGCACTAGCGGGACGGAGTCCTTGAAGCCCCGCCCTCTGTCCGTAGGAAGAGAGTCGGGATGAAAGGCGGACATCTCCTGTTCTTTCGCTTTAGCGGCGCGGTTCCCGTCAGGGTGCCGTAGGCATAGCGCTTTGCGTCAGCATGAGTGTGGGAGTATGTCACAGAACAGAGATATGCTGAGACTTCACAAGACCCACAGCTTTTGGGAAAGCAAGATGGGGACGCTGGCCTAGCCGCCATCCCCTGGATCCGTATGAACTAGTACCCAACCGGATAGAAAAAAGGGGCTTTTTCGATTTCTGGCAAAGCCGTTGCCTGGTGGGCTGGATCCGGTTCAACTTGGCTGGGAGAAGCAATCGGCACCTCGATCATCCGATCCGGCACCAGCGGCACCATCTCAGAGCGGTCGGCAATTTCCCGCAGAGAATTGGCGATGGATTCTTGAGTCAGCAGAAACTGTCGTTCGTTGCGCTGCATCTGTTGCCACACCTGGTAGCGCTGGCTCCACCGGCTTTGGGTGTGCACAGTCCAACTGTAGAGGCTCAACACTGAAACCCCAGAGAGGATAGCCATCCCTGTGGAGACCTGCTTCCACCAGGCTAGGTGTTCTGCCCAAGTGGGATGCTGGCTGGAAGGATGGGCTGATTTCAACTCCAAATTCAAAGGCTGAGTACGGCTGGCCTGAACTGTACTGGAGAGGGGGCGGCTCGGAGCAGAAGGCCGTCTGTGGCGACGAGGGCTTTTGGGACGATCAAGCCCCCTGTTTAAAGGCTGGCTAACCATAGGGCTTAACCTCACACACACCAAGGGATCCGGCGGTGCAGGACTGCCGGTTCCGCTTCACCCTAGTTCCCCGCGCCCCCCAACAGCAACCCCCTTCTCCCGATTCCTGGTCTCGGCGGGCTAGCTGTCTGCTTCACAGTAGCCGATCTCTTGAGATCGGGAGAACTGACCCAAACCTACATCTAACTGCTGCGGGCAGCCACTCGCAGTTTGGCAGAGCGGGCCCGTGGATTGCGTTGCCGTTCCAGTTCAGAAGGGGACAAGGGCTTGGGGGTGAGCACCTGCCAACGGGGATCCCTGCGGAAGGCCCATTTCACCAGGCGATCTTCAAGGCTATGGAAGCTGATCACGGCCAACCTGCCGCCGGGTTTCAACCAGGTGGGGGCTTGGGCCAACAAGGTTTCTAAAGCCTCCAGTTCTCGGTTCACGGCAATGCGCAACGCCTGAAAGACGCGGGTGGCCGGGTGGAGGCGACCGCGCCGAGCCGCCGGGGGTACCGCCTGCCAAACCACCTGGGCCAACTGAGTGGTTGTGGTGAGGGGACGGGCCCGCTCGATGTGATGGGCGATGCGATGGGCAAATCGCTCTTCGCCGTAACGGGTGAAAATCTCGATCAACTCTTCGACCGGGCGATGATTGACCCAATCGGCGGCAGTTTCCTCATCTGCACTGGGATCCATGCGCATATCCAGCGGCCCCTCCCCACGAAAGCTAAATCCCCGCTCAGGGCAGTCCAGTTGCGGAGAACTCACCCCCAAGTCGGCCACAATGCCATCGAAAGGGATCCCCTGCCCCTGCTCATCCCGAAAGCCGTGCTGCTGCAGATCGAAATCGGCAAAATTGAGGTGCCACAGTTGGATGCGGCTGCCGGGGATCCCTTCTGCTGCGAAACGCGCCTGCGCCGCCTGCAGAGCCGCCGGATCCCGATCCAGCCCCACCACTCGAGCAGCTCCCCCCCGCAGCAGTGCCAAGCTGTGCCCACCCCATCCCAACGTCACATCCAGAAAGATGCCGCCCCTCTGAGGTTGTAGGTAAGTCATCACCTCCTCAGTCAAAACAGAGTTGTGTTGATACACCTTGCCAAGCACGGTCTGCGGGGGTTCTGGTTCTGCTGCTACCAAGCTCAGTATCTGCAAAAAAAAGGCCGAGGCCAGGCCCCGACCGAGGAATCCATGTTGTTAAGGTGATCCTCTGGGAAAAGAGGGGTGGCCGTCAAAAGACAGACTGTCTCGGGATCCCCGGCAAAATCTCTGGGGCGCGAGTCCCGCTCTGAGTATGATGAGACTGCTCCCGCTTTTGCCAAGTCTGCCGTCAGGGTTGCTGT
Source organism: Synechococcus sp. M44_DOE_062 (assembly GCA_015295985.1). Classification (GTDB taxonomy): domain Bacteria; phylum Cyanobacteriota; class Cyanobacteriia; order Thermostichales; family Thermostichaceae; genus Thermostichus. The sequence continues at coordinate 97,623 of DVDX01000023.1, read as the reverse complement.
GTTGACTCACTCTTCTGCTACTGATATCCTGACCCTCTCGCCGGCCAAGGGCCTGCGCGGCCAAGTGAGCATCCCCGGCGACAAATCCATTTCCCACCGCGCCCTGATGCTGGGATCCCTGGCCGAAGGAGAAACCACCATCCAAGGGCTGTTGCTGGGAGAGGATCCCCGCAGTACGGCAGCCTGCTTTCGGGCGCTGGGGGCGGATATTGCGGAGCTTAACAGCGAGTGTGTCCGCATTCAGGGGGTTGGCCTGGGTCGGCTGCAAGAACCAGCGGACGTGTTGGATGCCGGTAACTCTGGCACCACCTTGCGCCTGATGCTGGGGATCCTGGCTGGCCAGGCTGGGCGCTTTTTTGCCGTCACCGGCGATCGATCCCTGCGCTCGCGGCCTATGGGACGGGTGGTAGAACCGCTGCGGCAAATGGGGGCCAGCATTTGGGGACGGGCCGGTGGCACGTTGGCACCCTTGGCCGTGCAAGGGGGATCCCTGAAGGGCATTCACTATTGCTCCCCGGTGGCCTCAGCGCAGGTAAAATCCTGCCTCTTGCTAGCGGGCCTGCTGGCGGAAGGCACCACCCAAGTCACCGAGCCAGCTCTCTCTCGGGATCACTCGGAACGGATGTTGCGGGCCTTCGGGGCCAACATTCAGGTGGATCCAGAGGCGAAAACCGTGGCTGTGGTGGGGGGATCCCGTCTGGTGGGCCAAAAAGTTCAGGTGCCGGGAGATATCAGCTCAGCAGCCTTTTGGCTGGTGGCCGCCTCCATTGTGCCCGAGAGCGAATTGCTGCTCCGGAATGTGGGCCTTAACCCCACCCGTACCGGCGTGCTGCAGGTGTTACAGGAGATGGGGGCTGACATTCAAATTGAAAACTGTCGGGAAATGGCCGGTGAGCCGTTGGGGGATCTGTGGGTGCGTTCGGCCCGCTTGCGTGGCTGCACCATCGCCGGCGATCTCATCCCCACCCTGATCGATGAGATCCCGGTTTTGGCGGTGGCAGCGGCCTTTGCCGAAGGGATCACGGTGATTCGCGATGCCGCAGAGCTGCGGGTGAAAGAAAGCGACCGTCTGTCTGCCATGGCCCAAGAGTTGAGTCGCATGGGAGCCCAGGTCAGCGAACATCCTGATGGCCTGGAAATCAAGGGAGGGATCCCTCTTCATGGGGCCGAGGTAGACAGCCACGAGGATCACCGCATCGCCATGAGCCTGATGGTGGCAGCTTTGGGAGCGCAGGGATCCACCCTCCTCAGGGGAGCCGACTGTGCCCGTATCTCCTACCCCGACTTCATTCCCACCCTGCAACGATTGACAGCTTCTTCCCTCGAGTCTTGAGAGGATCTTGCAGGGAGCGAAGCTCTCCAGTTAATTCAGTTCATGGTGAGACGGTTTCAAGGTAAGATGACATTGACATGGAGGTAAACCTCAAGAGGAAGCTCCATGAGCTACAGCTTAGACCTGAGGGAGAGAGTCGTAGGGTATGTCCAGGAAGGGGGCAGCCCTACTGCAGCCGCACGGATGTACAAAGTCAGTCGTGCAACAGTTTATCGCTGGCTGAATCGAGAAGACCTCAGGCCGACAAAAGTCAAGACCCGGAAGCGAAAGATAGACTTGGCCGCCCTCCAGCAAGATGTGGATCAGTACCCAGAAGCTCGATTGAAGGATAGAGCCCAGAGGTTTGGTGTCCAACCCAGTGCCATTTACTATGCTCTCAGGAAGCTGAAAATAACACGAAAAAAAGAGTTAGGGTACCGACAGCAGGATTGAGAAGGGAGAGTTCAATGCTCCAGAGTTTTGAGGGAATTGGTTCAGAAGTACCGGAGTGAGAGCCTGGTTCTGGTGGTGAAAGGATAAGGCCTACGGCCCGTTTTGCGAACAGAGCTATTGCACTGGCTCGTGTCTTGTTTCTGTTTGAATTGACTACATCTCCATCTCTAACTTTGCCGCCCTTGCTCTTGTGTCCACCCACCCAAGCCCGTCTGGCCCTATCGCCATCGAACATCTCTGCTTCCGGGTTCCTCCCGGTGGACAAGCAGCCTTTCTCGAGCAAGACGAGCGGGTTTGGGGATCCGCCCTTCGCCGGCATCCGGGTTTTCTGGGCAAAGAAGTTTGGCTAGATCAGGAGGATCCTGAACTTATCCACCTCATTCTCCGCTGGGCCAGCCGCGCTGACTGGAAAGCCTTTCCCTCCGAGCAAGTGGAGGCATTGGATCAACAGATGCGGCCCTTTTATGTGCACCTGGAACAGGCCAAAGAATATCAGCTCTGGCAGCCTGGCCCATCTGCAAGTACAGAAAAGCAGGGTTAAGGGATCCCTTCAGTCTCAAAGCCTACCTCGGATCCCACCGAGTCGGCCCTGGGGGATCCTGCCACCCGCTCCTGCTCCACCAGCTCCCGCAAACTGGGCATGGTCACAGCCAAAGCTCCTTCTCGCCGCTGCAGTCCCGCTTCAAAGCTCTCAGGGGTGACAATGCCGCCGGAAATGAGCATCTTAAAGGCGTCTTCCACCGGCATGAACACCTCCACCACTTGGTCTTCCGGCACGATGGCATACCAGCCCGTCGTTGGGTTGGGGGTGGTGGGCACAAACAGGCTCAGGGAGCGCTGCGGCCCACCGGGCCGAATGGGAGTTTGAATGGTGCCCGTTACAAAGGCCAGCGCCCAAGCCCCTGGGCGGGGATATTCCACCAGCACTACCCGCCGAAAGCCCTGATTGTTGGGGGCAAACAAAACACTGAGCAATTGCTTCAAGGTCTTGTACACCAGCCCTGCCACCGGAATCGCATGGAGCAACTGTTCGCTCAGATTGAGCAACCACTGGCCGACAATGTTGCGGGCCATGAAGCCAATCAGCAGGATAAGCAGAACCGGCGTCAACAAGCCCACCGCCAGATCAATGAGGTTGATCAAGATCGGGTGCAAACCTTGGATGGGATTAAACTGCTTGGGAATGCTGGTTAAAATGCCAACGCTCCAGGCGGCTACCTCCACCGTCAGCCAAATGGTGGTTGCCAGAGGGATCACCACCAGCAACCCTGCCACGAAGTAGTTCTTAAGATGCTGTTTCCATTGCGAAACCATGGTGAGGTCGTTCCGTCGAGTCAACCGAGCAGATGCACTAAACCCTTGCAAGTGAAGCTTGCAGATGGCAATCATGATACCTGCCTTCTGCAGTGCCCTTGTGGGGGGCAGCCGCAACTTGCTCGAAAAAGAAACTGGGCTGCCAAAAAGCGCAAAGCCCCAAATTCTCATGAGGCTGATAATGCTATCTTAGGTCGATATAAAATTTTGTAAAGGCAGGGATCCCGTTCCGAGGGTCAAGCCCTTGGACAGTTTGCGTTTCTGCCGGGTGTTGTGTGGGAGGCCCTATGTCGGAGTCGGATTGGCTGGAGCATACCTGTCAGGTGGAGGTGCCTGTTCCCGTCGAGCAAGTATGGGATTTGTGGGCCAGCCTCACCCTCATGCCCCGCTGGATGAAGTGGATCCGCTCGGTGGAACTGCTGGATCAGGAGTTATCCCGGTGGACTCTGGATACCCGCGGCCTTACCTTCAGTTGGATCTCCCGCACCCATACGGTGGTGAAACACCAACACATCGGCTGGAGTTCGGTGGAAGGGCTGCCCAACCGGGGCGCGCTGCGCTTTTACGACCGCAAAGGCAGTACCATTGTTAAGCTGTCGGTTGCCTACAAGATCCCAGGGATCCTTGGCAAAATCTTGGATGGCCTGTTTGTGGGCAAAGTGGTGGAAAGCACCATCCAGGCGGATCTGGAGCGCTTCAAAGCCTATGCCCTAGAGCATGCGGGGCCAGCCACCGAAAATGCCTCGGCCAGCTAGCCTTAGATTGACAGGCCCAAGTGTTTTGTTGAACTCCCCCTTGCCAACCCTTACTGCTGCAAAGGTTTTCTTCATGCCCAATCCCTCTCCTGAGCCTGTCATCGCCCTCTCTCATCAGCCGGTGGACAACCGCAACATTCGCTTCTCTCTGGAGCGGGGCGAGCTGGATCTGGATCAACTTCTCTTGCTGTTGAACCGCAACGCCTTTTGGGCACAGAATCGCCGCCGGGAGGAGATGGAGCGGGCCGTAGCCCACAGCCATCCGGTGGTCAGCGTGTGGGATGGGGAGCGCCTGATTGGCTTTGGCCGCGCCACTTCCGATGGGGTTTACCGAGCCGTCCTCTGGGATATCGTGGTTGATCACGATTACCGACGTCAGGGCATTGGGCGCAAGTTGGTGGAAACCCTGATCAGCCATCCCCACCTGCAGTCAGTAGAGCGCATCTACCTGTTCACGACCCATCAGCGCGGCTTTTACGAGCGGATCGGCTTTGTGGAAAATCCCAGCACCACCTTGGTTTTACATGGACGCCCTCTGGAGTTTTTGATCCCGGCTGCCGAGCAGGAGCAGGCTTGACCGCCAGGGATCCCAGGCCAGTGTATCTTGAACAACAGTGGGTTGGTTCGGCCTCGGCAGGAGAACGCGCTAGCCTGAAAAGCAACAAGGGTGAGAGGGTGTACCTATGGCCAATCGCCTCGCCACAAGTTCCAGCCTTTACTTGCGCAAGCACGCCGAGAATCCGGTGGATTGGTGGCCTTGGATCCCAGAGGCTCTGGAGAAAGCGCGGGCCGAGGACAGGCCGATTTTTCTGTCCATCGGCTATTCCAGTTGCCACTGGTGTACGGTTATGGAGGGTGAGGCTTTTTCCAACCCGGAGATCGCCGCTTTCCTCAATGCCCATTTTTTGCCCATCAAAGTGGATCGCGAGGAGCGGCCCGATCTCGACAGCATCTACATGCAGGCGTTGCAGCTCATGAGCGGGCAGGGGGGGTGGCCCCTCAATGTTTTCCTCACGCCCGATGACTTGGTGCCCTTTTACGCCGGCACCTATTTCCCTGTGGAGCCCCGCTTTGGCCGCCCGGGGTTTCTGGCCTTGCTGCAGCGCATCCTGCAGTTTTACCGGCAGGAAAAGGCAAAAATAGAGGAGATGAAAGGCCAGATTTTGACGGCCCTGACCACCCTCAGTGACCTGGTGCCGGAAGACCACATTCCCGCCGACCTGCTACGCTCTGGGATCCCCAAGATCCAGCCTTTGCTCTCCAATGCCGGGGCAGTGCAGCAATTCCCCATGATGCCCTACGCCCAGTTGGTGTTGCGTTCGGCCCGCTTCGACCCACCGGAAGGGATCCCCGGCTCGATGAGCGCTCTGGAACGGGCCAAAGAGCGAGGCATGGCCTTGGTGCTGGGAGGGATCTTTGACCATGTGGCCGGCGGATTTCACCGCTATACCGTGGATCCCACCTGGACGGTGCCCCACTTTGAAAAGATGCTCTACGACAACGGGCAGATCCTGGAGTTCCTCTCCGATCTCTGGGCCCATGGGATCCAAGATCCTGCCATCGAGCGGGCGGTGCGGCTGACGGTGGAGTGGGTGGCACGGGAGATGACCGCCCCTGCGGGGTATTTCTACGCCGCTCAAGATGCCGACAGCTTTGCCCGAGCAGAGGATCGGGAGCCGGAGGAGGGAGAGTTCTACGTCTGGCGCTGGCAGGAGCTGCAGGCTCTCTTGGGGGAGGAAACCTTCCGCGCCTTGCAGCAGGCGTTTGACCTGTCTCCAGGGGGCAACTTTCCCGATCGGCCCGGCTGCATCGTCTTGCAGCGCAAACAGGGGGGAGCGTTGCCGCCAGGAGTTGAAACCGCCTTGACCACCCATCTTTTTCAGGCACGCTATGGCTCTGCGGAGCGACGAGTTCCCTTCCCTCCGGCAGTGGATGCCCAATCAGCCCGCCTGCAATCTTGGCCGGGGCGGATCCCACCCGTCACCGACACCAAGATGATCGTCTCTTGGAACGCCTTGATGATTTCCGGCCTGGCGCGGGCTTATCAAGTGTTCGGCAACGCAGACTATCTGCAATTGGCTCTGCGGGCAGCCCAATTCATCCTCAGCCGGCAGCGCCACCCCGAGACCGGATCCCTGTTGCGCTTGAACTACGATGGCACAGCCCAGGTGCCCGCCAAATCGGAAGATTACGCCCTGCTGATCAAGGCCCTGTTGGATTTGCAGCAAGCCTGCCTGCCCCTGCTGGGGGATCCCACCCCTCAAGACTGGTTACAAGCTGCCCTCCAGCTCCAGCAGGAGATGGATACGCAACTGTGGGATCCGGTTCGGGGAGGCTACTTTGTCAGCGATGCCCAGAGTGCTCCAGAGCTCCTGGTGCGGGAGAAAGAATTTCAAGACAACGCTACCCCTGCAGCCAATGGGGTGGCCATCGCCAACCTGGTGCGCCTGGCTGCCCTCACCGGAGATCTGGACTATCTGGAACGGGCGGAACAGGCCCTAAAAACCTTTGTCCATACCATGAGCACCCAGCCGCGCACCTGCCCCAGCCTTTTTGCCGGACTGGATTGGTACAGCAATTGGGTGAAAGTCACCCTGGAGGCCGATTCCATTCCTGCCTTCCAGCAACGATCTTGGCCCACCACCGTCTTTGCCCTCCCCACCGAGGCCGAACCCCTGCCGGAAGGAGCTCTGGGGCTGGTGTGCTGGGGCAACAAATGTCTGGCTCCTGCCAGTTCTCTCGAGCAAATCCAATCGCAAATCACCAAAGGCCAAAACCGAGCTTACTGACCTTTGCCCAACTTTTCCTCAGGACAGCAGGGATCCTTTTTAGAGGTTACGGTTGGGGCTCCGCCGACTTTTCTACCCCAAAAAACTCGATGCGGTAGCTCTGGATGCGGGTGCCCGTTTGTTGCTCCACCTGGGCCAGCAGTTCAGGCGGCAGCTCCACATCCACATCCAAAATGCGGTTGCTATCCAAGCAGTTGACATGGCTGTGGGGATGGGTGCGGTTGCCGTAGCGACGCCCATCGGCACGATCCAAACACTCGACAATGTTGTGGCTGGCCAGAGCTTCCAGGTTTTGATAGACGGAGGTGTGGCCAATTGGTTTGCCCTGTTGATTGAGGCGATCGTAAATCTCGCGGGCGGAGAGGTGCTCGCCACACTGCCACAACAGCTCCAGGATGTAACGGCGCTGTCGGCTCAAACGCAGATTGCACTCCCGGCACCGCTCCAAAGCAGCTTCCAAAGAATCCAAAGGGCGAGGCATGGAAAACCTCAAGTCATACGAGGTCTGAGATAGGCAGTTGCTTATTGCTACTAGGGTAGCATTTGTGCATCAACAGTTGTTCAAAAAGCACCCCGAACCCTACAAGAGCTACCGCCCATAGCCATCTTCGAGCCGAGTCCAGGCTGTGCGCAGATGGAAAAGACCAACACTGGCCTTTGATTTTCTAGAATACCCCTGGGGTGTTGGGGAAAAGATCATGCAGCGGCGCAAGATGATTCTGGGGTTGTTGGGGTTGGCCAGCAGCAGTGGACTGGCAGGAGCCTATTGGGCCAGTCGGCAGCAGTCCTCTCATCTAGCCCCGGCAATGGGATCCCCTGGCGCCCCTCTCCCCTCTCCTACCCCCCAGCCCACCCCCACCGTCGTTCCCCATCCAGATGCCCCTCATGGCCTCTACATCCCTCCCCGCCGAGATCTGCGCCTCTTGGTCATCAGTGACATGAACGGCATCTATGGCTCGGTGGAATATGACCCAGAGGTGGATCGGAGCATCGGCCTCATCCCCTACTTTCAGCCGGATCTTGTTTTGGGAGGAGGAGATATGGTGGCCGGGCAGGATCCCCGCTTGTCGGAGGAGCGCATCCGGGCCATGTGGGCAGCCTTCGACCGGCATGTGGCCGGCCCCCTTCGAGCGGCCAAACTCCCATATGGCTTCACGCTGGGCAACCACGATGCTTCCTGTGCCCGCACCACGCGGGGCGGCTTTCTCTTTCAAAAAGAACGGGATCTGGCCCGCGAGTTTTGGAACGATCCGGCCCACGATCCAGGCTTGAACTTTGTAGATCGAGGGGACTTTCCCTTTTATTACACCTTTGAAAAAGACAATGTGTTTTACCTAGCCTGGGATGCCACCTGCAACTACATCCCACCGGAACAAATGGCTTGGGCGGAAGCGGCTCTGGCCAGCGAACGGGCTCAGAAGGCCAAGTTGCGCATCGTCATCGGCCACCTGCCCCTCTATGCCATTACCGTTGGGCGCGACGATCCGGGAGAAGTATTGCTGGATGCCGATGCCAAGCGAGCCCTGCTGGAGAAGTACCGCGTCCACACCTACATCAGCGGCCACCATCACGGCTACTACCCCGGCCACAAAGGGCAACTGCAACTGCTTCATTGCGGCATTCTCGGCTCCGGCCCCCGCCCCCTCTTGGGCAGCCCTCTGCCCCCCCGCAAGACGATTACCCTCATCGACGTGGACTTCGAGAGTCCAGATGTTACTTATTACACTACCTATCACATGCGGGATCTAAGTGTGATTGACCAAGCAGAGCTGCCCCGTTTCATCACTGGGCACAATGGCTTGGTGCTGCGCCGCGACGTCAATTGGGACAACCTCACCCCCGAAGAAATCGCCACCTGCCAAGCTCGCATTGGATCCCTGTGTCGGGATTAACTCTCACCAGTCCAGGCGTATCTCTTGCATAAGCGATCCCGGTAATTTCAAGTAGGATATGGAGCTCTAACCAGAAATGTTAAAGAGAAGACAGAGTTGGTAACGCAATGTTGGCAGTATTATCCTCAAGCCGAGATAATCAGAGTGCACCTCGGCTTTAACTCTATGCATCCCTTGGCAACCCTACAGACTGCAAGACAGTCCCTGTTCGCCCTAGGCAATGTTATCAGCGAGATCCTGAACGAATATCAGGATGTGATTGGCAACCCCCAAATCCTGGAAAAATTGCAAGCCTTTCGGGTTACTTACGAAGAGGCTGTTGCCCGCTTGGAGAACCCTTCGTTTCGGATTACCACCATCGGCACCACCTCCTCCGGCAAGTCCACCATTGTTAACGCCCTCATTGGCAGGAGGATTGCCCCCATCGAGGCCCAGGAGATGAGCGCCGGGATTCTACGTATCAAACACAACGAGCGTAGCAAGCTAGTTATCTAGGCTACAGAAGGAGCCACTTGGGAATGCGGCACCTGGGAAGACCTAAGCGACGAAGAGATCTACAGCAGGTTGAAGCGCACGATGGAGGCATACCATCAAAAGCGCAAAAACAAGAGGAACAAAGACAACGTACCGATGCCGCAAATGGATGTCGAGTGTCCTCTACTCCCTGTCAGAGCACCTCTACTGCTAAATCTGCCCAAGGGCCTGCAGATTGAGATTTATGATCTGCCCGGATTAAACTCAATTCAAGATAGAGCCAACCTCAGGGTTATTCAAGATCACGTCAAGACATGTTTTAGCATTGTTCCCCTGGATTATTCCCAAACAGATCAATCCAAACGAGAAACCCTGCTGAAGGAGCTAAAGGATGTTGTGGAGTTTCTCAATGGCCAGACCAGCATGATGATCTTTTTGCTAAATAGGGTCGATTTGCGGAATTAAACCGATGACCCTCTTGAGCAAAGAATTGATGATCTGAGGAATGAAATTAAAGAGACATTGGAACTCCCAGAACTTCCTTTCATTGTTCCACTTTCTGCTATAGCGCTCTTTTACACTCAATGCGCCTGGGGAGCCAATTCTTCGGAATCATCTGACGTGGATTCCAATACCAGAAGGCAGATGCTCAGCGCTTTCTTTCAAGACTGCGCCGGCCTCATCAAAGCTTCCGCGAGGGGGAATAGGGAGCTGAGGGATTGGCTAAGGGATTTGGAAGAGGGTGTTGAGGAAGGCTTAGCGATATCTGACGGAGACACGAGAGCATTGCTGGGATACGCCAGGGAGTGGAGCGGTGGTAATCTGCTGTGGAAGGTCTTGCGGGAGAGGCTGGCGGCAGAATTTGCAAAGGTTACCATTCTGCCAGCCGTGCTTGGAGTCATCAACTCGGCCAAAGATATTGGCGATACACTGAGCATCTTCATCGAAGCAAGACGGATAGAGACTCTGGAAGAAGTGGATAGGCAAAGAAAATATGTTCAAGAAAGACAAGAGCAATGTAGAAAAGAAATGAATACAGTTATCAACCGCTTCATCAGCGATGTTGCAGAGATAATCAACCAAGTTGCCAACAGTGACGGCAGCCCTGAGTCTATATCTAAGATCGAATGCAAAGCCAGAGAAAAGGGGTGGCAGGATTTTCCGGAATTTATTGACTTTGTTGACGAGCAAGCTAGGGATCTCATCAATAAGATTATTGCCCCGATTCGAGACACTCTCAAGCAAGAAATTGGTGTTTATGACCTTGAAGATTCTCTAGTGAAGCTCATCCCCCCATACTTGGCAAATTATGTTTCCCGAGCCTGTGAGCTAGCAATCAGAGCCCTAAGAGACTGCGAGCATCATGGAAACGCCCTAGTGCTTAAGGTAGAAGTTAAAGAGGGGGGTGGGAAGCGACATCAGAAAATAGAAAGAGCTGAGGGTTCAGTCCTAGCTTTATATCAATCGGTCAGGGAGGCCCTTGAGCATAGGTCGGAGTTTCTGCTTCAAGCGAAGGCGCAAACCTTTGAGGGTTTTAGTGGTCACTTAGTCTCACAACTGACTGATTAGATTACTGAAATTCTAAGTAGCATTCACACTAACTCTGCCGATGCGCTAGGAGTCAGAGAGCTGATTCTAAACAAGATGAGAAACTATGCAGAGACTAGGACGCCCTCCGTTCGAGAAGTCATTATATTTGAAGATCCAATAAAAGTATCGGATCAAAAGGAACTCATCACACAAACTGTGGAGAAGCGTCGGTCTTGCTTTGGAGGAACTTATGACGAAAAGATTGTTGGAAAAAAGTTATATCAATGCCTGACTGTGCCTAACTTTGACGAAATGGCAAAGCAGTAGTCAGAAGGAGTTAGGTCTGGGAAGCAAAGGCTGTGGAATGTTTTGAAAAATTGGATTACGAGCTACATGTCTGACCTTAAAGATGTCGTCCAAAAGTCGGCTGAGCAAGCAAGCAGGCTAGCTGAGGATGAGCTGGATAGGCAGAGAGGGCTGATTGAAAAGGGTCTTGAGGAAACAATGACTTTAGTTAACAATCTAGAGGATAGAAAGAGAAAAATCACGTGCCTGGTTCAGGATTTGTTTTGCTTAGTAGGGAGTAAACAAGGATGAACGGAAACAATATGGATCAGAGCCAGAGAGAGCAGTTTGCCAGAGCTGCAGCCTTAGGGATCGGAGCTGCGGTTGGTAGCGCCGCTTTGGGGCCAGTGGGAGCTCTTTTTGGTGCAGTGAGTGCATTTTTTGTTGCTGATGCTCTACTCAAGCCTGGCATTGGCCCTAGCTTGGTACCTCTAGCCAAAAAATTTCCATACTTTGTTATATTAGCGTTGAGAACTGGCTCATCCCACAAGTTTTCCTCTGTCGACTTTCCTGACCCAGAAAAAGGTATTTATCTTGAAAGAGATATATGCGAACTCTTGTATGAGAAATCCAAATATATTTGGAGAGGAACACAAGCAGAGCTAGAAGCCAACAAGTTTGTCGACATCTTGCAAGGCAAGGGCGTTCCAGTAGCAAAGCCAGGTGATGAAAGTGCTTTTCGCTTGGTTGCTCTCCAGCTCGATGAAGACATTCCCGGATTGGCTAGGGGTGTAAGTTCCCTCGATCGACGAGATGCATTTCTGAAACTGGCAGGCAAGGCAAAGGTTGTGGGAGTCTCTCCCCTGGTGTATCTGGAGTCTCTTACGAAGAAAGGTTTCTACCCTGTTTAACCTAAGGGGACTACAAGCCATGCTAATTCCAACTCTTCTTTTTGCTTCGGCTCCAATTGTTAGCGGGCTCCTGGATGGATCCCTGGTTCGCTATGGGGGCGTGATTCGAGAGGCCGGCACAGGTCGCATTGTCAAGCACCTAGCGGAATCTCCTGGACTGACGAGCTTGCTGACGAATGCTCCTGTTCCTCCGATTGTTAGTGTTTTAGATCCGGTGATCAATACCCTTGGTCACCAAGCTACCCATCGAAAGCTTGAGGTTCTGCAACGCACTGCCACCAGCCTTTTGGGCCTTTCCCAAGTGACCGCCGGGGCCAGCGCTTTGAATCTAGGGGTCAGCGCCATTGGTTTCACCTACATGCACTTTCGGCTAAACCAATTGCAGGACTCCATTATCAATCTTGAAAACTTTGTTAGGAGTGGGATTGAAGATATTGGCTCGAAGCTTGAGACGCTTGCTGGACAACTTGCTTACCTACAAATCCTCGCTATACGAAGTAGGGCTGAGATTCTGGAGGCTATTTCCAACTTACATCGCGCCATCTTTATCCAAAGCCTTGCCAAGCTCCAAGCAGAACTGGCCAGCCTAAAAAGATTTCCCGACGCTTCTCCTCGTGATGCCCTTAAGGTTTTAGCAGAAACCCGCGCTTTTTTCTTCGATCAGGCTCATCAGATTCCCGTTGAGCGCCAAGCCCACCATTTGCTGCTCAGCGATGTTGCCCTCAAGGGTTGGGCGGTCTCTTTGGCAACCGAGTCCCAGCTTTTGATTAAGCATGGGTACCTTCGAGATGCGGTGGATAGTCTCAACTCTGAGGTTCCCCGTTTCCGTCAGCTCAGTGAAAGGTGGTGTGCTGCTCTCTTGCCGGCAGATCGGCCTCAACTGCAAACAGCATACACCTACATGGCCCCCCGCTTTGCCCCCTACATCCCCAGCCAGCGGATCCAGCGCATTGCCCGTCTTTCTCCCTTTGACCGATCCCTAACTCCGCAGGAGCGCTTTCTCAGAGAGAAGAATCTCTCGGTGGAGTTTCAGATGACCTATTTTCGGGAGCTGGACAAATCTTGGTACCTGACTCAAGCGGGCTTGGCGGAGTATCTCGACACCCTCAGCGAACTCGCAGAACGCTTGGAAGGTTTGCAGTCTTTTGCCAATCTTTGTGAACAGGCCAATCAGAAGGATCCGTATCGACTGATCCCTTCTGAACCGGAAGGTCTGTATTTGCTGGCCGTCGAGTGAGATGCTGCCGAGCCGGTTAATTGTCGCGCCTTTCCCCCGCCCCTCAATCAACCGACAACTAAAGCGCAAAACTCCTGCTACCCTGGTTGAATGATGGTTTCGCTGCTGGTCGAGGTAGAAGGGGATTGGATGGATGAGCAGGTGCGGGCGGGGTTCCACGCTCTCTCCGACCCGATTCGCCTGCGTGTGCTGCAACTGCTGCAGGGGCGCGAGCTGTGCGTTTGTGATCTCTGCGAGGAGCTGAAGGTGAGCCAATCCAAGCTCTCGTTTCACCTGAAAACCCTGCGCGATGCGAAATTGGTCAATGCTCGCCAGCAGGGCCGCTGGATTTACTACAGCCTTAACCCACCCAGTTTTCAGCTCTTGCAGCATTTTTTGGATAGGTTAGGGCAAGCTGGCCCCCTCAAAGCTGCAGTTCTCTGTGCAGAAGACCTCTAAAGCGAGCAGGGATCCCGAAATATCCTCAGAAAAACTGTCGGATCCCGCCCTTGTGCATTCCGAAGACGGGCTTGCTGCAACACAGAGGTGAACGTTGTTCCCTGCTGGCAACCCCAGGGAGACGGGTCAACTCGGAGAAAATCAGGATCCCATCCCCTAAAATCCATCAAAGTTCCCTGACACCAGCTCCCCCATTGCTTAGTTAGGATTGATACAGGAGAGGTGGGAACAGCATGATACGTGGACAGAGAGAAGAGTTGGAACGCATCCACCGAGCACACCTGTGGAATCGTCTCAAAGAGCGGGTGAAACGCGCCCAGTCGAATCCATCTCTGCTGGCTTTGCTGGCACGAGAGGCTTTTGAGTTGGGCTTTCCCCTTCCCTCTTTATCCGACCAACCCAAAGCCGATTCCCCTGCTGAGCAGCCCCAAGATGGAAGTAATCATCGCCGCATTTGGTGAGTCCACCCTCTCGTCTGGCCGAGAAAACGGGCAGCCACGATCATCGCAGAATTTCTCTCCAGGGACTCTCAGAACAGCTAGTCTAGGCAATGATTTTGAATGAATCAGAGCCTATGATGAGCACCACCGAAGCCCTTCAGATTCTCAACCTTCCGCCGGATGCAACCGAGCGGCAGATCCGGGGGCGATTGTTTCAGGAATACCAAACCCTCAGTACTGCCCTCGCGGAACTGGAGGACGAGCGACAAAGACCCTTGCTAGAGGCGCAACTGGCGCGGTTGAAGGAAGCGCGGGATGTATTGCTCAGCGGGGGATCCCAGGCTGAGAAGGGGTTGTCTTGGGTTAGCCCAGAAGACTTGCCCCCCCAGGTGATCGTGCTGCTCTACCAAGCCAATGGGCAAGAGGGGATCTGTACGCGCCAGGTTGGGGGTCAAGATATTGTCATTGCTTTTGAGAGCTCGTTTGCGGCAAGAAAATATGCGCAGAGGCTGGCTCAACAGGGACTGCCCAAGCCCGTGGCAGAGCGTTTTGACACACAGGAGATCGTCGATTTTTGTCGCGGGGGAGGATATGGGTTGATGGTGGTTCCGGCCAGCGAAACCCTAGAGCCTCTACAAGAAAGTACAGAAGCTGCCCGTGATTGGCAGGGCAGATCTTGATGCCGTTCGGCGTCGATCCACTTGCGTTAAGGGTGCCCTCGATGATGAATGTGGAACCGATCTCCGCGGACGAGTTTCGCCAGCTCATGGCCGCCGATCTGGATGCTTGCTGCGAGGCCTTTGATCTGCGGGCAGAGTACCTGCGTTTGCAGCAACAGCGGCTACGTTTCTGGGGCATGCTGGCCTTTGGCTTGGTGGCGATGGCTTTGATCATCTTCTTGGGAATGCGGGATCCCGGCTCTTGGGTGCCCTATGCCGCCGCTACCGGGATCCTACTGCTGCTCCTGTTGGGGATCCTGAGAGCCAACTTGCGCTTGGGAAACAGCCTGCATCGCATCCGGCAGCGTTGGCAGGAAGCCCATCTGCTCAACAGCACCCCTGAAGTGATGAAGTTTGCCACCGATCTGGCCCGCAAAGTAAAAGACTACAACCACTGGGTAAACGAACTTCAACAATCTCTGCAGGGGGGGCAGCATTGGCGGGATTTTCGGCAACTCAGCGAGGCCGAGCAAAAGTACATCCAGTCGCTGTTTTTGCAGGTGCGGGCCCAACTGGTGATGGCCCTGCAGGTGTGCCGAGCTTTAATCGAGGATCCAAAAGCCTCTGTGGCTCAGTATCTCAACCAAATGGTTGCCCGGGATCAGCAACTGTTAGAGCAATTTACCGCCAAAAACTTGACTGGCAACCGCTACGCAACCCTGGCTCGCCAGCTATCCGGCCTAGCGGAAGATTTACAAGCCCAGCTCGGAACCTTGGGATCCCGATGATACCCCGTTAGAGATGTCCAGCAGTGTATTCATGGGCGGTAGAGGTACCCAAAAGCTGTACGGCCTGTTGCTTGCCGGCGGACTGGGCTTGCTGGGATGCGGGGATCCGAATGTACCTCTGACCCAACCGCCCCCCGATGCTTTTCGGGTCAGTACCCCACGGCCACCGCGCCTAGATCTCTATCCCACCCCACCACCCACGCCAACTCCTACCCCGACACCACCCCCCAGCTTGCTGGAGCTCACAGCCCGTTGGTTGGGGATCCCTTGGCCGCCCCAAGAGACCAGCCTGGTAAGATTAAGCGCCCGTTTCCTGGATATCCCCCTACCTCCCAAGCCCCGCCGCTCCGCCAGCCCCTCACCCCAATCTTCCCTCAGTCCAGAACGAGAGGAAAGAAAGCAGCAAAGCCGGGAAACCTAGTCCGCACTGCTGGCCTCTGGAGATCTAGGCACCCACAGTCACCGGCTCCGTTTCTCGAACGCGCAGCTTTTCACAGGGGATGGTATCCGCCAGAATGGAACTGGCCATCATGCCTGTGTGAATCTCCAGCTTGGCTCCAGGCACCGCCTCAAACAGCAGCCGCTGGCCTGGAAAGACCACCCGCTCAAAGTACCAGTTTTCGATATTCGTGATGCGAATCACCTGAATAGAGCTGGTCGCATTGATGTAGCTACAGGTTATTCGCTCTGCTCGTTTTTTATCGGGGATTGCATCGAGTGTTTGCATTGTTCAGATCACCAGCCCACTTTGCTCAGCCTATTATCTACCCTAGCACCGCCTGGGGATCACTGCTGTAGTCTGCGATACGGCGATCCCAACTGGCAGAAATCAATCCTAGAAAAAATAACTTCTGTATTTTATCTTACTGTTTCGATTTCCAGGAGGGTTCTGCAATTCCAGGAAGATTTGAATTAGGGTTTTGCCCCAGTTCTGAGCAGTTTCTCATAGAAAATCTCCGCAGAGTAGTAGTCAAGATTACATTTTTAGGCTTCCTTGGAGTTTGGGGATCAAGGCTCGTGGATCCGCGATCCGGTCGTCATCTGCGGCGAGGACTGGCCGGGATCCCAGTTCAGGCCCTCCACCCGCAGCTCCAGAGCCCCCGACTGGCGCACTGGATTGTATTGCAGGCTGAAGCCATAGGTGCGGCGGTCATAGCCCAGGCGATAGACGACATCCACCTGCTGGCCTGACTGCAAATCTACCGTCGTCTCTGCCCCTACCCGCAGCGGGCCGTACAGTTGTTGCAAAAAGCCCAAAACGAGCTGTTCCCGCGTGGTGATGCGGTCGAACAAAAACGGTGAGGCTCCGGCCAGAAAACCGTTGGAGTAGGTCACCCTCAGGTTGGTGTAGTCAAAGGTATCGGCCACAAAAGCCCCAATCACCGCATCGATGCCAATGCTACCGGCAGTGTAGCTCTGGGCCCGACCATTGGAGTAAAAAGACTGGCTGCTGCTCACGCCGGTGTTCAGCCAGATCCCTTGCTCGATGGGCAAAGCGGAAAAGCGGGGTGGGGGATCCGCTGCCGTCTTGGGAGGACTCCAAAGGGGGAAGGAGCGATTCAAGGTTGCCCCCAGTTGCAGGCGGGAGAGCTGAAGGCGGTCGGTGGTATTGGCCAAGGCCAACTCCGGATCCAGGTCGATTTCATCCGGCTGTCCCAAGGCATCAATGTAGTCGACGGCTATGCGGTAGCTGAGATCCAAGCCGGTGTTGCCCAGGCGCAGAGTAGGGGAGCGATAGCTGGCACCGAGGCGGTTTTCCACAATTTGAAACCCCAGGCGACCGCTAAAGAAGCGCTCCCGATAGGCGTAGGTGTAGGTAACTTCTCCGCCATCGCCGGTGGTGATGCGGTGTTCAACCTGAGCTCGTAAGCGCTGAGCAAACTCCTGGAAGACGATCCCTCGCAGCTCGGCAAACAGCGAGGTTTGGGCATTGGCTTCCGGTTGTCGCCAACGAAAATCGGCCCGCAGCCCGATCCCATCCAAAACTCCCCGGTCGCTGCCCCAAAGGCGTTGTGGATACAGTTGCGGGGAGAGCACCAAGCTCACGTTGGGATCCCGCAGCAGCTCGAAGTTGGGTTGCAGGATCAAGCCCCGCCGCAATTCTTCCCTGTCGAAATCATCGTAGAAGATACTGACCGGAGGCTGACGGTTCAATGAGTCGAAGCGCAACCGAATGGGCAGAGGCAGAAACAAGACTTGGTCAAAAACCAATTGCCCCGCCTCGGCAATCAGCAGGCTGGAACCATCTGCCTGCAAGGTGGAGGTCACCCTTGGGCTGCGAATCTCCAACTCCGGCGGATCCAGCGGGTCGTTGGTCAGCCGCACCTGTTCTCCTTCCCAGGTGTTGGCATCAAAGCGGATGCGGACGGCACGAAAGCGCACCAACCGCTCTGGAGCCAAAGCGGCTGCCGGGGATCCACTGGCCTGCAACTGGCCAATGTCCACCTGCCCGAAGGCCTCTTCCACAAATCCCCGCTCCTGCTCAAAGTCGTATTCCAGGCGGGATCCCTGAATGCGCTGCCGATCCAGTTGGATAGAGACATTGCCCTCGGCCACAGCCCGCCGCTGTCGCAGCTCAATGCGCAGGCGATCCGCCCGCAACACAGAGCGACCCAGCCGCATCTCCACATTGCCTTCCGCCTGGAAAACTTCCGCCCGTTGGTCGAAGGTTTGCCGATCAGAACGCAGCCGTAACGTTCGGTCGGCAAGGGCGCCGAGGTCGGTCGTACTTATGGGCTGGGCGACCCCCTTCTTCTGTGGTTCCACCTGAGCCGCAGCAGGGCCGGCAACTGCCAACCCCAGTACTCCTAGGCAGAGCCAGAGCAACCGCAACCCTCTCATACCTCCCCATCACCCGGCGCGAAACTTCAACACACATCCCCTACGGCTTCCCCAGTCTATTGGCTCGTGGCCAACTGGGAAGGGTTGAGGACTCGGTTGAGCTTGCCGCTGCGGTAGCCCTCCAGATCAAGACTGACATAGAGATAGCCCACCGCCTGCAAGGCTGCGACCAAGGCTGAGAGATCCGTTTTCTGCACAAACTCCAGGATCTGATCGGGGGGAAGTTCGATGCGGGCAGTATCCTTTTCCGAGCGCACCCTAACCTGCCGCCAACCCAAGCTGCGCAAATAGCGCTCTGCCGCTCCCACCCGACGTAGCTTCTCGGCGGTGATCGCCTCTCCATACGGAAAGCGGGAGCTGAGACAGGGCTGGGCCGGTTTATCCCACCAAGACAGCCCCAGGTGGCGAGACAATTGCCGCACCTCCAGCTTGCTCATCCCCACCTCCGCCAAGGGGGAACGCACGCCGCGCTCCCGAGCTGCCTGTGTCCCCGGTCGGTAATCGGCAAGATCGTCGGCATTGAGGCCATCCACCACATGGTCATATCCCTGGGCTTGGGCCAACAGGCGCAAGGTATCGTGCAAGTGGCTTTTGCAGAAGTAACACCGGTTAACGGGGTTGGCGGCGTAGCTCGGATCCTCCAGCTCATGGGTTTCGACGATCTGATGGGGAATCCCAATTTGCCGAGCCTGCTGAATTGCCTCCTCCAGATCTTCGGGCAGCAGCGAAGGAGAAGCAGCGGTGACGGCCAGAGCCCGCTCCCCCAACTGATCCCAGGCCAACTTGGCCACCAAGCTGCTATCTATTCCCCCAGAGTAGGCCACCAAGACCCGCTCCATCTCGGCGAAGATCTGGACAAGCTGCTGGAACTTGTGCTGCAGGACGGGATCCCACTCCAGCAGGGGGTTGGCCGCTATTCCTCCCTCTCCTGGGGGGAGAGGGTCGAGGCGAGAGGCGGTTGGGCCTTGGGCTGTGCTCATGAAGTCAAGAGATACCAAACGTTTAGATAACCAGGCAAGGATGCCATCTCGCTATTGCCGGCAGGAGAAGAGCCGGTTGCGAGCAGGGGCAGGGATCCCTCCTTTTTTATTCTTTCCTAGAGATCCCCGACTTTCCAACGCTTCTCTCCAGCATGGGATGCGGGATCCCTCAAGGAAAAGTAGACAATTGGGCAATCTATCCGTAGTCCGCTCACCCGCTGTCGCGATTGTGCTCCGCACCGCTAACGCGATAGGCTGGATGGGGTAGGTTGCGATGGCCCCTGAGATTCTCTCTGGGTTCTCTCCTGCCATTGACCTCACAACTTTATTCCGGCGACACTTGCTACAGCCAACGCAGAGATCTCTCTCGGCTACAGGGATCCCACCTATCTTGCAGAACTTCATGAAATTAGAAAAAGCGGTACCCCTCTCCTAGCGCACCATGGCTTTGCAACTTGAACCCGCCAGCCCGCCAGAAGTGGCCGTTTATCAGCCCTATTACGCCGTTGCCCGCCGACAGTACCTAGCCCTCGCGGTGGGCCTCTACAAAAAAGGCAGCCTGGAAGGGCAGAGGGCCATTGAGGGAGAGGAGCCTGTCCGCTTCTTGGCCAGTTGGCACATGTCGCCGTTGCCTTCGGATCTGACGGTGGTTCAGGTGATCTTTGCTCAGGATGCGGATCTCACCTATCAGCTCTCCATTGCCAACTACGAGTTTGTGGACTACCTGATTGATGTGGTCTCTCTGGTGCAGCGCGGACAACCGCCGGATTTCTCCACTGCCTTTTACAAGAAACTGATGCGATATGAAGATTGACCTGGGTTGCTCAGCCACCATCACCCTCTACGACACCACACTGCGGGATGGGGCCCAGCGAGAGGGGCTATCGCTGTCGGTGCAAGACAAGTTACAGATTGCTAAGCTGCTGGATCGCCTGGGGATCCCGTTCATTGAAGGGGGCTGGCCGGGAGCCAATCCCAAAGATGTGCAGTTTTTCTGGCAGATGCGGGAGGAGCCTCTGACCCAGGCAGAGCTGGTAGCCTTTTGTTCCACCCGCAAACCGGGGCGCAGTGCGGCTGAAGATCCAATGTTGCAGGCCATCTTGGCGGCGGGCACCCGCTACGTGACGGTGTTCGGCAAGTCTTGGGATCTGCATGTTACCGAAGGTCTGGGCACCACGCTGGCCGAAAACCTGGCCATGATCCGGGATACCATTGCCTACTTGGGATCCCAGCAGCGGCGGGTCATCTACGATGCCGAGCACTGGTTCGATGCCTATCGCCACAACCCCGACTATGCCCTGCAAACCCTGGTGGTGGCTGCCGAGGCAGGGGCAGAGTGGCTGGTTCTCTGCGATACCAATGGCGGATCCCTGCCCCACGAGATTGCCCAGATGACCGCAGCCGTCTTGGCAGAATCCCATCACCTGCGGCATTTGCCTCTAGGCATTCACACCCACAACGACTCCGGCACTGCTGTGGCCAACGCCTTGGCTGCCGTCCAGGCAGGGGCGCGCATGGTTCAGGGCACCATCAACGGCTATGGGGAACGCTGCGGCAATGCCGACCTGTGCAGCGTCATCCCCAACCTGCAATTGAAGCTGGGCTATCGCTGCCTGCCGGAAGAGAAGTTGAAATACCTGACGGAGATCTCCCGCTCCATCAGCGAGGTGGTCAATTTGGCCCCGGATGACCATGCTCCGTTTGTGGGCCTATCGGCCTTTGCCCACAAGGGCGGGATCCACGTCAGCGCCGTTCAGAAAAACCCCCTCACCTACGAGCACATTGCCCCGGAGCAAGTGGGCAACTGTCGCCGCATCGTGGTCTCAGAACAGGCGGGGCTGAGCAACATCCTCCACAAAATGGCCGGATTCGGGATCCGGCTGGACAAGTCGGATCCGCAGGCGCGCTTGATTTTGGAGCGGCTGAAAACCCTGGAGCTGCAGGGCTATCAGTTTGAGGCTGCTGAGGCCAGCTTTGAGCTGTTGGTGCGGGGGTTGTTGGGACAGCGCTCCCATCCTTTTGAGGTGCTCAGCTTCAACGTGACAACCACCACACGCTCGGATTGGAACAGCAAAGACTGGGATCCCAGCAGGGAAGGGGCAGATGTGCAATCCCTGGCGGCGGTGAAGATCGCGGTGCAGGGGCAGACTCGGGTGACGGCAGCGGAAGGCAATGGGCCGGTGGCCGCTCTGGATGGAGCGCTGCGCAAGGCGCTGCTGGAGTTCTATCCCCAACTGGAAGCGATTCACCTGTCCGATTACAAGGTGCGCATTTTGGATGGGCAGGCCGGCACCTCGGCCAAAACGCGCGTACTGGTGGAGTTCAGCGACGGCCACCGCCGTTGGACAACGGTGGGGGTTTCCACCAACATCATCGAGGCCTCCTGTCGGGCTTTGGTGGAGGGCTTTGAGTATAGCCTGCTGCCGCCCAGCTCTCCTTTGCCGGCTGCGGCAGAGCACCGTTCTTCTCCGCTGGCTGCAAAAACGGCCTCCCCTTGAAGAAAAACCTTCAACTGGCTTTACCCTGGCAGCGCCCCTCTACCCCAGCAAGCTAAACCGTAACCACGACAGCTATGCGAATCATCGGCCTAACGGGCGGAGTGGGCACGGGCAAATCCACGGTTGCCCGCATCTTGGAGCAGCACGGGATCCCGGTGGCCGATGCCGATCAAATGGCCCGGCAGGCTTTGGCATTGGGATCCCCCATTCGAGACAGGGTGCTGGAACGCTATGGAAAGGCCATCCAAACGCCCTCTGGAGATCTGGATCGTCGGCGGCTGGGCCAAATCGTATTTGCCGATGCCGCTGAGCGGGCTTGGCTAGAAGCTCAAATCCACCCTTTCGTTAAAGCTCAGTTGCAAGATTTTCTGTTCGGGTTAGCAGAGCGGAGCTCCAAAGTCCATGGCGTGCCGCTTGAGGAAGAGCCTGGCTCCCAAAAGAACAGTGGGGTAGGCCAGGGATCCCAAACCGTTTGTCTGATGATCCCGTTGCTGTTTGAAGCCCACATGGAAGGGTGGGTGAACGAAATTTGGGTGGTAACTTGCACCCCAGAGCAGCAGCGGCAACGCCTTGCCCGCCGGGATCCCCTGACGCCGGAAGAAATCGAAGCTCGCATTGCCAGCCAGTGGCCTTTGGCGGAAAAAGTGCGCCGTGCCGACATGGTGCTGGACAACTCCGGATCCCTGGCCGAGCTGGAAGCCCAGGTGAAGCAGGCTTTGGCCTCAGTGGGCCAGAACCCCCGCGCTCCGGATACAGTGACAGGTAGGGGATCCCTTGCGTTCGGATAGGGCGGATCCCTGGGTAGCCATGTACAGGTGGGTTGAGGGAAAAACGATGCAGGAAGCAGGTTGCGTCGGCGAGACGGAGTTTGCCCAAGCTCTGGCTGCGCGGGAGCGGGAAATCCAGCTTTTGCGGGAGCGTAATCGCATCTTGCAGGGCCAGGTAGACCTTCTGGAGCTGCGCCAAGAAAAGCAACACCGGCAAATTCGCAGCTACGAGGCGGAGATCGAGCAGCTCTACCAAGAGAAGCAGTTGCTGGAGCAGATGATCCAAGAGTTGCCAGAACTCTACCGGCGCAAGCTGCAAGCCCGCCTTCAGCCCATCCGCGAGCGCATCGCCGCCATCCAGGCTGAGAATCGCCAGCTCAGGAAGGAGCTATGCCAGCTCAGCTACCGCCTGCAGCACATGGATCAGCTCGACTCGCCTGGCTGGAGAGTACAACTGCCCCAGCTTCCTTCTCTGCGTCGCCAGGATCCCAAGTCCTCCGGCCCGCCGCCCGTCGGGTCAGCGGAAGGGAGCACAAAAGCTCTGCCTGCCCACTAGTGCTCAGCCCCACCCTTGGTGGACAGGGAGGGAGCTCTTTATCGAGGAGCCAGAATGAGAAGTGAGGCTCTCTCCTCTTTGCTCTTTTCTCTCTGCTCTCTCCTCTTCCGGTTGGGGCGCTGCTTGCAAGGACTCCGTCCCACCATCGCGACTGCAGATCTCGAACATGGCCACCGCTGGCAAGTACGAACCCCTTCATCTGAAATATCGTCCGCAGCGCTTTGCTGATGTGGTCGGCCAAGGGGCGGTGGTGCAGACTTTGGCCAACGCCATCCGGCTGGGGCGGGTTGCACCTGCCTATTTGTTCTGCGGGCCGAGGGGCACGGGAAAAACTTCCAGCGCCCGTATCTTGGCCAAGTCTTTGAACTGTGAGCAGGGGCCGACACCGGATCCCTGTCAGGTGTGCAGCCAATGCCGCTCCATCACTGCCGGATCCTCTTTAGATGTCATCGAGATCGATGCTGCCAGCAATACCGGCGTAGACAACATCCGCGAGCTAATCGAGCGGGCCCAGTTTGCCCCAGTGAACAGCCGCTATAAGGTCTACGTCATCGACGAGTGCCACATGCTCAGCAATGCCGCCTTTAACGCCTTGCTGAAAACTCTTGAAGAGCCGCCCCCCCGCGTGGTGTTTGTGCTGGCCACCACCGACCCGCAGCGGGTTTTGCCCACGATTGTTTCTCGCTGTCAGCGCTTCGATTTCCGCCGCATTCCCCTCGGCGACATGGTGGCCCACCTGGGCAAGATTGCTGCCCAAGAAGGGATCCCTATCGCCCCCGAAGCTGTGCAACTGGTGGCCCAACTTTCCCAAGGAGGGCTGAGGGACGCCGAACGCCTGCTGGATCAGCTCAGCCTCCTGGAGGGATCCATCACCCCTGAAGCTGTGTGGGACTTGGTGGGAGGGATCCCGGAGCAACAACTGCTGGCTCTGATGGATGCGCTGCTGGCTCAGGATGTGCAGGCAGTACTCGGCCAAACTCGGCAATTGTTGGAGCGGGGCAAAGAGCCCTTAGCCCTGTTGCAGAACCTGGTGGCCTTCTATCGGGATCTGCTGCTGGTCAAGACGGCCCCCCAGCAACGGGAGTTGGTGGCTGTGACGGATTCCACCTGGGAAGCCCTGCAGCAACGGGCCCCTCGCTATTCGGTGGAGATGCTGCTGGCAGCCCAGAGCCATCTGCGCCAGTGTGAGCCGCAAATTCGCCAGAGCGGACAGCCTCAACTGTGGTTGGAAATTGCCCTGGTGGATCTGCTGGGCCAGCTTCGCCCGAGCAGGGTGGCTGAGGATCGAGAACCGTTCATGTCAGCGGAACGGAGCCCTTTCCCAGCCTTTGACTTGTCTCCTGCACCCCAGATGCCCCCCCCAGCCGGGACAGAGTCTCTCCCCCCCACCCCCCCGGCTCCTGCTGCGACTGTCTCTCCATTGCCTGGTGATGAGCCAGATAAGCCAACTGTTGACACGGCAACTGCCAAGTCTGCTGCGCCAGCATCCCCTGCTGTTGTGTCGAGCCAGAAGGCAGATTGCGCTACTCGGACGGAGTCCCCAGAGCAGCCCAGAGAACAGGCAGGGGACACCGCCAAAGTCAAGCTGCTGCGCCCCCACTGGGAAGAGTTCCTCAAACGCCTCTCTCCCCTCACTAAGGCTCTGATGGGATCCGGTCATCTGCACCAAGAGACTCCCGAAGCGATTACCCTCGCCTTTCCCAGTAAGGGTTTGGTGGAAAAAGTGCGCAGCAAAGAAGCCGAACTGCGGTCGGTGCTCCACAACCTACTCCAGCGCCCTGTGCAACTCAACTTGATTGCGCAGCGGGGGCTGGACGTTTCCATTCGCGTCAGCGGTGCGGGATCCTCAGCATTGCCCAGCCGAGAAAAAGACCTGCCCCCCACCCCCCCGGATCCTGTCACTCCGCCGGGATTGCAGAGCAATAGCACCAACAGTCGTGCTTCCTCAAGGAAGCCTGGAGCAGAACCGCAGAGCCATGGGGGGCGACAGCAACCTGCCCCTTCTGACTCCGGCTCATCTTCCCCAAAGCCTGAGGGGGACAACTCTACAGGTGGCATCAAGGTGGCCGGCTTGGCAACCCAAGGATTTTCTCCCGCCGGTACGAACAAAGTGCTCCGCACTGCTGTCGCGACCGATTCTCCAAGTCGTGCAGAGCACCGTGGGCAGTCCTTTGAGCTAGCCCATGAGCTGGCGGAGATTGCCCGCCGTTTTGCCGACCATTTCAACGGCAGCTTGGTGGATTTGGAGGGGGTGTTGGGGGCTGACGCGGCGGAATCTACGGAAGAGCTGTCCCCAGTGGAGACTCTGGAAGCTGATCGCGATAGCGGGACGGAGTCCTTTATCGCTACGCGACGCTTCTGCGAACGCGATAGCGGGCCCTTGGGGGAGGAGTTGCCTTTTTAAGCGCTATCTTAAGGTTGATAAAGCCAGCCTCATCTTGCCGACGATGACCTTCCCCATCTCCCCCTTGATCCGCTACGCTGTGCAGGCTCTGTACTGGGGACTGGTTTTACCCCTGCCAATTTTGCTAGCCCGGCAACAGGCAACGCCTCTTGAGCTGGGATCCCTTTGGGTCGTTCTGCTGCTGGGGTGGGGGGTAGTCCTGGGATCCCTAAGCCAGCAGATCCAGTTGGACGAAGAGGGCATGAGGGCCACCTACCCAAATTGGGTGCCGCCTTTTGTGCGGCAGGAGTGGCAGATCCGGTGGGCTGACATCGAGCACATTGAGCCCCGCTCCACCAGCCAGGGTGGTATGGTGTATTACTTGGTCAGCCAAGCTGGAGATCGCGTGCTTTTGCCCATGCGGGTAGCTGGGTTCAAGCGCCTGTTGGCTGAGATTCAACGTCACACTCAACTGGAGATTGACGGGCTGCGCCCCTACGTTCAGCCTTGGATGTACGGGCTTCTCGGATGTTTTGCTCTGCTTCTGTTGCTCTGGGATGGGATGGTCGCTGTCTGGGCCTGGGCAAGTCCGGTGGGAACCTAGCGCAACCTCCAGCGGTTCCGGGTTTAGCAACCCAGGCAGGGATCCCAGTTCCAGGGGACGGTTGCAGTCTGGATCGCGCCCAGGCCCCCTGCCGGAAAAGAAGCAGGTTGGCCTCGTTGTTGCAGGGGCAAATGACGCGGGGACTCCCTTCCGCTGGCCCAAACAAGGGGGCCAGTGAGCCTGTGGAAAACCGTCTTATCTTTGTCCTTCGTTTTGCGATACTGCTAGGGGTGATGTTGAGAATGACAACACGATGGCGATGCAAAATGGAGCCAGGGATCCGCTTCAACTTCCCCAACAGCAGACAAGCTCGCTGGGATCCCGGTTGCACCTTGCCTGTTCTGTCCCCTGTGGCCTACTGTTGAGCCTGCTCTGGGTTGTCCCCGCTCTTGCCCAGCCGGAAGCTCCCAGCTCCGCTGCCTTTGCTCTACCCAACAGCCGCGAAATCCTCACCCCCCCACCCCCCCCCACCCTATCCATTCCCCCCAACCCTGCTGACCCTACCCCTGCGGCTGACCTGGTTCTGCAGGGGGCTTCCAAGGCTGAAGAATTGGTGGTGCCTCAATCCCCCTTGCAGGTGCGCATCGAGCGAAGAGAGGGCCTGTCTTTGGAAGAAGCTCTGGAGATTGCCGTTGCCCAGAACCCGACTGTGCAGCAGGCCAGACTGGCCGTCGAGCGAGCTGAAGCTGGGGTAGCCCTAGCTCAAGCTGCCTTTGCTCCCACCCTCTCCAGCCGTGCCAACTACCAGTACAGTGAGGCTCCCTCTCCGGGTGGTGGGCCAAGGCGCGAATCCCACACCCTCTCGGCCAGTGTGGTGCGGGTAGAGTATACCGCCTTCGACAGTGGCCTCAGGGAGCAGAACCTGAAGCTGGCCCAGGAAGCTCTGCGCATCGCCCAACTGCAACTGGAGCAAACGCTGCAGACAGTCAAACAAGCTGTGGCCAATGCCTACTACGATCTGCAAAGTGCAGACGCCAGGGTTGCCATCAGCCAAGCTGCTGTCGAAAGTTCCGAAGCCACCCTGCGAGATGCTCAAGCTCGAGAACGGGCCGGGCTGGGTACCCGCTTTGAGATTCTCCAGGCAGAGACGGAATTGGCCAACAATCGACAAACCTTGCTGGTGGCCCAGAACACCCAACAACTGAATCGTCGTCGCCTGGCCGAGCTGCTGAATTTTCCTAGCCCCACCGACGTGTTGGCCAGCGACCGCATTGAGCCGATGGGGGAGTGGGATCTCAGCCTGGAAGAGACCATCATTGCTGCCTTTGCCCAACGACAGGAATTGGAGCGCCAGCGCCGAGAATTGGAGCAGGCCCAAAGCCGTGTGCGCCTAGCACAAGCCCGCAATGGCCCCCGAATTGGTTTGTTCGCCAGCCTCGATGCCGTTAACGATTTCAACGCCAGCCGCGATAGCTTTGATGTTGGCTATTCGGTTGGAGCCAATTTCAGCTTGACTTGGTTCGATGGGGGAGAAGCGGCTGCCCAAGCCCGCCAAGCTCAGATCGACGGGCAAGTGGCCGTGAGCAACTTCGTCGGCACCCGCAATGAAATCCAGCGGGGGGTGGAAGAAGCCTTCCTGACCCTCAGCTCCAGCCGCGAACAGATCGACTCGGCCAAAGTGGCAATTGCCTCGGCAGAAGAGAGCCTGCGCTTGGCCCGGCTGCGCCTGCAAGCGGGGGTGGGCACCCAAACCGAGGTGATCAATGCTGAAGCTGCCCTCACCACTGCCCGTGGCAACCTTTCCAATGCTGTAATTGCCTACAATCGCGCCCTGATACAACTGAAACGGGCCATTGGCAGCCTTTGACTTGAGCCTTTCTCCCTCACTTCCAGCCCTTCTTCCAAAGAGAGAAGGGTGCTATGGATACCGCAAAGATCCCCTGACTTCGGACAAGGGGGAGAACATCGAATCGCCCCCCTGCAATTTGCAATGGCCGCAAAAGGGGATCCCTAGAGCTTGCGGGAATAGAACTCGACCACCAAAAGCTCATTGACCGGGGCGCAAATTTGCTCGCGGGGGGGCAATTCCTTGATGCGTCCGCGCAGCTTTTCTTTGTCAAACTCCAGGTAGTCCGGCAAAAACAACCCCGGATACTCCGCGTAGGCAGCCACCAGCTTGCGGGAAGATTCCTTGTTCTTCACCGTAATCACATCCCCCACTTTGCAGCCATAGCTGGGAATGGTTACCTTCTGGCCGTTAACCTCTATGTGGCCGTGGCTCACAAGCTGTCGAGCTGCCGGAATGGTTGGAGCCATGCCAAGACGAAATACGATGCAATCCAACCGCATTTCCAGCATTTGCAGCAAGGCCAAACCGGTGGATCCCTTGGAGCGCCGTGCCTTGCGCATGTAGCGGATCATCTGCCGCTCGCTCAGCCCGTAGTTGAAGCGCACCTTCTGCTTTTCTTCCAGGCGAATGGCATATTCGGATTTTTTCTTGCGCTCGGCCCCGTGCATACCGGGTGGATTGGTATTTTTGGGGCGCTTGCGCGTCAGGCCGGGCAGATCAAGTCCCCCGAAGCGACGAATGATTTTTAGGCGGGGACCTGTGTAGCGGGACATGCGGGCATTTCTCCAAAATCAGCAAACAAACTCTGCAAGAGACGGTCAGCTAGGGAGCAAGAGTACAAACCACCAAAAGAATCGGCGATCTACTATATTAAGCGTTTGATCCCTGCTTTGGGCAAGGGGGTAGGGCTGTTTTTGGGATCCCGTCTCCACCGTTCTAACTGTCTTGTCAGTCGTAGTGAACCCCCATTTGGGTGCGGATGAAGGCGCGATCTTCGCTGAGTAGGCCGTTGAGGGTGCGCCGTTCCCCCAAGATGGGATCTGGATCCAGGCCAATGGCTTCCAAGTCG
Source organism: Synechococcus sp. M44_DOE_062 (assembly GCA_015295985.1). Classification (GTDB taxonomy): domain Bacteria; phylum Cyanobacteriota; class Cyanobacteriia; order Thermostichales; family Thermostichaceae; genus Thermostichus. The sequence continues at coordinate 68,859 of DVDX01000023.1, read as the reverse complement.
GCCAGCACCATCAGCTCCACCAATTGCGGGAAGCTCACCTTGGGCTCCCATCCCAGAACCCGCTTGGCTTTTGAAGCATCCCCCAACAGCAGATCCACCTCGGTTGGGCGGTAGTAGCGGGGGTCGATCTCGATCAACACCTGGTCTTTGTACAACCCCTGTTCAGCTTGGCCGGAGCCTTTCCAGGTAATCGGCAGGCCCACCAGCGCGAAGGCCCGTTCCACAAACTCGCGCACAGTGTGGGTTTCCCCGGTAGCCAGCACATAGTCATCCGGCTGGGGTTGTTGGAGCATCATCCACATCCCCTCGACGTAGTCTTTGGCGTAGCCCCAGTCCCGCTTGGCATCCAGATTGCCCAGGTACAGCTTGCTTTGTTTGCCGGCAACGATGCGGCTGACGGCGCGGGTGATCTTGCGGGTTACAAAGGTTTCCCCTCGCCGTGGGCTCTCGTGGTTGAACAAGATACCGTTGCAGGCAAAGAGGTTGTAGGCTTCGCGGTAGTTGACCGTCTGCCAGTAGCTGTACACCTTGGCACAGGCATAGGGGCTGCGCGGGTAGAAGGGAGTGGTCTCCTTTTGCGGGATCTCCTGCACCAGGCCAAACATTTCCGAGGATCCCGCCTGGTAAAACTTCACCGGGATCCCGGTGCGCTGCTGGTAGTCGCGGATGGCCTCTAGAAGACGCAGCGTGCCCATGGCCACTGCATCAACAGTGTATTCCGGCGCATCAAAGCTCACCCGCACGTGGGATTGGGCCCCCAGGTTGTACACTTCCGTCGGCTGCACCTGTTCCAGGATCCTACGCAGGGTGGTGGCATCTGTGAGATCCCCGTAGTGGAGAAACAGCCTGGCCTGAGGGTCGTGGGCATCCACGTAGATGTGGTCGATGCGGTCGGTGTTGAAGGTGCTGGCGCGGCGGATGATGCCGTGGACTTCGTAGTTTTTCTGCAACAACAGCTCGGCCAGATAAGAGCCATCCTGTCCGGTGATGCCGGTGATTAGGGCACGTTGGGTCATAGGGTTGGGGGCAAAGATTGAGAAAATGAAGAACCAAGTGGCTCAAGGCTCAAGTCCAATGGCAAACCTCAAAGCAGAGACCTTGAAGCGAGAACATTATAGTGCAGCAGAACTCTTTCTCCTCAGGCAGTGCCCGTCGAGGCATATTCCTGACCGAGGGTGTGGTCTTTCAACCGTTGCAAAGTTGCAGTCAGGGCCATGGGCCGGGGATCCGGCTGGCGCAGTTGTCGCACCCCTTGGGGCAGGTGCAGCACAGAAGCACGGCTGCTGCGGGCAATGGCTTCTAGATCCGGCAAGGGATCCAGCAGCAGCCCTTTCTCCATGACTTTGCGCAAGAGCGGTTCGTAGCCAGGGGGCGGGGGCTCGTCGGCATGGCCCAGCAAATCTCCCTCAGGCCCGCGAAAGATCTGCTTGCGACCGGGAAGGGTGGCTTTGGCAAAGGAAGCTTTGGCCACTGGGATCCCGTTGATTTCCACCAATTTGTACACCCCGTTTACGCCTTCTCCGGTCACCAGGCGAGTGCCCACCCCGTAACCGCTGATGGGGGCTTGGGAGCGCTGCAGGCGCTCGATCTCGTATTCATCCAAATCCCCGCTGACGAACACCGGGGCTCCTTGAGGCAAAATCTGTTTCACCCGGCGGGAGAGATCTTCCAAATCTCCGGAGTCGATGCGCACCCCGCCGATTTCCCCCTGGGATCCCAGTTGATCCGGGCTTCTGGCCGCAAAGAGCTGGGCTGCCGTGCGCGCCCCCTGGATGGGGTCGTAGGTATCGATCAGCAGCGCAGCTTGGGGAAAGTAGCGCCGAAAGGATTGAAAGGCGCGGGTCTCATCTCCCGAAAGAGCGGCAATGGCCATCACCAGAGAATGGGCCATGGTTCCTGCCGGCTTGCGCCCCAATTTCAGGGCTGCCAAAACATTGGAGGTGGCATTGAACCCTGCCGCCAGAGCCGCCCGGGCCGCCCATAGCCCCGCCTGGGGCCCAAAAGCTCGCCGGGTGCCGAACTCCAGCAAGATGGCCTCATCCCCTGCTGCATCTCGCATACGGGCTGCCTTGGTGGCAATTAGGGTCTGGTAGTTAAAGGTGGACAGCAGATAGGTCTCCACCAGTTGGGCTTGCCAGAGGGGGGCTTCCACCCGCAACAGGGGCTGGTTGGGGAAAATGGCCGTTCCTTCCGGCACCGCCCACACATCTCCCTCAAACCGGCAGCGGGCCAGCAGCTCCCAAAAGCGCTCCGGCGCATCGGCGAAAATGCCCGTTTCCCGCAGCGCTCGCAAAGCCTCTGGGGTGAAGCTGAGCTGCTGCAGGTATTCCACCGCCTGGGTGAGCCCCATGGCAATCAGATAGCCATAGTCGGTGGGCAGCCGCCGCACGAACAGCTCAAAGGCAGCGGGCTGAGCCTCTAGCCCTTCCCCCACATAGCAAGCAGCCATGGTGAACTGGTACAGATCGGTTAGCAAGCCATAGTCTTGGGGCTGCAACGACGAGAAATCAGGGCTCAACATGAAAAACCTCTGGGCAGAAGCCGATGGGGAGCGATGGGATCGAGCAGAGGGCTGTTGCCAAGGTTATAGTGAAACTTACCATAAGTAAGCCTGCCTGTCCGGGATCCACAAGAAGCACCGCAACCCCCGAAAAACCCGAAAAATCGGTCTCAACAAGACACTAAACCCAAACTCAGCCGAGAACACAGGCGGTCATCTGGACAAAACCTCGTCCCCAACTTATAGTGAAACCAACCATAAGTATCAGCCTGACCCCCTTCAACCTTCTTGATCAAGCTTGTGCAAGCCTGGTCAATCCAGCCCCCACCGGGAGAACGCCATGAATACCACTCTACAGGAGCTAACGGTTGCGGCTCCAGCGGGCCTTCCTCCCCACTTTGATCCGGGGCGGGTGGGAGAGATTTGGCGTGTGCCCTACCAACAGCGGGCAGCGGAAGCCGAGCGCTGGGCCAAGGAGCAAGGGATCCCGCCGGCAGAGGCCGATCGGGTGCGGGTGGGCTTGTTGCTCATTGATGTGCAGAATACCTTTTGCATTCCCGGCTTTGAGTTGTTTGTGGCCGGTTCTAGCGGGTTGGGAGCGGTGGAAGACAACCGTCGCCTTTGTCAGTTCATCTACCGCAATTTGGCCTGCATCACCCAGATCATCGCCACTCTAGACACCCACACGGCCATGCAGATCTTCCACCCCGTCTTTTGGGTGGATGCGCAGGGATCCCATCCTGAGCCGGCCACGGCCATTTCAGCAGCCGATATCCGCTGCGGGCGGTGGCGGGTGAACCCGGCTGTAGCCGCCAGCCTAACCCAAGGGGATCTGACCCGGTTGCAGGTCTATGCTCTGCACTACGCCGAGCAGTTGGAGCAGGGGGGGAAATATCCCCTCATCGTCTGGCCCTACCACTCCATGCTGGGGGGGATCGGCCATGCCCTGGTGCCGGCGGTGGAAGAGGCGATTTTCTTTCACGGCATGGCCCGCCTCAGCCAGCCCAGTCTGCAGCTCAAGGGAGCCAACCCCTTGACGGAAAATTATTCTGTGCTCAGCCCGGAGGTCTTGACTGGGCCGGAAGGGGATCCCATCGACGAGAAAAATGAGTCCCTTATCCGCCATCTGTTGCAGTTTGATGCGCTAATTGTGGCTGGCCAAGCCAAAAGCCATTGCGTGGCCTGGACGGTGAGCGACCTGCTGCAAGAAATCCAAGCCACGGATCCCAGCTTGGCCAAGAAAGTCTATCTTCTGGAGGACTGCACCTCGGCGGTGGTGATCCCCGGCGTTGCGGATTTCAGCCAACAGGCAGAGGCTGCCTTCGCCCGCTTTGCAGAAGCAGGAATGCACCGGGTGCGCTCCACGGATCCCATCTGGGAGTGGCCTGAGTTTCCCAGGGATCCCGGCTGACCTCGAACATCCGGTATGATGCGGCAGGACAGCCTGTCGGAGTTGCCCTGTGTACAATCGCGTTAGCGGTGCGGAGCACTCTCGCGTTAGCGGTGCGGAGCGCCCTGAACCCAGTTCCACCGTCTCCAGCAGCCTACGCCCCCCCAGCGGTGTCCGGGATCTCCTGCCGCGGGAGGTACAGCGGCGGGAGAAGCTGGAGGCTCAGCTGACCCAAGTTTTCCGGCGCTATGGCTACCAGCGCATCATCACTCCCACCCTGGAGCGGCTGGAAACGCTGCTGGCGGGGGGATCCATCCGCGCCGAGTCGGTGCTGCAACTGCGGGATGGCGAAGGGACGATGCTGGGGCTGCGCCCCGAGTTGACCGCTTCCATTGTGCGGGCGGCAGCCACCCGTCTGGCCGGTGGGCCCTTGCCGTTGCGGCTCTACTACCACGGCAGCGTTTTTCGCAACAGCCGCCGGGAGGAGGGATCCTACAGTGGCCAGGAGTTTTTCCAGTCGGGGGTGGAGCTGATCGGGGCAGGGGGATGGCTGGCAGATGCCGAGATTCTGCTGCTGTTGGCCGATTGCATTCGCTCGGTCGGAATCTCTTCTCCTGTCGGCGAAACGGAGTCCTCCTGGACACTGCTGCTGGGAGATGTCAGCCTTACCGAGAGTTTGCTCAGCACTGTTGCCCCCACAGCTCAAGCGGCAGTGCGCCGTGCCATTGCCCAGCTTGACTATGTTTACCTGGAATCAGCCCCTCTGCCGGAAGCCGCCCGCCAGATTGGCTTGCAGATTCTGGAGCTGCGGGGCCAGCCCGGCCAAGTTCTTTCTGACCTGGCCCGGTTGCCGCTGCCGCCTGAGCGGCTGCGGGATCTGCGGCAGCTCTGTCAGGTGCTGGAGGAACATGGAGTGCAGGTGGTGCTGGATCTAAGCTTGCTGCAAACTCTGGCTTATTACACCGGCATCGTTTTTCAGGCAGTGGCGGGCGGGGAGGTCATTGCGTTGGGGGGACGCTACGACCGGTTGCATGCCCTCTACAGCCCTCAGCAGGCTGAACAGCCGGGGATCGGCTTTACCCTCCTGCCGGATACGCTGCTCCGGCTCTTGCCCCCTGACCCCAAAACCGAGGAGATGGGCTGTAAACGGTTGGTGGTGCCCTTGGTGCCAGCAGGGATCCCGGCGGCACTGGCTTTGGCCGCCCGCTGGCGAGAAGAGTGCCATGCCTACGGCACCCTAACAGGAACCGCATCGCTGACGGGAATGGAGGCGGTGGAGCTGGAATTGCTGGATCGGGCCCCTGAAGAGATAGAAGCCTATGCCCGCCAATGCCGCATTCCGGAGATCGCCTGGGTACAGGCCGATGGCAGCTACCACATCACTCACCCAGGCTGTTCGTGCTAGCGGGACAGAGTCCTCTGTGGGCAAGGTTGACTTCCCAACAGAGGCGTGGCTGCACCGATTGCAACAGTTGTTGGCGAATGCGTTCCAATTGCTGGATGGCGCTCCGCACCCCTGACGGGAATGGCTGACGGGATCCCTGCAGCCAGAAATGCTGCTGCAAATAATCGATCAGCCACAGTTGGGCCGGCAGCTCCAAGCCAGCCACCGCTCTGCCCAATTCCAATGCCTGCTGGAGAGAAGAGTGCCAAGGCCAACGTTTGAGTTCCTCAAGGAGCGACGGCGGGATTTGCTGCAGGTGCTGGTGGGCCAGCAACGCCAAGCCGGGGCTGCCCTGGGCTAAGGCAATCAGCTCGGAGCGAGGGATCCCTGCCAGATCTGGGCAACCCAACCCACTCAACACCCGGTCGACCTCTTCTGGGCTGAGGCGGCGAAAAGGCACCATCTGGCAGCGGGACAACAGCGTCGGCAACAGGGAGGCTGCCTGGGGGGCGATGAGTAGAATGTGGGCCGGGCCAGGCTCTTCCAGGGTTTTCAACAAAGCATTGGCAGCGCTCTCCGCCAAAGTTTCGGCTCCCTCCAGCACCACCACTGCTCGAGATAGCGGGGTAGAGCCCTTTCGCTGGGCGCAAATCGGCTTGCGGGCACAGAAGCGGGATACCCTCTGCACCTGCTCCAGGCGAATTTGGGGCGGCAAGCGCCGCTGCAGGGTTTGCGCCTCCGGGGAGTCTGCCGCGATGAGGCGACCTTGGTGCAGGTAGGTGGGACTGACCCAATGGAGATCGGGATGGTTGCCCGCCAGCAGCCAATGGCAGTTGGAGCACTTGCCGCAAGGGATCCCGGAGCTGGCTTCGCACAAGAGGGCCTGGGCAAACCAACGGGCCATCAGCTTCCGCCCCACCCCTTGGGGACCCAAGAAGCAGTAGCTGGAAGTCACCCGCTCCTTCTCCAGGGCCGCCACGAGCAGCCGTACCGCCATCTCTTGCCCGACAATGTGCTGCGGAGGCAAGACCTTCACCCGGTCAACAGTCTCGGCGGCTGCAACTCCATTCGCGCTACTCGGACGGAGTCCTTGCATCATCTCAGCGGGAAAGGACAAGTTCATCCGTTGGCAGAAGCCGGCAGAAAATGTTTGCGAAAATACTGCAGTGTCTCCGATCGCAACAACCCCCGCTCCACCAAGGGATCCCCCCAGTGGGGCGAAGATTCATCCATTGGTGGCAAGGACTCCAGCGCATCAGCAGCCAATAAGTCGGCAGCCTTGAGGAACTCTCCCACCGTACGGCACCCCGACAAACGGGCAGAATATCCCCCATCAGCAAAGAACTTGATCGTGGTTGCCTTCAGGCCGGTGCGCTCGCTGATGACCGCAGTCAGCTTGCCCCCTGATTGTTGCCAGCGGCTGAGAATATCTTGGATCTGGGGCCGATCCAGCAGGCCCGCCGCCTGCAAGTTTTGGAACAAATGCCTGGCCCACGGGGTAAGCTCCGCCAACAAGGGATCCGTCGGCGTGTCCTCAGGATTGGTGGGAAGCTCCCTGGCTTCGGCCTCGAGCTCCTCCGGTCTCCCCGTAAGGACTGCGTTTCGCTCACGCAAGCGTGCTGGCCCATCTTCGGCGGTTGAGCCAGAGAAGTTGGCTGCTCTCAACTGAGCCTGCGCCGCCTCGGCGATCAGCTTTTGCTGTTCGTAACTCACCTGCAGCAGACGGTTGCGATTCTGCTCAATCTTGAGGTTCTCCTGCAAGGACTCCAGGCTCTGCCGATAAGCTGCCAGCAGCTCTCGCGCGTCTCGCAGCTCCACCGTCAAGCTGGCCTGCTGCTGTTGAAGGGCGCTGAGGCGGGATCCCATGGTTTTCAGTTGTTGTTGAGCTTGCTCCAAGGCTTCTTGGCGGGTTTGCAGGGATCCCTCCAGTTGGACAATGCGCTGGTCGGCTTCAGCCTGTTCTGTCCTGAGCTGAAGGATCAGGGCTTGGCTCTGCTGCAGTTGCTCTTCCAATTGAGCAATGTGCGCTTCGTAGTCACGGTTGGTTGCCATTAGCCGCGCCATTTCCGCTTGCAGTTGTTGTAGCTGCACCTGTAAGCTTTCCACCTGCTCTGGGGGAACATAGCCGGAAAGCCGCGCCATTTGGGCCTCGTGCTCTTGCTGTAACTGGGCGTAGCGCTCTTGCCACATCTGCAAAGCGGCCCTCAGCTCCGCAATCTGCTGCTCCAAGGCGGCAACCTGCTCTGGCCAGAGGGAGTCCCGCTGTTGGGATAGGGCAGCCTCTGACTCTGCAGCTTGCTGAGCAAGTTGGGCCTGCAACTGATCCCGCTCCGACCGGAGCTGCTGGATTTGAAGAAGCGCTGCCTGCAATTGGGCCCGTAGGTCGGCCACAACGCTGCTGGGCACCGAGTCCAACTGGCGTTTTTGCAGAATCTGGATTTGCTCTTGCAACTGCTCCAATTCCGACTGATAGCAATCTCGCTGGGTTTGCAACTGCCGCTGCGCCTTTTGCTCGGCAGCGCGGGCAAGAGCCAGCTCCGTTTCCAGCCGTTGCAGTTGTTCCCGCCAAACCCGCAAATCCTGCTGCAGCGTAGCCTGGTGCTGGAGCTCCGCCTGCTGGAGGCGGATGGTGGCTTCCAGTTTCTGAATGCGCTGCTGATACTGGCTTTGAAAATCGGCAATCTGCTGGTTCATGCTGGCCAGGATCCGATCCCATTCCTGTTCCTGGAGCTCGATTTGTAGCCGCAAGGCTTCCACTTGCTTGCGGTAGTCAGCTAAGGTGGCCGGTTGAGGTTCATCGGCAAAGGGATCTGAGGCCGCCGCGGCTACCGCAGATTCGAGGCTCGATGGCTGAATTGTTCCCTCCCAAGGGATCCTGGCCTCTCCGGGTACCGGCAAATTCCGTCCTGGATCTTCTTGGCCAGGAGTTGCCGATTCCATCTGGATTGCCCGGCGAGGATCCTCAGTTGCCGACCTTTGGGGAGTAGACGCCATAGGTTTGGGATTCCTGGCCACAAAAGGCTGCAGTGCTTCCCACGCATTGGGGGAAGCCATCCGTTGCAGCTGCACCTGGATATCTAAAGCGCGATCCAAAATGGCCGGCTGCACCCAACCTTTCCAGGTGAGAATCTCCCCCAATTTCCGCCCGTAACGGCGCTGCTGGGCCAAAGCAACCCGCAACTGCTCGAAGTCTAGATGGCCCAGCGCCACCAAAATCTCGCCCAGCGAAAGAGACTGGCTGGGCAGGAAGCGGTAGAGATCAGCCAGAGTGAGCCAGCCGCGCTCGAGGCACACTTCTCCCAACTTGAGGTGGTTTTGCTGTTGCTCTCGCAGGGCCTGAGCCAGCTGGGATTGGGAGATCAGACCCGCCCGCAGCAAACGCTGTCCCAGCGGTAAGCTCGACTCAACCCCGTCGGCAGCAGCACCCTTCCCTTCCAGAAAGGGGAATGGGGTAGAACCGCTCTGGGAGAAAGAGGAGCGCGGAGGCATCAGGAAGGTTCCCAGTTTAGGACTATATTGTTGCGGTGCTTTATCTTATTGCTCCCCAGGATAGAACACAAAGAGATGACGACGCCACATTGGCATCATAGTCGTTTCAGGTTAGGGTGAGATGCCTGGGCCATTGAGAAAAGCCTTTGGCCTTATTGCTCCGCAACGCTATTGCTATGCCTACGGCACCCTGACGGGAACCGCAACGCTGACGCGACGACGCGACCGACGTTTTGGGTGTGGGCGCAGTGTCCTGGTTTGAAAGGAGATTGGGTCGCCAAAATCAGGCTTCTCCCTCAGCCATTAACCTGTGGGATCCAACCGCATTAATACCTGCCCAAACTCCACCGATTGCCCATTGCTCACCAAAATTTCCGTCACTACGCCTGCCGTTTCAGCCTCAATCTCGTTCATCAGCTTCATGGCTTCGATGATGCACAGGGTTTGGCCCTTGTTCACCCGTTGGCCAACCCGCACAAAGTCAGGTTCACCTGGAGCGGGGGCACTGTAGAAGGTGCCTACCATCGGTGCGGTCACGTTTATCCAATGGCTAGGGGTGGATTTGGGAGCAGCGGGAGGAGGGGGGGCTTCTACAGGAGCAGGAGGGGGAGGTGCGGGAGAGACAGCAGCCGGACTGGTGGGGGTGGGGGAAAGCTCAGCCGGGATCCCTTTGCGCAAGGTGAGGCGAAAATCTTTGAACTCCAGGGTTAGCTCGGTAACATCGCTCTCTTGCAGAGCGGCCAGGAGAAGACGAATTTCCTGCCAATTGACGACATCCAAGGGAAGGTTCACTCCTGATGCATCACCTGTCCACAACGGAAATCCATAGCCAGATAGGGATTAGGAGAACTCACTCCCGGCCCAGATAGGTGTCGGTACGGGTATCGACCCGAATTCGTTCCCCAACCTTGATGAACAAAGGCACCTGGATCTCGGCACCAGTCTCCAACTTGGCCGGCTTGGTTCCCCCGGTTGCGGTATCTCCCTTCACCCCTGGATCTGTTTCCACCACTTCCAGAACAACGGTGTTGGGCAACTCCACATCAATCACCTGCCCATTCCAGCGCAGGATTGACACTTGCATGTTTTCTTTCAGATATTTCACGGCGGAGCCAATTTGGGCAGCGGTAATTGGAGCCTGCTCATAGGTCTCCATGTCCATGAATACCAGGTTATCCCCCTCCGCGTAGAGATACTGCATCTCGACTTTTTCAATGGTGGCTGCGGGCAGGGTCTCACCGGCGCGGAAGGTTTTCTCCACAACGTTGCCGGTCTGCATGTTTTTGAGCTTAGTGCGCACAAAGGCTGCCCCTTTGCCAGGTTTCACGTGTAGGAATTCAATGACCTTGTAGGGAGCTCCGTCAATTTCCACAGAAACGCCAGGGCGCAAATCGTTGCTTGAGATCATGTCAGCAGAGGGATCCGTTGCTTAGACTTCCCAATCTTACCGTGACAATGGGACACTCGGTTCCCGCCAGGGAGACGGAGTTCAATTCAGCCCGCGGAGATCAATCGGGGGCTGGCGACCGTAGAGGGGCAGCACCTCCTGCCACTGAGGACGCAACCCGGCCTGGAAATCGGCGCAGGCCAATTCCGCCAACGCCACCACAGGTGCAGGATCCACAAAATCGGCGGCATCCACGGATAAAGCTGGCGACCACGCTCGGAGAGTCGCCTGCCAAGCCTCTTCCTCCCAAAGCTGATCGGCCACTGCCGCAACCAGATGTTCTGGGCCCACCTGATACACACCGCCGTACCACTCTCCCCGTTTGGCATCCATTTGCACTGCCACCGTCAAGGGCTGCGTCGGGGATCCCTGCCAGATCCACACATGGCGGGCTAGGACGGCCAAAGCCGAGTAGCCGAACACAGGGAGGCGCAGTTGCTGGCCCAGCAGGCGGGCTACGCTCACCCCCAAACGGCTGCCCGTAAAGCTGCCCGGCCCCAAAGCCACGGCGATCCCGGCTATCTGCGACCAGGCCTGACCAGCCAAGAAGTCTTTCAAGCAGGGGTGCAACTGCGCTGCCATCTCTCGATCCAGCCACCAGCTCTGACTGCGGGTTTCTCCTAGCCCCGGCTCCAAGGGCAGCAGGGCCAGGCCCAAAACGGGTGTGGTGGTGTGGATCCCTAAAATCCACTGGGGAGTTGGCATGATCTTCTTTGCTTCTTTGTGTCAGGTAGTTGACGAAAGTTAACGGATGTTTTAAGGTTAGGTTGTCAACTTCGCACTTCCTCAGGGAAGTTTGTCCTCATGACTACTGTTATCCAACGTCGCTCAACCAGCAACGTGTGGGAGCAGTTTTGTGAGTGGGTCACCTCCACCGACAACCGCCTCTACATTGGCTGGTTCGGGGTGCTGATGATTCCCACCCTTCTGACTGCCACCACCTGCTTCATCATCGCCTTCATTGGGGCTCCGCCCGTGGACATCGACGGGATTCGCGAGCCTGTTTCCGGTTCTCTGCTGTACGGCAACAACATCATTTCTGGGGCTGTAGTGCCCTCCTCGGCAGCCATTGGCCTGCACTTTTACCCGATTTGGGAAGCCGCCTCACTGGACGAGTGGCTGTACAACGGCGGCCCCTACCAACTGATTGTGCTGCACTTTTTGATTGGGGTGTTCTGCTACATGGGCCGCGAGTGGGAGCTGAGCTACCGCTTGGGGATGCGTCCCTGGATTGCGGTGGCCTACTCGGCGCCGGTGGCCGCTGCGACAGCCGTGTTTTTGATTTACCCGATTGGGCAGGGGTCGTTCTCCGATGGGATGCCCCTGGGGATTTCGGGGACGTTCAACTTCATGCTGGTGTTTCAAGCGGAGCACAACATTCTAATGCACCCGTTCCACCAGTTGGGGGTAGCCGGCGTGTTTGGAGGGGCGTTGTTTAGCGCCATGCACGGGTCGCTGGTGACCTCGAGCCTGATTCGGGAGACTTCGGAAGAGGAGTCGCAGAACCTGGGGTACAAGTTTGGGCAAGAGGAAGAGACCTACAACATCGTGGCAGCGCACGGGTACTTTGGGCGGTTGATCTTCCAGTATGCGTCGTTCAACAACAGCCGGAGCCTGCACTTTTTCCTGGCGGCATGGCCGGTGGTGGGGATTTGGTTTACGGCGCTGGGGATCAGCATCATGGCGTTCAATCTGAACGGGTTTAACTTCAACCAATCGATTGTGGACAGCAACGGTCGCGTGGTGGGGACCTGGGCAGACGTGTTGAACCGAGCCAACTTGGGGATGGAAGTGATGCACGAGCGGAATGCGCACAATTTCCCGCTGGACTTGGCGGCGGTGGAAGTGGCGCCTGCGGTGCGGGGCTGAGGGTTTAACCTGACAGTTCCACAACCCCACAAGATCCCTCAGTGCAAGCTGGGGGGTCTTTTTCTGTCCTCTCTGCTGCGGGGATCTTTCCCGGAGCTTTTCTAGAGTTAAATTGGGGCCATTGCCTCTGTGACTTAGGGACATGGCAATCATTTCTTCTCGAGATGCAGGCCAGAACGCTGAGAGCCCCAAGCGGCGGCAGCAAAAGTCTTCAGCCTGGAGAAAAGAAAGCGGGGAGTTGAGCCTTGCTGGGGAAAGGGGAGCGGATCCCTCTGCCCTGTTGCAGCCGCAAGCCCACCCTGGTGAAGCTCAGGAAGAATCCCTTCGCCCGCGTACTCTGGCGGAATACATCGGCCAGACGGAACTTAAGGAAGTGCTTTCCATTGCCATTGCCGCGGCCCGCGCTCGCCAAGAGCCTTTGGATCACCTGCTGTTCTACGGCCCGCCCGGCCTAGGCAAAACCACGGTGGCAGCAGTGCTGGCGGCAGAAGTGGGATCCCAGTTCTACATGACCACTGCACCGGCTTTGGAAAGCCCCCGCGATATTGCGGGGTATCTGGTGCGCTTGAAACGGGGGGATGTGCTGTTTATTGACGAGATCCACCGCCTGCCCAAGGTTACGGAAGAATTGCTTTACCCGGCAATGGAGGATTTTCGCCTCGACATCACCATCGGCAAAGGTCGCTCTGCCCGCATCACCTCTCTGCCCTTGGAACGCTTTACCCTCATCGGAGCCACAACCCGCATTGGCGCCCTTACTTCTCCGCTGCGGGATCGCTTTGGCCATGTGCAACGGCTGCGCTTTTACGAGCCTCAGGAGCTGGTGCAGATCGTGCTGCGCACGGCTCGCCTCTTGGATGTCTCCACCGATCCAGAAGGGGCTGCAGAGATCGCCCGCCGCTCTCGGGGCACGCCCCGCATTGCCAACCGCCTGTTCAAGCGGGTGCGAGATTACGCTCAGGTACGAGGGGATGGCCACATCAGTCGAGAAGTGGCAGCAGCCGCTCTGGAGCTGTTCCAGGTGGATCCCATGGGTCTGGATTGGACAGATCGCAAGCTTCTGACGGTACTGGTGGAGCAGTTCGGTGGAGGGCCAGTAGGCCTGGAGACAATGGCTGCCGTGACGGGTGAGGATCCCCAAACCATCGAAGAAGTGTATGAGCCTTACCTGCTGCAGATTGGCTACCTACAGCGTACACCCCGTGGCCGAGTGGTCACTCCTGCTGCGCTACGACACTTGGGTTATAAAGCCGAACCTCCCCTGCCCCTGTGGAGCTAATTTGTCTTTCCCCTCATCCGCAGCTCCTCTCTGAACCAGAAAGAGGGGGTCGAGAACTCCATCTAGCTGCGGTCATTGCCCACAGGGCTGAAGCTGGGCACTACCAGCTCGCGGTTTTGCTTGGTGAGACGACCGTATAGCTCTTGGGTGTTGGGGAAGTTGGCCGCTGGCAAGGTGGGGAAGCGGCGATAGGGCACCGTGTCCTCGCCGAAGAGATCCCGATATTCCTGGGTGTTCAGCAAGGCACGCACAAAAGCTTTCACCCCCTGGGTGGCCAAGATCTGGTTGTACTTGCGGATCTCCTGCTGGTTGAGAGGCGCACGGCCCAGGAAGTGCTTGGTGCCCAGCTCGATTACCTTGGTATTGGGATAGGGGGCATAGAACTCGGAGCGGTACAGCTCTGAACACCCTAGGGCCTCGATGAACTCCTTGACGGTGATCTCGCCGTTGCGCAGCTTGGACTCGGCAGAGCTGAGCTCGGCACTGATGTTGTAGATGTCCATATCCCGCTCGAAGACCTGCCGGTAGGCAGCGCGGATGAGGTTGTTCACTTCCGCTTTGTTGGCCAGGCTGGTGAGCTTGAAGATGGGGATCTCTTGACGTACCTTGGGCACCCCCTGCTGGGCCCGCCGCTGAATTTCCAGCTCGCCGGAAGGCATATCCTGGGGCTGACCCAACTTGATAAACAGTGGAATGTCCTCGTCGGTGCGAATGGGCTTGGTCACCGCCATATCGGTGGAGCCGGGGCGCATCCGCCGCAGCGCCAGACCGCCAGGAGTGAGGTAGCGCTCGTAGGGCACGATATCTTCCCCGAAAACCCGCTGGTACTCCTCGCCGTCCAAGATGGCATCCACCACCGCGTAGAACCCCTGCTTGGAGGCAATGTCAAACAGGCGGTTCATCTCTTGTCGCCCATAGGTGGGTCGGCCCAGCAGCTTGCGGTGGATAAACTCGATGGCTTTGCAGACATACAAGCTGAACCAGTACTTGTTGCGGAAGAGATCCGACTTAGCCAGTTGGCGCACAAACTCTTTAACGGGAATTTCCCCCGACTCCAGCTTGATCTCCCAGCGGGTCAGCCGTTGACCCTCATAGGGCACATAGCCGTACACCTGTTGATAGCAGGCGCGGATCACCGCCTGGGTGGATCCCTCACTGCCGACAATGCCGGCCCGCACCCCCAGCCGTCGGCTGCGATCTCCTGGGGTTTGGGTGAGCTTGAAAACCTTCGGGCCAAGGCTGCTGGGATCCCCTGCTGCTCTGGGGTTGGTGCGCTCGTTGGTCAGGGCAAAGCCGCGCCGGATGAGGATGCGCTTGACGTCTTTGTTGAAGGGAGCAGGGCGGGCGCTGAGGGAACGGGTTTCTTTGGGGAAGATGGCCCCAAATTGAATCTCCAGAGGGTCGTTGCCGGAGCCATAGGCATGCTGATCTGGCAGGGGCCGGTTGTAGCGGGCAAAGAGGGTAATGAACTGGGGCACCTTACGGCGCGGGGCAGCGTAGTTGTAGAGGTCGAATTTGGCCCCCCAGTTGGCGCTGGTTTGTGCTTCTACCCCCAGCTTGCGCAGGTAGGGCACCGTCTCTTCGCCGAAGTAGTCCCCGTACTCGCGGCTGTCCACCAGCGCGTCCACCAGGCCAGCCAGGCCCTTGCTGGAGATGATGGAGAAGTAGGTCTGCACTTCCTCACGGGTTTCGGGGGCTCTCCCCAGGAAGTGGCGGAAGGCCAGCTCCACGACGCGGCTGTTGATGTAAGGCTCGTAAAACTGCTTGCGATACAGCTCCGATTTGCCCAGGCGGCGAATGAACTCCTTCATGGAGATCTCGCCGTTTTTCACCTTCGACTCCAGGTCGGAAAGCTTGAGGCCATAGGCGCGGCGGATATCCCGTTCAAACACCTGCCGATAGGCGGCCTTGATGACTTCTTCTTTTTCGGCATTGGACAGCCCCGGCTTCATGGCAAAAACGGGAACTTTTTCGGCAGCCAAGTTGTAGATCTGGGGTAGCTGCAGCCCTTGCAGAGGGATCCCGTCGGCAGTGCTGGCATTGCGCTGCCGCAGCTTGTCGGAAGGGGCGGGGGCGATGAACTCGCTCAGCAAGACATCGAAATATTGGTTGATGATGGCAACGGCTTCAGTATCTTTGCGGAAGTAGCCAGCCGCCGCCCGTTTCATCTCTTGAATGGCGACAATGGTGGCCTCGGCGGAGCAGGCATTTTCGATGATCTCCCGCAGGCCGCGCGTGTTGACGGCGATGATACTGGGATCCCCGGCCACCAAAGCGTAGGTGACGTAGCGCAAAAACCAGCTTAGATCCCGCAGGGATTTGCGCATGTTGGCAGCCCCGTAGCGGGAGATGTTGATGGGGCGGAAGTTGGGGGGAATCTCCACGCCGCTGGCGCTGAAGATGTTGCGGATGGCCTCGATGAATCCGCCGGTGGATTCCACGTAGAAGGCAGTGCCCAGCTTGAAGGCTTCCTTCTCGTCCTGAGTGACCTCGGGCCGCTCCAGATAGGCCATGGGCGAGCCGCCCGTAAAGATGCGGTTGGCGGCGCGACTGACAATGATTTCGGAGTTGGCTGCAATCACCTGGGCAATCTCCAGCCGTTTCAGGCCGCTGGAGAAAAAATCCTCAAGGCGATCCAACTCGGTGCGTCCCAGATAGCGATCCTGCTGTTCCGCCTGGGAGATGGTTGATACGGGCACGGTTTGGTACAAGCGGGGGCTGGAAACGACTGCGCCAGCGGATACGTTGATACCCATCGATCTCTTAAACTCCGTTTTGATCGAAAAAACTGCCAACAAAGGCCGAGGACACTGTCATCGAAGGGGGTGAAGAGGCTGACCCACAACCGAACGAGCATCCCTCTTTGAACTAAGAAGGGTCGCTGTCCATCCCTGAGGGGGAAGCCAAGCCTAGAATACTAGGGGCATGGGCCCAGAGGGGGGAGGTTGTTGCAGTTTTTGACATACTCCCCACCCTAGAGGGTGAGGATTCTGGTTCCTGGTTCTGCGACAGCACTTACTCTGTCCGGTTACCCTTCCAAAGCAGTGGTGCCTGTCTCCCCAGGCGTTCCCCCGAGCACTACACGCCGCTGACGCGAGTGCGGGGCGGTTCCCTAATGCCCTTAGGTACCGTTGCCGACAACCACAAAACCTATCTAGCTAGTAGGTTGGGTTCAGTCGTTAGACTGTTAGGTTCAGAGCCTACGGCTCGCTTGCGCGAATACAGCGGTTGACTACCCCACCGCTGCTAACAAAGTAGCACAAAGCCGCTCTGGAAAGGCGGGGCTTTAAGCCCAGTTTTCTTGGTAACACTGTTTCTCATCCACGAAGACATGGCTCTTAACCCAACTCTACCCCCCCATCTGTTGTCTTCTGCTTTTCTCCTCGAGGATTGGGAGCAGGGGCATTACGAGCAGGTTATCCAGGCCTTGCAGCAGCAGCTTGAGCAGGGATCCCCGTCTCCAGAGCTGTATTGGGATCTGGGAGCTGCCTATCTCCTGCTGGGTCGGGAACTGGAGGCACAGCTTGCCTGGCAAGAGGGGTTGGCGATGCTGCAAGCAGAGGAGGTGGCCGAATCCGAGGCCGTCTACCACCTGCTGAGGGGCCTGCAGGCTTTGGCGGAAAGGCTGTGGGAGAAGGGCCATTGGCCACAGGCAGCAGCTCTGTACCGGCAGCTGCTGGAGGTGGGGGATGGGCGGCTGGAGCTGTCTTCTGACCAGGCCTTGGCTGCCCACCGCATTGGCCTGACCCAAGAGCGGAGTCGGCTGTGGAGCTCGGCAGCGGAGTGGTTTGAGCAGGCTTGCCAACGGGATCCAACAGCGGCAGAGAGTTTTTGGCGCTGGGGCCTGGCTCTGATGAAGCTGGGTCGGCTGCGAGAGGCGATTTCCCCTCTGCAGGAGGCTGCGCGGCTGCGCCCTGAGTGGGGGGATCCCTGGGTACAGATGGGCTTGGCGTGGTTGGATCTGCAGGATCCAGTTCAGGCTGTGCGGTGCTTTCAGACGGCTGAAGCGCGGGGCACTGGGACGGCGCAGCTCTACAGCTACTGGGCGGAAGCGGAAGTGCGGTTGGCTCACCCTGAGGCCGCTTGGGAGAAGGTTTGCCGAGCGGTGGCGGCGGAACGGAGTTGGGTGCAGGCGTGGTGCCAGGGCAGTGGGAGAGAAAGCCCTCTGCGGTCGGGATTGGAGCAGGCGTGCAGGGGAGAGGGATCCCTGGGGATCCCCGATTTCCTGTATTCGGCTTGGCGGCAGCGTTGGGCTCCAGAAGGCGTTGCCCTTCAGGCAGACTCTTTTTCCCAGAACACTCCTTCTACGACCGACTTCTGGCCGGTGCCAACCCAAGGCTACCTCACCACCCGACAGTGGCATCAGGCTACGGGCGAAGGGGACTACCAACCCCTGGATCCAGGGGGGGTTCTCTGTCTAAAAGCGCCCCCTGCGGCTGATCCCGCCATTTTGCAAAAGCTGCGCCCGCAGCGGATCCCCTTGGCAGAGACCTTTGTGGCCCAGATCCCCAGAGGATCCGTGCAGGTGGGCCATTATCCCCGCCATCTTTACGCCAGCTTTGCCAGTGGGGTGCTCACCCGCCGGGGAGAATTGCTCGCCGATCTGTCGCTGAGCTTGCCACCACCGGAGTTCCTCGACTGGGACTACAAGCCGGATCACCTGCAGCACCACCCTCTACTGGGCTTGCCCCATCTCCCCCCACCGATCCCGCTGCATGGCCCCGTTGCCCTCTTGCCCTTGGGAGCAGTTAATTACTTTCACTGGATGGTGGATATTTTGCCTGCCCTCGATATTCTGCGGCGGTCGGGTGCCCTGGAAAAGGACATTCCCATCTTGATCCACGGGTATCAAAGAAAACCCTTTCAGGTGCAGAGCTTGGCTGCTTTGGGGATCCCAGCCGAGCGTATCCTCAGCTTTGAGCAGTTGGGGGGATCCCATCTGCAAGCCCAAAACCTGATCGTGCCCTCAGCAGGGGCACCGGTGGGGTGCTTGACGCCTAGGGGATTGGCAGTGCTGCGGCAACTGGCCCAGCCGAGTTTGTCCATTGACCCCTTGCAGCCGCGGCGGATTTACATCAGCCGTCGCTCTGCCCGCTGGCGGCGGGTGATCAACGAAGCGGAGGTGCTGGCCTGTTTGCGCCCTTGGGGATTTGTATCGGTGCAAATGGAAACCCTCTCTCTCCCCGAGCAAATAGCCCTGATGCAAGGGGCAGAGGCGGTGATCGGGATCCACGGGGCGGGCCTGACCAACCTCGCCTTTTGTCCACCCGGCACCACCGTCATCGAGATCTTGCCCAGCAATGCGGTGCTCCCCTATTTTTGGAGCATTGCTCAGGTGACAGGGTTAAGGTATTTCCCCTTGGTGGCGCCTGTTTGTGATCCGGCTTTGGTGGCTCTTCTTTCCAGCCCCGATTTGGATCGAGAAGATGCCTGGGTTCGGATCCCGGACTTGCTGGATGTGTTGGAACGGACAGGGATCAGGGGATGATGGGATCGGAGGGACTCGAACCCTCACGTTCTTTAGGAACAACGGATTTTAAGTCCGTAGCGTCTACCATTCCGCCACGATCCCATCTGTCGGCAACAGCCGTACTACTCTATCAAACTGCTCGCCTTGGGGGGGCATGTCTTTAAGTTGGTTCACCCAGCCCTGCAGGGTATGAAGTTGCTGCTTGCGCCAGGTTGCTGCTTTTGCTGATGGGATCCCTATCGTGCCTACTGCTTTGAAGCTCCTACAGCTTCTCCTTCAAAAAAACGTTGGCCACCCAGATCCCTACCACCGCCAAGGCGGCCATCCCATAAAAGGTGTAGCTATAGCTGCCCAGCCTATCGCGGATTTGGCCTGTGATCATCGTTCCTGTCAGGGCGCCAACTCCATAGGCGGTAAACACAATGCCGTAGTTCTGGGCGTAGCGTTCGGGATCAAACAGGCGTAAGTCAGGGTAGGAGCCATGGCCAGCCACCCCCCCAGGCAAAACCAAAGCAAGGAAAAGGCTATCCAGTAGGCCAGAAGGGATCCCTGGGGAGGCAGGAGCATCAGCCCACAGGCCAGCAGGATGAGCCCGTAGGAGCCCGTAGTTACCTGATGGGGATGTAAGCGGTCGGCCAGCCAGCCCACCAGAGGACGGCTGATCCCGTTGAAAAGAGCGAAGAGAGCCACGCTGTTGGCAGCCGCAGTGGGATCCAGGCCGATCAGCTCTTCCCCCACAGGACCGGAAATCCCAATGGTGCTTAAACCAATCAAGGTGCCAATGGCATAGCAGATCCACAAGCCATAGAAGGAGGGGTTTTTCAGGAGAGGGAGAGCGCGCCGAGAAGTCAACAGAGCGTGATCTGGGCTATCCGTGGCTCTTCCTAGAAGAGGGGGGGAAGGGATCCAATCGGGGGGAGGAAATCTCAGTTGGGTTGCGATCCCCAGGATCACTGCCGCAAAGAGGATCCCCAAAATCAGCAACGTAGGTCGAACCCCCAGTGCCTCGATCAAGCGGTTGACCAAGGGAGCGGTGAGCAGAGGGGAGAGGCCAAAGCCAACAATGGTGGATCCCACGGCCAGTCCCTTGCGATCCGGAAACCAACGGGCTGCCACGACCATTGGCACCCCATAGGCTATTCCCACACCGCTGCCGGCAATGACTCCGTAGCAGAGGGCAATCCACCCAATAGAGGGGGCAAAGCTGGCCAACCCATAGCCCAGGCCCACCAAGCTGCCCCCCAGAGCCAGTACTCGGCGGGATCCCCAGCGGGGGATGACAAACCCCGTAATGGGCATGAGGGTGGCGTAGAACACGAGGGCAACGGTGTAGGGCAGCAGGCTCTCACCGGCCCCGATCCCCAGCTCTGTTTCCAGGGGCTTGCGGAAAATGCTCCAGGAATAGACGGTTCCCCGGCAAAGAAGAACCAGGAGCCCCAGGAGGATGAAAAGCCATCTCCCTCTGTGGGCCGGTTGTTCAAACAAAATGACGGGGGATCCAACCCTTTTCATGGGTATTTGGAGCTTGTTAGAGCTGAATTCAACCGATTCTCTCAGCCCTTTCGAGGATGGGCCAACAGAATTGTCTAGCCAACCGTTGGCTAGAGGCGTTTGGCCTCTACCGTCTTGGGCAAAGACAAAGGCTCTGGCAGCTCTGGGACGGACAATTCCCAACCGTTGCTCAGGGTGAAAATGGTTTCTCCGGCCTCTGAACGGGTGGCGACAACCGATTCTTCCAGATCTTTTTTGGGAACGTAGACCATCAAATGCCCATAGGCACTTTCGTGCAGGATAACTTTCATTGCCCTTTCTCCACAAGTTCCAGCTCTTGGGTGCGGCACCCCACCACCAAGCCTTTGGCCAAGCAGTGGACGGCGTAGACGTAAAACCGTTGTAGAAAGGTGCCAATGGAAATGACGTAGCCTTCGTCGCCGGGAACGGCCAAGATTTTCCCCACCGGCTGGCCGAAAAAGGTGCCATCGTTGCGGATGACCTTACGGATGCGAACTTTGTCGCCCAGCTCAAATTGGGGGGGGCGATCCAGCTCCAATTCGTTGCTCATGGGTTACCTCCTGTGATCTCCGCCAACACCTGACAAACCTCTTGGCGGGTTAGGCTGCGGCCCACTTGGCGTGCCCGTCGGGACACGGCTGCCAAAATGGCCTGAGATTTGGAAGATTCCTTTCCAGACAAGCGGTTAGACAACATCGGGATGGCTCTCCTCTGGGATGGGTTCTAGAGACTGTTGTGCCCATTGCGTCAGCGTTGCGCGGCAATAGCGGGCCAGTTCCGCCGGTGGGATCGGATGTTTGCAGTGGGTGACGTGCTGCCGCACCTGTTCTAGGAGCTTTTCCAGTTGGCCAGGCGGGATCTGCTCGACAGGGATCCCCTGTTCCTTCAGAACCTGGAGCAGCAAACGCCTACCGGAGTGTTTGCCCAACACCAGCCGCCGCTGGCTGCCCACGGCTTCCGGTGGGAAAGGCTCGTAGGTCTGGGGATCCCGCAACACCCCTGCCGCGTGAATGCCCGACTCATGGGCAAAGGCGTTATCGCCAACAATGGCCTTCCAGGGGGGCAGGGGAGCGCCGCTGGCCCGCGCCACCTGTTGAGACAGCTCCCGCAGGCGGCGGGTATCCACCCCAACGTCAATCCCCAAGGTGTAGCGCAGAGCCATCACCACCTCTTCTAGGGGGGCGTTGCCGGCCCGTTCCCCCAAGCCGTTGACGGTGGTGTTCACCGACTGGGCGCCGGCGCGGATCCCAGCTAGGGCATTGGCGGTGGCCATACCCAGGTCGTCGTGGGTATGCATCTCCACGGGGATGTCGATGGCCCGCACCAGACGGCGAATCTGCTTGTAGGTGCTAAAAGGATCCAAAATGCCCACCGTATCGCAGTAGCGGAAGCGCCGACAGCCCCAGCTCTGGGCCATTTGGGCCAGCTCAATAACCTGCTCCAGAGGGGTGCGGCTGGCATCTTCTGCCCCCACCGAGACCCACAGCCCTTGTTCTAAGGCCATCTCCACGCATTGGCGCAACTGTCGTAGCAGCCGAGGCCGATCCCCTTGGAACTTGGCAGCGATTTGCCGATTCGAGACCGGCACGGAGATGTGGATCCGTTTGAGGCCACAGCGGATGGAGGCGAGGATATCGCTGGGCACAGCCCGGTTCCACCCCAGCATCTGAGCCCGCAGCCCCAAGCCCAGCATGGCGCGGATGGCCTCCGTTTCCACGGCGCCCATGGCCGGGATCCCCACTTCAATCTCGGGCACGCCAATGGCATCCAAGAGGGCGGCAATGGAGATCTTCTCGGGGATTTGGAAGGCTACCCCTGCCGCCTGCTCCCCATCGCGCAGGGTGGTGTCGTTGATGGTGAGAGAAGAATTCATGGGATCCATCCTCCAAGGCCTACGGCCCGCCGAGGCAACCGGGTGGCCGTCAATATGCTGTGCACCGCTAGCGCGACCCTGGTTGCGTCAGGGGAATAACGTCCAGGATAGGAAGCTCAGCCGCAGCTCTGGCAAAATTCATCAGATTCCGTAAGGCTTGGCTGTTCCTCCTAGCGGCTTTGGAGCAGGGGATCCTTAGACAAGATCCATCCAGCCTCTGGGATCCCCCTACTCCGGAAGCTAACGAATTAGGTCGAAGGAAAAATCGGTTTTGCTGGGAGTGATGCTGCGCCGATCGGCCTCATCTAGAAGGGTGTTGACCAGCCAGTTAAGGAGGTTGAGGGCCCCCACGTAGCCGTAGGTGGGGTAGCGATGCAGGTGGTGGCGGTCGAAGATGGGGTAGCCGATGCGCACCAAAGGCGTGCCTGTATCCCGCCATAGGTATTTGCCGTAGGAATTGCCAATCAGCAGATCCACTGGCTCGGTGAACATCAGGGAGCGCAGATGCCAGAGATCCTTGCCTCCCCAGACGGTTGCCCCCTGCCCATAGGGGCTAGAGGCCAGCAGCGCCCGCGCCTCAGTCTCAAACTCCTCGTTGCTGTTGGTTACCACCACATGCACCGGCTCGGCCCCCAGCTCCAGCAATAGGCTGAGCAAGCCCATCGCCAGATCCGGATCCCCATACAGGGCTACCCGCTTGCCGTGGATCCAGGCTTGGGAGTCGGTGAAAGCATCCACCGCCCGGCCCCGCTCGATCTCCAGCTCCGGGGGAATGGGCCTGCCGGTTAGCCGAGATAGCTGCATCAAAAACTCATCCGTGCCCCGAATGCCCACTGGCCGCGCCGTCAGGGTGGGCCGACCAGAAGCTTCTGCCAGAAACTCCAGGGTCTTGGGCGTGGTGTAGCGCTGGAAGGAAAAAGTGGCCTCGGCGTTCAAGCATTGGGCGGCCACCTCCAGAGGGGTTCCGCCGGGATACATGCGGAAGGTGCCGTCGTTGGGCGAATCCAAATAGTCGGAGTTGTCGGCTAGCAGGGTCAGTGGGATCCCAAATAAGCCAAAAATGCGCTTGATCTCCCGCAAATTGCCCATGTAGGTATCGAAGCCAGGGATGACGTTGATGTGGCCATTGCTGCCTGTGCGGCCCACCGGCTCGGTGAGGGTGCTGAGAATGGCCTTGAGCATGTTGTCATAGCCGGTGATGTGGGATCCCACAAAGCTTGGCGTGTGGGCGTAGGGCACCGGGAAGTCGCGGGGAATGGCCCCCTCGTTTCTGGCCGTGGTGATAAAGGCCCCCAGGTCATCCCCGATCACCTCTGCCATGCAGGTGGTGCACACGGCGATCATCTTGGGCTTGTAGAGGGTGTAGGCGTTTTCCAGTCCCTCAATCAGGTTTTTGAGGCCGCCAAACACCGCCGCATCTTCCGTCATCGAGGTGGAGACCGCTGAAAACGGCTCCTTGAAGTGGCGGGTGAGATGGGTGCGAAAATAGGCCACACACCCCTGGGATCCATGGACAAAGGGCAGAGTTCCCTCAAAGCCGGCAGCGGCAAAGATGGCCCCTAAGGGCTGGCAAGCCTTGGCAGGGTTTATCGTCAAAGCTTCCCGCTGAAAGTTCTTTTCCCGGTATTCCCAAGATTTTGTCCATTCGGCCACCCGGGCCACTTCTTCCAGGGGAGGGCGATCTTCAAAGGTTTGTTTGCACTGCAGAAGTGCCTGATATTCCGGATCTTGAAACAGGCGAGCGTGGTCTTTGATGCCTTGGATATCTTGCGGCATGGTCGGTCTCCTAATGAGGGGCAGGGGAAGGAAGGGCCGTTGGCGTCTGGGATCCCAGCGGCAAGCTAGGATTTCCAGGGGGCTTTGACCAAAGTCCAGGTGGGGCTATTCAAAGCCAAATCCATATCGCGGGCGAACACGGCAAAGCCGTCGTAGCCGTGGTAGGGGCCGGAGTAGTCCCAAGAGTGCATCTGGCGGAAGGGCAAAGCCATCTTTTGAAAGACGTACTTCTCCTTGATGCCGGAGGCGATGAGATCTGGCTTCAACCTCTTGGCAAATTCTTCAAACTCGTAGCCGGACACGTCATCGTAGATGAGGGTGCCATCGTCGATGTACTGGGTGGTGCGCTTGTAGTCGTCGCCGTGGCCGAATTCGTAGCCGGTGGCAATCACCTCCATGCCCAGCTCCCGGAAGGCCGGGATGACGTGGCGGGGCCGCAGTCCGCCCACCATCAGCATTACCCGTTTGCCCTCCAGACGGGGGCGATACTTGGCAATGACAGCCTCGCTCTGGGGCTGGTACTTGGCGATCACCTGCTCCGCTTTGGCCTGGATGGTCTCGTCAAACCGCTGGGCAATGGCCCGCAGGGATTTGGCAATTTGGGTGGGGCCAAAGAAATTGAACTCCAGCCAGGGGATCCCGTAGGCTTCCTCCATGTGGCGGCAGATGTAGTTCATGGATCGGTAGCAGTGGATGAGATTCAGCTTCACCCGGGGGGCAAGCAGCATCTCGTTCCAGGTGCCATCCCCAGAGAACTGGGTCACTACCCGCAGGCCCATCTCCTCCAGCAAAATCCGGGAAGACCAAGCGTCGCCGCCGATGTTGTAGTCTCCAATCAGGGCCACATCATAAGGGCCGGGCTCAAAGTTGAGGGATCCCTCCTTCGCTCTCTTGTCGGCAATGGGCAAAACCCAGTCCCGCACCGTATCGTTGGCGATGTGGTGGCCTAGGGACTGGGAAACCCCCCGAAAGCCCTCGCAGCGCACCGGCACCACCGCTTTGCCAATCTCTTTGGTGGCTTTTTTGGCCACTGCCTCGATGTCATCTCCAATTAGACCAATGGGGCATTCGGACTGGATGGTAATGCCTTTAGCCAAGGGGAAGAGTTCGCTGGCTTCCACCAAGAGTTTGGCCAGTTTTTTATCCCCCCCAAACACCACATCCCGCTCCTGAAAATCGGAGGTGAACTGCATGGTAACGAAGGTATCTACCCCGGTTGTGCCCACGTAGTAATTGCGCCTTCCGGACCAGGAGTAGTAGCCGCAGCCCACGGGGCCATGGCTGAGGTGAATCATGTCCTTGACCGGCCCCCACACCACCCCCTTAGAGCCAGCATAGGCACAGCCACGGGTGGTCATAACGCCGGGAATGGATTTGATGTTGGATTTTACTCCGCAATCTGTTTTGCCCTCGTCATAAACGTTGAGGTGCTTGGCTCTCTTCTGCCGGGCTTTTTCGGGGTAGGTTTCTAGAACCTCTGCAACAACTTTTCGAGTTTCCTCTTTGAGAGCACTTTTGGGAGTAGTCATGGGAAGAGCCTCATCTCTGGAGTTTCTTGGACGCTTCTTGAGCAAAAAGGAGAGGTAAGGGCTGGGGGTGACTTGCCCCCTCCCCCAGCCCATCTTTGAGTTCACACTGGGGCCAGCTCTTTTTCGGTTTTGCCGATGAGGTGGGCGATTTTCTGGTCGTCGTCCAAAACGCCGAACTCTATCAACAACTGTTCCAGCTCATCCATAGAGATGGGGGTGGGGATCCTCAGATCCGTGTTGTTGATGATTTTTTTGGCCAAGGCCCGATACTCGTCAGCTTGGTTGCAGTCGGGGGAGTACTCGATCACCGTCATGCGGCGCAATTCTGCATGCTGAACCACGTTGTCGCGGGGGATGAAATGCAGCATTTTGGTATTGAGCTTTTCGGCCAGAGCTTCGATCAGCTCGATCTCGCGATCCACCTTGCGACTGTTGCAGATCAGGCCACCCAAGCGCACGCCGCCGGAGTAGGCGTATTTCAGCACGCCGCGGGCGATGTTGTTGGCCGCATACATGGCCATCATTTCGCCAGAGCAAACAATGTAGATCTCTTGGGCCTTGCCCTCCCGAATGGGCATGGCAAAACCGCCGCAGACCACGTCTCCCAGCACGTCGTAGCAGACAAAGTCCAGATCCTCGTAGGCACC
Source organism: Synechococcus sp. M44_DOE_062 (assembly GCA_015295985.1). Classification (GTDB taxonomy): domain Bacteria; phylum Cyanobacteriota; class Cyanobacteriia; order Thermostichales; family Thermostichaceae; genus Thermostichus. Next base: position 42,694 of record DVDX01000023.1, on the reverse strand, counting down.
GTTTTCTTCCAAGAAATTGATGGCGGTGATGATGCCTCGTCCGGCACAGCCAACGCCAGGCTCAGGGCCACCGGATTCCACGCAGCGCACCCCTCGATAGCCGGTGAGAACCACTTCTTCCAGCTCCACGTCCTCTACGGATCCCCGCTCAGCAGCCAGGTGAAGGACGGTGGTCTGGGCTTTGCAGTGCAACATGAGGCGGGTGGAATCGGCCTTCGGGTCGCAGCCGACGATCATGATCCGCTGCCCCAATTCGGCCATACCGGCAACGGTATTCTGACAGGTGGTGGATTTGCCGATACCGCCTTTGCCGTAGAATGCAATTTGTCTCATGGTTCAGTTCTCCTAATGAAGACTTGAGGAAAGACTTGAGGACGACTCAAGGATTAGAAATCTCTTGCCAATGGGCGCAACTGGTCGCGTCAGCGGGGCGGGGTTCTTACTGCAAAGGGTTTCAGCTCAGGGGAAAGCAGCCTCGAACCCTTGGCAGGATCTGGAAGCAAACCGTCGAGCGGTGGGGCCCTCCCGAATCGAGGCAGGAGATGGGGGAAGCGACGGGGGGTAGGATCAGGGCGGATCATGGAAATCCTGGGTTTGTCGAGAAGGAACAAAGGGAGGGGAACTAGAGGGCATGCACAGTTAACGTGGGCCACACCTGTTCTTGCAGGCGGGTTTCGATGAGCAACCGCAGGGTGTTTTGCTGGCTGGGGCAGGTGGCGCAGGATCCCTTGAGGCGTACCCACACCTGATCCCCTTCCAGGTCGTACAGCTCCACATCGCCGCCATCGGCCAACAGCAGCGGGCGAACTTCCTCCTCCAGGACGGCCTGAATGCGGGCAATCTTCTGCAAGGTGGTGAGGGGAGAGGGTGTCGCTGTTGCCGAGCCAGCAGGGGAAGCAGCAGGAGAGGGCTTTGTCTGGGTTTTCGCATCCTCTTTTGAATTTCTTGAATCTTCTGAAGGGATCGCGTCAGTCTCAGCCAGAACGGCGGCAATCAAGTCTTCAATCTGGGCCAGGCAAGAGCCACAACCGCCGCCTGCTTTGCTGTAGGCTGTTACTTCTTCAACAGAAGTGAGGTGGTTTTCCCGGATCAGACGGCGGATCTTCTGCTCGCTGACGCCAAAGCAGGAGCAGACCAAGGTGCTGTCATCCTCCGTGTGGTCAGGCAAGGGAAGGCCGCGATAGCTGTAGATGGCTGCCTCCAGAGCCTCTTGCCCCATCACCGAGCAGTGCATCTTGGCGGGGGGCAGGCCGCCCAGGTAATCGGCAATCTGGCGGTTGTCGATCTGCAGGGCTTCATCCAGGGTGAGGCCGGTGATCAGCTCCGTTAGGGCCGAGGAAGAGGCAATGGCGCTGGTGCAACCAAAGGTTTGGAAGCTGGCAGCCAAGATGCGCTCGCTGGCCTCGTCCACCTTTAAGTAGAGCCGCAGGGCATCGCCACAGGTGATGCTGCCCACTTCTCCAACCACCACCCGAACACCGGGCTCGGAGCTGGGATCCATTGCCCCTTGGTTTTTGGGGTGGTAGAAGAGTTCCAAGACTTTTTCGCTGTAGTCCCACATGGCTGGATCCTGAGTTGAGGATGCTAACGGTCGAGCGAAGATGAGTTTGAGGAGGGGTCAGCGGCGAGCCAGTTCCCGTTCCTGCTGTTGCAGCCAGTCTTCCGCCTCGTGGCTGAAGGGGGAGATGGCCCGCAAATGCTCGATGATCCCCGGCAAAACCTCCAGCACCCGCTCCACCTCTGCCGGCTGGGTAAAGCGGGAGAGGCTGAAGCGGATCGAGCCGTGCAAAACGGTGTAGGGCAAGCGCATGGCCCGCAGCACATGGGAGGGTTCCAGGGATCCGGAAGTGCAGGCGGAACCGGAGGAGGCGCAGATGCCGTATTTGTTCAGCCAGAAGAGGATCGCCTCCCCTTCCACGAACTTGAAGCCCAGGTTGGTGGTGTTGGGCAGCCGCCGGGTGGGGTGGCCGTTAACCTGGATGTCCGGGATCCGCTGCAGCAAACCCTGCTCCAGGCGATCCCGCAGCAGCCGCTCGTGGGGATCCCCGAGGTGGGCTTGGGCCAGCTCCGCTGCCTTGCCCAGGCCAACAATTCCCGGCACATTTTCCGTCCCGGCGCGACGGCCCCGCTCTTGATGCCCTCCCAGCAGCAACGGACGGAAGCGAAAGCCCCGCCGCACATACAAGGCGCCGATCCCCTTGGGGGCATGCAGTTTGTGTCCAGAAAGGGTGAGGAGATCCACCGGCAGGCGCTGCAGATCGAGGGGGATCTTGCCCACCGCCTGTACTGCGTCCACATGGACAACAGCCCCATAGCCGCGGGCCAGGGATCCCACTGCCTCGATGGGGAAAAGTACCCCTGTCTCGTTGTTGGCGGCCATGCAACTCACTAGGGCAGTATCACCGGTCAGGGCTGCTTCCAACTCCAGCAAGTCCAGGCAGCCTTGCTCATCCACCGAGAGGTAGGTGACGCGGTAGCCCTGTTTTTCCAAGTGCTTGCAGACGTTGAGCACCGAGGCGTGCTCCACCTGGGTGGTGATGATGTGGCGCTTCTGAGGTTGGGCTGCCAAGGCTGCATAAATAGCCGTGGTATTGCCTTCGGTGCCGCCACTGGTGAAGATGATCTCGGTCGGATCCGCTCCCAGAAGGGCTGCCACCTGTTCGCGGGCTTGGTTGAGGGCGCGCCCCACCTGGCCGCCAAAACTGTGCATGGAGGAGGGGTTGCCGTAGAAGGTCTGCAAATAGGGCAGCATCGCCTCCAGAACCAGGGGATCCACGGCGGTGGTGGCGTTGTTGTCCAGGTAGATCACAGGGTTCATACAGGCTCCGGTACAAGATAGGGGTTGGGCAAAGTTAAACGGCTTGCGGAGCGTGGGAATGGCACTGCTTTGGGCAAATGCGGGCGCAAGCCTGACAGCCGATGCAGAGGGCGGCATTGAGGATGGTCATTACCTTGCGCTCACTTTCTTCTTCCTCTTCGTTGTCGACAAACTCGCCGTCTTCGTTGAGGGCTCTGAGGGCAAACACACCACGGCCACAGACTTTGAGGCAACGGCTACAGCCGAGGCAGCGGGTGATATCCAGGCTTTCGATAAACTGTGGGATCCAGGGCAGTCCGCCTTTGGTGAGAGCAGTTACAGTAGCCATAGCCGCGTCTCCAAAAGATGAGGTCTCAAGATCGGGGAGATTTGCTGTCCAGGGCCTGGTTGACCAACCAGGTGCGGTAAAACTTGAGGGCCACCGTTTCGATGAGGTCGTAGTCTTCCACCACTTCGATGCCGGCCTCGCGAATGCGCTTCATGGGGCAATCGCCAATCTTGGAGACCAGCACGGCTCGGCAATCCCTGATGAGATCCAGAATTTGCTCCAGGTTGTTGTCCTCGCCGGATCCTCCGTGGCAGTACTGCGGAACCTTGCGGTGGCCGACAAACTGAGCCCCGCGGGCGTTGACCTCGTAGATTAAAAATTCCCGTGCATGGCCGAAGTGGCGATTGACCAAGCCGCCTCCTTTGCTGGCCACGGCCACCAGGATGGAGGGGCTGTCGGGAGGTAGGTCGGCTGTCCAGTGGGTCGGGGTTGACTGCTGCTGAGCTTGCAGTTGGGCAATGCTCGCCTGGATCTGGCGGCGTTTTTCGGGGTCGTATTCGGGGGTCATCTGCATAAAGCGCTCCTTGGTAAACTCTTGGCTGCGGTCTTCCCCCAGCAGGCCCACCGCGTCCGCCCGACACTGGCGACAGTGGCGCATCATCCGCATGTTGCCGGAGCACCGATCTTGCAGGGCTTTCAACTCCTGAGGGGTGGGGCCCCGCTGGCCGATAAGGCCGAAGTAGGTGCCGTGTTCAGGCGCTGAGATGAGGGGCATGATGTTGTGCAAGAAGGCCCCTTTGGCCTGGATCACCCGGTTCACTTCCAGGAGGTGGGTGTCGTTGATGCCGGGAATGAGGACGGAGTTGACTTTGCAGAGGATGTCTGCCTCCCGCAACAGATCCAGACTTTCCATCTGCCGCTCGTGCAAGATGCGGGCTGCCTCCACCCCCCGAATGCGCTTGCGCCGCCAGCGGATCCAGGGGTAGATCTTGGCCCCGATCTCTGGATCCACCATGTTGATGGTCAGGGTGACGTGGTCGATGTTCAGCCGTTTGATCTCGTCGATGTAGTCCGGCAACATCAGGCCGTTGGTGGAAAGGCAGAGCTTGAGATCCGGGGCTTTCTCGGCAATGCGGGCAAAGGTCTCGAAGGTTTGCTTGGGGTTGGCCAAGGGATCCCCAGGCCCAGCAATGCCCACCACCGTCAGTTGCGGGATCTTGCCGGCAATCACCAACACTTTGTGGGCGGCTTCTGCTGGAGTCAGCAGCTCACTGACCACACCGGGCCGGCTCTCGTTGGCACAGTCGAACTTGCGGTTGCAGTAGTTGCACTGGATGTTACAAGCAGGGGCTACCGCCACGTGCATGCGGGCGTAGTGATGGTGAGCTGCTTCGCTGTAGCAGGGATGGGTGGCGATGCGCTGCTGCAGATGAGGGGGGAGGGCCTGGCGGGGGCTGCTGCTGCAAGCGCAGGCCGATGGGGAAGGGGATCCCTGGCGGGGCGGAGTTGAAAGGGGCGGCATAGTGGGGTCAACCAGGGGATAGAACGTTACTGGCGGTTATATCAACCGCCCTCTGCCCGCTCCGTTGCACTCAGCCCGGTAGAACTGATCGAGTTTATTGGCTTTGTACTCAAGACCTGCAAAGCCCGATGGCAGGCCAAATCCAACTTTTTTAGGGGTCAGGGGTCTGGCTTTTCAAGGCCGGGGATGCCGTATTTTGACCCAGAGGGGCGGGGGATCCGGCTGGGGGAAGGATCCCGGAATCCCTTATTCGACAAGGGCTTGGGGCAATGCTTAAGAAATACTAAAAATCTGCGCAGATGCACTCAAGCACCGCAGCCTCGGCTGCGTTTTGCATCAATCGCTACGATTTAATATCGTATCAGCCCAAAAGTGTATTGAAAATAGCCATTTGAGTTTGAGGAAAGATCCCCCTGGGGCAAAGTCCTCGCCGAGGAAGTGAAGACTATTGCGGCGGCAGGCCGTCGGACTTTCTTGTTGTGACAGGGGGGATGTACTCGCTCAAATACCCATACCCTTCCCCAAAAATACCGGATCCCTGTGGGCAAAAGACTCAACCCCCTACCCTCGGAAAAACTTTTTTTGCCCTCTGGGCCAAGCTTCCAGGGTTTGAGTACATCGGCAATAACTCAATCAATCCTGATCGCCCACTGCCAAGCCTGAGCCTCTGCAGCCGCTTGCTATAAGCGGGGGAACAGAAACCCAACGGTTCTGCCCTCTGCTGAGACTCCCCCCTGCTTCCCAACCGGTGAGCTTATGTCCCCCCTTGTTTCTCCCCCACCGAAAACGGCTGAAGTGCTGCAGGTGCCCCGTTGCGATCGCTGGCGGATTCTCTACCGTCTGCAGGAGCTGGATTTGACCTGTGGCTGTACCCCGACCGACCAACTGTGGGTGATGATTCACACTCCCACCGAAGCCCTCCTCGTCCACAGTGTGCTCCGCCTTTTCACCCTTAACCGCTCTGGCTGGCTGAGTTGGTTGGATCGCTGCTGGTCTCTCCAGACCCCCCCTTGAGAGACATTCGGGATGGGATGACCGCCCCTAAACCTCTGCCGTTTGCTTTCTTGCTTCTCCTGTTCACCTCGTTTTGGTAGCACCAATGACCACTCCATCCCCCTCAACTCGCTCCTTCCAACAAGTCCAAGACAACCCCGTTCATCTGGGACGGGAGATCACGGTTCCCATTTGCGAGGGCCTCAACCTGGCTTGGGCCAGTCTTCAGGGGCTGTATTTGCAGTATCTGAAGCACCATCTGGTTGTCGAAGGAGCAGAGTTCTACTCAATTCATCAATTTTTCAACGAAAGTTTACAGGAAGTTCAGAACCACGCCCATGAGGTGGGGGAGCGCCTGAACGGCCTAGGTGGGATCCCGGCCTCTAGCTTTGCCAAGCTGGCGGAGCTGTGCTGCTTCAGCCCAGAAGGGGACGATGCATTGGCCGTGCGGCCCATGCTGGAAGCGGATTTGCGGGCTGAGCAAAGCCTGATCGATCTGCTGCGTCGCCAGGCGGCTCTGGCGGAAAGTGTTGGGGATCGCGCCACCCGTCACCTCTACGAGCAGATTTTGCTGCGGACAGAGGAACGGGCCTTTCACCTGGCCCACTTTCTCGCTGCCGACAGCTTGGTTTTGGGTTTGTCCCCACCCTAGCTTGCCCCTCCACGCTCACCCCTCGTTTTGGGAGACTCTGCCATGCTTACCCCCGATCGGTCACCGCTGCTCCAGTTTTTGCAAGCGGAGCTTGGGATCCCAGAATCCGCCCTCACCTTCGCCCTGAAACGACATGGGTGTGAACAGGGGCCCCTGCCCATGATTCTCTGGCATTACGGGCTGATTTCTTTGGAGCAACTGGAGCAGATTTTTGAATGGTGCGCTCTACGTTCCCTTGTTACAAGTCCTACCCATTCGGAGGTTTAAGCCATGACTTACCCCTACCCTTCTCTTCCCTATCCCAGAGTCGGCAACCTTTTCGGATGGCTCGGCCTGGTTTTTAACTCAGTTTTCAGATCTGCCCTGCAGTGGCCGCGCCGCTGGCTCAACAGCATTGAAATTCGGGGATCCCGGCAGGCCCGTTGGATTTGTCGTTTGATCCCGGCTTCCTGTCCCTTTGAGCGGGATATCCGACTGGGATCCCGCACCGTCCACATTCCGGCCCTCTGTCGCATCAACCCCCTCTACGAAGAGCTCATCGCCCTGCGGCTACGGGCGGCGGCTTATCTGGCCCAAACTGCGGCTCAACCCCAGCCCCTCTCTTCTCAGGAGATCCCATCATGCCCTTGATTAGCCGAACCAAAGTGGCGGAGCTGCTCAACGAGACCGCCTGCGAGCACAACCACAAGAAAGACGGCAAAGGCAAAAACAAAGTCTGTGCCGAGCAAGCCAAGCCAGGAGGAGCGCAGGGAGGCTGTGCCTTTGATGGGGCCTCCATTGCGCTGGTGCCGATTACCGATGCTGCCCATCTGGTGCATGGGCCCATTGCCTGCAGCGGCAACTCTTGGGGGACACGGGGCAGCCTCTCTTCTGGATCCCGGCTCTATCAGGTGGGCTTCACCACCGATCTGAGCGAGAACGAGATCATCTTTGGGGGGGAAGAAAAGCTGTTTCAGGCCATCCTCAACTTGCAGGCCAAATACCAACCTGCCGCCATTTTCGTCTATCTCACCTGTGTAACTGCCCTCATTGGCGACGATGTAGAGGCGGTGTGTCAGCGGGCCAGCCGCCAGCTTGGCATCCCGGTCATTCCGGTAAATGCGCCCGGCTTTGTGGGCAGCAAAAACCTGGGCAACCGTCTGGCCGGAGAAGCCCTGCTGGACTACGTCATTGGCACGGCCTCCCCGGAGTACACCACTCCCCGCGACATTAACCTCATCGGCGAGTACAACATTGCCGGCGAGCTGTGGGATGTCTTGCCTCTGTTTGACGAGCTGGGGATCCGCATCTTGGCCAAGATCACCGGCGATGGCTGCTACCACGAGATCTGTACCGCCCACCGGGCCAAGCTGAACGTCCTCATCTGCGCCAAAGCCCTGCTCAATGTGGGCCGCAAGATGCAGGAGCGCTACGGGATCCCCTACATCGAGGCTTCCTTTTACGGGCTGCAGGAGATGAACCACTGCCTAAGGGCCATTGCCCAACGGCTGAAAGATCCCGAACTGCAGGAGCGCACTGAGGCCCTCATCGAGCGGGAAACTCGCGCCACCGAGGCGGCCTTGGCCCCCTACCGACAGCGGCTGGCAGGCAAGCGGGTTGTGCTCTATACCGGCGGAGTGAAGAGCTGGTCGATCATCTCAGCGGCCCGAGATCTGGGGATGCAGGTAACGGCCACCAGCACCCGCAAAAGCACCGAAGAAGACAAGGCCCGCATTCGCGAACTGCTTGGCCAAGAGGGCATTCTCCTGGACAAGGGCAGCCCCCAAGAGCTGCTCCAAGTGGTGAAGCGCACGAAGGCAGACTTGCTCATCGCCGGCGGACGCAACCAGTACACCGCCCTCAAGGCCCGCATCCCCTTCCTGGACATCAACCAGGAGCGGCACCACGCCTATGCCGGCTATCGCGGCCTGGTGAACTTGGCGCGGGAGATCGACGCCGCTCTCTACAGCCCTATCTGGGAGCAGTTGCGGCAGCCTGCCCCCTGGGAGACCCCAGCAGAAAAGGAGGTGAGATGATGGCTCAGCTCATCCAAGAACGCAAGCCCTTGACCGTCAACCCCCTCAAACTCAGCGCTCCGCTGGGGGCGGCTCTGGCCTTTCTGGGGATCAAGGGCTGTCTGCCCCTCTTCCACGGTTCCCAGGGCTGTACGGCCTTTGCCAAAGCGCTGCTGGTACGCCACTTCCGCGAGGCCATTCCCATGTCCACCACTGCCATGTCCGAGGTGGACACCATCTTGGGGGGGGAGGAGAATGTCGAAGCTGCCATCCTCACCCTGGTGGAAAAGGCCCAGCCGGAGCTCATTGGCCTTCTCACCACCGGCCTCACGGAAACCCGCGGGGACGATATGCCGCGCATCCTGCGGGAGCTGCGCCGACGTCAGCCGCAATTGCAGGATCTGCCCATTGTGTTGGCCTCTACGCCTGACTTTAAGGGATCCCTGCAAGACGGCTATGCCATCGCTGTCCACAGCTTGGTCAGTACCTTGCCGGAATCACCGTCGGGATCCGTCCACCCTGCCCAGGTAACGGTGCTGTGCGGGCCTGCCCTCACTCCCGCCGACGCCCAAGAGATTAAGGAAACGGTGGAAGCCTTTGGCCTGGAGCCGATCTTGGTGCCGGATCCCTCGGGCTCCCTGGATGGCCACTTGGGTACTGGCTTCAGGGCAACCCCAGACGGCGGCACTCCCCTTGAGCAACTGCGCCAGCTAGGACGCTCCAGCCTCACCTTGGCCATCGGCGAGAGCATGCGTCCGGCAGCCCAGATCCTGGCCCAGCGCTTTGGCACCCCCTATCGGGTTTTTCCCCACCTAACCGGCCTCAAGGCTGTGGATCCCTTTTTGGCAACCCTGGCTGAGCACAGCCAACAGTCGGTGCCCTCGCGCTACCGCCGCCAGCGTAGCCAAGTTCAAGATGCTCTGCTGGATTGTCACTTTTTCTTCGGCAACCAGCGGATTGCCTTGGCCCTAGAAGCCGATCTGCTCTGGGGGTGGGTGGACTGGCTGCTGGATATGGGCTGTCAGATCCAGGCGGCCATCAGTCCCACACCGGATCCCCACTTGACCACCCTTCCCATTGAGGCAGTGCGGGTGGGGGATCTGGGGGATCTGGAGGAGCTAGCGTCCGGGGCCGACCTGCTGGTGGGCAACTCCCACGTGGCGCGGCTGGGCAAGCGGTTGGGGATCCCGGTGCATCGGATAGGGATCCCTATCTTCGACCGGCTGGGGGCCAACCACCTCTGTCAGGTGGGCTATCGCGGCACCTTATCCCAACTGTTTGCTGTTGGCAACCTGCTGATGGAGCAGGAGGAGGAGCGGCATCCCAGCCCATCCCAGGTTTCTGGGCATGGATTCTAAGGGATCCAGAGCTTCGAGCTAGATCTCCCTAGCTCCCCTAAACCCTCAAGTTCACGGTTCTAAGGAGAACGCCTATGCAAGTGGCCTTTACAACCCGCGACGGCAAGCACGTCAATGCCCACTTTGGTTGGGCCAACCAGATTGACCTCTACGAAGTCACCCCCGAAGGCTACCGATTCTGTAAGACCCTCACCTTTGGGGGCAACTTAGAGGCAGATGGCAACGAGGACAAGCTGGTGCCCAAGCTGCAGGCTTTGGCCGATGTCACCCTCATCTACGTTGCCGCCATCGGCAGCAGCGCCGCCGCCCGCCTGATCAACCGCCGCATTACCCCCATCAAAGTGCAGTCGGAAGAAGAATCCATCGAGAGCTTGCTGCAGCGCCTGGTAACCACCCTGCACAATCCTCCCCCCTGGCTGCGCAAAGTGCTCTTGGCCGAACGCGCCCGCAAGCCTGAGGCCGCGAATCCCTCTTCTTCTGGTGCGGAGGTTTAGCCATGGCGGTTACCCCTCTTTCTCCCTCGACCAGCCCCATCTTGCAGGAGATCGTTCGCCAGATGCGGGCGGCGGATCCCTACGGCACCTACCGCACCTGGAGTGATGAGTTGCTGCTCAAGCCCTTTGTTCTCACCAAAGCCCAGAAGCGCCAAATATCCCTGGAAGGGGAGGTGGATCCAGCAGTGCGGAGCCGCATTCTCATCTACTACCGCGCCATTGCCGCTCTGATTGAAAAGGAAACGGGTCTCCTGGCGCAGGTGGTGCTGGATCTCAACAGCGAAGGCTTTGGCTGGGTGCTGGTCTTTGCAGGTCGGCTGTTGTTGGTAGTCAACACCCTGCGGAATGCCCATCGCTTTGGTTTCGAGTCTCTCGAACAGCTCAGCGAAAAAGCCACTGCCCTTATCGACAAAGGGATCCAACTGGCCCGAACCTACCCTGAGGTCGGCCAACTGTAGCTGCTCGGCTTTATCCTTGGCAACCCTTTTTCCTTCAGCAATCAGGAGTGTCCTGCCCATGTTGAATGAGAGTGACATTGAGAATGTTGTGAGCAACTTGGATTTTGAGCCCTTTGAACACCTCTCTGCCGACCAGCTCCGCAATGAGATTAAACGGCTGAATAGCAAAGCAGGCCAACTGAAAATGGATCTGCACGATCTGGCCGAGGGGCTACCTGACGGGTTCGAGCGACTCCCCGACTTGGCAGCCCGCACCTATGCCCTGTTTGCCCGGCTGCACGCCCTCAGACAACACTTGAAAACCCTGGAGACCTGCCGATGAGTTGGAACCGCAACCGCTCTTGGAAAGACTTCCAAGCCCTGATCAATGCCGAAGACTATTTCGCTTTTTTCGAGCTCCCCTACGATCCGCGGGTGGTCAACGTGAATCGTCTGCATATCTTACGCAAATTTGCTCAGTATCTGGGCCCTCTGGAGTACTTCCAGGGCAGCGAAGAAGAGCGATTGGAGCAAGCCCGGCAAGCGCTGGAAAAAGCGTATCAAACCTTTCTTACCTCTACTCCGCAGCAGCAGAAGCTGTTCCGAGTCTTTCAAGACTATGGTTGTCCAGATGCTGTCAGCGGCTGCACTGGCTGCAGCTCTTTGGGAGAGCGGGGCGAATGCAGCCCTGGGATCCCTGCCTAGGCTCCCTTGTTGACTCCTCGTTAACTCTCTGGAGACTCCATCATGGCTACCTACACAGTTCACTTGGTTAACCCAAAACGACAGCTTGATACCTATATCTCAGTAGATGAAGATTCAACCATCCTAGCAGCGGCTGAGGATCAAGATGTGGACTTGCCCTCTTCCTGCCGCTCCGGTAGTTGTTCCTCTTGCGTGGCCAAAGTGGTAGAAGGAGAAGTTGATCAATCGGAGCAAACCTTTCTGGATGAGGAACAAATAGCCAGGGGATTTGTGCTGCTCTGTGTGGCTAAACCTCGCTCCAACTGTACGATTCGCACTCACCAGGAAGCTTACTTGGTTTGATAGACCGCTGCTCCTCAGTTACTTGCTGATAGTCTGGAGTAAGGCTTAAACAGCCTTTTTTTCTAGAATTGGGGATCCCTGTATGTTGGCCCCGTCCACGGTTCCTAAGATCTCAATAACTATATCTCCTCTCCAACTCATGAAGATTGGAGAAGAAGGTCGCATTTACCGACTGCGCGGATCCGAAGCTGTTTGCGCCCAATTGCAGCAAATGGGGCTCACTGTGGGCACCTATCTCCAGGTTGTGCAACGTCATCCTGCGTGGATCCTACTCCTACCCAATGGCCAACTTTCCCTTCCTGCTTATTTGGCTAAACCTATCTGGGTTTGCATGGATCCCTGTTGCACACTAGCGCCTCCCCAAGAACCGAATAAGAAAACAATCTTAAATTTGCCAAGAGCCTTCTAAAATGTAGTCTATTTACCCAATTTTTAACTTGCAATGAGGGACACTCAAGGTAAGCACATCTCTTCATAATCTATCTTGATTTGGGAGCAAAGCTATGAACACCTGTTTGCTACACCTGGGCTCCATCCTTAAAGCTGCTGAAGAGCTTAGCCTTGTGGAAAAACCATTTCCCAAGTTGCAACACATTCAACTCTGCACAGGGCTCAGCCCAGAAGAAATCGTGCGGGCGCTGGAGCTAGAACCCAATCCCTTGGGTTGGCATCTGGAGCCAAGCCACAACCTTGCCGATGAATCGGCGTATTGGGTGGGGGGACGGCCTTGTGTCGGCTTGGTTATTGAGCGTTTCGCCTGACACTTGTTGCAGTTCGGATCCCCAAAAGGCTCTCAAGGGGGGAGGAGTAGCCTGCAAAGCCATCTCAAAAGTTCACTGCAAACATTAGAAGTTAAGAGAAAACAAAGCTTTCCAGAAGGTTCACCTTAGACCAAATCTCCCTGGCCTGCCGGGGATCTTTTGAGGTATCGTTCAATCCAGTTCACGAATTGAGCTTGGGAAACAGACCTTAAACTAAGGTCTCTGGCCGGGCTGCCACGGCTTTGCGAGGAAGGTCTCCATGGCCGGGTTTAGGGTTTTGCAGATGCGATAGCGGGCGTGAACACAAGGAGAGCTCCAGGAAAACGCTATGGAGTTTGAAGGCTATGGCTTATCAAATCTCAGGGGATTGTATCGGTTGCCATGCTTGTGTGGATAGCTGTCCTACAAAAGCTATTGTTGTCCAGGATGGGGAATACTGGATTAATCCTCTGTTGTGCAATGACTGCGAAGGTTTCTTCCCAGAACCTCAGTGTGTTAGCCTGTGTCCCGGTTCCGCCCCTCAACCCTATGAAGCAATGAAGGGGCGCAACCGCACGGTTACCACCCGCATTCGCAGCAGTCCACCTCTATTTTTGAACGGCCATAGCCACGCTTTTGCTTCGTCAATTGTGGTCTGGGAAGCTTGCAATTTCCTATCTCAATTTCAATCTCTCAATCTGCAAAAGCAGGGAGATAACCAGGTTTGCTATCAGAAATCGGTTGGCCACAACCGGGGATCCCTGACCCTAACTCTATGTTTGGACGGGATCCCCCAGGGTGCTCCCATTGATGTGCGGACTGCCTGCTTGCATCTTATTTTTGCTGCCTATGCCGCTGGGTTGGACAGCCCCTGGAAGGAATCCTTTGTTTTCACCGACTCACAATTGGAGTCCTATTTGGGCTGGGATAAACGTAAAGATCTGAGCAAGATGACCCGTCTCCACCTGTTCATGACCTGGATAGAGCAGCTCTGTCGGATTCAAGTCTCCATCGATTGGCCCGAGCAGGGGCGGGTGAAGGGGTTTTCGGTACCGGCTGGCCCCCTGTGGAGGCTGCTCAAGATGCATCGCCACTTTCAAAAAGATGATCAGGGCTGCAACCATCTGGTGGGCCTAACTTGGGCTATCCAGCCCGGCGAATGGACGCGGTACTTTCTCAATCGACAAGGGTGCCGCCAGGGGCAAGCCTTTTATCAGTACAGCAGCCTGCCCCTATCCCTGTTGCAGGCGGTGATGAGCCATTGGCAGCATCATGAAGGAGCCATGCGTCTGCTGCTGTGGCTGCTGTTTAAAGTGAGGATGGGGCGGCAACAGCGTCTGACGGTGCCCACCCTGATGCGGGTGGCCTACGGGGAGGAGCGACTGCAGGAAGCCTATCTCAATCTCCAGGAACGCAAGCGGCTGGTGCGCACCTTTGAAAGCGATCTGGAGGTTCTCAACCACTATGGCCTCAAGCCGGAGTTTGATCCCCTCACCTATCCTTCTTCCATTCAACCCCTGTGGGCCCGCCTGGAAGCTGTGCCTGAGGATGCGGACGAGGCATTGAACTTTTGGATTGAAGATGCCAACAATGGCGGCCCGCTGACGGCTGCTGGGCCACGGGGCAAGTGGGGACTTTTGATGCAAGCCCGCATTCAACGGTTTCACCTGCCCTCCGACTGGCAGCGTCAAGCAGTTCAAGAGGCCAGATCCCCAACTCGAGAATCGGGATCCCGGCGGCAGCGCAGGGCAAAGTCTGCACCTGTTGCAACAGCCTCTGATTCCCCTGGCCATCCCGAAAACCCGAAAGACTTCTCCTCAAGCAAAGCTTTGCGTGGGGCAGATATCTCGGCAGCACGCCAACAAAGGGGAATCAGCCAGCGGGAACTGGCCCAAAGGTTGGGGCGTAGCCAGAGCTGGGTGCGGGATGTGGAGAGTGGTCGGCTTCAGATCAGCCTGAACGACCGCCAGCGCCTTATCAAAGCCCTGTATTTGGATCCCAGGCAACAGCAAGTCTAGGCCAGTCACTCAATTCACTAATCCACCACTAATCCACGGCGATGACCACATCTGAGGCTTTAATGGCAGCATACGCTTCTTTTCCAACTGCTATACCCAACCGTTCGGCAGAGGGCTTAGAAATAATGGCTGTTATTTCTATGCCTGGTGCAACTTCCAGAACAATTTCGGCATTGACCATGCCCACCTGGACGCTTTTTACAGTTCCTTTAAAAAAGTTGCGAGTGCTGATTTGCATGGCTTCTCCTTTGTTGAACAAGCAGAGCAACAGGGGTGTTGAACGAACTGAACAAGAGAGGAGCTTGCCGGATGGTCATTCAACACCAGTTTCAATACTATCAAATGCTTATCGTTGCTTCTGGGGAGGAAGGGCTGCCGATAGTCTAGATTATGTATCTAAAGATACAAACTACAACCTCTAATGGTCAAAGTACCGAGCGATTGGTGGATTTTCCTGTTCTGAAAGTCGTCACGGGTCAAAGAAGAATGGCTATGAAACGAAGAACTGCAATGTTATTCCTGGGAATCCTGGCCGCTCTGGCTTTGAGGTGGGGGTCGGCTCCCGGCTTGGCGCGATCTCAGTCAATTTTGGTAGGGGCTGCGGTGAGCCTGCAACCGGCTTTAACGGAAATCGACCGGTTGTTCGCTGCCCGCTATCCCGACATCAAGGTTGAGTACAACTTTGCCAATTCCGGCTCTCTCCAGCAACAGGTGGAGCAGGGGGCTCCTCTGGACGTGGTATTTTTCGCAGCTGCCTCTTTTATGGACGCCCTTGCCAAGCAAAACCTGCTGGTGGAGGGATCTCGGCGGGATCTTCTCAGCAACCGCATGGCTTTAATTGTGCCTGCCAATGCTCAAACCAAGGTTCAGGATTTTGCCGACCTGGTGGCGGAAGAGATCCGGGTTCTGTCCATCGGAGACCTGCAGGCTATGCCCGCCGGACGCTATGCCCAGGAAATTCTCACCCAAGCAGGGGTATTTGAGGCGCTGCGGCCCAAGATGGTGTTTGCCAGCACGGTGCGGGAAATCTTGACGGCGGTGGAACAGGGCAATGCCGACGCCGGGATCCTGTTTACCTCGGATGCTCAGCTTTCGGATCGGGTGCGGGTGGTGGCTACGGCGGATCCCATTACACCGATTGTCTATCCGGTGGCATTGGTGCGCGATACTCCCGCCGGACGGTCTTACTTAGAGTTTTTGACCTCAGAGGAAGCGGCAGAGGTGTTTGTGAAGTACGGCTTTATCTGCTTGTAAGGGATCCCTCTGGGACGGGCCGGATAAGTTCTCCCCGATGAGCGGCTACGATTTATCCTCTCTTTGGATCTCGTTGCGGGTTGCCAGCCTAGCCACAGCCATTACCTTTGGGGTGGGGACGCTGGCGGCTTATGGGATGTTGCACTACCGAGGTCGCTGGCGTTCCCTCCTCGAGGCTCTCCTGTTGGCGCCGCTGGTGTTGCCGCCCACCATGGTGGGGTTCCTGTTGCTGCTGCTGTTTGGCCGGCGAACCCTTCTGGGACAACTTTTGGCCTCGCTGAACCTATCGGTCATCTTCACCTGGTATGCCGGGGTGATCACGGCAGCGGTGGTGGCCCTGCCCCTGATGTACCGCACGGCCTTGGGAGCTTTCCAGCAGATCGACCCGACGCTGGTGGCAGCAGCCCGCACGCTGGGGGCAAGCAGGGCCAAGATTTTTACGCAGGTGCTGATCCCTCTGGCTTTACCAGGGATCCTAGCAGGGGTTACCCTTAGTTTTGCTCGCGCTCTGGGGGAGTTCGGCGCCACCTTGATGCTGGCAGGCAACATCCCAGGCCGCACGCAGACCCTGCCCATGGCCATCTTCTTTGCCGTTCAGGCGGGGGACATGCGGGGGGCAGCCATTAGCTCGGCCTTGGTTCTGATGTTGTCCTTGGGGGTGATGACGGCAGTTAACCTTTGGTTTCAGCGGCGGCCTTGGCAGCGACCTCCCTCTCGTCCTCTACAGGTTCTCACCAGAAGGGATCCGGATTTCTTAACCCCCACCCCTCGCCTCTGGGTAGACATTTACAAGAAGCTGCCCCAGTTTGAGCTGCAGGTACAACTGAGCTGCGACGGGCGGCCACTAGGACTGCTGGGGGCCTCTGGGTCTGGCAAAAGCCTGCTTTTGCGCTGTATTGCCGGGATTGAAACCCCAGATGGGGGGCGCATTTTGCTCAACGAGCGGGCCTTGTTCGACGCCGACCGGGGAATCCGGCTGCCTCCGGCTCAGCGGCGGGTGGGGGTGATCTTCCAGAACTACGCTCTATTTCCCCATCTCACCGTCGCCCAGAACATTGCTTTCGGGATCCCTGCGGGCTTGAGCGAGGCCGAAAAACAGGAGCGGATCCAGGCCCAGCTCCAGTTGGTCAAGCTGAAGGGCTGGGAAAACCGCTACCCCACTGAGCTTTCCGGAGGACAGCAGCAGCGGGTGGCCCTGGCGCGAGCGTTGGCTTCCGAGCCGAAGATCTTGCTGCTGGATGAGCCTTTTTCTGCTTTGGATGCCCACCTGCGCAGCCAGCTAGAGCAGGAGATGGGGGAGATCCTGGCCGACTACAAGGGAGTCACGCTTTTGGTAACCCACAACATCGAGGAGGCCTTTCGCCTCTGCGGGGATCTGGCTGTAATGGAGCAGGGACGCATCATTGCCCAAGGGGACAAGCGCCAGCTTTTTGAGGCTCCCCCCTGCCTTAGAGTGGCACAACTGACGGGCTGCAAAAACATTTCCCGGGCCAAGCCCCTGGGCCCCCGACGGGTGCTGGCCTTGGACTGGGGCTGTGAGCTGCAGGTACAGGGATCCCCAGCCGGGGAATACATCGCCATCCGCGCCCACCACCTCACCTTCCGGCCAGACGGGAGACTGCCCAACACTTTTCCCGCTTGGCTGGTGAAGTGGAGCGAGACCCCCCACCGACTGACTCTTTTCTTTAAGCTGGGCAGCCCCCCTGCCCGCAGCCAAGAGTATCACCTGCAAGCCGAGGTGTGGCGGGAGCGCTGGCGGGAAGTAGAGGCTGGGGGGCCTCCGTGGTGGCTGCAGTTGGACCCCCAGTATCTCATGATGTTTTCATGATGTTTCGAAGCAGGGCTCGCCCAGGCAATAGCCCCGCGGGGTAATCAGCCGGTTCCCATGGCGAAAGGTCTGGGAGTTGCCGATAAGGACCAGGGTGAGCATGTCCACCTGCTCTGGATCCAGCTCCCCCAGGGTGGTGAGGTGGAGGGTTTCGCCGGGGCGGTAGAGGTTGCGGGCCAAAGCCACGGGGGTATGGGCGGGTCGGGCCTGCAAAAAGATCTGCAGAGCCTTGAAGAAGGGATCCAGCCGCTGCCGCGAGCGGGGGTTGTAGAGGGCCACCACAAAGTCCGCCTGGGCAGCCGCCTGAAGGCGTTTTTCAATCACCGGCCAAGGGGTAAGCAAATCCGAGAGGGAAATGGCGCAGAAGTCGTGCATCAGCGGAGCTCCCAGTCGGGCGGCAGCCGCCTGGAAGGCAGAGATCCCCGGCAGCACCTCCAGGGAAGGGCGGATCCCATCCCAGCCAGAGCGGGCCAAGCACTCCAACACCAGCCCCGCCATGCCGTAAATGCCCGCATCCCCCGAAGAAATCACCGCCACCTTCAGCCCCTGCTGGGCCCAAGCAATGGCTTGTTTGGCCCGCTGCAGCTCTTGGGTAATGGGAGAGGCCTCCCGGATTTGGCCGGGGTGCAAAAGGGGATCCACCAGATCCAGATAAAGCTGGTAGCCAACAACCGCATCGGCCTGGGTTAAAGCCATACGGGCAGCCAAAGTCAATTGACCCAGATCCCCAGGGCCGGTGCCGATGAGCCAGAGGTGGCCGCTGCGAGGGGAATACTCCTGTGCCGCGCGGGCAATGGCCAGGGTGCAGGCCCCCTCAGTTTCCGAGGTAAAGATCTGCTTGGGGCAGAGAAGCGCAACGCAAGAGGGCATCTCAAAAGCTCCGTCACCTCTTCCCCAGCTCTGAGCTGCCAGAAGAGCAGCCGCCTCAGCCACCGAGGGAGTGCCCACCGCCTGCCGAACAGCCTCCGAAGGATGGGGAACCGGGATCCCGGACAAGGCCTCTGCCGGGAAAAACTCAATAGGCCAGCCATAGGCTTGGGCCAGCTCCAAAAGACCTGGCTCGTCTTGCTTGAGTTCCAAGGTGGCCAGGCCGGCAATGGCCTCGAAAGCCAGCCCCTGGGCTTGCAACAGGCAGCGCAGGGATCCCTCTAGCCAAGCGCGGGTAGTGCCCCGCTCGCAGCCCACCCCCACCCAGAGCACCCGCGGATGCCAGTGCACGGTTGGGATCCCCGTGGCAGGGGAGAGGTATTCCCCGATCCAGATCTGAGCTACTGCTTGAGAAGGAGAAGAGATCCCCAAGGGATGATCTGCCGGCCAAGACCGCCGCCAGAGCTGCGTGCCACAGGTCTGGTGAACGGCCACCGGCTCTCCGCGAGCCAGGGCAGCGGCCACCCCGTTCCAATCCCCTTGGCCCCGTCGCCAGCCGTAGGGATCCCCCAGCAAATCCAAAGGCGGGATCCCCAGCCCTGCGGAAGCAGAGGTAAGAACCGGCTGGGCCCCCAAAGCAGCAGCCACCTGCCGGGCCAGGGCGTCTGCTCCCCCCACATGTCCCCCGCACAGGCTGATGGCCCAGCGACCGGCTTCGTCCACCACCACCACCGCCGGATCCCGATGCTTATCCTGCAGGAGAGGGGCAATGAGCCGCACCACCGAGCCGACAGCCAGGATGAAAAGACAGCCCTGCACCTGGGGCCAAGTTTGGGCAACAGCTTCTGCCAGAGATTTAGGCGCTGTGGGATCACTGGGATCCCCGTAGGCTTGCCAGGGGGAAGGCAGCCCCTGCGGTTCCGCTTTGCTCCAGCAGATCGCTTCCTTGCCTAGGAGGGGGATCAGGGAGTCCGCCAATCGACGGGCGCGCGGGCTGGGGGCAAACAGAGCAAGCTTCATCGAGGGGGGCCAAGGCTGGAACTTCCCCGGATCCTATACTGGACATAGAGCCACCCGCGAATGGACAAGTGCTGATGGTCATCCCACTCGGACTGATGCTGCCCCTGATCCCTCTGGAGGTTTTACTCTCCACCAAGGGGCTGATGTTTTTGCTGCTATCGGCCTATGGGGGGGCCATGTGGACATTCCTAAGTGGCGCTCCCCGTGTCCACACCATCATCGTGCCGGACTTAGAGCAGGCCAGAGGGTTTTATGAGAAGGTGTTGAAACTGCCGGAAGCGGAGCTGCCCCTGCAGTACTACTATGGCTACGAGCAAAGCATGATCAGCTCTGGCCTCGGATCCGTCTATTTTCCGGGGGATATTGGCCTCAGCCCCCGCTTCGATGCCAAAGCCCGTCCCACCTCTGGGCCGACCCAATTGGATACCCCCGGCCTTTGGTATCAGCTTTCCGACAACGTGCAATTGCACGTGATCCCTGGCTCCACGGATCCCTATGCGGGCTCTGGCCCCTATGGCAGTGCCTCTAGACCCAGCTCCACATCTGCTGCTTACGGAGCTGCACCAGCAGCGGGCCGCAGCAGCGGCGTTCGCTATCGCCATGCCAGCTACGAGCGGGAGTCTCTTAAGGCCCTTCTGAAGCGGATCAACAAGCAAGGGATCCGCAACAGCATTCGCTCCGAGAAGCCTTTTGTCTTTTGGGTGCGGGATCACCAGGGTCAGATTATCGAATTTGCCGAACTGAAAGGTTAACGGGATCCCCTAAGATTGGTAAAGGAAAACAAAAAGTCGGCGGTGGGGAGACGCCAACGGATGAAACGGATGCTGCTGTTGGTGCTGGGTTTGCTGTGGCTGGGGGTGTGGGGCGGCCAGCCGGCCATGGCTCTGTCACGGGCCAAAGACAATCCGGTGGTGAGCGTGCAATCCCCAATCAAGGACTTCATCACCACCGAGTCGGGATTGCAATACTACGACATTGCTCAAGGCAGTGGGCCTTCGCCTCAGCCGGGGCAAACGGTGGTGGTGAACTATGTGGGCAAGCTACAGGATGGCACCATCTTCGATAGCTCCTACAAGCGCAATCAGCCTTTTGTCTTCACCTACGGAGTAGGGCAGGTGATCCGCGGCTGGGAGGAAGGGCTGGCCACCATGCGGGTGGGAGGCAAGCGCTACTTGCGCATTCCACCAGAGTTGGCCTATGGCAGCCGCGGGGCAGGCGGGGTGATCCCCCCTAACGCCACCCTAGATTTTGAAGTGGAACTCCTGAGCATTCAGTAGGCTTCCATCTTCATGGCGGGGGAACTTTTAGAGAATGCTCTGCAGCCCTGTCTCCCATCCCAACGGCTAGGGAGAGCCTCAGAGAAGTCTCAACTGCGGCAGCACTTTCGCCAGGTGCGGCAGGAGTTGGACAGATCCCTTATCAGCCAAAAGGTAGTGGCTCAGTTGGCCTCTTGCCCCCAGCTCTTGGCTGCCAAAACCATCCTGGCTTACGTAGCTTTTGGCTCCGAGGTGGATCTGGGATCCCTGTTTGTCCTCTTCCCAGAGAAGCAGTGGGGGATCCCCCGTTGTCTGCCGCAGCGGCAAATGCAGTGGCATCGGTACAGTTCGGCTGAGCTGATTCCCAATCGCCGGGGGCTACTGGAGCCCTCTCCCCACAGCGAAACCCTCGATCCCACCGAAGCAGATTTGATCCTGGTGCCTGCCCTAGCCTGCGATTGCTGGGGAAGGCGTTTGGGCTACGGCGGCGGCTATTACGACCGCTTTTTGGCCGCTTTGCCGGATCCCAATGTGCCCAAGTGGGGCATTGTTCCCCAAGCCTGCCTGTTGGAGCAGCCCCTACCCCAGGATCCCTGGGATCAGCGTCTGGATGGGATCCAAACCGAGGAGAGGTTTTACAAGACGGGGATCCCCTAGACTAAAGAGGGTGGGCCTTGGAGGAAAACCGATGAGCCAAGTTTGGAAGCCAGCGCAGTGGCTAACCCGAAAGCTTCGCCCTGTCTGCATGAGCTTGGGCTGTGTGGCATTGGCGGTGCTCTTGATGGGCTTTGGGGCGATCCCATTGCAATTGAAGGATCTCCACGTCACTCCCTGCCCCGATACCCCCGAGTACGCCAACCTGGTTACCAGCAACGCCAACCCCATGGCGGCCAGGTGCCTGTTTATCGAAGGCAGGGTGGTCAACCGCTCCAAAAACACCGTTTTCAATGCCGATGTCTTCGGTCGGCTTTACGATGCCAACGGCAACGATGTCTTGCCGGAACGCACCCGTCTGGGGGCCATTGAAGAAGTTCCTCCCGGCGAGAGCCCCTTTTCCATTCGCATCTCCGTGCCGGTGACCAGCCCCCTGCCCCTAACCCTGGAGCAATTCAAAGCCAGCGGCTTCAGCGGCACCGTGCGTCGTTAGCGTCTAAAGCTGGCGGGTGAACTCCACCTGGGTGGGGCGCTCAGGCAAATGGAGTTGGGCGACCACAGGCGGCGTTTGGGCGATCAGCCGGCCCCGGCGGAAGACATACAGGCAAGCCGGTTTTAGGCGAATGGCTTCGACGGCATCAGCAGCCTGGAGCACCACCAAATCGGCATAGCAGCCGGGTTCTAGGCCGTAGCCTTGCAACCCCAGAATGCGGGCCGGGTTCTCCGTAACCGCCAAGAAACACTGGCGCATCTGCTCGTAGCCTGTCAGGTGGGCGGCGTGGATGGCCATGTGGGCCGCCTCCAGCATGTTGCCGCTGCCCAAAGGGTACCAGGGATCCATCACACAGTCATGACCAAAGGCCACCGTCAAGCCTGCGGCCATCAGCTCGGGCACCCGCGTCAGCCCCCGTCGCTTCGGATAGGTGTCGTGGCGACCTTGGATAACCATATTGACCAGCGGGTTGGCAATCACCCCCAGCTCTGCCTCGGCCATCAGGGGGATCAGTTTGCTGACGTAGGAGTTGTCCATCGAGTGCATGGAAGTTAGGTGGGATCCAGCTACCCGCCCCTGCAAGCCCAGCCGCAGCGTTTCGTAGGCCAAGGTTTCCACATGGCGCGAAAGGGGATCGTCGGTCTCGTCACAGTGCAGATCCACCCGCAGACCCCGCGCTGCTGCAATCTCACATAGGGCCCGCACCGAAGCCGTCCCTTCGGCCATCGTCCGCTCGAAGTGGGGGATCCCGCCCACCACCTCTACCCCCAAATCCAGAGCCTTCTCCAGGAGCTGCACTGCCCCTGGCGAGCGATAGTAGCCATCCTGGGGAAAAGCCACCAGTTGCAAATCCAAGTAGGGAGCCACTTTTTGCTTGACTTCCAGCAGCGCCCGCACCGCCAACAGGTTGGGATCACACACATCCACATGGGTGCGGATGGCCAGGATCCCACGCGCCACCGCCCAGTCGCAATAGGTCAAGGCCCGCTCCATCACTGCCTCGGCGGTCAACAGCGGCTTCAACTCCCCCCAGAGGGCGATCCCTTCCAGTAGGGTTCCCGATTGGTTAACCCGCGGGATCCCGTAGGTGAGGGTGGCGTCCATGTGAAAGTGGGCATCCACAAAGGGGGGCGATACCAAGCGATTGCTGACATCAATTTCCTGGGGGGCAGTGGCTTGTAGGTTGTTTTCCAGAGCAACAATGCGATCCCCCTCGATACCGATATCGATCCCCTTGCGGCCATCCGGCAAATTGGCCCGGCGCAAAATCAGATCCATATGTTGATGTTGTGGCTATTTCAACTTAGGTTGTCCATTACAAACAAGCTTCTTCCCGAAAAATCGTGTTTTACAATACACATTTCTGGGGATCCCCCCCTTAGGATAAGCCGAGCAGTAACCTGATCTGGAAGTAACCTCAACAGAAGCGACTATGGCACGTTTAGAACTCTCCCGGCGAGACTTCTGCCTGCGTTCTGGGGCTTTTGTAGCTGGCCTGATGGGGAGCCGCTGGTTGGTTCGCGATGCCGCAGTGGCTCAAGGAACCAGGCTGAAGGTGGCGGGGGTTTATACGGTTCCCATTGAGCAGCAGTGGGTGAGCCGGATCCATAAGGCGTTGATGGCTGCTCAGGAGCGGGGGGATATTGACTACACCTGGTCGGAGTCAGTTTCCAACACCGACTACCCACGGGTGCTGCGTCAGTACGCCGAGAGTGGCGTCCAACTGCTGGTGGGTGAGGTCTTCGGGGTGGAGCGGGAAGCGCGGGAAGTAGCCAAAGACTATCCCAAGGTCAGCTTTTTGATGGGATCCAGCCTCAAGCCAGATCCTGCCCTGAGCAATTTTGCCGTGTTCGACAACTACATCCACGAGCCTTCCTATTTGACGGGAATGGTGGCTGGGGGGCTGACCCGCTCCCAAATCATCGGCATGGTGGGGGGCTATCCCATTCCAGAAGTGAATCGCCTCATGAACGCTTTCATGGCAGGGGCGAGGGAACTGCAGCCGGAGGCGAAGTTTTTGGTCACCTTTATCGGCAGTTGGTTTGATCCCCCCAAAGCCAAAGAAGCGGCTTTTGCCCAAATTGATGCCGGTGCAGATATCCTCTATGCAGAGCGGTTTGGGGTATCTGATGCCGCCAAAGAGAGGGGCGTTTTGGCCATCGGCAATGTGATTGATACCCAGCCGGACTACCCGGAAACGGTGGTGGTCAGCGCCCTGTGGCACATGGAACCCACCATCGACAGAGCCATTGCCGCGGTGAAGGCCGGAGAGTTTAAGGCAGAGGATTATGGGATCTACAGCATGATGAAATATGGGGGATCCAGCCTCTCCGACTGGGGAACCTTTGCCGACAAAGTTCCGGCTGAACTGAAAGCTAAGGTGATGCAGCGGCAGGCAGAGATTCTGGCGGGGTCTTTTGTTGTGGCCATCGATGACAGCGAACCCAAGTCCACCCTCTGAAGCGCCTTTGGCCTTGAAGGTGGTGGGCATCACCAAGCGCTTTGGTGCTCTGCTGGCCAACGACCAGATCGATCTCGAGCTGCGGGCCGGGGAGATTCTGGCCATCTTGGGGGAAAATGGGGCGGGCAAAACGACGCTGATGAATATCCTGTTTGGGCACTATGTTCCCGATCAGGGTCAGGTGTGGGTGTTGGGTCGGCCCCTCAAGCTGGGATCCCCGGCGGCTGCCTTGGCGGCAGGGATAGGCATGGTGCATCAACATGTGGTCTTGGCCGATAATCTGTCGGTGCTGGACAACATTCTTCTGGGCACTCAGCCCCTCTGGCACCTGTGGTCTCGGCGGCGAGAGAGACGGCGGCGCATCCAAAAGCTGGCCGAGGAATTGGGGTTGGCCGTGGATCCCGATGCCCTGGTGGGATCCCTGACCTTAGGGGAGCGGCAGCGGGTGGAGATCCTCAAGGTGCTGTACCGAGGGGCGCGGATCCTGATTTTGGATGAGCCCACGGCGGTGTTGACCCCACCGGAAATCGAGCCGTTTTTTCACACCCTACGGCAGATGGCCGGTCGCGGGCTGGGGATCCTGCTGATTTCCCACAAGCTCCAGGAGGTGATGCGCATCAGTGACCGGGTGATGGTGCTGCGGTCAGGGCGGGTGGTGATGACGGGCAAGACGGCTGAGATCCATCCCGCAGCACTGGCAGAAGCGATGGTGGGGCAGCGGTTGGCGGCGGTGGTCAAAGCCCCTTTGTCTCCGGGGGAGACGGTCTTAGAGTTGCAGCAGGTCTCCTGTGGGGTGCTGGAGCGGGTTTCTTTGACGGTGCGGCGTCACGAAATCGTGGGTATTGCTGGGGTGGCGGGCAATGGGCAATCCGTCCTGGCAGATCTGGTCTGTGGGGTGATCCGGCCCCAGCAAGGTCACCTGCATCTGTATGGCCGAGTCCTGCGGCTGATCTCTCCTGCTGAGATGGTGCGGCAAGGCATGGCTCGGATCCCGGAAGACCGCCACAAGACCGGGCTGATCGGTTCGCTTAGCCTGTGGGAGAACTGGGTCATCGAGCGCTATCGGGATCCCGAATTCTCGCGGTGGGGGATCCTGCGTCACCGGCAAATCTATCAGCAGGCCTACACTTGGCTACAAACCTACGATGTGCGAGGGCTTCAGGGGGAGGATCCCCGGCGGGCGCTCCAGATGCCGGTGCAACTGCTGTCCGGCGGGAATATGCAAAAAGTGATCCTCTCGCGGGAGCTGTGTCGGGATCCCCAGGTGATTGTGGCTCACCAACCGACGCGGGGACTGGATTTGGGGGCTGTGGCTTACGTGCACACTCAACTGCTGGCAGCAGCCCGGGCTGGAGCCGGGATCCTGCTCATTTCTGAAGACTTGGATGAGTTGCTGAGTTTGGCCGATCGAGTGGCGGTGCTCTATCGCGGTCGGCTTTCCCCAGCAGCCCCGACCCACACCACGACGGTGACCGCCTTGGGGTTGCGTATGACCGGGCAGGAGGTAGCCGATGCGTGTTGAACTTCGCTCCACCGTGCCCCTCTGGCTGATCCTGAGTGCGCCGATGGCAGCCATTGCCCTGGCTTTCCTCTCCTGCAGCCTGCTGATCCTGTGGACAGGATCTCCGGTTTTGGCAGCCTATGGAGCTTTGCTGCGGGGAGCGGTGGGATCCCCCTTTGCCCTGAGCGAGACCTTGACGCGGGCCGTTCCTCTGATCCTGACGGGATTGGCGGTGGCAGTGTGTTTTCGGGCCAAGTTGTGGAACATCGGTGCAGAAGGCCAGTTTTATGGTGGGGCTCTGGCTGCCAGCCTCTTGGGCACCGGTGAGCTTTCGCTGCCGCGCCCGGGGTTGGTGCTGGTGCTGCTGCTGGCGGGCTGGATTGCCGGAGGGCTGCTGTTGTGGATCCCGGCTTGGCTCAAGACCCAGTTCCAGGTGGACGAAGTGGTGACCACCTTGCTGCTCAATTTTGTCATTCTTCTTGGGATCAGCTATCTCCTGGAAGGTCCCCTCAAAGATCCTCTGGCTCTGGGTTGGCCCCAAGGTCGTGCCCTGGTAGAGAGTGCTCTTCTGCCGCGGCTGATTCCCCGCAGTCGTCTCCACGCCGGTTTCATCATTGCCCTGCTCGCTGCCCTGGGGGTGTGGGCCATAGAGCAGTTCACCGTTTGGGGCCTGGAAATGCGAGCCGTAGGCGCGAACCCGGAAGCCGCTAAATTCCTCGGCATCCCAGTCCAGGGAGTTATTCTGTATACCTCATTGCTAGGAGGCGGGCTGGCCGGCTTGGCAGGAGCTTGTGAACTTCTCGGGCTCAAGGGCTATCTCACTTTGGATTTATCCCCGGGCTTTGGCTACACCGGCATTGTCGTTGCCCTGTTGGCCCAACTGCATCCCCTGGGGGTGGTGGGGGCGGCAGTTTTCATTGCCGGGGTTTATGTAGGAGCCGATACCATGGGGCGTAGCTTGGGCGTTCCCACCTACCTGGCCGATGTCATTGTTGCCGCTGCCCTGCTGTGGATGCTGGTCTGCATGGGGTTGGCCCGTTATCGTCTGCGCTGGGACTGAGCACCCATGTCTGCACTCCTGAGTCTAATCAGCTTAATTAGCACCACCAGCTTTTGGGTAGCCACCCTGCGCATTGCTACTCCCTTACTCTTTGGCACTTTGGGCGAAGTGCTCTGTGAGCGGGCTGGCGTTCTCAACCTAGGCATCGAAGGGATCATGACCCTGGGGGCTATGGCCGGTTGGCTGGTGGTCTATCAGGGATCCGGGTTGTGGTGGGGTGTAGCCTTTGCGGCCATCCTCGGTGCTGGTGTGGGCTTGGTTCACAGCCTGTTGACCGTCCGCCTTGGGGTTTCCCAGCACGTCACCGGTATCGGCATCACCCTCTTGACCATCAACGCCGCCTATTTTGTCTATCGCATGGCCCTGCCCCAGGTTACCTCTCCCCCCAAAATTATCCCCTTCAGTCCTTGGCCGATCCCCGGTCTCTCCAGATTGCCCTTTCTGGGAGAAACCTTGTTTACCCAGCCGCCCCTTACCTACCTCAGCCTTCTCCTAGTGCCTCTCATGGCCTACATCCTCTACCGAACTCCGCTGGGCCTCGCCGTGCGCATGGTTGGGGAAAATCCCCAGGCTGCCGCTTCCCAGGGGATCCCGGTCTATGCCGTTCGTACCGGAGCGGTGATGGTGGGCAGCGCTCTCATGGCCGTGGCCGGCGCTTTCTTAACCCTCTCTGCGTTTGATGCATTTTTCTTCAATATCGTCAATGGGCGGGGGTGGATTTGCATTGCCCTGGTGGTTTTTGCCGCTTGGGATCCCTGGCGAGCCTTGGGAGGGGCATTGTTGTTTGCCGGGTTTGATGCCTTGCAATTACGCCTTCAGCAGCTTTGGGGCAGCCGGATCCCCTATCAGTTTTTTTTGATGTTGCCCTATCTGCTTAGTATCGTGGCGTTGATCTTGGTCTCTCGCCATACCAAGGCGCCCCGCGCTCTTTTGATCCCCTTTCGCCCTGAAGAACGCATCTAACTGCCGGGTTTTCAAGAAGCCAAAAATTGCTTCTATCAAGCCCTTATCCTTGCCCCAGAAGCCTGTATGTCTTACGTCAAGACCATTGTCTGTTTCGCCAACTCCAGAAAAATGGCCGGTCGCTGTATTGCCGGCAAGGAATGGCAGAACGGAGAGCCAGGAGAATGGGTGCGTCTCATGAGGCCCTAGAAGCTCGTCTGCTTGCCCTTTGCAAACTTCCAGCGGGCGACTTGTTTAGAAGTCGGGAAGAGTGTATAGCCGAAGCCTATCTCATTCAAGGCAGACGTGTCGCCTATCGAGATGAGAAAATGTCAAAAAATGATGAGCGGAGCGCGAGGCCATGAAGATATTTACGATAGGGTTCACGAAGAAAAGTGCAGAGCAGTTTTTTAATCGCTTAAAACAGCCTGGTCTGGTTCGAGTTGTTGATGCTCGACTTAACAATACATCGCAACTGGCGGGATTCACGAAAAAGAGTGATCTAGAGTTTTTTCTTCACGAGATCTGTAAGCTTGGATATGTTCATTTGCCGGAATTGGCACCAACCCAAGAAATTCTTGACGCTTATAAAGCTAGTGGTGACTGGTCCAATTATGAGAGACAGTTTTTGTCGTTGATGGCAGAGCGTCGCATTGAAGATCAAGTGGACAAAAGTATTCTCGATGGAGGGTGTCTGCTTTGTAGTGAAGCTACTCCTGAGCACTGTCATCGTAGGCTGGTTGCTGAATATTTGCGCAGAAAATGGGGTGATGTTGAAATCGTGCATCTATAATAACTAAAATAACTAAATAACTAAGAGCTGGCACTGCGGATTTTTCCGATTTATGCAGCTACTCCAAGTTGCAGCAGGGTTCTGGCAACACGGAGCGAAAGGGATGCCCAACCGATTTCGAAACTCTCTCACCGACAGCAATCTCGATACAGGGATCCCAGCTTGCGCAGCTCCAACACTGGGCCAGGGTTTGCCGCCGTTGCTTTTGGATCCCAAGTTCCCGCCGGCAGCTAGCGTGTATGGTAGATGAAAGCTTGTTTTTGGGTCTATCCCCATCCCTATGCCCAGGGCTAGCGCCTCTCGCCATCAGACCGACCCCTGCTTTGGTTCTGCCATCGCTACGCGACGCTTTCGTGAACAGGCCAAAGGGTTAAAGCCCCACCAACAAAAGCAACTGCAACGGCTCTATCAACTGCGCCTACCCCCCAACCGCTTGGTGACGGTGGAGTTTGCCCAACGGCTGGGATCCCTGACC
Source organism: Synechococcus sp. M44_DOE_062 (assembly GCA_015295985.1). Taxonomy (GTDB): domain Bacteria; phylum Cyanobacteriota; class Cyanobacteriia; order Thermostichales; family Thermostichaceae; genus Thermostichus. The sequence continues at coordinate 13,749 of DVDX01000023.1, read as the reverse complement.
CAAGATCTGGAAGGCCGGCCCATCAGCGTTTACCTCAACCGGCGCGGCCAGGTGATCCGTGTGGGGGTGGGATCCCCTTTTGAAACCCAAATCCCTGCCTGGGAATTGCCCCGCCAGGGGGCCGAGCGCCTATCTGGGATCCGCTGTATCACCACCCAAGTGGGGGAAGGGGGCCCCAGTCAAAAAGCGCTGACGGCCATGGCTTTGCAGCGTCTGGATGCCCTCATCACCCTTTCTGTGTCCAAGTCGGGGGGGCACCGAAGCCGGGGAGGAACGGCCACAGGCTTTGTCCACTGGGCCTATCTGGCCCATTTGCTGCCGGAGGGAGAGCGCCGTTGGCAGGTTTCTGAGCCTTTGCCTTTGGGGATCCTGGCAGAACAGGATTTACAGGAGCTGGTGGCGGAGCTGGAGGATGGGTTTCGGCGCCAATTGACCGCCCGTCAGGTGGAGCTGGATCAGGATCGGGCGATCCTGGTGGGGCTGCAGGAGCCCGGACGGAGCTATGAGGATCTCATGGATGGGTTGGCGGAGCTAAGCCGCCTGGTGGAGAGCGCCGGCGGACAGGTGCTGCAAGCCCTCTGGCAAAGACGGGAGGGCCCCAACTCGGCCACGGTGATTGGATCCGGTAAGGTGCAAGAGCTGGCTCTGCTGGTTCAGGATCTAGGGGCTAACCTGGTGGTGTTCGACCGGGAACTCACCCCTAGCCAGGTGCGCACTCTGGAAGAGGCAGTGGGGGTGCGGGTGGTGGATCGCAGCGAGGTGATCTTGGATATTTTTGCCCAGCGGGCCAGAACCCGGGCCGGAAAATTGCAGGTGGAGCTGGCTCAACTGCAGTACTTGCTACCTCGCTTGGCCGGTCGAGGGCGCACCATGTCTCGTCTGGGCGGAGGCATTGGCACCCGTGGCCCTGGGGAAACCCAACTGGAAATGGAGCGGCGGGCCATTCAGCGGCGCATTGCCAAGCTACGGCAACAGGTGGAAGAATTGCGCCACCACCGGCAGCGGCTGCGCCAACGCCGTGAGGGATCCCAAATTCCCGTGGTGGCCCTGGTGGGCTACACCAACGCCGGCAAGTCCAGCCTTCTCAACGCCCTCACCCATGCTGGGGTGTACGCTGCCGACCAACTCTTTGCCACCTTGGATCCCACTACCCGGCGGCTGGATCTGCCCAACCGGCAGGCGGTGCTGTTGACCGACACGGTGGGATTCTTAACCGAATTGCCAGACCAACTGGTGGATGCCTTTCAAGCCACCCTGGAAGAGGTGACGGAAGCCGATGCCCTACTGCATGTGGTGGATCTCTCCCACCCCAACTGGGAGGGGCAAATCGAGGCGGTGGAAGCATTGCTGGACGAGATGCCCTTGGCCACGGGCCCCCGACAACTGGTGTTCAACAAAATCGACCGCCTAGATCCCGAATGGATAGAAGACGTGTGCCTGCTCTACCCGAAGGCCCTGTTTGTTTCCGCCACCACCGGCCAAAACCTGGATCAGTTGCGCCGCACCCTGGCTCAGTTTGCTGCAGCCCTAAGTCCTAACCCCTTCGATGGGCAGGAACCCAAGGATCCTTAAAAGCATTCCATAAGGATTTCCAAACCTGCATAGCTCATCTTCATCCCCCGTCAACATAAACATTCAGTTACATTGAGATCAGGATTGTGACCCGACTTAAAGTTAGGGAGAGAACATGGCCACCACTGTAGTTGCACCTCAAGTCGCACCTCGCCTGGCCCAGCCCCATCTGACGCTGCAAACTCTGCCCATCGGGGCCGACACCCTCGCCATTCGCTCTCAAGATTGGGATCGGGATCGATTTGACATCGAATTTGCTCTGGAAAACGGCACCACCTACAACTCCTTTTTGATTCGCGGCGAGAAGGTGGCCTTGATCGACACTTCCCACGAGAAGTTTTGCCAGTTGTACCTGGATTGCCTGCAAGGGATCCTGGATCCCACTGCGATCGACTACCTGGTGGTCAGTCACACCGAGCCAGATCACAGCGGCCTAGTCGGGGATCTGCTGGAGTTGGCACCCCAGATGACGGTGGTAGCCTCCAAAGTGGCCATGCAATTTCTGGAAGATCTGGTGCATCGGCCCTTCCGGCAGCTGGTGGTGAAGCAGGGAGATCGCTTGGATCTGGGCAAAGGACACGTTCTGGAGTTCATCTCGGCCCCCAACCTGCACTGGCCTGACACCATCCTCACCTACGACCACGGCACCCAGATCCTCTACACCTGCGATGTGTTTGGGATGCACTACTGCGACGACCTTGCCTGGGATGAGCATCCCCATCTGCTGCAGGCGGACTTTAAGCTCTACTACGACTGCCTCATGGGGCCCAACGCCCGCTCGGTGTTGTCCGCCCTGAAGCGCATGGAAGCCTTGCCTCCCATCGCTGCCATTGCTACTGGCCACGGCCCCCTGCTGCGCCATCACCTGTCCGACTGGGTGGAGCACTACCGTACCTGGAGCCTGGAGCAGGCCAAAGCCGAACGGATGGTGGCGGTGTTCTACCTGTCGGGATATGGCCAGGGGGAAGCGTTGGCCCAAGCCATTGCCCGTGGGATCCACAAAACCGGCATCCAGGTGGAGCTGGCAGATTTGCGGCTGGTGGATGCCCATGAGGTGCGGGAGCTGATGAGCTTGGCCGCCGGTGTGGTGATAGGCATGCCACCCCAGTCGGGGCCTGAGGCCGCCACCACTCAAGTGCTGCTGAAAACCCTTTTGGCCTCTGCCCACAGCAAGCAAGGCTTTGGTCTGTTTGAGTCGGGCGGCGAAGATGATGAGTCGGTGTACCTCTGCCGCAACACCCTGCAGGAGATCGGTGCCAAAGAGGTGTTTGCCCCCATTCTGCTCAAGCAGCCTGCCGGCGAGGCTTTGCTGCAACTGGCCGAAGAAGCGGGTACGGATCTGGGGCAGTGGCTGACGCGGGATCGCAACATTCAGCAGATGAAAGCCTTGGATGCCGACTTGGATCGCGCCCTAGGCCGCATCAGCAATGGCCTCTACATCATCACTGCCCGCAAAGGGCAAGCCACCAGTGCCATGCTTGCCTCCTGGGTGGCCCAAGCCAGCAGCGATCCGCCGGGGATCAGCATTGCGGTAGCTAAGGATCGGGCCATTGAATCCTTCCTGCAGGTGGGCGATACCTTCGTGCTAAACGTGCTGCAAGAAGGCCATTACCAACCCTTGATGCGCCACTTCCTGAAGAGATTTCCCCCAGGGGCCGACCGCTTTGCCGGGATCAAGACCTACCCTGCTGCCAACGGATCCCCCATCTTGGCCGATGCTTTGGCGTACCTGGAGTGCCGCGTGGTGAGCCGCCTAGAAACCAGCGATCACTGGGTGGTGTACAGCACCTTGGAAGCTGGTCGGGTCTCCAGCCCAGAGGGCCTTACTGCCATCCACCACCGCAAGGTGGGGAATCATTACTGATACTGGTAGTGAGCGGTGAGAAGAGAGAAGTGAGAGATGATCCCTCACTCTCAGCCCTTCTCCCTGGGGAAGCTGGGATCCCTGTGGCGAACAGACTCACAAAGACTCAATAGGACTGCCGATAGACCAACCCACTGGGATGTAGGAAAAAAGGGCTGTCTTCTCCCAGGCGGATCCCGACCTGCTCCAGCCGTTCCCCTTGGCGGGTTGCAGGCCCTAAGGGCAGCCCCTCTATCCCCTGTTGATGGGATCCCTGCTGGGCTGGCCGATGAGTGATATTGTTCAAACCTGAAGAGAGGGGATCCGAGGGGGCATACCTCTGCCGCCAGCGCTGGTAAGGGCTGATTTGGATCCCTGCTTTGTCCATCTGGGTTGTCGAGAGGGTAGAGGCAGGTGTTGACGCCTCTGACAACTGCAACCGTGAAGAGGGCGAAAGGGCGACCACTGGGCATGGCTCAGCTTGTGCCCAAGCCCCCGCTGCAAAAACCCAGGCAAGAAAGCAGCCACCCCAGCAGGAGAAGATGGCACACCGCATGGGAAGATCCCTCCATAAGCCCAACCCAGTTGCTTCTCAGGCCATTTTTCACAGGCAGGACTGAGAGCGCAGCTCCCATCTTGCCCATGCCAACTTGCAGGCCGGATGATTGGGATCCCCTTGGCTGGGTGATCTCGATCAGCAGACCCACTCTTGATCCAAAAGTGCTGTGAGGGCCCCAGCTCATCCGCACCGGTAGCGCAACTGGCTATAGGGGTGTATGGTCATTTCGATTCAAACTAGGACACTGCACCCACGCCTCAAACCACGCCTTAAACATTGAATGATTGAATGCACGAGGCCAGAAGGCTTTTCAAGGACTCCGTCCCGCTGGCGCGACCAGTAGCTCAGTCGTCTCACCCTAAACTGAAACGACCATAAAGCGCAGTGCAAAGCGAGATTTCAGCGGCAGGGTAGTTAAAAAATGTGCTTTGAGTGCCAAGGTTTTGGCTTGTTTCCGCAAACGGTGCCCAAGGGCAAGGAGCATGTCAAGAAACGGCGGATTTGCCAGGATGGTCTGCACTGGTGACTCGTACATAGGCGTGCCAAGCCAAGTCCAACAGACCATCCAACACTGCTGCAGCCACCGCGGGGCCTCCCTTCCGCCCCTCGGTGCGGATGTGGGGCACCATGGAATCGGCCAGCTCTTGCTTGGCTTGCACCACATTCACAAATCCAGCCGGTGTGGCAATGACCAGAGCAGGGGCCACCTCCTTCTCGGTAATCAGTCGCACCAAGGTGGAGAGGGCGGTCTGGGATTGGCCAATCACAAAAATCGCCTCAGGGTAGCGTTGGGCCAGGGTTTCCAAGCCCCAAGCAGAGCGGGTCTTGTCCCTTTGGGGACGGGTAATGGCTTCGCTGCTGCAGTAGATGGGGTTGGAAAAGGTGTTCTGAACAGCCCAGGCAATGCCCACCTGCACCATCGGCTCATCGACCACAATGGTGGTACGTGCTGCCAGAGCCGCCGCTCCAGCCTGTAAGGCTTCGTTGCCAAAACGGATGAGGTGCAAGTACTCAAAGTCGGCAGTAGCATAAATAACCCGACGAACCACCTCATACTCCGCAGGAGAAAGCTCGTGCTTGCCCACCTCCTGGTCGATGATCATCAGGCTCTCTGCATCGGTTACATGCCACTCCATTGGTTCCAGACCCCACCCGCCACTTAACCTCAGTGATGACAGGATTGTACCTGCAGAGGCCCCAATTGGTGGGAAAAGCCGTTGCTTAACCTGGGGGCCAGCCCATCCCCCGACCGCCCAGAACGTGAATGTGGAGATGAAAGACGGTTTGCCCGCCATCTTCTCCTTCGTTGATCACCAATCGGTAACCTTTGCTTAAACCGGCCTCGGCAGCCACCCGCTGAGCGGTCAGCAAGAGATGTCCCAGCAATGCCTCATGTTCGGGCTTGGCCTGGGAAATGCCGGAAATGGGTTCTTTGGGCACCACCAAAATGTGAACGGGGGCTTGGGGGGCAATGTCTTTGAAGGCCAGGGCTCTGTCGTCTTCGTAAACGATTTGTGCAGGGATCTCCCTACGGATGATCTTGCCGAAAACCGTGTCGCTCATGGGTGCTCACAAACCAGTTCTGCCCTTAGCCTACCTGCTAACTGTGCATTCTCCCACTGGGGTGGTGAGAGTGGTGCTCGGCATCTACTGCTTCAGCAGCCATTCAAATTCCTGTTGCAGGGATTGAATGTGCGCCACCCGCGAGACCAACAGCGCATCTCGCCCAGCATCGCGAAAACGAGAGCGCCACATACTGACCAAATCGGGGTTGCTGCACCAAAAGCGGATAACGGTATCCACCAACTGATCCAAGTCCCAGCCGCGCCGGGCCGGCACTTCCTCCAGGGATCCCAGCAACGCATCGAGGGTGCAGGGGCTGGTACCCAGGTATTCCACCCCACAGGGCCGCTGGGCCAGCTTCTGTTGCTGACGAAAGAACTGTAGAGCAGGGGCAATGCCGATGATCTCGAAGGTATAGACCATGTTGCTCCGCAACACTGATGTGACTGGGCTGAGTCCTACAGAGTTTTCCTGCGAAAACAAAGGTTTTAGAAAAATGGGGTTTAGCAGTCCCCTGACCAGCTTGAAGTCGGGATCCCTTCCCAACTGCTGTCGATCTCTGATTAGGCATTGATTATACCCAACTTGGGCAAGCTGCCAAGCCGGAAAAAACTCTGCCCTGCTGACGCGAGCGGCAGATAGGGATCTTGTTGAGGGATCACGGCGACAGCGCTATTGCCTTGGTGTCCGGTGCATTTAGCTAGACCGCCGGGGAGCCCCCCCTCTGTGCATCAGCGTGAGTGCGGGAGTATGTCACTGCTGCAGGGATCCCATCCAAGTTGGTATTGCGTCTTGGGCCTTTTCTTGAGTGGGGGGGAGTTGAAACTGAAGGCGCGGCTGCCCCACTCCATAGGTAAGGGTGTAGCTCCACTGCAGACAGCGCAGCCACAGGCGGGGATAACGCGCTTCCAGCCAGGGCTGCAGGCGGCGCAGCAGCCTTGGAAGCCAGCCCCTCAAGAGAGCAGAAGTCAAGACCAGGCCGGTATAGCTGAAGTAGGTGGGCAGCCACTGGGCAAAGCCTTTGGCCCCTACAGCCTCCCAGATCCACAGCAGCAGCCGTGGGTTTTGTAGGGCAGCTTTGATGGCCATGCGGTTAAACGCCAGCCAGCCGGCCCGGTCTTTGATGAAATCGTCCACCACCTCCGGCGGCTCGGTGGCGAGAATGCCAAAAAAGCTGTTGAGGGTGGCATTGATGCGCTCGGGGGGCAGCACCTTGCCGGTGGGCACCATCATCCCCCGCGAGAAGAGCCAGGTGACGGCGGAGTTGCCCTGGTAGGCTCGGATCTGAGCTAAGTCCGCAGTCCTGAGCAGGTCGTGGCGCAGCGCTGTATCCAGAAGATCGCACAGGCGGGGGCAGTTGCGCACCAGGGATCCAAACCCGGTAAAACTAAGGGGCGATTGCATGGCTGCCGCATCCCCAATGAGCAGCACCCGGTCAAACTCCGTCCCCCCGCTGCCAACGGGATGTCGGCGCTGGTCAAATCGTCCGGGAATATAGCCGAAGGTCGCTTTTTTCCACTGCAGGCGCTCCGGGTCGCAGCGGCGGTATTCCGGCAGAATGGTGAAAAAATCTTCGTACAGTTCCAGCAGGGATCCGGGGTTTTCTGGATGCACCTGGTGGTAGTGGAACAGGTAGAAGGTGAGATCTTCGCCTGGCCCGGGGAACAGCTCCCAAATGAGTTGCCGACCGCGACTGATGTCTCCATGGCTGGCCAGAATGTCCCCAAATTGGGGATCCCATACCCCCGGCTCAAACCCCCCTTGGATGGTGGCCCCCACCGTGGGGCAGACGCTATCAAAAGCTCGATGGTGGTAAAGCTGCTGGGCAATGGGAGAGGCCGTTCCCATGGCATCCACCACAAGGCGGGATCCCAGCCGAAACTCCTCGCCGGTGGACAAATCCTTCAAAACCAGCGTGACGCCTTGTTCGCCAATGTAGGCCCGCTGGAACTCGGTGCGCTCGTAGATGGCCCCCCCACAGGAAGTGAGGATCTGGCCACAAAGCTGCAGGAGTTTTTCGGCATCAATGGCCAGATTGAGTACCGTGGGCGTGTGCAGGACAGGGGCGCGCACCGGGCTATTGCCGTCAAAAAACTTGTTGAACCCATCCGTATATTCGCGCAGGATCAAGCTCTCCATCTGCTCGGCGCTCAGAAGGCCCAAATCCACCAGGGTTTGCAGCTCCCGCCGGGAGATGTTCCACTCGCGGTTCATGCGGCCAAAGGGAAGCCGCTCCACCAAGGCCACGCGGTAGCCCAAGCGGGCCATGGCCGCCCCATAGAGGGCTCCCAGCGCTCCCCCCACAATGGCCAGATCCCACTCCACCGGGGCCGGCTCAGGGGCAGGCTGGCGAAACAATACCGGCTGAGCGGAGCAGTGGGCTGCATGGCGATGTTGCACTTCTTCCCGCCAGCGCTTTTCCCACCAGTAGACCCGCTGCAGGTCAAATTCTCCATTGGGGATCCGGCGAAAATACTTCACCGTTTGCGGGTAGAAAGGCTCAAGCTGATCGAAGATGGATCCCCGGTTCAGATCGATCTGGGGCAACTGCGGGTAGCGGTGGGGAAATTGGCTGTGGATGGCCTGTTCCAGCTCTCTCAGCCAGCGAGCTTGGCGAGGGAAAGGCTGCTCCGACCACTGAAACACCTTGAGATAGGTGGTGTTCAGCCCCGACCACAAGAAGAGAGCCAGCTCAGCGCCGGATCCCTGTAGGCGCAGGCCCGTGGGGGTGAGAACCTTCCGACTGCCCTGGGGCAGGGGGATGCACTCCTGTAGCCAGCGCAGCACTTGGGCGCTATCAGGGCAAGGGATCTCGCGATAGTACAGGGAAGTGAGCACGGCGCGGAGATTAAGAAACGGAGCAAATCTTTACCCATTGTGACATGAGGGGATCCTTTCCCCTCACCGATCCCGGGGATCACCCCTGCCCAGTCTTTCCCCAAGCTGCAGATCGGCAGGGGTATTGCAATTGGTGAGCATCCTCCCTAAGGACTCCGTCCCGCCGTCGCAAACGGGCAGGGGTAGGATAGCTGTGGGCACCTGGGACAACCAGACCTGAAAGGATCTTCCCCCTGCCTGCAAGAAACTCTCCAGGGAGCCTAGCTGCGCCAAGCGATAGAAGCCACACAGAGGTTCCCAGCGCCGCTGACTTTGTTGCTCCGCAACGCTGTCGCGACTGGGCAGGGCAGCCACTGTCTGAGGGGGCAGGGCGGCAAGGTGTCGTCGCCAATCCCCAAGAACCTGCTCCTGCAAGCAGGGCAGATCACAGGCCAGCAGCAGGATCCACTCCGGGGGAGCGGCCAAGGTTTGCAACCTTCGGATCCCCTCTTGAAAGGCCAGCAACGGGCCTCGGTGTTGCTCCGCAACGCTGTCGCGACCCCATGAGTCTTGCCCGGCAAGCAGGGGAAGGGTTTCCCGCCAGAGGTGCCAACCGGGATCCACCAGCGACGCATAGCGCTCCGGCCAGGGGGTGAGGATGTAAACCGCGTCGGCACAGGCTGCTGCCACCTGAGCCACCCGTCGCAGCAGGGGGATCCCCTCCCAAAGCACCAGGGCTTTGTCGGATCCCATGCGGCGGCTGTTGCCCCCGGCCAGGATCAAGGCCGCAACGGTAGGTAGAGAATCTTTAGGCATTTGCTGCTTCGCAACGCTGTCGAGACTGAGTATCCGGCTTTTCCACAGGGTTAGCGAGCAATAGGCATGGGTGGGGGAATAGGATAGGGATCCCATCCTCTCCTCACTCTAGTCGCCATGTCTGAGCCTTCTGGCCGTCTGGTTTGGAACCACTCTACCCATATCTCAGGGTTGATCCCTGTTTTGGAACGTCTGACCCAGCAGGCCGGCATCAAGACCGTGACGCCGGGCGCTCTGTCCTGCAGCCGTGGGCGGATCCCTCAGTTGCAGTTGCGGGTTTCGGTGCCGATCCGGGGCGGGTACAAGCTGGTGGCCCGCAAGGGAAGCAGCGTGCAAGAGGTATTTGTGGTAACAGATCTCAGCCAAACCGAGCTCGAGGCAGCCATTCTCCGCTGTTTGCAGTGATCCCTTCTGGCAACACAACCGAGCCTCGTTCTTGCTACACAACGCTGTCCCGATCCAGGACTCCGCCCTGCCAACGCGAATAGCACCTCTGATTATGAGTCAATCTTATGTCTCGTACTAGCCTCAAGCCTGCCCGTATCAGTGCTGTTTTGCCAGGATCCCTGGCAGCAGAAGCAGGCATTCAACCTGGAGAGGCCCTGGTCAGCATCAACGGCGAGCGACCCCGCGATCTTATCGACTACCGCTTCCTCATTGCCGAGGAGTATGTAAGCCTGGAGATCTTGGATAGCCAAGGGATCCCGCGCACAGTTGAGCTGGAGAAGGGGATTGACGAGGATCTGGGGCTGGAGTTTGAGACAGCCCTGTTCGATGGCCTGATCCAGTGCGCCAACGCTTGCCCCTTTTGCTTCATCGACCAACAACCCCCGCAGATGCGGGCGACGCTGCACCTCAAGGACGACGACTACCGCCTCAGTTTTCTCTACGGCAGCTACCTCACCCTCACCAACTTGCCTGCCGCCGAATGGGAGCGCATTGCCCGCCTGCGCCTTTCCCCCCTCTATGTCTCGGTACATGCCACCGATCCCGATCTACGCAGCCGCCTGTTAAAGAATCCGCGGGCTGGGCTGATCCTGGAGCAGTTGGCCTGGTTTCGCCAACATCGCTTGCAACTGCACGCGCAGGTGGTGGTCTGCCCAGGGTGGAATGACGGGGAACACCTCACCCGCACCTTACTGGATCTGGCTGCCTTTCGTCGGCCCGTGGACGGGATCCCTACGGTGCTGTCGGCTGCTGTGGTGCCTGTGGGGCTGACCCGCTTTCGCCCCCCTGGAGATGAGCTGATTCCTGTGGATGCAGCCAAGGCCCGAGAAGTGATCCAGCAGGTGGAAACTTTGCAGGTCGGGTTTCGGCAAGAATTGGGATCCACCTTTGCCTGGCTGGCCGATGAGTGGTATCTGCTGGCGGGGTGGGAATTGCCCCCGGAAGAGCACTATGAAGATTACCCCCAGCTGGGGAATGGTGTGGGATCCCTGCGCCTATTTTTGAGCCAATTTGAGCAGGTGAGTTTGCCTGTCGGCTTGGCATCTCCGGTAAAGGCCCTTTGGGTGGTGGGCAATGCCGTGGGGCAAGCCTTTCAGCCCATCGTGCAGCGCCTGAATCGCATCCATCATTTGCAGCTCACGCTGCTGCCCATCGCCAGCCGATTCTGGGGCCAAACCCTGACGGTGACCGGGCTGCTGACGGGGCAGGATATCTTGGATGCCCTGAAGTCTGTGGAAAACTTGGTAGACTACGATGGGCTGTTGCTACCCCAGATTGCCCTCAAGGACGGGGAGCGCTTTTTGGACGATCTGACCTGGCAGGATCTGCAGGCCCAGGTAGGGATCCCAGTGGTGCGGGTGGACGGTGGGCCGGCAGGCTTGGTGCAGGCGGTGCAAGAGCTAGAACAGGGCTATGCCTATGGCACCCTACGGTGCTCGGCAACGCCTAGGCAAACGGAAACTGCACCGCTGGCGCGACCAAGAACAGCTTTAAGCCGAGGATCCTGAGGCAATGCAGAGGTTACGGCGAGGATTGCTTCTGCTGCTTTGGGTGGGGCTGGGGATCCTGGCCATCACGGGCTTGGCGGCTTTCTACGTGGATCTGGCCTGGTTTGCCGAGCTGAATGCCTTGCCGGTGCTGTGGACGCGGGTGATTGCCCGCTGGGGGCTGGGCCTAGGGGCTTTCCTCTTTGCCCTGGCGGTGGCGGGATCCAACATCTGCTCCTGCTGGCGGGGGGCAACCTTGACCGGAGCCTGGGTGATCGCCATAGGTTTAAGCGGCTTCTTTGCTGGGTCTCTTTCTAATCACTGGTTCACGCTGTTGCTCTGGCTGAACCAGGGGCCCGTTGGGGAGTCGGATCCGATTTTCAACCGCGATCTCAGCTTCTTTCTCTTCAGCCTGCCTTTTTGGGAGACGCTGCAGCAGTGGTGCTTCAACCTGGTGTTGCTCACCTTGATTGCCGTTGTCCTCATCTACTTGGTGGAGCTGGGGCTTTCCGAGCAACGGCTGACCTTGGCCCTTTCTCTCTATGCCCAGCGGCACCTGCTGATCTTGGGGGGATCCCTGTTTCTCATTCGGGCTTGGGGCCATTGGCTGGATCGCTACGAGCTGCTCTATTCCACCCGCGGCGTTGTGTTTGGGGCCGGTTTTGCCGATGTACATGCAACTTTGCCGGCCACGACCTTGATGAGCGGGGTGGCGGGCTTAACGGCAGTGGGATTCTGGGTTTTGGCCCGCCAAGGGATCCGCCTCAACCTTCCCTTTCTCAAGTCCTGGTGCCCCCCCTGGGCCAGCTCTCTCTTGGCGCCAGCCATCCTCTGGGGAGCTTACCTGGGGTTTGGGCTGCTGACCACCCAACTTTACCCCCAACTGGTGCAAACCTTCTTGGTGGCCCCCAACGAACTGGAGCTGGAGCGCCCCTACATCGAGCACAACATCCGTTTTACCCGTGCCGGTTTTGGCCTTAGCCAGGTGGAAGTGCAACCTTTCCCAGAAGAGGGATCCCTGACCTGGGAGATCCTGCAGCAAAATCAATCCACCCTGAGCAACGTGCGCCTTTGGGATGCGGATCCCCTATTGGCCACTTATCGGCAACTGCAAGAAATCCGCCCCTACTATCAATTTCCCTATGTGAATGTGGATCGCTACCGCATCGGGGGAGAATTGCGCCAAGTCATGCATGCCGCCCGCGAGCTGGACTTTGCCCAGGTGCCCCCTGCCGCTCAAACCTGGGTCAACCGGCGGTTTTTCTACACCCACGGCTACGGCCTCACCCTCAGCCCGGTGAACGTGGTGACCCCCGAAGGCCTGCCGGACTTTTTCCTGTCGGATATCCCGCCGCGGGTTTCTCCCCGCTACCCTGAGGTGGCCCCCGTCTTGCGGGTGGAGCAGCCGGCCCTCTACTACGGCGAGCTGACCACCACCGATGTTTTCGTGGGTGCTGAGGCGCGGGAGTTGGACTACCCTGCGGCAGAGCGCTATGTGTACAGCAGCTATCGGGGCAGCGGTGGCGTGCCCATTCCCCACCTCTGGCAGCGGTTTCTCTACGCCTGGCATTTTGGCGATCTGCGTATCCTTCTCAGCCGCGAGCTGTCTTCCACCACCCGCTTTCTCTATCGCCGCCAAATCCGCGAGCGCATCCGTCGGGTGATGCCGTTTTTGCTCTACGACGGGGATCCCTACCTGGTGATTGGGGATGGCAAGCTCTACTGGTTTTTCGATGCCTATACCACCAGCAGCCGCTACCCCTACTCCGAGCATCTGCCTGGCTTTCCCTTCAATTACATCCGCAACTCCGTCAAGGCAGTGATGGATGCCTACAACGGCAGCATTGATTGGTACATTGCTGACCCTCAGGATCCCCTTATCCAAGCCTACGCTCGCATCTATCCCACCCTGTTCAAACCCCTGCAGGAGCTGGACGAGCTGCTGCGCCAGCACATTCGCTACCCGCAAGATCTCTTCCGCCTGCAAGCGCAGCAGTTTGCCACCTACCACATGACGGATCCCCGTCTTTTCTACAACCGCGAGGATCAATGGCAGATCCCCGGCCAGTTCCGCAACCGGCGGCGCATCCCCATGCAGCCGCAATATCTTATCCTCACCTTGCCGAGGGATCCCCAAGAGGTGACAAATCACACTCCTGAGTTCGTCCTGCTCTCCCCCTATACCCCCGTTAACAAGCAGAACATGGTGGCTTGGATGGCGGCCCGCTGTGACGGGGAAAACTACGGCAAGCTGCTGGTTTACGAATTTTCCAAGCAACGCCTCATCTATGGCCCTGAACAGGTGGAAGCGCGGGTCAATCAGGATCCCTTGATCTCCGAGCAAATTTCCCTCTGGAACCAGCATGGGTCGCGGGTGAACCTGGGCACGCTGCTGGTCATCCCCATCGAGACCTCTTTGCTGTATGTTCAGCCCCTCTACATCGAAGCAGAACAGGGCCGCCTGCCCCAGCTCACCCGGGTGATCGCCGCCTACGAAGACCGGGTGGTGATGGAACCGACCCTCAGCCAAGCCTTGGAATCCCTTTTTCTACCGAGAGGCAGCCGCTAGAGCAAGGGATCCCTTCTCATTTTTGTGTCAGGTAGTTGACGAAAGTTAACGGATGTTTTAAGGTTAGGTTGTCAAC
>DVDX01000050.1 GCA_015295985.1 Synechococcus sp. M44_DOE_062 | reverse complement strand
AGCGTTGCGGTTCCCGTCAGGGTGCCGTAGGCATAGCCACAGCGTTGCGGAGCAATCAGGGCTAAAAGGCTTTTCTTGGTAGCCCAGGCGTCTCACCCTAACCCAAACAACCCTAGGTAGGTCATAGTACTGACCCACCCCAGCTTGTCCCTACCTATCCTGGGTTACTTCCACCTGGTTGCCCGGCTCTAGGCTGACGCGGAACTGTTGGGCGCCTGTTGGCAAGGGATCCGGCGGCAGCTCCGGCAGGTCGGCAAACGGGGTTTCGGCTCGGCGCTCCTGGGCAAGCTCATTCTCCGGCTCAGCAGCCAGCAGGGATCCCGTCCCATCCACAGTTACTCGATAGGCCAAGCTCTCCGGCAAATCGGGGGGAGACTGCCACTGCTCCGCCAGAATGTCTCGCAGACGAGAAAGGGGATCTGCACCTGCTGCTTCTCTTCCCGCCGTGGGGTCAGGTTCTTGGAGGGATGTGGCCAAAGACTGAGGCTGATCCGACAAAGCGGGGGTGGTGAGCTGCTCTTGCGGGGAAGGGGAAACTGTGGGATCCCTGGAGGGGCGGCTGGCCCAGATCCCGACACCGGCCACAACTGCGATCCCGCCCACCAGCAGGGCCGCAATCCCAGTGGGCTGTCGATACCAAGCCCGCGTCACCGGAGTTCCCAGATTGGCCAGTTGCGGAATGTCGTCGGCTACCTGGGAGAGGTTCTCCAGCAGGTCGTACAACTGCGTCATCGACAGATCTACTTGTGCGATGCGATCTTCCCCTTGGCGCACTGTGAGGCGATGAAAAATGAAATCAAGCGGACGGATGGCAACGGTACCGCTGAAGGTTCCCTTGGGTTCCCCGCTCAGATGGGATCCCACGTAGCGGTCGATTACGGTGATCAAATCGTTGAGCCAAACGTTATCGCCGTGTAAGGTTTTGACTGTCTCCCCCTGGCGGATTTCCAACTGACACTGGAAGCTGCGCTGGATAGCTTGTGGTGGCGGCGTTGAAGAGGAGTCTGAAGAATTGGAAGGGGCAGGGGCTTCTCCCTGTACAGTCAGCGTAGACGTGGGTTGTTGATAGGTGTAACTAACTAGGGTAAGGCTGGGCATGGCAACTGCGGGCAAACAATACGGTTAGAGGGCTACAGAGGCGACAATTGGCGAGCCTGCCTCAAGACGAAGGTGAGGTATCGGGGCCGGAGCTATGGGCTACCCCCTCTTCTTCCAGATCGCTGCCGGCGGGCAAATCCATCTCAGGACGGCTGAGTAAGGCTTTCCACAGGCGCTGAGCGCCCTTCGGGCTGCTGTAGAACATCAGCTCAATCAAGATGCATAGGGCCAGCTCAGTGAGGCTATTCTCATCGCGCACATCCCCATCTACCATGCGGCTGCGGTAGTGGGAGAGAAATTCATCCAAGTAATCGCCCACCAGCGGCTGACGGAAGGGGCTGAGCTCTTGGTCGACAGCGGCTTCCAGTTGCTCCAAGGTGCTGCGGATACGGGCTTGTTGCTGAGCAGCCAGATAGGCAATCACCATCACGAGGGCGCGGGCCTCTTCAATATCGACCTTTTTGCGCCCACCGCTGCTGCGGCGCAAGGGGTTAGCATTGCGCAGTCGCCAGAGGGTCACCCGATCACCAATCTGCTCTTGCAAGTTCAGGGCTTTGGCTGCGGCCAGAACCGCTTCGGAACTTTCTCCGCTTAGGGACTCCAGTCCCAGCAGTAGTAAGTCCAACTGAGCTTTGATGGTACCGGTGGCTGTACTCAGGCCAGCGGGCTGACTGTCTAACTGAATGTGCTTGTGTTCCACCGTCACGCCGTCAATGGGAGCTTTGGGTTTTGATAAAACTCTATGATCTCTTGTCCGAGCCAAACCTGCAACTACCCCCCTGCGCTCTGGTTCAAAAGCCTTAGGTATGCTAGACTACCCCCTAGCCGCCCGAGAGTTAAGTTCCTAGGATTCTTCCCCAACAGAAAAGGACAAGGAGGATAACTCTGGGTATAGCTTGGACCTATGAGAATGGGTTTTCTGGGCCAGTTTCTGTTTCGGCAACGTCCTTACTTCTAGCCAAACTGAGGCTTCTAGACTTAGGGGGATGGCTGCTTATAATGGGGAGAAGCAGCTACTACCTTTTTTGGATTCCAAAGGATAGGCAGCTACCCGCCTCTACTGGGTTTCTCTTTTGTTGACACCAGCCACTCTGGGTGCAGGTAGGTTCACGATGGTCTCTTCTGCTCACGGCGGTACTCATCCTGGCCCTGTTCACTGGGTCTTGATCTTCAGGGATCGGTTGGGGCAGAGGGCCGCTGTTTTGGAGGGTATTTATTACTCGGTGGGACGGGCTAAAGATAACCATATCCGCCTTTATGATCCCTGCGTCTCTCGGAAACACGCTTCCCTTGTCCGCGTTCCAGGTTCAGAGCCAACTGTACAGGGATCCCTGCAGTACAGCTACATAGTATTCGATGGCAGTTCGGAATCCGGCTCCAGCAGCAACGGCCTATTCGTCAACGGAAAACGGGTTCTGTCCCATCGCCTTCAATTGCTGGACAAGATAAGGTTTGGGCCGAACGTAATGGCAATTGTGGAGAGGACAGATCGGCTCAGCCCGGAAACTTTAGCCAAGTTGTTGCAGCCTCCGGATGCTGCTGGCTCTGGATCCCTAGCCTCTCTTAATGGAGACACGGAACCGAACCCGAGAAAGCCAGCTCGACCAGAGGATTTCACCACTGTGGCCTAAGCCAACCCACCCAGCTTTCTGAATCCTTCTGTGCCCCCCATCCCACCTGCTCCAAGCGGCTACTGGCAAAATGCCTTTGACCTAGAAGCCCACCTGGGATCCTTCCTGGGCCTTGGGGCTGCCGATTTGCGGGAGAAGCTGCGGGCGGGGCAGCAGCAATTGGCGGAGTTGGGCTGGCGAGACTTTGACTGGGATCGGGCAGATGCATTTTACCGGGATCAGGTGGGATCCGCCTATTTGCTGGACTTGGCTGCTTGGCACTTAAGCAGCACCGACTACATCGGCGATACCCTACGCCTGGTTGCGGATCATGCCCGCGGGTTGGTACTGGATTTTGGCGGCGGCATTGGTACCCATGCAATTGGAGCAGCCCTTTGTGGGGCCGTGGAGCGGGTCATCTTTTGGGACATCAACCCTGTGCATCGACAACTGGTGCGACTGCGAGCCGAGAAGTTGGGCCTAAAGGATCAGATCCACTGTCCAGAAACCTTCCCAGAGGGAATACAGTTGGATACGATTCTCTGCTTTGATGTGATAGAGCATCTGCCGGATCCGGCAGAGCAGTTGCGGCAGTTTTATAGCTGGCTGCAGCCGGAAGGTAAGCTGTTGATCAACTGGTATTTCTTCAAGGGGTTTAACGGCGAGTTTCCTTTTCATCTGGACGATCCGCAAAGAATTGAGGAGTTTTTCCGGGTTTTACAAAGCCACTTTTTAGAGATATTTCACCCCTACTTCATTACTGCTCGCTGCTACCGTAAGTGGAAGACTGATTCCTAAGATGACACGCTATCTGCGGGTGTTGTGGCTGTTCTGGAGCACCTCAATTGCGGCGGAAATGGAGTACCGCGCCAACTTTTTCTTTGCCAGCCTCAGCAGTTTGGGTGGTTTGGGATCGGCTCTGTTTGGGCTGTCGTTGTTTTATCAGCAGGGGCATCGGCTGGGCGGTTGGAGTTGGCCGGAAGCACTCATCGTGTTGGGGGTGTTCACCATTCTGCAGGGGGTGGCAGCAAGCGTCTTCAATGTCAATCTCAATCGCATTGTGCAGCAGGTGCAGGAAGGCACCTTGGATTTTGTTTTGCTGAAGCCGATCAGCAGCCAGTTTTGGCTGTCGACCAGGGTGTTTTCCCCCTGGGGCTTGACCGACATTGGCTTTGGTCTATTGCTTATTCTCTATGCCGGGATCCAGTTGGGCTTACCGGGGTGGGCCTATGCGGTGGGGCTGCTGCCTCTGCTGCTGGGGCTGATCATCCTCTATAGCCTCTGGTTTATGTTGGGGGCCACCAGCATTTGGTTTGTCAAAATCTACAACGTGACCGAGGTGTTGCGGGGCTTGGTAGAGGCAGGGCGGTTTCCCATGGTGGCTTATCCGGTGGCCTACCGCGTGTTTTTTACCTTCATCGTGCCGGTGGCTTTCTTAACAACGATCCCAGCGGAGACCTTGCTGGGGCGAGTCCAATGGCCATGGCTGCTGGGATCCGGTCTGCTGGCGGCGGGGTTGTTGTGGGGATCCCATCTTTTCTGGCGCTTTGCCCTGCGCTTCTACACCAGTGCCTCCAGTTAAAGTCTGGGCCAAAACTCGGCCAAAAATCTTGGATCCCAGGCATCCGAGTTCCAAGGGGTTGAGTAATTTCTACAGACGCGCCCCGACGCGCTGCCATCGCAGAGAACAACTGCCTTTTCTTCAGGCAAGGCAGAGGGGATCCCAACCTGCATCCGGGATCCCAGGGTTCTCTTGATGGACTGCAAGAAGAAGGTTTCCAGCACAGCGATCTGCAGCCACACATCCTGTGGTTTGGGGGGCGGCTTGTCCTGTCAGTGATTTTGATGGTTTGTCGATCTTTTGGGGAGATTTTCAATGCACAAACACCCGAGCTTTATAGCAGCATCTGTGGTAGCCGGTGGTTTTGCCCTTTCGGGCTGCGGCAGCAGCACTTCGTCTTCGATGATGCCTTTCCAAGCGGATTTGGTGGCTTTGAGCGGCGGCAATCGCCTCACTTTCATCCGCTCTGCCGATGCCTCTGTGCAGGGATCCCTGACGGTAACAGGAGTGAACGGCAACCTCATTGGTATCGATGTGCGCCCTGCCAACCGGCTGCTTTACGGGCTGACCGACACCAGCATCCTTTACACCATCAACTTGCAGACCGGTGCCGCTACCGTGGCCAGCACCCTGTCGGCTCGTTTTACGGCGGGCACGCTTTCCGGCATGGATTTCAACCCCGTTCCGGATCGCCTGCGCTTGGTGGGAGCCAACGGCCAGAACTTCCGCATCAATGTGGATACGGGCGAAGTGATCCAAGATAGACCTTTGGCCTTTGGCCCAATGGAACTGCAGGGATCCCAACCGGCCATCACCGCTGCTGCCTACACCAACAATGTGGCCGGCGCCCAATCCACGCGGCTGCTGAACATCGACGGGCAACGGAACCTGCTGCTGTTTCAGAACCCCCCCAATGACGGGGTGCAGATGCCGATTGGCCCGCTGGGGGTGAACTTCGGCCCTGTGGGTGGGTTTGACATCCGTACTGCTGATGGGGTGGATACCGGCTTTGCCATCGGCGGCTCCACCTTGTATCGAATTGACCTCAACACCGGTCGCGCCACATCCCTGGGCACGCTGCCGGGTGGGCCGTTCTTTGGCTTGGCTGCCCTCTAGGAAGGCCGATTCCCATTTGCCTATCTAAATCAAGATTCATCAGCGTTAATCAACATTTTGAATTCATGGGTTTGGATCAACTTTTTGAAATCATTGCCGCAGTTGATCCCTTGCGTGGCCCGATCCCAGCTCAGGATTGGGCCTTCTATCTCCCCACACGTCAGGGTTGACCTTCGCCTATGCAGACGATAAATTATGAAAGTTACTGCCCTGCTTGGCTTGCCCTGGGCGATGCCTGTGCCTCTGCAGCTTCTCTCTCTCTTCCATCCCGTTTCCTCTTCCCGCTCATGAAGATCGAGGGCGACAAAGCTGAGGGATCCCTGCAGGAAAAAACCGATGCAGAGGTGTTTGCAGCCCTAAAAGCAGGCCGGTCACAAGCTCTGGCCATTCTCTACGACCGACATGCTGGCTTGGTGTACGGAATTGCCTGCAAAATGCTGGGCAACACTGCCGAAGCTGAAGATCTGACCCAGGATATTTTTTTGAACTTGGCCCGCTCTGCCTTCGATCCCAGGCGGGGATCCCTGCGCACCTATCTGAGCATCTTGGCCCGCTCTCGCTGTTTGGATCGGCTGCGCTCTTGGCGGAGTCGACAGCGTTCCTTGGAACGGGGCAGAGTGGAATTACAGGGCAACCCCGCTGCGGATCCCGCCTTGGAGCAGTTGGCTCAAGCAGAACAGGTGGTTGAGGTGCAAACGGCTTTGGCGGAGTTGTCCGAAAGTCAGCGGCAAGTCTTAAAGATGGCCTATTACGAAGGCATGAGCCAAACGGAAATTGCCAAGCAACTGGATCTGCCTTTGGGAACGGTCAAAGCCAGAGCCCGGCGGGCTCTGCTGCGGCTGCGCGAGTTGTTGGGAGGCCCCTCATGAAAGCCGAATCTGTGTCTCCCGAAGAACTGCAACTGTGGCTGGCAGGCTACGTGCTGGGGGATCTCTCCCCGGAAGAGGCCGACCGGCTGGAAGCATTGCTCAAGCTGCGCCCGGAGCTGCACCGAGAACTGCAAGCTTTGCAACAGGCATTGGAGACAGCCTACGGCGTAGAGGAAAAGCAACCCCCCCCTACCCTGCGGGCTTCTCTGTTGCAGGCGCAGGCAGCCCAGCCGATGCACACCTCCACCTGGGTTGCCAAGGGATCCCGTCTCTGGGAGGGGGGCTTGGGGGCAGTGGCCGCAGGCTTGATCGTCGCTTTGGGGCTGGGGAACCTCTACCTGTGGCGCAGGTTGCAGCTAGCCCAGACTCAAGGGATCCCTGCCGAGGTGTTGACTTATGAACTGCAGCCGACTGCGGAGAACCTGACCGGCTCGGTCAAGCTTGAGGTGGATCCCCAGCGCTTGCAAGGGCGATTGGTGGCCCAAGGTCTGCCACCTCTGCCGGAAGGCCGGGTCTATGCCCTGTGGGTGGTGGTGGATCCTGAGGCGCCCTTTACCACCGATAGTGCGGGGGCCATTCTCATGGCAGCTTTTCCGGTGGATGAAACAGGCAATCGCCAACAGGAGCTGCGCCTACCGCCGGTGTTTGAATCCACAGAATGGGTGCGGGCTGTAGCCATTAGCGAAGAGGACAGCGAGCGTCCCCAAGAGCACGAAGGATCCACCTTGTGGATTTCCGGCTAGGGAAAGTGTCGGCAAGCCCATGGATTGGCGTGGCCTGATGGCGTAAATAGGCGATTATTATGCAGATTGATATCCACCCAGTCTTGTGACCCAGACAGAAAACCTTAAGATAAAAGTCGCCACCCCAGCGAAGAACTTGGAGGCTACCCCATGGGCGAAGCGAAGCGCCGTAAAACCCGCATCAGCCAAGATCCCGACCAAGAGCTGGTGTTTCCCAACCTCAAAGACATTCCCCTCACCAAAGGGCAAGCTCGCGCGATCTACAATTGGACAACCCGTGGCGCTTGGGCAGGCATCATTCTGCTGGCGATTGTTTGGGTTGTGATCCGATTTGTGGGGCCTGCCTTGGGCTGGTGGCATCTGGTCGGCTGAGCCTGTCGGATCCTCTTCAGCATCCTTTGGAGTTTCCGTCTATGCGCTCTTATTTGGCAGCCGCCATTCAAATGACCAGCATTCCCGATCTGGCCAGCAACTTGCAGCAGGCGGAAGAGTGGATTGACTTTGCTGTGCGCCAGGGATGCGAGCTGGTGACGCTACCGGAAAACTTTGCCTTCATGGGGCCGGAAGCCGAGAAAGCCCGCCTTGCCCCCGAAATTGCGGAGCGGGCTGAGGAGTTTCTGAGCAAGATGGCCCAGCGCTATCAAGTATTTATTTTGGGAGGAGGATATCCTGTACCGGATGGGCAGGGCAAAGTTTACAATACCGCCGCCCTCTACAGCCCCGAGGGCAAAGAGCTGGCTCGCTATCGCAAAATTCACCTATTCGATGTCAATCTGCCCGACGGCAATACCTACCGCGAGTCAAACACGGTGGTCAGCGGAGATGAGGTAGTCACCTGCGAGCAAGAGCAACTGGGGAACCTCGGTTTGTCGGTCTGCTACGATGTCCGCTTCCCAGAGTTGTACCGATCCCTGGTGGATCGCGGTGCCCAGATTTTGCTCATCCCTGCTGCCTTCACAGCCTACACTGGGCGAGATCACTGGCAAGTTTTGCTGCAATGCCGAGCCATTGAGAACACCTGCTATGTCATCGCTCCTACCCAGGTGGGCACCCACTACGAGCGGCGGCAATGTCATGGCCACGCCATGATTGTGGATCCCTGGGGAACTATCCTGGCGGATGCGGGTGGCGAAAAACCGGGGGTGGCCATTGCTGAAATTAACCCAGAGCGTTTCCAGTTGGTTAGGCGGCAGATGCCTTCCCTGCAACACCGTCGGCTGGCCTGTGTCACTCGCTAAGAGTCCGCCATGCCATCTCCTTGGCCTGCGCTGATTCTCTACAGCAAGCCCGGCTGCCACCTTTGCGAAGGCTTGGCCGAGAAGTTGCAGCAAATCCCTGAGATCACCCTGTTGGAAATCCGTGACATCACCTCCAACCCGAGTTGGTGGCAGCAATATCAACTGGAAGTTCCCGTACTCAGCTTGGCAGGGGATCCCGAGCGACCTTTGCCGCGTCCCTCTCCGCGGTTGACGGTGAGCCAGTTGCGGGCTTGGCTTGAGAAACAGCTCTGTTGAACTTCTCCTGCTGCTGCCGGGGCTTTGGGCTGCCTCTACCATGCCTATCGGGACAACAGGGATTCGCTGCGGGCAGTGTATCCAGCTTGACGCAGGGCTTCAACGGCGGCTTGGGCGTTTTTAACCCAAAACTGGGATCCCATTCTCACCCAAAGGGTATGGGGATGGGCGGTGATGGCAGCCACGACGGGAATGCGATTTTCTTCTTTAATTTCCGAGCGTTGGCGGGCAATCAAGGTTTGTAAACGGTATCGGTCCTCCAGTGTCCCGGCAGAGTCAAGAGGGATCTCCACCATTACCCAGCTAACAGATTCAATCGGTTGTAAATCCTCCACAATCAGTTGCACCTGTTCATCCCGCTGATCCACTTTGGCCCAGACCCATAGCCGTTGATCCACCTCCAGGTAACCTCGCAAACGTTCATAGGTTTTGGGGAAGATCACCGCTTCACAAGTGCCGGTGAGATCTTCCAGTTGCAAAATGGCCATGCGATCCCCTTTCTTGGTTGTTACATTTTTAATGGCAGTCACCAAGGCGAGAATACCCACAGAGGCATCGGCTGCACAGCCGCCCAAGTCAGCTAGGTTGACGGGGGCCAGTAGCCGCGCTTGCTCTTGAATACGACGCAGCGGATGATCCGAGACATAAAACCCCAACAGCTCCCGTTCCAGCCTTAACTTTTCCTGGGGTGGAAAATCTTCGGTAACCGGCCCACGCGGAGCTTCCACAAATCCATTGCCGGCGCTGCCACTGCTCCCCAGTAAATCGAACAAGCTGGCTTGACCAATGGCTTTGGACTTGGCCCGATCTGCAGCCCAACTGAGGATTGGATCCAGATCGGCAATTAACTGCTTGCGATTACTGGAAATTCGATCAAAGGCACCGGCATAAATCAGCGCTTCGATGGCGCGACGGTTAACAATACGCAGATCCACCCGCTCGCAGAAATTGGCCAGAGAAGTGAAGGGGCCACCAGCTTGACGGGCGGCAAGAATGTTTTGGATGGCACCTTCCCCCACATTCTTCACGGCTCCTAGGCCAAACAAAATACTGGATCCTTGAGGGGTAAAATCCAGGCCAGAACGGTTGATATCCGGTGGCTGAATTTGGATCCCAATTGACAAGCAATAGGTAATGTAGCGCTGTACCTTGTCCTGATCCCCTCCCACCGAAGAGAGCAGAGCTGCCATATATTCCGTGGGGTAGTTGGCCTTGAGATAAGCTGTTTGAAAAGTAATCAGCCCATAAGCCGTAGAATGGGATTTATTAAAGCAATACTCGGCAAAAGCAACCATTTGATCGAACAATTCTGTGGCAACTGCTTGGTTTACCCCCCGCTCGGCTGCCCCCCGCACAAATTGCTCGCGGTGTTTTTCCATCTCGGAGACTTTCTTTTTCCCCATTGCCCGCCGCAGCAAATCGGCTTGGCCCAAGGTATATCCGGCCAGATCCTGGGCAATGCGCATGATCTGTTCTTGGTAGAGGATGGCTCCGTAGGTATCCTGAAGAATGGGCTTAAGAAGTTCGTGGGCATAGGTTACTGGTTTGCGACCGTGCTTGCGATCGATAAAGTCGGGGATCATGCCCGTATCCAATGGGCCTGGCCGGTACAAGGCCAATACTGAGGAAATATCTTCTAAGTTGGAAGGTTTGAGCTCCCGCACCACCTGCTTCATGCCAGAAGACTCCAGTTGGAAGATCCCTTCCAGCTCTCCTTTTTCCAACAGTTGGTAGGTTTTCTTGTCATCTAGAGGCAGGTTATCCAGGTCTATGTTGACGCCATTGTGTTCTCGGATCAGTTCTACTGCCCGCTGAATCATCGTCAGGTTGCGCAGCCCCAAAAAGTCCATCTTCAGCAAGCCCAAAGACTCAATATCTTCCATCGAGTACTGAGTGATGATCTGGCCTTCATTGTTGTACTGCAGGGGCACAATCTCATCCAAGGGATCCTTAGCAATCACCACACCGGCAGCATGAACCCCAAAAGTTTTGTTGGTGCCTTCCAGCAAACGCGCCAGCTCGATCCAGCGGTGGGTGGTTGGATCTTTCTCATATTTTTCTTTGAACTCTGGAGCGGGGGTGTCCTCACCAATCATCTCTTCCAGTTTTGCAGGTTTGCCTCGAGACACTGGGATTAACTTCGCCATTTTGTCGGCTTCTGAGTAGGGAATATCCAAGACTCGACCGACATCTTTGAGAATGGCTTTAGAGGTCATGCGGTTAAAGGTGATGATCTGGGCAACTCGTTCTTGGCCGTATTTGCGGGTCACATAATCAATCAGTTCTCCCCGGCGCTCGATGCAAAAATCCGTATCGATATCCGGCATCGATTGCCGTTCTGGATTGAGAAATCGCTCAAATAGTAGGCCGTATTTAACCGGGTCAATGTTAGTAATCTGCAGGGCATAAGCCACCAGGGATCCGGCTGCCGAACCTCGCCCCGGCCCCACCGGGATCCCCTGTTCGCGGGCATAGCGAATGTAGTCCCAAACCACCAAGAAGTAGCTGGAGAAGCCCTTTTGCTGGATGATGTTTAGCT
Source organism: Synechococcus sp. M44_DOE_062 (assembly GCA_015295985.1). Lineage (GTDB taxonomy): Bacteria > Cyanobacteriota > Cyanobacteriia > Thermostichales > Thermostichaceae > Thermostichus. The sequence goes on along the minus strand of DVDX01000050.1, from coordinate 21,167 downwards.
CAAACCGCAACCGCTCTTGATAGTTTGTAGGGATCTGATCGGGGCGCTCGACACCAGCTCGCTTCACCAGACCCTGCCAAGCCAACTCGGTCAGGTAACTATCGGCAGAATGTCCAGGCGGGACTGGGTAGTCGGGCATGCGCATTTTCCCGAATAGGTCGTAGCTCTGAATTTTTTCCATGACCTTGAGGGTGTTGGCAATGGCCTCGTCGATGACTTCTTGTTCCAAATGGTCACGGCAGAGACGGCGCATCTCTTCTGGGCTTTTTAGGTATTCGGTGCCGCTGTAGCGAAGGCGGTTTTTTTCGGTAAGGGATTTGCCCGTTTGAATGCAGAGAAGTGCATCATGGGCCTCTACATCCCAGCAGGAAATAAAATGGCTATCGTTGGTGAGGATGATCGGGATCCCCAATTCGCGGGCGATGCGCACCAACTGTACATTGACAAAGCGATCTTCTTGATAGCCGTGATCCTGAATCTCAATGTAATAATCATCCCCAAACTGCTCTTGGTACCAAGCGGCAACTTCACGGGCAATTTCTGGCCGCCGCTGCAAAATGGCTTGGGGCACTTCTCCTGCCAAGCAGCCACTGGTGACGATCAGCCCTTCTTTGTATTGCACCAAATACTCTTTGTTAATGCAGGGGCGAGAGAAAATCCCTTTTCCTTGAATGCCGTGTAGATGGGAAATGGTGGTCAGCTTCACTAAGTTTTTGTAGCCCTGGGTATTTTTGGCCAAAACCACTTGGTGGTATTTGGGGTACTTGCGGCTTTTATCGCGGATATCGCCATTGATCACATACATTTCATTGCCGATGATCGGAGTGATCCCTTTGCTTTTACACAGTTTCACCAGCTCCAATGCCCCATACATGACACCGTGATCCGTCAGCGCTAGCCCCGGCAAACCCATGGCCACCACCTGCTCGATCAAACGCGGCAATTGGCTGGCTCCATCCAAGAGGCTGTATTCGCTGTGGAGATGCAAGGGAACAAAAGACATGGCAACGCTACGGATAGTGGGATCCCTTTAACCTTAACTCAGCGTGTCCATTTTCCAGCTGCCTACAGATGCCACTACAGTAAAGTCAGCCGATGTTTTTTCCCTTTTCTTGAATCTATGGATGCTCCCATTCGCCTCACCCAGTACTCCCACGGTGGCGGCTGCGGCTGCAAAGTTGCCCCGGCTCTGCTGCAACAAATTCTTAAGGATGTGCCCCTGCTATCCCCAAATCCGGCTTTGTTGGTGGGAGCTGAAACCAGCGATGATGCGGCTGTCTATCAACTGAACGACCATCAAGCCCTGATTTTGACCACCGATTTCTTCATGCCGATTGTGGATGAGCCGGTGGATTTTGGTCGAATCGCGGCAACCAATGCCCTTTCCGATGTCTATGCAATGGGGGGCACCCCCATTCTGGCTTTGGCGGTTTTGGGCATGCCGGTCAATACACTGCCGATGCAGGCCATCCAAGAGATCATGGCCGGAGGGATCCAGGTCTGCCAAGAAGCCGGGATCCCTTTGGCAGGGGGGCACTCCATCGATTCGCCGGAGCCCATCTTTGGCTTGGTGGCAGCAGGCTTGGCCCATCCGCACCACATTCGCCGCAATGCCACGGCCCAACCTGGGGACGATCTCATCCTGACCAAGCCGCTGGGGATCGGGGTAATGACCACCGCTCTGAAAAAGGGTCAGCTCAGTGCGGCAGGCTACACAGAAGTCTTGCAGGTGATGACCCAGCTCAATCGCATCGGCTCGCAACTGGCCCGGCGACCGCAAGTTCATGCCATGACGGATGTGACGGGGTTTGGCCTGCTGGGACACCTACTGGAGGTCTGTCGCGGCTCCGGAGTGGGGGCCAGTTTGGATCTGGCTTCCATTCCGTTTATGGCAGAAGCGCTCTCGCTGGCAGAAGCAGGGATCTTTCCAGGGGCGGCCCGTCGCAATTGGCAGGGCTATGAGGGGGTGCAGGCAGAATCCCTGCCCGAGTGGCAGCAACTGCTGCTGGCGGATCCCCAAACCAGCGGGGGCTTGCTGGTGGCAGTGGATCCCGGCTACACCTCAGATCTTTTGCAGGAGCTGCACAGTGCCGGCTACTCCTACGCCCGTCGCATTGGCCGCTGCCAAGCTGGAGATGCCGGCAATATTAGAATCCATGTTACCGGCGAGATGAGCCTTGGCCCATCGGCGGTCTGAAGAAGACCCTCTGGCAATGCTCGCAACACAAAGTCTCGATGGAGGGCTCAATATGAAGATTGCATCAAGCAGCCCTGAGAAAGTTAAAGATCCCATGTGAGGCGAGGGAAGGTTGAGATATTCTAAAGTCTATGAGCGAGCTTCCCCCCAACTACAGCCTGGTTCAGCGAGTTGAGCCTGGCCAATTGATTCGCACCCTCAGCAGTGGTCAATTGCTGATGGTGGATCCACAGCGGCACAACGCCCTGATCATCTGCAAGACGTTTCATGCCGAGTTTGCCGGGCCAGGCGCCGCGGTCGGGGGGCCGTTGGATGTGGAGTCCGGCAACGTTATTCCCATTGGAGATGTGGCTTTGCTGCATCCGCAAGACCACCAAGAGCGGCAAAATGCCTATGCTAAGCGGCTGCACTGGATGCGTTGGCTGCAGCAGATTACTGATAATCCTCTGCCGGCCCAGCGGGCGCGGATTTTGCTCTTCAGCCTAGAGGAATTTTTCTCTGCCGATTCGGTCAGCCAATTGCCAGATGACATTTTGGCACGGCTGGTGGGGGTGCTGCCCCAGACGATTGCTGCGGTGCGGATGGAGATGATGGCCCGCTATAGCCCCGGCTATTCCTTGGCAGGCTGAGCTCGTCTTGGACTGGGGGAGAACTCGTCCTGCTGAGGGGCATTGGCGACAGGCTCCCAGCCCTCTCCTTTAGCCTCTCTGCAATTGGAACGAGACACGATCGGCTACACTGGAAGCCGATTTGTGCTGGCAGTTGGTTCAACTGGACTCGATCGGAATCTTTGCCTCATGCAGTGGTGGAAACGGCTTCGCCAAAATCGATGGGCCCAAGCAGGAGCCTACATTCTCCTGGTTTTCTACACCTGTGCCATTTTCGCCGAGTTCGTTGCCCCCTACAGCCCACTGGAGTCTCAACCGGGGGGATCCCTTCTGCCACCCACCGCCATTCACTTTTGGGATGAATCGGGCACTTGGATTGGGCCCCATGTTTATCCAACCCGCCAGGGACCCGTGGATCTGGAAACGGGAGAACGTCCGCTCTTGGTGGATACCAGCCGTCCAGCCGGGATCCGCTTGTTTGTGGTCGGCACCCCTTACCGTTGGTTGGGGTTGATCCCCTGGGATCGGCATCTGTTCGGTACCGTTCCGCTGCGGCCTGTTGCAGAAGAGGGACAGGTGGAATCCCCAATCGCCGAAGAGCCGCCTGTGGCACGGCTACACCTGCTGGGCACCGACGATCAAGGTCGCGACTACTTCAGTCGCTTGGTCTATGGTGGGCGCGTCAGTCTGTTCATTGGCTTGGTGGGCATTGGCATCTCTTTCCCCATGGGTCTGCTGGTGGGGGCCATATCCGGCTACTTTGGGGGCTGGGTGGATACGCTCCTGATGCGATTGGCCGAGGTGTTGATGTCGATTCCGACGCTGTATCTGCTGGTGTCGCTGGCAGCGGTGTTGCAGGTAAATCCACTTACCGGAGTGCCTTTCAGCAATGCCGAGCGCTTTTTGGTGATTGTGGTGATTCTCTCTTTTGTCGGTTGGGCGGGCCTAGCCAGGGTGATTCGTGGGCAGGTGCTGTCCTTGCGAGAGCGGGACTTTGTGCAGGCAGCTCGGGTGGCCGGGGCGGGATCCCTGTACCTGCTGGTGCGCCATATTTTGCCCCAGACAGCCACTTATGTGGTAATTTCGGCAACCTTGGCGGTGCCCGGCTACATTGCAGCAGAGTCGGTGCTGAGCCTCATCGGGTTGGGGATCCAACAGCCGGATGCCTCTTGGGGCAACATGCTCTCGCTGGCCACCAACGCTTCGGTGATCATCCTACAACCCTGGCTGGTGCTGGCCCCAACGCTGATGGTGGTGCTGACCTCTCTATCCTTTAACTTGCTGGGAGATGGCCTGCGAGATGCCCTTGATCCTCGGGAAGGGTGAGCTACTTCCCCATTGCGCCGAGTAAGGAGAAGGGGGTAGCCTGCAAATCACCGCTTTCCGTCGGGATAGAGCCGGTTTAGCCCCTTGCGAGCTTTGGCATGAACATCCAGGGTGGCATCCATTTTCAAGATCTGCCGGTAAACTTGCTCGGCACGAGCCACTTCCCCTTCCTGTTCCAGCTTTTCTCCCAGCTTAAGCAAGTTTTGGGCTGAGAGACCTGCCCAAGGACTCTGTTCGGTTGTGGACTCCTGCAGTTGCCGCAGCTCTTCCAGGCGCTCTTGCACCATCGGTCGCAGCAGCCAAGAGTCATCCAGATCCAAAACTTCTCGGTAGTAGCGCTGGGCTTCTTTGAAGTTCTTCTGCTCGTCGTAGGCTTCCGCCAGTTGTAGTGCCAGCTCCGCCGTGGGCTGATCCTTAAACTGACGATGCAGTTGGTTCAGTCGCCGCACAAAGGGGGATCCCTGCTGTGGGTTTTTCAAGTCCGGGGCGTGCTGAACCGGCAGATAGTCGCCCCTCTCCGCCGATGGCTGAGGGGAAAGGGCAGGCTCTGCAGCTTGGGGTCGAAGGGGCCCTTGGCGGCTGATGCTTTTGGGATCGATGGGGGTGGGCTTGTAAACCCAAATCGGCTGATCCGGAGGAGATGCGGGTGGGGTTGGGCGTGGGATCGGCTGCGGCAAGGGAATGGTCTTGCGATCCGGCGGCTCAGGCGGTGGCTGCTTCAGCTCTTCAAGGGTGCTGGGAGGTTTGGGGGCTTGAAATTGAATTGCCTTGGGAGTCTCTCTACGCTCTTGGGCCAATTCTCGGTACAGAGCGGCCAGTTGAAGGTACCCCGCTTCTTCGTAGGCAGTGGCCAGCCAACGGGCATTCTCTGGGCTGGGATCCGCACGATAAGCCCGCCGGAGCAACTGCAAAGCGGTGCCATAGTTGCGCTCTCGGATGGCTGCCTGTCCCAAACTGGCTGAACTGGCTCCAGTCGTATCGCTAGCCATAGGTTTCCGTTATGCCTCGCTGTGCGCCGATGATAGATCAGTTCTCCCCAGCCAGCCACCTGGGGCAACCTTTGCAACTGGATCCCTGGTCTTAGCATACCCTTGCCAAGTTGAACGTTGCTTGCCTGGGAGAGTCTCTCTGGAATTGGGTGGCAGACTTCTTTGCCGATATTGATCCGACGATTTGATATGGCGATTTGATGTCGAGACATTGAGATCTGGATGTGAGGCCGACTTCCAAGCTAGCTTGTGATCAAGCCTTGAGCAGCGACAGGTTTCGGCGCAAACATGATTCAACAGTTTCGAGAACGGTACCCTATGGGCAGTTTGCTCACCGATCTGTTGCGTGTGGAAGAAGGGATCTACATTGTCAAAGCCCAGGTGATGGTCAACAATACGGTTCTGGGCAGTGGTATTGCCGGCTCCAACACGGTAGAAGAAGCGGAAGATGCTGCACTGAAGCGCGCTCTGAACCACGCAGGATTCGGCTATCCCACAACTGCATTAAGCCTGGGTGTGGACACTGCTAGGGTGCCTTATCTGCCAACTCCTGAGTTGGGCAACGGACACACTCAGTCTTCCCCTGCTTCTCCAGCCCCTGAGTCGATAGGGATCCCTGCAAAGCCAAATCCCCCAGAGCTGCCCGGTCTGAGCGAGCCGGGGGTCTATGGGGATGATCTGTCGGACATCATTGCCCAAACGGATGTGGAGATGCAACGTATCGGCTGGGGTCGCAAGGAAGGACAAGAGTTTTTGGAACGTCGCTTCCAAAAGAAATCTCGCCACCAACTGAGCGACGCCGAGCTACGGGAGTTTTTGCGCTATCTAAAGCAGCAGCCCTCACGCCTCAGCAGCGAACCCCGCTTTTGATGTTTTCTGGGCCTTACCGCCCAGGTCTCAAAATCTTCTCAAAATCTGGAGATCTGGCAACTCCGCTCTTCCCGGCTCAGATCTTGAGGGCTACGGCTGCTCTAAGCTCGTTCAAGCAGCTTTCGACCCTCACCCCCGATCCCTTTCCCAGAGGTAGGGAGAAGATGGGAATCAACCCAGCTAACCGTTTTGCTGCGAATAAGCCTGTTCCACCGTCGGTGTCTTGCTGCTGCTGAAACTAGGGCGCACCCACAATCACGCTGGTGTCTTCCATTTGCTTCACGACCGTTTCTCCCCCTTCGGAGAGCACAACCCGCCGCTCCGGCACCGATACTCCGGCCACCTTGGCGGTTTGGTAGTTTTGCCCGGCCTGCACCACAGAGGGAATGACACCTGGGCCAGAAACCAGAGCGAAGGACTCGCCGCCGATCTGGATCATCCCGGAAACCTGTACACTGCGGGCAAACGCAGCCGGGTCAGGGGTGGGCGTTGGGATCGGAGTGGCCACTGCTACAGGGGCTCCATTGCCGCTGCCAGGAGGGGGCAAAACCGGAGGTGGAGGTAGGGGCGGCAGAACGATCTGCGGTTCGGGAGCGCGAATGTTCTGGGGTACAAAGGGATCCAAACGGCCAGCCCCACTCAAGGCCCGCTGGGTTTCCTGCTCCCGATCCACCGGTGGGATCAGGCTAGAGGCGGCTTGGGTAACCTGCAGAAGGGAGGGCACCGGCGGCGGTGGGGGTTGATCGGGGGCGGTCTGGCCAAAGCCGGAAGGCAAGTTCACCGTTTGTTGCCGGGCCAAAGCTTGCATCTGGCTGGCTCCGCGGGCCAAGGTGGCGCTCATATCCTGTTCCCAAGTGCCTGAGGCATTCAGCCGCATGATTACAGGGCTGGTTCCCCCCTGCGACTCAACCCAAATCTCGGCTTCTGTGGCGCTCAATCGCCGCGAGCTTATCACCCGGGATCCCGAAGGCAACAGAGGCTGAAGCGCCCGTTCGGCTTCAGGAACCGCTTGTTCGTTGGCTAGAGCCGAGAACCAACGGGGGGCCAAAAACGCAACACCCCCTGCCGATAGCAGGCTGGCTACAAGAAGGTAGGACAATGGGCGAGCAGACAGCGATTTCAGCATAGAGACCACCGGCAGAGAGCCTCGCATCCTCTCCACCAAAATACCCAAAATCTTTGGGATGGGGCCAAGCCGAGCTGCTTTTCTCGACAACAGTGCTAGGATTTCTCAATCAAAACCGTAGCGCCATATCCCCAGGGATCCCGACCGGAGTAGGCAAAGCTGGCCTTTGCCCAAGCGCAGCCCATTTGCCATACTGAAGAAAGATTGTAAATATTTGTTAACGCCATGACTGTCTCTGCTTTGGATCCCGCCAACCCTGCTCGTCTACAGGAAATTGCTCAACGCTTGCGCAGCCCACGCCCGGCGGATCGCATGGTGGCCTTGGCCCAGTTGCGGGATGTGCCGGCAGAAGAGGCAGTACCGCTAATTTTGCAAGTCATTGACGATGACAACCTGCAGGTGCGCTCTTTTGCCGTCTTCGCCCTGGGGATCAAGCAAACGGACGCCTGTCTACCCAAGTTGCTGGAAATCCTCACCCAAGACCCGGACTACGGCATTCGCGCCGACGCGGCAGGTGCCCTGGGCTATTTGGAGGATCCGCGGGCTTTTGAAGCTTTGGTGCGCGCCTTTTACGAAGATGTGGAGTGGCTGGTGCGCTTCAGCGCGGCGGTGGCCTTGGGAAACTTGAAGGATCCGCGGGCTTACGAGGTGCTGCTGCGAGCCTTGGATGGGCCGGAGGTGTTGCTGCAGCAGGCGGCCATTGCAGCTCTGGGGGAATTGGGGGATCTGCGGGCGCTGGATCGGATTCTGGAGTTTGCCCAATCCGAAGATTGGCTGGTGCGGCAACGGTTGGCCCAAGCGTTGGGCAATTTGCCTTCTCCCAAGAGCGTTTCTGCCCTCAACTACTTGGCCAGGGATCCCCATGATAGCGTTGCGGCGGCGGCTCTGGATTCGTTGCGGCGCTTGCGGCAAAGGGGTTTCTCAGAAGTCACCCCTGGGACAGGATCCCAACCAGCCAACCCTGAGGAAGGCTAAAGTAAAGATCCCGGCTCAGCTTATTTGGAGTTCCCCATTCCCAGAGAGCGGCTTCATCTGTCCTTGCCTAAGCCTTTCTTTTCCCAGGATCCCTTGCCTTAGATGGTTACCAGCCCCCACTCATCGGCTTCACCCGTTGCATCCCCGCCGCAGCCCCGCATTGTGGCAGCTCTTTCCGGCGGTGTGGATAGCTCAACGGTGGCGGCCCTGCTGCAGGAACAGGGCTATGCCGTAGAGGGGGTCACCCTTTGGCTCATGAGGGGAAAAGGCCAGTGCTGTACCGAAGGCTTGGTGGATGCAGCGGCTGTTTGTGAGCAGTTGGGGATCCCTCACCATGTGGTGGATAGCCGCGAGCTGTTCCAGGCTAACATTGTGGACTATCTGGTTGCCGGCTATGCGGAGGGCATTACCCCCCTACCCTGCTCCCAGTGCAACAAAACGGTGAAGTTCGGCCCTCTGCTGGCCTATGCCCGCGAAAAGCTGGGTATCTCCCAGATTGCCACTGGCCACTACGCACGGGTGCGCTTGGACACCGAATCGGGGCGCTATCAACTGCTGCGGGCGGTGGATCGGCAAAAGGATCAGTCCTATTTCCTCTACGACCTCAGCCAAGACCATCTGGCCCACAGTCTCTTTCCCCTGGGGGAATACACCAAAGCCCAAACCCGCCAGTTGGCTGCCCGGTATGGGCTAATTACAGCCGACAAGCCCGAAAGCCAGGATCTGTGCTTGATTGAAACCTATGGCTCGATGCGCAGCTTTTTGGATCAATACCTTGGGCAAAGGCCAGGGGAAATCGTCGATACCCGCGGGCGGGTGCTGGGATCCCATGAGGGCATCCACCACTACACGGTGGGCCAGCGCAAGGGCTTGGGGATTGCCTCTGCCCATCCGCTTTACGTGGTGCGCATCGATGCGGCCATGAACCGCGTGGTCGTGGGGGAACGGGAGGAAGCCACCCAAGCTGAAGCATGGGTAAGACAAGTGAACTGGGTCTCCATCCCAGCGCCGACAGAACCCTTAGCTGTAGAGGTTCAGGTGCGCTACCGTACCCCGCCGGTGCCGGCCATGGTGATCCCGGAATCCCCTGAGCGGGTGAAGCTGCAGTTTGCCGAGCCCCAGTTTGGGGTTACCCCCGGCCAAGCCGCCGTCTGGTACCACGGGGATCTCCTGCTTGGGGGAGGGATCCTGGAGCGCCCTTCTTCGTAGGTCATCCCTAACTCCCCTCTTCCCAGGAGAGAAGGGTTGGGGGTGAGGGAAAGCCAAGCTAGGCCGCTTGCGCTTGCAACTGCTGCAGGGATCGGAACAGGAGCACCGTATAGATATTGAGGATAGGCGCAACTGCCGTGGCGGCAGCATTCCCAACCACAGCCGCACCTAGGGCAGCTCCCAGGATCCCCCCAACAGAAAACGCAATCAGGATCGCGAGGCCGAAGATCAAACCCACGGCCAGAAATGCCCAAAACACTCCCCACCAACGGCCCCTGACGAGGTTCCAACTGTAGCCCAACCCTTCCGTGGCACCTTTGTCTTCCAGGACAATCGCGCAGGGAGTGAAAGCCAGCCTTATCCCCCAGTAGATGCCGGGAAGTACAAGCAGCAGCATCCCCAGCGAGACAATCAGCACCAGCAGGATGCTGCCGAATACCAGAGGCACTGCCTTAGAGACAGCCTGATCCAAACTGTTGCCCAGCGGGGGAGTTCGCTGCTTCAAGTGCTGATCCACCAGCCAAAAGGCTGCCCCTGCCAGGATGGGCGCACCAATCAGGCCATAGGCCAAGTTGAGGATCCCCCCGGCAAGCGGGATCAGCTCTGCGACGATGGGAATGATAAAGCCAGGAGAGGCCAGGATCAGCAGCGGCCCATAGATGGGGCCTACCATCTCGAACGACCGCTGCAGGAGCGGGATGGGGCTAAGGGTAGCGTTTTGCATGACAGGGGGATCCTCGTGGGCGACCAAGTCCACCCCCTTCATACCACGGGATCCCGGCTTTGGTTCTGGGAGCGGGCTTAAGAAAGTCTGTATTGCTTTGTACAGATCTAGGCGGATTTTTGGAGGATCCACGCCGCTGCCTGCTCGCCGCTGCGGAGAGCCCCCTCGATGCTGCTCTGGTGGGTGTATTCCCCCGCCCAGAGGAGGCCCTGGAGACCGCTGCAGGTGGATGGCAGGTGCTGCTGGAACCCCGGCGGCTGCACAAATTGGGCAAAAGGGATCCGGTATACCCGCAATAGGCGCAGTTGCTCCAAGGGGGCTTTACCGCTACGCGACGCTGCCGCGACGGGGAAATAAGTTTGCAACTCGGCTCGGCAGGCTTGGGCCAGCTCCTCGTCACCCAAGGGGGGATCCCCCAGCACCACCACAGAGTACAGGTGTTGGCCGGGGGGAGCCAGTGCCGGGCTGATGTGGGTCAGCTGAACCCAGTGGTTGATCCAGCCCTGGCCAGTGGCGTTGAGGTGCAAATAGCCGCCACGGGTGAGGGAAAAGGGAGCGCAGAAGTAGAGGCAGGTCACCGCTCGCCCTTGGCTAGGGATGGGGGTGGGATCCTGAGGGCACAGCTCCGCTTGCCAGGCCCGCGCTTGGGGGGCATCGGCGGCGCAGACTACCCACTCGGCAGGGATCTCCTCGCCATTGGCGGTGCGAATGCCGCGCACTTTCCCATCTTCTGCCAGAATGCGCTCCACCCGGGTTTGGTAGCGGATCTGTTCGGGGGACAGGTGACCAGCCAGTTGTCGGGCCAGCTCTCCCATGCCCAAGGCCGGGGTGACGATGGATCCCTCAGCCATCATCTTAAAGTAGAAGGCAAAGAGGCGGGCGCTGCTAGCCAGGTCTGGATCCAGGAGGATCCCTCGGAAAAAGGGGTAGAAAAAGTGCTGGCAGATCTTGGCGGAAAACCCGTACCGCTGCAGGAATGCCTGCACAGAACCATCGGATCCCCCTAGACCTTCTTGAAAGACTTGCTCAGGGGTGCGCCGGGCCAGCTCTGCCCGCAATTGCAGCACCTTGAGCTTGTCCCCAAAGCTGGCCAAAGGATTGAGCAGGGATGGGATCCCACCGGCCAGATCCCGCAGGGGATCCCCCAACAGCCAAAACCGCCCTGGCTGGGCCAACACAGCGCCGGGCCGGTAGGGACGGGGATCGAGCTTGCTCAGATCCAGATGCTGCCGCACTTTGGGATAGGCGGTGAACAGCACCTGAAAGCCGCGATCCAGACGAAAGCCCTCCACCTTGTCGGTACGCACCCGCCCCCCAGGGCCATCGCTTTTTTCCAAGACGAGAACATCCCTCTGGCCCCTCAGCACCTTGGCACAGGTCAGCCCTGCCAGCCCCGCGCCGATAACCACCACTTTGCCCATGCTCTGCCGGGATCCCTTCTCCGTGGAGTATTCTATCTGCTCGGATCCCATCAGGGTTGAACAGGCGGCCCCCAGATGCGAATCGAGCCATCAGCGCCACCACTGAGAAGGGTCTGCCCATATCGCTGCGCGACGCTTCCGCGACCGGGGCCAAACAGCAAGGCGCTCACCATCCAAGTCTGCCCAGCTAGAGTGCGCAACTCTTCTCCGCTGCGCAGATCCCAGAGTTTGATCTGGTGGGCACGGTGATCGGTGCCGCCGGCGAGCAAACGGCCATCGGGGCTGAGGGCAAGGGCGGCGAAGCTGGCAAACGGCTGCGGCAAGGTGCGCTCTAGGGCTCCCGCGCCCAGGTTCCAGACCAAGATGCCACCGGTACTGCCGGCGAGCAAATAGCGGCCATCTGGGCTCAGAAGCACCTGCTCGATGGGGTAGTCGGCCTTTAGGGTTTCCAGCAAGGCTCCGCTGCCGGGATCCCAAAGGTAAACGGTGGGATCTCCATTGGCGGCCACCAAGATCCAAGGGGGGATCCCTTCAGACTGGCGGGAAGTATCCATACGGGTGGGTCTGGGGCCAAAGGCCACTGCTGTAATGCCTGCCCTCTGAGGGGTCTCCTGGGCGGCGGCAGCAGTGTGAGGCGATAGGGTGCGGATCAACTGGCCGTTGTCGGCCTGCCAAAGGCGGATGGTGCGGTCGGCGCTGCCACTGGCGATCCAGCGACCCTCTGGGCTGATGGCGACGCTGTTGATCAGCTCCGTGTGTCCCAGCAACTGCAACCGTGGCACCCCATCCCCCAGCGGGAGAGCCGGAAAATCCCAGACGCGCACTGTTTTGTCGGCCCCCCCACTGACCAGAAAGGTGCCATCCGGGCTGATGGCCAACGCTTCGATGGATCCCTTGTGGCCTGCTAAGGTTTGGAGAAGTTCACCGGCGTGGGGATCCCAAAGCCGGATCATGCCGTCGTCTCCCCCGGCAGCAAGGAGATTTCCATCCGGGCTGATGGCCAGAGCAGTGATGGCGGCAGGGCCTTCCAGCGTGGCCTTGAGCTGCAAAGACTTGGCCCAGTCTGCCGGGTCGTTATCGCTACGCGACGCTTCCGCGACCGTGACAGGGGTGGGGACGGAGGCATGAGAACCGCTCTCGCGAGTGGGACGGAGTCCTGGGCCGTTGCGCCCTGCCGGGCCAGAGGATCCCGTTCTCGTGAGCGGGACAGAATCCTTGGGCTCCCCCCGCAAGCCAAGGTTCGCCCTCATCTGCCAGGCCCCTACCACCATCAAAACCAGCAAAGCCGCCAAGCTGCCCCCCGCCCAAACCGGTGGGATCCGGGGACGCGCCCGCAGAGCAACGGGAGAACGGGGTGGAGTGGTCGGCTCCTGCAGAGGATCCGCCGCAGCGCCGGGATAGGGAAAAAGCAGAGTGCTCCGCACCCAATCGGCAGCAATGGAGGCAACGGAGCTGTCACCTGCCGGCAAAGCCTGCAAAGCAACCAGAGCTTCCGCTGCAGAAGGAAAGCACTGTTGTGAGTTACAGCCCATCAAACGATCCAGAAAGGCAGCAAAAGGGGCGCTGAGAGGGGGACGGGATCCTGGCAAAACTAGATCCTGCCAGCGCAACTCTCCCGTCAACGGATCGCGAAACAGCTTCTGGGGCGGGATTCCGCAGAGGGCCTGCAGGGCGATCAGCCCAAGAGCATAGAGGTCGCTGCAATACCTGGGGCCATGGGGGTTCTCGGAGCCAGAGCCGGAAAAAACCGGCCCCTGTTCCCCACCCCCCCACTTCAACAACACCCATCGGCCATCCGCCTGACGGTAGATCAAGCGAGAGGGCTGCAGGTTGCAGCAGCTCACCCCTTCCCCGTTCAGGAAGGCCAAGGTTCGCAGCACATCTTGCAACAAGGCCCGTACCTCAGCCTCTGTCCAGTCGCGTTCCCCATAGCCGTGCATTTGTCGGGGCAGAGTCGTTACCTGGCCCCTCTCGGTTGTGTTGCCCAGCAATAGGATTTGCTCCAGGGTGGGCCCTTCAACCCATTCTTCCACCCAATAAAACTCTCCCTCTTGCTCGAAGTAGGCCAACAAGCTTGGGATACCCTCATGGGATCCCAGGTGTTCCCGCAGCGCCGCTTCTTGTTGAAAGAGATGCCATTCGCCTGAGCAGGAGGAAGTTCCTGCAATAGAAAGCTCTTCCGGTCGCGTTCGTGATGGCAGTGCAGAGCACTTTGGCAGGACAGAGTCTACACCAAGAGAGCCGGGCTGCCAGCGCCTGATCACCACCCGAAGCTGCTCAGGGTGATGGCCATCTTGTGCCAAGTAGGTTTGTCCGCTGGATCCCAGTGCTTTCAAGATCCGATAGCGGCCACCCAGGGTCTGCCCTACCATGGGGAGAGTGTGAACCTTTTCCTTCCGACCCATCATGCCACAGCGACGTGAGACTCAGGTTAACCGTTACCCTTGCGTTCGCGGTGCGGAGCACCTGGGTGGGATAGAGTCCTCGCCGCATCAGTCTCCCGCTGCCATGGCTGAGGCGAGCACTGTGCAGTAAAGTGAGGACTCCGTTCCGCTATCGCGAACAGTCAATCGGCGATTAGAGATTGCCCCCTCAGCAACCTGGGGGGTGTTGCTGCAAAACCTGCTTCAAATATCGCCCTGTATGGGATCCGAGCTGCTCAGCCACCTGTTCTGGGGTGCCAACGGCGATGATCTGGCCGCCGTGGTCGCCGCCTTCTGGCCCCAGGTCGATGATCCAATCGGCACAGCGGAGAATGTCCAGGTTGTGCTCGATCACCAGCACGGTGTTGCCCGTATCCACCAGCCGTTGCAGGACATTCAAGAGCTTGTGGACATCGTAAAAGGACAAGCCGGTGGAAGGCTCATCCAACAGATAGAGGGTTTTGCCGGTGGAGCGGCGGGCCAGTTCTGCAGCCAACTTGACCCGTTGCGCTTCCCCACCGGAGAGGGTCGGGGCTGGCTGGCCTAGCTTGATGTAATCGAGGCCCACATCGGCCAGAGTCTGCAGGATCTTGGCGGCAGGGGGCAGAGCCGAGAAAAAATCCAGCGCTTCCCCCACGGTCATATCCAGGACTTCGGCGATGTTTTTGCCTTTGTACTTGATCTGCAGGGTTTCGCGGCTGTAGCGGCTGCCCCCACAGACTTCACAGGTGACGTACACATCGGGCAGAAAGTTCATTTCAATCACGTTCACCCCCTGCCCTTTGCAGGCTTCACAGCGCCCCCCCTTGACGTTGAAGGAAAAGTGGCCGGATTGGTAGCCTCTAGCCTTGGCATCCAAGGTTTGGGCAAAGGTTTGGCGGATCGGGTCGAACAGGCCGGTGTAGGTGGCAGGGTTGGAGCGGGGGGTACGGCCGATGGGAGATTGGTCGATCACGATCACCTTGTCAATGTGTTCGATGCCCTCAAGTGCTCCCATCTCCGCGGGTTGAGGCACCTTGTGTCCAAGATGGTGCTGCAGGGCAGGGTAGAGCAATTCATTGACCAAGGTGGATTTGCCGGAGCCGGAGACCCCTGTGACACAGACCAACTTGCCCAGGGGGATCTCCACATCAATGTGCTTGAGGTTGTTTTTGTGGGCATCGGTGAGCTTGAGGGAAACGGCTTTGCCGGCCCGCCGCTGGGCAGGGGTGGGGATCCGCATCCGCCCCGAAAGATAAGCTCCGGTGATGGAGCGTTCGCAGGCCATGATGTCCGCCAGGGATCCCTGCACCACCACTTCCCCCCCGTGGATCCCGGCTCCAGGGCCAATATCTACGATGTGGTCGGCGGCGCGGATGGTTTCTTCGTCGTGTTCCACCACGATTAGGGTGTTGCCCAGATCCCGTAGGCGAAACAAGGTTTGCAACAGGCGCTCGTTATCCCGCTGGTGCAAGCCAATCGAGGGTTCGTCCAACACGTAGAGCACGCCCGTCAAGCCGGAGCCCATTTGGCTGGCCAGCCGGATCCGCTGCGCTTCGCCCCCGGAGAGGGTCATGGCCGGACGGGCCAAGGTGAGGTAGTCAAGGCCCACATCCACCAAAAACTGCAGCCGGGTTTTGATCTCCCGCAGCACCAACTCGGCGATCTGTGCTTGGCGCGGGGTAAGTTGCAACTGCTCCAAGCGGTGCAGGCAGTCACTGATGGAGATCTCGGTGAGATCTGTGATGCGGTAGCCCCCAATGCGCACGGCCAGGGCTTCCGGCTTGAGACGGGATCCCCCACAGGCAGAACAGGGACGGTGGGTGAGGTAGGTTTCCAGCTTTTGCCGATAGATTTCGGAAGTGGTTTCCTGGTAGTGCCGCTGCAATTGGGGGATCACCCCTTCATAGCGGCGATAGTACCCCCGGCCTCGGTACTGAGATTCTGCCTCAACATAGATCTCCTGGTCGGCACCGTAGAGGATGATCTGCTGTTGCTGGGGGGTGAGGTCACACCAGCGGGTGCTGAGGTCGAAGCCAAAAGCCTTGGCGGCTCCCGCCAACAGGGCCAGATAGTAGGGGTTCTCCCGCTCCGACCAAGGAGCGATGGCAGCGTACAAGGGCAACTTTGGATCGGGTACCACCCGGTCGAGGTCGAAGATCGGCTCGAAGCCCAAACCGTGGCAGACAGGACAGGCTCCAATCGGCGAGTTGAAGGAAAACAGGCGCGGCGACAGCTCGCCCATCACCGAACCGTGCTCCGGGCAAGCAAATTGCTCGGAAAAGATCAACTCCGTTGGCTTGCCGTTTAGGTATTGCCCCGCCGACTCGGCCACTTTTTGCAGCAGGAATTCTTGTTCGCCCTCGCGAGGCATCACTTCCACCACCGCGATCCCCTGCGACTGCCGCAGACAGGTAACCAAAGAGTCGGTGAGCCGCTCCACCAAATCCGGGCCTTTCACCAGCCGATCCACCACGATCTCGATGTCGTGGGCTTTGTTTTTGGCCAAGGTGATCTCCTCACTGAGATCCCGCACCTGGCCATCGACACGCACCCGCACAAACCCCTGCTGGCGCAGGCTTTGCAACAAGTTGGCATGGGTGCCCTTTTTTCCTTTCACCACCGGCGAAAGCAACTGAAACCGCGTCCGATCCGGCAGGGCCATGATCTGATCCACAATCTGATCCACCGTCTGCGGGGCAATCACCCGGTTGCAATGGGGACAGTGAGGGATCCCAGCTCTTCCGTACAGAAGCCGCAGGTAGTCGTAGATTTCGGTAACGGTGCCGACGGTGGAACGGGGGTTGTGGCTGGTGGACTTTTGATCGATGGAGATGGCCGGACTCAGCCCCTCGATGCGATCCACATCCGGTTTGTCCAGTTGCCCCAAAAACTGTCGCGCATAGGCGCTGAGGGATTCCACATAGCGCCGCTGTCCCTCGGCAAAGATGGTGTCGAAGGCCAAGGAAGACTTGCCCGATCCGGAGACGCCCGTGAACACCACCAGGCGATCGCGCGGGATCCGTAGGTTGACATTCTTGAGGTTGTGCTGCCGCGCCCCCACCACATGAATTTCGTTTTGGCTGGACATCTCACCACCTTTCGCGCAGCGTGTCACAGGTATCCCGTCGAGACCGGCGAGTAACAAAATCTTAACGATTCTTAGCTAATGATTCTAATGCCCTTCGCTTTGTCCAGAAGGGGATCCCAGCCGACCAGGGAATGACAAATCGGTAGCCAAAAAGACTTGGCTATGCTGGAAAAGATCGACCCCCAAGGACCATGACCTGGACGCTGCCATCCGTTCAAAAGGTGTTTGTTTACCTGTTGGTGGGGATCGCCTTCACGGCCCTTTGTCTGGGGGATCAGGCTTTATCGCCACCGGTGATCGGTGTCTGTTTGGCAGCGGGGGCCTGCAGTTGGTTTTGGGAGCCGCCAAGGATTGCTTTTGCCCGCTATGCCCCCCTGTGGATGCCCCTGACGGTGGCAGTGTTGCTCAGCCTGCTGGCTTTGGTGATCTCCGGTATCCTTGCCTTTTCCGATGGGGCCATTGGCTTGGTGCTTTACCTAACGGGGGCCAAGCTGTTTCAGCGGGAACGGGCGGCGGATCACATTCAGTTGGCGGTGCTGTCTCTGCTGCTGATGGCGATTGCCACCCTGTTCAACGAAGACATCAGCTTTGGACTGCTGTTTTTGCTGTACGTGGGGGTGGGACTGATCAACCTTACCCTTTACCACCTGCGTCTGCAAACGGAACAGCACCCGCAGGCAGCCGGCCAAACCCGTGGCATCGACCTCAACTTCTTGGGCTTTCTCGGATCCCTGGCCTTGCTGGCGGTGATCCTGTCGGTGGCTTTGTTCTTCCTGTTCCCGCGAGTTAGTTTAGGAATCCTAGGCCGCCAGGCCCGCTCCCCGGTGATGACCACCGGCTTTGCCGAAGAAGTCAGTCTAGGAGCATTCGGCACCCTCAAAACCGACAACACCGTTGTCATGCGGGTGGAGTTCCCTGCCGGGCTGCCGCCCCAGGTGGATGCCCTCTACTGGCGAGGGATCAGCTTTGATCGCTACGACGGGCTGGCCTGGTCGCGGACACTGAACCGATCCACCCCCATTCTCCCCAATGCAGCGGGGATCTTTGATCTTTCGGCCTCTGGCTTGATCCCCACGGCCCCCGAACTCCAGTTCTTCCCGCTGGAGCAGCTCATCTATCTGGAGCCGCTGGCCACCAACACCGTTTTTGGGGTGGCCCCGCTGGTGGAAGTTGAATGGCTGGAGCGGAGCGGAGCAGCGACAATGCAACAAGCTTGGCAACGGCAGAATCGCCGCCTCATCTTGAGTGAGACCGGAGATATCGGTCATTCTCTGCCTTGGCAGGTGCCCCATCTCTACCGCGCCCGGAGCCGGATCCCAAGGGAGTTGGGCCCGCGCTTGCGCCGGCTAAGCCACGCGGAGCTGCTCAATGCCCTCGATGCGGTTCAACGGGAAGCCTATCTGCAACTACCGCAAGATTTGGATCCGCGCATTCCGGCTTTGGCGGAGCAGATCACTGCTGGGATCCCTGATGTTTTTGGCAAGGTAACCGCCTTGCAGAATTACCTGCTGGAGAACTACGCCTACACCACCGAACTACCGGATCCCGGCCCTGAACCGCCTTTGGACGCCTTTTTGTTCACCCATCGGCAGGGCCACTGCGAATATTTCGCCACAGCCCTGACGGTGCTGGCCCGCAGCGTTGGCATCCCGGCCCGGATGGTGAATGGCTTTTTGGGCGGGCGCTGGGTGGCGCAGGAACGGTATCTGGCAGTGCGCAATGCCGACGCTCATTCCTGGACGGAGATCCCCTTCGGCCCCTACGGGTGGATCGTTTTCGATGCTACACCGGCAGAGGCCAATGTCAGCCAGCGGGAAACCTGGTGGGATCCGATTCAGGATTTTTACGACAGCCTGCGCTTTCGCTGGTTCAAGTACGTGATCCAGTACGACCTATCCACCCAGCGGCAGATCTGGCAACAGATTCAGGAGATCGCCAGCGCTATACCCGCCTCTCCGGATCGAGAGGATGTCGGTGCCGGCTTCCGTCGCAGCCTGGTTGCCTTGGGGCAAACGTTGCAGCAAAATGGCCTGCCGGTGTTGGGGGTGGTTTTGATCACCGGCTCCATGGCCTATTGGGGCCGCCGCCGCCGCTATCGGGCTTTGCGCTGGCAGGATGGGGGGTGGATTCTGTTGGCCACTGCCGGCAATGGGGTTTTGCTGGGATCCCTGTGGCACCCGCCCCCTGCATGGCCTACCTGGATGGTAGGGATCCTGCTGCCAGGGCTGACCTTTGCTCTGGTGCGCTGGAGTCCGGCAGCTCTGCCCAGATCCCAGCACCGGCGACAGGCGATCTCAAAGCTGTACCTGCAACTGCGGGAGGCTTCGACAGCAGTGGGGATCCCGGAGCACTTGGGGCCGGCGCAACGGGTTGAGCACCTGCGCCACTCCGATTTGCCACAAGCCCAGTTGGCCATCCGGTTCTTGGAGCGCTACATGGAGGTGCGCTTCGGTGGGATCCCCTTGGAGTCAGGTGAATTGCAGCGCTGGCAACAGCAACTTAGACAGCTTAGGCAAGCATGGCAGCCACTGGCCAAAAACCCCACCGTTACATCCAAAAGAGCCACTTGACCAGAGGGACGGCTGCGCCTTGGAACAGGTACCCCAAAAGCCCTGCGAGAAGCCTTGACAGTTATGAGACAGTTAAGAGATAGTTAACGTTAGTTATAGACCCCGTAAGCTGTACTGTCAGATGAGGAAATCGCTCGGCGGCGCACTCGCTTCAGGCATGTTTTGCGCTGTTCTATTGCTATGCCCTTGCAAACTCATCTGAAGCTGTGTTACGTTTTTAACGTTCAGCTTCGAATGAGCAAGGGCGTGTTGGCTATGCGTAGCTATTCTTTGAGGGCAGCTTTGGCTGCAACTTTGTGTCTGCTGGCCTCTTCAGTCTTTTCCTCTAGTGTGGCTCAAGCGGTGCCTGAGCCAACTGGCAATGGTGCGATCTTCTTTCACCCAGATGGAACTTCGGCTTCCCACTGGGACATTACGCGCATTCTCCACTATGGCCCTGATGGCTTTCTGAACTGGGATCGTCTCCCCGTGATTGCCCCCTATCGCGGGCACCTTCTTGACCAGCTTGGGGGAACTTCCAATGCCGGGGCGGTGATCCATGCCACGGGAACCCGTGCCCACGCCGGGAGCTTTGGGTTGGATCCGGACGGCAAGGAGTATCCTTCTGCCAACGGTACCCTGAACACGATCATGGAAGATGCCGTGGCGGCGGGCTTGGGTACGGCTCTGGTTCAGTCGGGCTCCCTCATCGAGCCGGGGACAGCTGCCTTCGTTGCCAGGGCTGCCAACCGCAGGGATTACGAAGAGATTGCTCTGCAGGTGGTGGAGTCGGGGGTGGACATCATTCTCGGAGCTGGCGAGGAATGGTTGCTGCCGGAGGGCGTCCAGGGGCGCTTTGGCCAAGGTAAGCGCAAGGATGGCCGCAACCTAATTGAGGAGGCCAAGAAAAAAGGGTACGCCGTTGTCTACACCCGCGACGAGCTGCTCAAGCTGCCGGCTGATGTTTCCAAGGTTTTGGGGGTGTTCAACGTGGAGGACACCTTCTACGACAAGCCAGAGGAAGAGCTGCGTGCCCAGAACCTGCCCAACTACATTGCCAGCGCCCCCACCATTGCCGAGATGACTGAATTTGCCCTGGCGCGGATCTCCCGCAATCCCAAGGGCTTCTTCGCCGTCATCGAAGAAGAGGGCACGGATAACATGTGCAACAACCTCAATGCCTCTGGCTGCCTGGAGGCCATGAAGCGGGCCGACGATGCCATCGGGGTGATTCTTAACTTTATCGAGAAGAATCCCAAGACCTTCATGATCACCACCAGCGACAGCAATGCCGGTGGCATGCAGTTGGTGGATGTCGAGTCCGCCGATGAGCCGTTGCCCCCCACCGATCCCGAAGGAAGCGGTGCCCCCATTGACGGGGTTGACGGTACCGGTACCAAGCCGTTCATTTCCGCTCCTGACAAAAATGGCAGGCGCCATCCCTTTGCCGTGGCTTGGGCCAGTAAGGATGACGTAGGCAGCGGTGTCATTGCTCGCGCTGCAGGCTTGAATGCCCAAGAGCTGGTGCCGACCACCGGGATCCTGAACACGGACATCTACCGGATTCTCTACTCAGTTCTCTTCGGGGAGCGGATCCCCAGCGAGCTGAAGCCCTAGTGCTGCAGTTACCAAAAACCTGGGTCTAAAGCCCCGCCCTCTCGCTTTAGCGGCGCGGCTGCG
>DVDX01000034.1 GCA_015295985.1 Synechococcus sp. M44_DOE_062 | reverse complement strand
ATATTACCTTTGAAGATGTCATCAACTTGGTGGAAGAAGAAGCCACCGACGCCGCTCTGGCCCAAGCAGGGGTGGGCAGCTTGCTCAGCCGAGACAAGGTCTGGAGCGAGCGCCTGGTCAAAGGCTCCCGTTGGTATGCCGTCCGTCTGCGCATCTTGTTTCTGATCATCACCCTGATCGGCGGCATGTTGGTGGGGGGGTGATCGAAACCTTTGAGGAGGTGTTGGAGGCGGTGACGGCAGCGGCCATCTTCATCCCCTTGGTCATGGATATGGGCGGCAATGTCGGCACCCAATCCACGACGATCTTTGCCCGCGGCCTGGCTTGGAACCACATCAACGTGCGGCAGTTTTTCCCCTATTTGCTGCGGGAGGCCAGCATCGGCGCGATTATTGGGGTGCTCCTGGGGGCCACGGCTGGGGTGATTGCCTACTTCTGGCAGGGGGTGCCCAATGGGATCCCGCAACTGGGTCTGGCGGTGGGCTTGGCTCTGGCTGTGGTGATCACGCTGGGAGCTGTCTTGGGCGCCATTTTGCCTTGGGTGATGCTAAAGCTGGGTTTTGACCATGCCCCTGGAGCAGACCCTTTCATCACCACCATCAAAGACTTCACCGGACTTTGGGTGTATTTCACGCTGGTGAGTTGGCTGGTCGGGGTTGAAGTCGAGTTTTAAGGCTGCGCCGGCGCTAGTTACCCAGGGGAGGCCCCTCATCGGCAAAGCGCGTTCCAGGAAGGAACAATCCAGCTCTTATCGAGAAATCAGCCTTTTAGAGTCTCGCCACAAGGCCATCGCGACGGCGGTGCGGAGCCCTTTCAGGGGTGTCCTTTAACCCACGAAGGGTTACAGCAAACATTTAGGAGGTGTGCCATGACCTTGAAAGTTCTATCTCCCTTGGCTGCTGCTCAGTTTCGGTCTTGGCTGCAGCAGTACGCTCATCGGGTGGGCATAACCTGTGCCTTAGAAACAGGTGGTAAGCTGGCCCCAGAAGTTGCCTTTGCTCAACTGGAAGCCCTGTGGCAAACCCTGGAACAAGAGGCTGCAGCTTTTGGGATCCCAGAGGAGGACGGCTAAACCTTAGCCTTTCACGAGAACCGAAGCATGACCTGGATTGACTTCACCTTGCGTTTGGCCGTTGCCTTTGTTCTGGGATCCCTCATTGGGCTGGAGCGACAGTGGCGGCAACGTATGGCCGGCTTACGCACCAACACCTTGGTGGCCACGGGTGCAGCTTTGTTTGTCATGCTCTCGGTTCTCACCCCTGATGAAAGCAGCCCGACCCGTATTGCCGCCCAGGTGGTATCGGGGATTGGCTTTTTGGCCGGTGGCGTGATCCTCAAGGAAGGAGCCAGCGTCCGTGGCCTGAACACCGCCGCCACCATCTGGTGTGCAGCCGCGGTGGGAGCCTTTGCCGGATCGGGGTACATTCCCCAAGCTGTCATTGGGGCAGGAGCTGTGCTGATTTCCAACGTCCTACTGCGTCCACTGGGCTACCGCATCAACCAACAGCCTTTGAAAGGCACAGAACTGGAACTGGTCTACGAGTGTTCGTTCATCTGCAGAAGCCAAGCAGAGACCCATATCCGCGCCTTGCTCCTGCAGGGCATAGCTCCCACCCATCTCAAACTGCGCGCCCTCTACAGCGAAGACCTGGAGGACAAGCCTGATTTGGTCAAAGTCGAAGCAGAGCTGGTCACCCAGACCCGCGATGACCAAGCCCTAGAACTTGTCGTCAGCCGCCTCAGCCTAGAGCCAGGCGTGATCACTGCTAGATGGCGGATCATCGAACAGGAATTTGGATGATCCCGGATCCCAGTAGCTCCCAACCGATCATCAGAGCAAACACCAGAAACAAGCCGCCTCCCACCCAATGCACGGCGCGTTCAGAGATGTGAGCTGCTAGAAAGCGACCTCCTACCACCGCCAACCCCACCATCAACCCATGGCCGAGGGTAGCCCCTGCCCATACACTGAATTCCGGGTGGGTGGCCGCTAAAGAAACGGTGGCAATCTGGGTTTTATCCCCGAACTCGGCCAAGGCCGTCAAGCTAAAGGCTTCCCACACAATGGCCCAAGCACCGCCGCGGCCCGCACCTTTTTCTTCCGCCTGCTCCACCAGTCTGAGGGCTTCTTCCTCTTCTTCTTTTTCCTGCTGGGGAGTCATCTTGTAAGCTTGCCAGAGCATTCTTAGCCCAAAAGTTGCAAAAACCCCAGCCGATAACACTCGCATGCTCAGCGGCGGCAGCAGCTTGAAAAGCATCTTCCCGACCACCACCGCCAGCAAGGTCATCACGGCCAAAGCTAGCCACGTTCCCAAGAAAACCCAGCGGCGCGGGTGCCGCATAGCCAGAATTAGGGGGGTAAAAAAGGTTTTGTCCCCAAACTCCGCTACCGTAACCAACAGCAAACTTGATGCAAAACCGGCCCACATTGTCTAGCCTCCAACCTCTCTTGCGTGGGAAATTGGCTAACGCTTGGAGGTGAAGGCTGGAGAAGTCAGACGGACTCACCAAGCTCACCTCTGCGTGAACTCAGTGAAAGTCTCGTCACCAAAGCAACCCAACGGGCCTGCTTCGTCTCTTGCACCGGGCTGTTTTTAGCCAGTATGTCGATGCAGAGGGCGGTAAGCCGCCTGACTACTCCCTTTCCTCTTGAATGGTAGCATGATCGGCCCCACAGGGGAGCAGTTAATCAAGAAAAGCCCTCCGATCGCACCAGCGGGCCGCAGGTCTTTGGGATCCCTGGCAGCGTGCCACCAACATCTGCTGTGCCTTGGCCGATATTCGTGCCGCACCTCCCTTCGCCAGAGGATTGCGAAGGAGCAGCAAGCTATCATAGTCTCGGTTCAGAAGAAAATCAGGGGAAAACCACGTGGATGCAAAGTTAGTCTTGGTGGGGGTTGTTCTTGCCCTCTCTTTGGCGAGCTTTTACTTCGGTACCCGCAACGGCTTCTACGACACCGATAAGTATCACGGCAATGGCTCTGCCCATTAGAGCCAGGCACCGGTGATTTTTTCATGGATCCTTCGTCCAGAGGAGCTTCTCTCCAGAATACAGGCAACGTCGGAGAGGGCTGGGTGCGGCAATATCTGTGTCAGCAAGGCTGGCAGATCCTGGCCCAGCAGTGGCGCTGCCGTTGGGGTGAGTTGGATCTGGTTGCCCGCAAAGCGGATGTGCTGATTTTCGTAGAGGTGAAAACTCGTAGCCCCGGTAGCTGGGATCGAGGCGGGCTTTTGGCGGTTGGGATCCCCAAGCAGCAACGCTTGATCCGGGCTGCCCAAGTGTTCTTGAGCCAGCATCCCCACCTCTGCGAGTTGTCCTGCCGTTTTGATGTCGCGTTGGTAGAATGTCGGGCCTCTGAGGAAGGAGTAAGCTATGCTTTGGTTGACTACCTGCAAGCAGCTTTTGAGATTTGTTGAGGCAAACTTATTTGGATTACAGTCATTTCGATCTAAACTAGGACACTGCACCCATACCTAGAACGTTGGTCGCGTTGTCGCGTCTTCGCGTCCTCGCGTTAGCGTTGCGGTTCCCCTGCCGTAGGCATAGCAATAGCGTTGCGGAGCAATAATGTACGTGGCCAAAGGCTTTTCAAGGACTCCGTCCCGCTGGCGCGATCAATAGCCCAGGCGTCTCATCCTAAACTGAAGCAACTATGAAACAACTAGATCAAGACTGCTCAGATCTCAACCGCTGTGCTGATCTGATGTTTGATTTGTGCGGCTAGTCAGGAGGGATCCCCACCTCAGAGGCTGTTGCAGTTGCATTACTGCTCTGTACCTCTTCAAACTAGGTTGAGACCCTTCCCCACTGCCCTGCAGTACCGCCGAAACGCTCGGCACCGCTTCCACGATCACCCCTAACCTCTCTCCCAAAAAAAGACAGGAGCTAGGAAGTAGTGCAATGGAACGGCTTCATTCCTGCTTGTATATACCCCAGTTGCTCAGCAATTACAAAAACTAAAATGTGGTTTTCCCAATCCTGATCCCTGCCAGAATTGACTGTGCTTCCCTATCCTACACATAACGGCTGATGTCTTCTCCTCGTTCTGCCAGAAACGACAAGGCCCGGAAGCGCAGCCCTGTCACTTGGTCGTAGAGGGGGTTGAGCTTACACATGGGCGGAATGTGCATCACCTTGTGGCCAAACAACACCACATCTCGCTCGAAGGGACAGCGGGCCGGGATCCACCGGCAAAGGAAATGGGCCAGACGGGGATCGCGGATGCTGAAGTTATCGATAGCCGATTGAATGGGTCGCAACGGAGCCTGCAACCAGTCGCGCAGGCGAGCTGTAGATTTGAAGTGCACAGAAGTCATGGAACCGGTCAGCTCCTGAGGAGCTTTGCGAGCACGTTGCCAGGAAATGGTTGTGGAACCCATAAGCTTTCACCTCACACCTTTGAAGAAGGAGCAACCTTTCGTCGATCGCGGCGCGCAAAATCGTCAATGATCGACCATTCTTTGTGTCGAGTTTGTATTGAGGGAAACATCAGCCATCTCTCTTCCCTCTGTTAGTCTGCCTTTCCCAACGGAAAGCTTGCTTCTGTAAACAAGAATCTCTGCTCAATGTTGTAGAGCTACATGTTTTGTCTCCAAAAGTTAACATGTAACAAAAACTACAAAAACTCCCCTGCTTTTGCCTTCCCGCCGCTTCGCCTGTCACGATCCCTGAGGTTTCTCCGCTTGGGCTCCGGGGCCAGATGGGTATCCATCGCCCCTATTTCTAGGATGGAACAAGCCTTTGGGGCCGAGTAGGGGGATCCCCGTAATCCCAGTTACCTTGACCGGGTTGTTTTTCTTTTGATCGAGTTTGGCTTGGGAGGATCTCGGTTGGGAGTTACAGACAATAACGGTCAACAGATCCCGGCTGCTGAGCGTTCTACAATTCCAGGAGAGATGCCCAGGGGGTACGCATCTGGGTGTGGATTGGGATCACTGATCTTGTCTTTGTCTTTAATGTCTCTAATTTGAGAGGCTGCCCATGAAGTTGGCCTATTGGATGTACGCTGGCCCTGCCCATATCGGCACGCTGCGGGTGGCCAGTTCCTTCAAAAACGTTCACAGCATTATGCACGCTCCCCTTGGGGACGATTACTTCAACGTGATGCGTTCCATGTTGGAGCGAGAGCGGGACTTTACTCCGGTGACCACCAGCGTTGTCGATCGGCAGGTGTTGGCGCGGGGATCCGACGAAAAGGTGATTCGCAACATCGTCCGCAAAGACGGGGAGGAGCACCCGGATTTGATCGTGGTCACCCCCACCTGCACTTCCAGCATTTTGCAGGAAGATCTGCACCACTTTGTCCGGCAGGCCCAGTTGGCCAGTCACTGCGACGTAATGCTGGCAGATGTCAACCACTACCGGGTTAACGAATTGCAGGCCGCAGATCGCACCCTGCACCAAATTGTGGAGTTCTACATCACCAAAGCTCGCAAACAGGGGGAGCTGAACGACTCGCCCCAGAAGACGGAGCGTCCTTCCTGCAACATCCTTGGCATCTCCAGCCTGGGGTTTCACCATGCCCACGATCTGCGGGAGCTGAAGGCGCTGCTGCGAGATCTGGATATCGATCTCAACCTGGTGATCCCCCAGGGGGCCAGCGTTCACGATCTCAAGCACCTGGGGCGGGCTTGGTTTAATGTAGTGCCCTATCGGGAGCTGGGGCTGATGACAGCTCGCTACTTGCAGGAGGAGTTTGGCACGCCTTCCATCGAGATCACCCCGATGGGGGTGGTGGAAACGGCCCGCTTCATCCGCCAGATCCAGAAGATCCTGAATGAGCAAGGGATCCCTGTCGATTATGAAGCCTACATCCAGGAGCAAACGCTGCACATTTCCCAAGCGGCCTGGTTTTCCCGCTCCATCGATTGCCAAAACCTAACCGGCAAAAAAGCCGTGGTCTTCGGGGATGCCACCCACGCGGCGGCAATCACCAAGATCTTGGCCCGTGAGATGGGGATCCACGTGGTGTGGGCGGGCAGCTATTGCACCTACGATGGGGAGTGGTTCCAGGCAGAGGTGGGAGGGTATTGCGATCAGGTCTTGATGACGGAGGATCACACCCGCGTGGCGGACGCCATTGCCCAGGCAGAACCTGCAGCGATTTTCGGCACTCAGATGGAGCGCCATGTGGGCAAACGGCTGCGGATCCCTTGTGGGGTCATCTCTGCTCCCATCCACGTGCAGGATTTTCCCATCGGCTACAAGCCCTTTTTGGGCTACGAGGGCGCCAACCAGATTGTTGATTTGATCTACAACTCCTTTACCCTAGGCATGGAGGATCATCTGCTGGAGATCTTCGGTGGCCACGATACCAAAGAGGCAATCCACAAGAGCCTAAGCGCCGATTCCGACCTTATCTGGACGCGGGAAGCCCAAGCCGAACTGAACAAGGTGCCCGGCTTTGTGCGCGGCAAGGTTAAGCGCAACACGGAAAAATTTGCCCGCGAACGGGGCTTGACCGAGATCAGTGTGGAGGTCATGTACGCCGCCAAAGAAGCTTTTGGAGCTTGAAGGGATCCCGTTGGCAACCTTTATCCTGGGTGCGATCCCTATTTAAGCTGGCGTATGCGTCTCCTGGTTACCGGCGGGGCGGGCTACATCGGCAGCCACACCTGCAAAGCTCTGGCGGCCTCTGGCCATCTCCCCATTGCTTACGACAACTTGGTTTACGGACACCCCTGGGCGGTTCGCTGGGGACCCTTGGAGATTGGGGATCTCGCCGACCGCCAGCGGCTTGATCAAGTCATCCAGCACTATCGACCGGAAGGGGTGATCCACTTTGCCGCCTATGCCTATGTGGGCGAGTCAGTCAAGGATCCCGGCAAATACTACCGCAACAACGTGGCCGGATCCCTGAGTTTGTTGGAGGCCATGCGAGATCACGGGATCCCCTACCTGGTGTTCTCCAGCACCTGCGCCACCTATGGGGTGCCAGAGCGGATCCCCATCCCCGAAAGTCATCCGCAACGTCCCATCAACCCCTACGGCCAGAGCAAGCTGATGGTGGAGCAGATCTTGCGAGATTTCCAGGTTGCCCACGGGATCCAATCCATTAGCCTGCGCTACTTCAATGCTGCCGGAGCCGATCCCGATGGGGAAATTGGGGAGGCCCATGATCCGGAAACCCACTTGATCCCCTTGGTGTTGGAGGCTGCCAGCGGCCAACGTCCCCACATCACGGTTTTTGGAGAGGACTACGATACCCCCGATGGTACCTGTATCCGAGACTACATTCATGTCACCGACCTGGCGCAGGCCCACGTGTTGGCAATAGAAGCGCTGGCCTCTGGTCGGCCCGTACAAGCAGCCTACAACCTGGGCAATGGCCAGGGCTTTTCCGTCAAAGAAGTCATCGCTACTGCAGCAGCCGTGACCGGAAGACAGATCCCCATGCAAATGGGAGCACGCCGCCCTGGGGATCCTCCACGCTTGGTGGGCGATGCCGATGCTATCTTTCGGGATCTCAACTGGAAACCTCTCTACACCGACTTGGCCGAGATCATTCAAACTGCCTGGCGCTGGCACCAGAAGCGGCCCTATTTTGGCAAATCTGGGCCCCCGTTGAGCCAGGAGGGTCTAACTCGGCGGGCGATAGGATAGGGAGGAACCGCTTGGTTAACCACTGCCCCGCCCCCCATGGACGATAAGACCACACCCGATACCCTCGCGGTTGTCATGACCACAGTGGGGTCTGAAGCCGAAGCCCATCGCTTAGCCCATACCCTGGTAGCCGAACGCTATGTAGCCTGTGCCCAGGTCCTGCCCGGGATCACGTCCTACTATCACTGGCAGGGATCCCTGCAGACCGATGCCGAGTTCCTCATCCTGCTCAAATTGCCCGCAACCGCCTATCCCCGCCTGGAACAACGGCTGCGAGAGCTGCACCCCTACGCTGAGCCCGAGATCCTGGCTCTGGCAGCCACCCAAGTGAGCCCAACCTATTTGGCTTGGGCTCGAGACCAGGTAGGGTGAGGAATAGCACGAGGTTGACCATGATTGCCCTCTACCCCGGCAGCTTCGATCCCATTACCCTTGGGCATCTTGATGTTATCGAGCGGGCCAGCCGTCTCTTTGCCAAAGTGATCGTTGCCGTCTTGAAAAACCCCAACAAAACCCCTCTGTTCAGCCCAGAGCAGCGGCAAGCTCAGATTAGACTATCCACAGCCCATCTCAAAAATGTTGAGGTTGATACGTTTTCCGGTCTGACGGTGGCCTATGCCCGTCAACGGGGGGCAAAGGTAATCGTGCGCGGCTTGCGAGTCCTGTCGGACTTCGATGTGGAGCTGCAAATGGCCCACACCAACAAGCTTTTGGCTCCCGAACTGGAAACCCTCTTTCTGGCCACTGCCAGCGAGCACAGTTTTGTCAGCAGCAGTCTGGTGAAGGAAGTCGCCAAGTTAGGTGGCCCCATCGATCATTTGGTGCCCGCTCCGGTGATTCGAGATTTGCGGGAGCGCTTTCCCCTGGCCTGAGGGATCAGGGATCCCCTCTCTTTCCGCAGTCAAAACTCAAAGGGCTGCATCCCTGCTGTTACCGGATCAAACCCCACCGGGAAACAGGTGTTGTGATTGTAGAGGGAGCCCCTCAAATTGGCTCCTTCCAGACAAGCTCCCTCAAGGTCAGCACAGCGCAGGTCGGCACAGCGCAGGTCGGCATTGGTCAGATTGCTGCCCCGCAGGTTGGCGTAGCGCAGGTTGGCCCCATGCAAATCGGATCCCTCGAGATTGGCGCGTCGCAGATCCGCCCCCCTCAAAAAGGCATACTCCAAGCAGGACTGGGGAAAATGGCGCTCTCCCCGCTGGTAGCGGCTGAGCAACTCTGAGGCTCCTTGCAGAGCACACTGGGCAATGGTTTGAGTCATAGTGCTGCTCCCAAATCAGACTGGATGCCTTATCTCTATCCTCATCTCTATCATCGGGTTGACCGGGTTTTGATCATCCCTGCTTAACAAATGATTTCAGTTTTTGAGTGGATCGTTGCCCCCAAGTCTTTTTGGAAAGATCT
The DNA here is from genome assembly GCA_015295985.1 of Synechococcus sp. M44_DOE_062. GTDB lineage: Bacteria > Cyanobacteriota > Cyanobacteriia > Thermostichales > Thermostichaceae > Thermostichus. Next base: position 24,332 of record DVDX01000034.1, on the reverse strand, counting down.
ATCCTCAGAGATACTGAAGTCCTTTCCAATCAGCGGCTGGCGCGGCAATGTTTCTTAATTTTTTTGTGAAGAATACTTAACGGCTGGGCTTGATCGCCAACTGCGAACCCCAGCGGGGATGCAAGCTAACTTAATCTTGCTGGGTTGTATGGATCCCTCAATTTCTCCTTTTTCAGCAGTCCCTCATTTCAGCAGTCCCTCAGCCGGGGGGTGTTTCTCCAGAGCCGATTGCACCGAGATAATCGGGATAATGATCCACTGGATCACATCCGTCGTTTGTGTCGAGTAGGGAGTCTCTGCAATCGATACAGACTCTTATATCTCTGTTTAGGATGTTCACCTTTCTCCAACCCAAGCTCTATGCCCAAACGGAAGCGAATCGGGATCCTCACCAGTGGCGGCGATTGTGGCGGCCTCAACGCCGTGATTCGAGCGGTGGTGCGGCGGGCCCGCGACTACGACATGGAAGTTTATGGCATCAAAGATGCGACGGCAGGGCTGATGGCTCGACCGGTGGAGGCGGAGCTGCTGGATGTGAAGCGGGTTTCCGGCATTTTGCGCTATGGCGGCACCATCTTGGGTACCGTGAACAAAGGCAACCCCTTCGCCTACCCTATGCCCGACGGCAGCTTGGTGGATCGCTCAGCAGAAGTGATCACCGGCTACCACCGGCTTGGGTTGGATGCCCTCATTGGGGTGGGGGGGGATGGCAGCCTGGCCATTCTCCGGCAACTGGCTCTGCAGGGAGATTGGAACTTTGTCGGGATCCCCAAGACCATCGACAACGATGTCGGTGCCACCGAGTACTCGGTGGGATTCAACACAGCTTTGAGCGTGGCTGTGGAAGCCCTGGATCAGCTCACCTACACGGCCATCAGCCACAGCCGAGTCATGGTCATGGAAGTCATGGGGCGGGATGCCGGTCACATTGCCATCAGCGCTGGCATTGCCGGGGGGGCGCATGTGATTTTGATCCCGGAAATTCCCTACAAGTTGGAGAATGTCTGCAAAAGAATCCGCGACCGCAAAGAGCGGGGCAACAACTTCAGCATTGTGGTGGTGGCGGAGGCGGTTCGCACGGAGTCGGGGGAGCCGGTGACCTACACCAACAGCCTGGGGCAGTCTCTCTACGGCGGCATCGGCCATTACATCGGCAATGAGATTGCCCTGCGCACCGGCATCGAAACTCGGGTTATGGTTTTGGGCCACCTGCAGCGGGGAGGTACGCCCTCTCCTCTGGATCGCCTGCTGGGAGCAGCCTTTGGGGTGGCTGCTGTGGATTTGATCGCCCAAGGCAAATACGACCGCATGGTGGCCTGGCAAAATCGGCGGGTGGTGGATGTGCCCCTGGCAGAGGCCATCTCCCAGTATCGGCGGGTGGAGGTGGATGGGGCTTTGATCGCCACGGCCATTGGGCTGAATACCTACGTGGGCGAGGTGGATCCCCAGCTTTTGCGCAGCATTTCCCCCTGATCTTCCGGCAAAAAGGACACGTGGGCAGAGACGATCTTCCAGCCGATATCGGGGAACCTGTACCACATCTGGCTTTGGCGGCCCAAGCGAGGGATCCCGTTCACCAGGCGGCGAAACTCTAGGGTGACCGAGCCGCAATCTTCCCCAAAGGTGACTACCTGTAAACGCAGCATCTCGCGGCGCAAATCCGTGGGAGGGCGCTGTTGGCGAAAAGCCTTGATCTCCTCTCCCCCGTAGAGATTTTCCCCCACACCAAAGCGCACCACCTGGGGGCCATCCCAAAACAGGCGAGTCAGGGTGGGCACATCATTGCTCGTCAGGGCAGCTTCGTACTGATGGTAGAGTTCGGTTAGCTCTGCCACCACCTCAGGGCGATTCACCACACTCATGGGCCGGGCTCTTGTGCAAATGGGCCTTGCCATTCTATCGGCTCAAGGGGCAGCAGGAGGGGGGATCCCCCAGCTTGCTCTGCCAGACAAGGGATCCCATCGCGCGGCAAGACATCCCTAGGATCTAGAGACTGAGAACGGCTTGCAAAGAACGCACATCGCAGTAGTACACCTGATGACGGTGGGCGTACCCCTTCAGCTCTACGGCCTGATGCGAGAAGCAGGTGGCTGCCTGCCCCAGTTGTTTGGCCAAGCAGGTGTAGGTGTCCTGGCTAATCGCCAAGTCGGCGTTGAGGGTGCGGGTAGCGCTCTCAATGCGGAAGGCCAAATTCACTGTATCTCCCAGGGCCGTATATTCTTGGCGGGTGTTGTTGCCCACCTGGCGCACGATCGCCGAGCCTGTGTTAACCCCTGCCCCTAGACGAATGGGAGAAGGCAGCGGAAACTCACCGTTCAGTTGCTCGGTCATCTGAAACAGCTTCGCTATGGCCTGCAGAACCGACTTCACATCGAGGTGAATTCCCGGCGCTTCAACTCCTAGAGGAGTGGTGTTGGCTTGGGGCACATGGAACCAAACGGCCATGATTGCATCGCCAATGTACTTATCGACAGTGCCCCCATGCTGCTGAATGATATCCCCACCCCGCCGGAACCAATCTCCCATCACCTGGGAAAGCAGGCGCTCGTCCAGTTGTTGAGTCAGTTGTCCGTACCCTCGCACATCCACCACTGCCACCGAGATCAGCCAGCGGGTTTGTAGAACCAGGGTGTCCGAAGGTTTGGCCGCAGCGCTGGGTTCTGAGCTGGCCGGGGATCCGCTGTGGAACTCAAGCTGGGATTGTCCAAGGGTAAGGCGATCCCCATCCTGCAGGAGGGTGGGGATGCTGACACGGCGATTGTTGACAAACGAGCCGTTGCGGCTACCGAGATCGATGAGATAGATGCTGTTGTTGTCGAGGTATTGCAGCAGGGCATGCTGGCGGGAAACGCTGGGATCGCTCAAGACGATGGCGTTGTCCTCATCGCGGCCTAGGGTCCAAGCGGTCGCTCCCGAAAGGATGTGTTTCCTCTGGCTGCCATCCGGCTCTTTTAAAATCACATAGGGTGCGGCGGTGGCAGCAGATTCGCTGGTGACGCTCATGATGAGATGGGTTCTAGACGCGACCACACTTCAATACATACGATACCCCGCTTGCCTTTGGTTGATTGGAGGGGCAGGACTAGGTCTTTGGGTTTTTGAGCTTCTTCTGTAAACTGTGTGAAGCGGCTGTGGAAACGGGGGGAAGCATGCTGCTGGAGTTTGGGGCAGAGCTCAGTCTGTTCTCGATAGGGGGACAAAGCCTCTACAACAAACAGAGAACCTTGGCTGCCCAGCACTCCGGTGTGGCCCGCCCTGCCCATAACTGGGGGCTAGAAGTTTGCCAACGATCTCCGCAAGCTAAGCAAAGGCTCCCCACAGCCAGAGCACTCCGTGCCGACGGCGCGAACAAGGTTCCCATCCTGGGCTGGGGGCGCTGTGCACAATTCTTACCAGCCATGGCGCCCAAGAACATGGCGATTGGATGGCAAGCCGGTTGCTGGTACCTCTTGTTGTTGCTACGCAAAGCTCACAAGCGGCTACCACACACTGGGTAAAGACAACCTGTGCAAGTTGAATGCCTACCTAGCTGAGAAGTACCGGCTGGGGGCTGAGGGACAGCCCGCTGACGCGAACAGCTTTGTTCAGGGCTGCATGGGTCTTTCCAGAAGGTGCAGTTTAGCCTTCTCAGCTAGGTGGGCCAAAAGGCTTCCCCTGGAGAAGAGAAAGTTGGGTGTTTCTTGAGGATCCCTTCCCTGTTTTTCATGCCCTACGCTCGCCGCTACTTGCGCTTTCCCTCTCAGATCTTGAGCCGGGAAATGGAGATGCTCCACTTTGGGCATCACGGCTACCCGCTGATCTGTCTGCCCACCAGCAATGGGCGTTTTTTTGACTTGGAAGATCGCGGCATTATCGCCAGTCTCAGCCATCATCTGGAACAGGGTTATTTGCAGGCTTTTTGCGTGGAAACCCTGGATTGGGAGACCTTTTTTAACCGCGATCTGGACTTACCTCAACGGCGGGATCGTTGGCTGTTGCTGGAGCAGCACTGGGTAGAAGAGCTGATCCCCTATGCCAAAGCGGAAGCGCAAAATGAGTTTTTGGTGGTGGCTGGGTTTTCTCTGGGGGCCACCCATGCAGTCAACCTCACCTGTCGGCACCCCGGCCTAGTGCGCCGTTGTTTGGCTCTGGGAGGGCCTTACGATGTGGCGGCTCTCGGCTCCATCACCGGCTGGGATCCCCAACAGGCAGAGCAGGAGCTGTATTTCATCAACCCGCTGGCCTATATGTCCAACATGAGTCGGCAACTCTGGGATCACTTGGGCGGGCACAACACCGAGCTGAAACTGCTCACCGCTCACCGCGACCACTGCCTCAGCGACAATCTGCGTCTGGCGGAAGTGCTTAGCCGCAACGACATCCCCCATCAACTGGAGGTATGGGAGGGGGATCACGACTGGCCCACTTGGCAAGCGCAAATCCGTGCCTTCGCGTAGGATCCCTTGCAGGGAATAGCTTTAACGAGAGAGCCCTGATGATTGAAGACTATTGGGTTGGCAGCCTGCACTTCAGCGAGCCTTTCGGGGACGATACTCTGGTCCGCCTCAATGCCCTTCCCCCTGTTCAAGCTCGCAACGGCCAAACTTACAAGATCCGGGCCGAACATGTCACCATTCACGAGGTGAACCTGGATTACCGCACCAAGTATCGCCTGATCCTGGATCGCTTCAGCTATCTCTACCCCCAAGCCATCGGCCTGTTCATGGGCTTTGCCTTTCGGGGAGTGTATATCATCAACAACCCCTTTAGCTTTTACTACTACCTGCGCAACAAAGATGCTGCCTACATGGTGGTCAAAGAGTTGGGGATCTCCATCCCCAAAACTTACATCCTGCCCCCTAAAGAAGCCCCCGCATTGAAAGCAGAAGACTTTAAGTATCATAAGTTTTTCGATTGGCAGGGGATGGCAGAAGATCTGGGCTGGCCAATTGTGATTAAGCCAGCGGAGGGACGAGAGGCCATTGGGGTAGAAATAGCCCATAACATGGAACAGCTCCTCTATTTTTACGACCGCTCTGGATCCCAGGTGATGATGATCCAAGAGAAGGTCAAAACCCCTTACCCTTGGCAGATTCGCGCTCTCTGCATTGGCCGGAAAATCATCCCGATTAAGTACATCTTCCGCAAATTCGATGCCAGCGAATATCTGTTCGATCCAGAATTTCTCACCCCAGAAATGGGCCAGAAAGTCATCAATACCTGTCGGATTATCAATCGGGTTCTGGGCTATGAAATGAACTCAGTGGAGCTGTTCATTGACGAGCAGGGAGAGCTCCAGGCCATCGACTTTAATAATCCGGTGCCCGATGGACGGCTCAAGGCTTTGGGAGAGATCTTCTACAACGATTACCAGCAGGCCCTTTGCGATTTGGTCTTGGACATCGTGCGGGAACAGCGGCCTTTCGACTTTCTGCCCCCAGATATCAACCGCTTTGCCCAGATTGCCCGACGGGCCGATCTCACCCGCGAGCAGAAGTTTCAGATGGCTCTGGAATTGGCCAACCACTACTACGAGCCCAGGGATCCCGATTAAAATCAAACCAGAGCCCAAAAATGCAGTTTTTCGCCGGAAAAGTTGTGGACGGGCAAAGGAGCAGCAGCGTGGTTTCGGCTCCCGTTTCAGGGTGGTATGTGATCAAGCAGGTGCAGGGATCCTGCCAAGTGCTGTGTTTGGCGGCGGGGGATCCCCTCTTGAGCCAGCAAGAGCATTGGGGGCCTTTTCCCAGTCAAGCTGAGGCGATTGCGCGGCGGGTTGGTCTAATCCGGGCAGGCAAATGTCAACCGGTTTGAAATGGCGCTGGTGCCACGATATTCGCGAGATCCCGGCAGTGGCCTGGCACGCTTTGCAAACGGAGCGCACCTCTCCTTTTTTGGAATACGAATGGTTGCACAGCCTAGAAAGTTCAGGTTGTGCCAGCCGCAAGACAGGGTGGCTGCCCTGTCACTTACTGGTGGAGGCAAACGGTCAGTTGGTTGCTGCTGCCCCCTTGTATTTGAAAAGCCACAGTCAGGGGGAGTTTGTCTTTGACCAAGAATGGGCTGCAGTCGCCGGCCAACTGGGGGAACGCTACTACCCGAAGTTAATCGGCATGGCCCCCTTTACCCCGGCCACGGGCTATCGCATTCTCGTCCATCCTGAGTATTCAGAGGCGGAGGTGTGGCCGTTGATGCTGGCAGCCATTGACCGGTTTTGCCAAGAAAAGGATATTTCGGTGTTTAGCTTGCTTTATGTAGATCTGGACTGGCGAGCCCAATTGGAAGCGGATGGACTTACGCCCAGAATCACCCACAACTACCAGTGGCATAACCCCGGCTACCGCTCTTACGAAGACTTTTTGAGCCAGTTTAATGCCAACCAGCGGCGCAACATCAAGCGAGAGCGGGCTGCAATGGAAAAAAGCGGCCTAGAACTCAAGATTTATACAGGAGAGGAGATCACGCCCCGCCTGTTGTCTTTGATGTACGACTTTTACAGCAACACCTGTGCTCAATTTTGGAACTGGAGCAAATATCTCAATCGTCGCTTTTTCGAGTCTCTCTATCCCAACTATCGGGAGCGGGTGGTGTTGGTGGCTGGGGAACGGAATGCAGAAATTGTGGGGATGTCTTTTTGTATTCGTAAGGGGGATCGCCTCTTCGGGCGCTACTGGGGTTGTCGGGAGGAGGTGAAGTTTTTACACTTTAACGTTTGCTATTACGAACCCATTGCCCTCGCCATTCGGGAAGGGATCCGCAACTTTGATCCCGGTGCTGGGGGATCCCATAAGATTCGACGGGGATTTCCGGCTACGCCTGTGTACAGCTACCACCGTTTTTATAGCCGAAGGCTGCAACAGGTTTTGGTGCCCTACCTGAACCGGGTTAACCCTCTCATGTTGGCCGAGCTGGAGAATGTGAATCAAAACGAGGTTCCTTTTCGAGAAGATGTTCTACCTTCTCTGTCTGCTTTGACCAAGGGTTGACATACTCCCCAGTGGGTGGTGTGCTTACGGGTCTGATTAAGTACCTGTTTTTCTTCGACAATTGACTTTCGCTGCTGATGCAAACTCTTTGGCAGACCATTGCCCAGCACCTTTCAGAAGCGACAGGGGATCCCTTACGGCCCCTGCAGTATCGTTCTGTGGGTGGGGGCAGCATCAACGCCACCTATCGGTTTTCCTGCGCTTCCCAAAACTCTCTCGCAGAGGGGGCAAGAGACTACTTTGTCAAGTTGTCCCGTGGGGGAGAAAGAGCGCTGGAGATGTTTGCGGCGGAAGCTGCAGGCTTGCAAACCCTAGCAGCTGCCCAGGCTATTCGCGTGCCTCGGCCCATTGTCTGGGGATCCGCGGGAGAGCAGGCTTATTTGGTGCTGGAATACCTGGAGCTAACCTCACCCCGTCCGCACACTGCGGGTTTATTGGGATCCCAATTGGCCCAGTTGCACCGCACCCTATCCCCCAATGGCAGCTACGGTTGGGAGCGCGACAACACCATCGGCTCTACGCCTCAGATCAACAGTTGGCGGCAGAATTGGCCGGACTTTTATCGGGAACAGCGGCTGCTCTACCAGGTGAAGTTGGCCTGCCAACAGGGGTATCGCGGTGCATGGGTGGCCCAAGCCGAACGGGTGATGGCGGAGCTAGAAACCTTTTTTCAGGACTACAGGCCAGAGCCCGCTCTGTTGCATGGAGATCTGTGGGGTGGCAACTACGGGGCCTTAGCGGATGGATCCCCGGTGATTTTCGATCCGGCCACCTACTACGGGGATCGGGAGACGGATCTGGCGATGACAGAACTGTTTGGTGGCTTCCCGCCGGAGTTCTATCGGGCTTATCAGCGGGCCTATCCTTTGGACAAGGGATATCCCCACCGCAAGCCCCTCTACCAGCTCTACCACTGGCTCAACCATCTCAACCTGTTTGGAGAGGGCTACCTAGGCTCGGTGCAGCGGGCTTTGCAGCAGTGTTTGCAATTTCTTGGATAAATCCTTATGTCCATTCCCAAGTCGTTCGCGCCAGTGGGACAGAGTCCTTGGGGGGTAGCTCCCTCTGGGAGAGAAGCTGGGGGTGAGGGGGATCTGTCTCGAAGTAAACTGATCGGAAGCGGCTAGGGGGTCTTCTCCGGCGAGGATTCCCCTGCCATGACCACAGCCCCCATGTCCCCCAACAGGCGCGACTGGTTGCGCAATACTCCCAGCAAATTGAGCCGGCTGGCCCGTCGCACCGGATCGGGATCCATCACCAAAACGGCTTCAAAAAACTGGGCTACCTGAGGGGATGCCGCTTGTAGGGCTTCCACCAAGGGAACAAAGTCTCCCCGCAAGGCCGGCTCTACCCCCAGGCGATAGATCTTCTGGCAAGCCTCGTACAACTCCCTTTCTGCCGCCTCCTGCAACTGGCCGGGATCCACGGCGGCTGCCGGATCCACCACGGCGTAGTCCAAGTCCCCTTGAACCGCCAGGCGGGCACAGCGATTGAGGGTGGGATAGAGATCCGCCAATTCCCCGGTGGCCCGCAGGTGTTGCAGGTACTCCGCCCGCAGCAAAGTCAAGGGCAGGTTGCCCAAGGCCCGCAAGGTAAGTTCGGCTTTCTGGGGATCCTCGGTTTTGACCGACTCCGGATCCCCCACCACGGCCCTGACCAAGTCGTAATCAATCCGTTTTTCCTCCTGCAAAAGGGTCTGTATCCGTTGGGCCAAAAACTCCTGCAAGGCTCGCAAAGTGTGGACATCGCCAAAGGCATAGTCCCGCACCACGCTCTGCAACAGCACGTTGAAGTCAAAAGTCCAGCCGGCATCCCAGGCAACCAGCACCAAGCTGTTGGCAGCCCGCCGCAGGGCAAAGCGATCCGAGGAGCCGGTGGGGATCCGCCCCAAGCGAAACATGCCCACCAAAGTATCCAGGCGATCTGCCCAGCCCACCACCCGCCCCGTCAGCGCTGTGGGCAAAGCGTCCCCCGCCCCCAAAGGCCAGTAGTGCTGCTCAATCCCTGCCACCACAGCCTCCGGTTCCCCATCCTGCCGGGCGTAGTCGGCCCCCATGATCCCCTGCAGCTCTGGGAACTCGTACACCATTTGGGTCACCAGATCCGCTTTGCACAGTTGGGCGGTGCGATCCACCAGCGCCTGCTCCTGGGCATCCAAGTTCAAGGCAGCGGCAATGAGGCGGCTGATGTGGCGGATGCGCTCCACCTTGTCCCGCATGGATCCCAGCCCCTCGGCAAAGGTGACTGCCTGCAGGCGCTCCACCCGCTCCGCCAAAGGGATCCGCCGATCCTCTTCGTAGAAAAAGCGGGCATCCGACAGGCGCGCCCGTACCACCCGGCTGTTGCCCGCCCCGATCCGCTCCGACTGCTCAGGGTGGCCATTGGAAATGGTGATGAAGTAGGGCAGCAATTTCTGGGGATCCCGGCCATCCCGTACCGGGAAATAGCGTTGGTGGGTGATCATCACCGTCTCGATCACCGCCGGCGGCAGGCGCAAAAATTCCGGCTCAAAGCGCCCCAAAACCGCCGTCGGCCACTCCACCAACTGCACCACCTCCCGCAGCAAAGGGGCAGGGATCTGCGCTTCCCCATTCACCTGCTTGGCCAGCTTGGTTACCTCGGCCTGAATGTACGCCTCCCGCGCTGCCGGATCGGGGCTGACCCCAGCCTCTTGCATTTGCTGAACGTAGCTCTCGGCCCGCTCCAGAGTGACCTGCTGGGATCCCAAAATGCGGTGCCCCCGGCTAACCCGCCCTGCCACCAAGCCCGGCATGGTATTGCCCTCGTGGGTCGGTAGCAGCAAAGGCAGCACCTGATCATCCCAAAGGGAAACCAGCCAGCGAATAGGACGCGGAAACTTCAGATCCCCGCAGGCCCAGCGCATCAGCCGTTCCCCACTCAAGTTGGTAATCCAGGCGGGCGCCAATTCTTGGAGCACAGCCGCCGTCGGTCGGCCCCGCACCCGCTGCACTGCAAACACGAAGGATCCCTTGCCCACTTGCCGGATTTCCAGGCTGCCGGGATCCACCCCTTGTTTTTGGGCAAATTTTTCCCCGGCAGGAGTGAGCCGGCCATCTTGGTAGGCGACCTGAACCGGTGGCCCCTTCACCTCCAGGGTGCGATCCGGCTGCTGGGTGGGCAACCCCCGCAACAGAACCGCCAGGCGGCGCGGCGTACCGAAAAGTTGCATCTGCTCTGCTTGCAGATGAGCCTCTGCCAAAGAGGCTGGGATCCCGGCTCGCCACTGCTCCAGAGCCGAATCCACAAAACTGGCCGGGAGTTCCTCACAGCCAACTTCCAGTAAATAGGCAACCATACTCCTGTGCTCCGTAGGGTGCTATCCCCACTTCCTCAATCAACATAATCTATGGCCCTAAGCCTTCCTTCTGGCTGACGACTGTTCTGAACCTGAGGTATCCCAGTTTACCAAAGAGCTGGGCGGAGTTGAGACAAAAGCTCAAATCCGCCAGACAATACCCCACTGCCATCACTGCCAAGTTGACTCTGTAGCCGCAAGAACCCCATCTCCTTGGCGCAAGGGATAGGCTGAATCCCGCGGCAGATGCACCACGATGATGGGAAGGCTGGGTCGGTTGCGGGCAATGGTCTCCGGCTCTCGGCCTAGACGCGACCGGTTGCCGGTTTCACTGGGAATCAACACCAACACATCTCCTGGCTGCAGGGCTTTGAAGACTTCCGCCACCACCCCCCCCTGCACCCGCTGAACCGGCAGGTGGGCATAGCTTTCTGCCACCAAGGCTGGGGAGCGTTCCCGCCTGGGTCGGGTTTGCACCAGCAGAATCTGCAAACCTGCTTTCAATTCGCCGGCCAGCGTTTGCGCCAGCCCAATGGTCTGCTGCAGGGATCCGGGAGAGACCTCCAGCTCCGGTGCAACCAAGAGGATGCGGCGTGCTGTCTCGATGGGTACCGGAAACCGCGTAATCAAGACTGGGATCCCCACCTGCCGCACCACCGCGTCGATGATGCTGCCGAAAAAGTTCTCTGTATAGGTGGAGTAGCCCTTCCAGCCCAGGATCACCAAGGTTGCCTGCCGTTCCGCCGCCGAGCGAATGATCCCTTTTTCCACCGAGTCATCCACCCGCCGAATCGGCTCTACTCGGGTCACGGCGCTGTGGGCCAGAGCTTCTGCAAAGGTCAACAACTGCTCTTGCCGGGCTAGGGCTGCCGGTGAGATCCCGGCGCGGTCAGACAAAACATGCAGCGGCAGCAGCGTTCCTCCACCCTTTTTGGCCAAAATCAACGCCAACTGCAGCAGGTTGCTTTCGGTATCCGGGTTGGCCACCGGCACCAAGACGCGAGCTCCCCAATCCGGCTTGGGCAATTCGGTGGACTCTGCCGCCACTTCGGCTGGCTGCATTTGCTCTCCCCAGCGGGCCACAATCCAAGGCGAGGCAACACAGGTCACCAGGATCATGGCAATGGTGCCGTTCACCGTCAGCTCATCCACCAATTCCACCTGAAAGGCCACCGTGATTGCCGCCAGGGTAGCCGCCGCCTGAGCCATCGACAAACCGAACATGATCATCGTGCTGGCAAAGCGCCAGCCAAACAGTTGGGCCGGGATCCAAGCGGCCAGAAACTTGCTCACCACCTCCGCTGCAATCATCACCCCTCCCACCAGCAGGGTGCGCGGCTCCCCCAGGAGAATGCCGGGATTGATCAGCATCCCCACCGAGATCAGAAAAAAGGGCACAAACAAGGTATTGCCGATGAACTGAATCCGGTTCATGAGCGGGCTGAGCTGCGGGATGATGGGGGTGATGGCCGTCCCAGCCAGAAAAGCTCCCACCACCGGCTCAATGCCAATCAACCCTGCTCCATAGGCCACCACAAACAACGTGGCAATGACAAAGGTGAACTCTGCTCCCTCGTCATGGCCAAAGCGTTGAAAGAACCAGCCCCCTAGCTTCGGGACTCCCCAGAGGGTGGCAAAGGTGTAGACGGCAATGGAAGGGATCAAGGTCAACCAAAATTGCAGCGTCAGCTCCCCTTGGTGGGCGCGCACCACCACCGCCAGCACCAACAAAGCCAAGACATTCGTGATGAGGGTGGCCCCCAAAGTTGCCGTTACCGTCTGCAGGCGCATCAACCCCAGCTTTGAGATGATGGGCAGGCCAATCAGGGTATGAGAGGCAAAACTAGAGGCCACCAGCACCGCCGCCAGAAAGCCATACCCAATGGCCAACATCGCTGCTGTGCCAATGAGCATCGGCAACAGAAAGGTGAGCGCCCCGAAGATGGTGGCCTTCCCGGCATTAAGCTTCAAATCCTCCAGGCTGGTCTCCAGCCCCGCCATGAACATGAGAAACAACAGTCCCACTGTGCCTAGCAGGATGATGGTCTCGTCCCGCTGCAGGATGCCCAAGCCATAGGGCCCCACCACCAGCCCGGCTAAGATTAACCCGATGATCCCCGGCAGGCGTAGCCGCTCAAACAGTAAGGGAGCCACCAGCATGATGGTCAGGATGATCAAAAACACCAGCACCGGATTCTCAGCAGGGCCAATCATGGCCAGAGGGATCCCCGAAATTTGCAGCCAGTTAGCCAGCATAAATCACCCGACAGACAGCTAATGAACAGACCCGGCAAAGCGCCCGCATGAGTCTATCAGATCCCTCCAGATCCAAGTAGCTCTCGATGCCCCACAGCCTTTGTCCGGCCTTCAATTGCTGGCAGGGCGTTTAACAAGTATTCAAAAGCACATCAAAACCACATCAAATACATTGGGAATGAAGACTGCTGGGCCGGGGGGCCGGAGAAAGGCGAGAGAAACACGCATTAAAATCGGAAGGTACATGCTCCTGGGCTGCCTATGAACCAGCTTGCTCCTGGAAAAGTGATCGGCCAGCGCTATCAACTGGTTCACAGCATTGCAGCAGGTGGCATGGGGCGGGTGTTCAAGGCTGTCGATACGCGCCTGTTCAACCGTCCGGTGGCGGTCAAGCTGTTGCACCAAAACTTAGCAGGCGATGACAACACCCGACGCCAGTTGCACAAACGTTTTCAGCAGGAAATTCGCATCAGCACGCTGTTGGGGGAGCACCCTGCCATTGTCAAGGTGCTGGATTACGGTCTAGAGAACGACCAACCTTACCTAGTGATGGAATACCTGAAAGGGCGCAGTTTGGGGGAGCTGATGCTCAAGCAGCCGGTGCTGCCGCCGCAACAGGTGGTGAGGATTGCCCGCCAAGTATGTGCTGGTCTCTATTACGCCCATAACCTGGAGACCGAGCAGGATGGCCATCTCATCAAGGGGGTGATCCATCGCGACATCAAACCCAGCAACCTCTTCGTCCTGAAAGATGAAACGCTGGGGGAAACGGTCAAAATCCTGGATTTCGGCATTGCCAAGCTGCTCAGCGACGTTTCCCTTGCCCTCGGCACCCAGACCACCGGCTTTTTGGGTACGGTGCGCTATGCCTCTCCCGAACAGGTGCGCGGGGAAGCCTTGGATGCCCGCTCGGATATCTACTCGTTTGGCGTGGTGCTCTACCGCATGTTGACCGGGCAACAACCTCTGCGACCCAAGAGTGATTCTTTCCCCGGTTGGTACGAGGCCCACAATTACCAGCAGCCCCAGCCTTTCGATCGCTCAAATTTGCCCTATGAGATTCCGCCGGAGCTGGAACAGGTGGTGCTCTCCTGTCTGGCTAAAGATCCCGACCGGCGGCCCCAAGATATGAAGATTCTCAGCGCCCAATTGGAGGGATCCCTGTGCTCCCAGGGCGCTGCCAGCTCTTCCTTCCTGATGCCTCTGACCGCACCCATCTTCTCTGAGCATACCCTAGCGGCGGTAGATGCAGGGCACCTGCTCAGTACCCAGGCAGAGCCCAAGGCCAAGCTGTTTCCCCTCTGGGTTGGGGTAGCCCTTTTTGCTGCCATCGCGGGGAGCACCTTCTGGGGCGTGCGTCTGCTGTTGGATCCAGGCCCAGGCAGGGAAACTGTCCCTGAACGACCTGACACCCAGCGCGTCGGCGGTGCAGAGTCCTCTGAGCGGGGTCCCTCAGCAACTCCTGAACCTCTGCTGGACTGGCTGCTGCGGGATCCGGGGGGCGAACCGGTGTTTGAGGATGATCCTGCCCCAGATCTGGGAATTGGCGAGCCCACACCCAGGCCAGAGGCAGTGTCCCCTACCCCTCAACCCCCCGCCACAACTCCGCGGGTGTCACCTCCCCCTCCAGCCCCTGCTGCGCCGCCGCCCCGACCGGTTGCTGTGCCCACACCCGCTCCTCCACCTTCTCCAGCCCCTGTCCCAGCCCAACCTCTCCCGCCGCAGCCCATCAATCAACCCTTGTTTCCCCAAATGAACCGGGTTGCTCCAACTTCTGCTCCCTCTGCAGCACCCCCAACCCAACCCCCTACCCCCGGCTTTCTGGAGCGGTTGCGCGAGGAGCGGGAACGCTTGGGGAGAGACTAGGCGCAAAAAAGGGATCCCTAAGGATCCCCTTGCCAACAGTGATAGAAGATAGAAGGCTAGTCTTCAATGGGATCCCCCGTCCAGGGATCCCAGAATAGGTAGAGTCAGGCGGCAGCCAGCCGGGCATTGGCGGCATCCCAGTTCACCAAGTGCTCTAGGTAGGCAGTGATGAAGTCAGGCCGCCGGTTTTGGTAATCCAGGTAGTAGGCGTGCTCCCACACATCCAAGGTGAGCAGGGGCGTTTGACCGTGAACCAGGGGATTTTCGGCATTGGGGGTTTTGGTGACCTTCAGGGTGCCGTTGTCCAGCACCAGCCAAGCCCAACCGCTGCCAAACTGGGTGGCAGCCGCCGTCTTGAAAGCCTCAACGAACTTGTCGTAGCCGCCGAAATCAGCGTTGATCTTGTCGGCAATAGGCCCGGTAGGTGCGCCTCCCCCGCCTGGCTTCATGGATTCCCAGAAAAAGGTGTGATTCCAAACTTGGGCGGCATTGTTGAAGATACCTGTCTTGTTGGGATCCCCAAAGGTGGTCTTGATGATCTCCTCCAGAGACTGGTTGGCCAGATCGGTACCCTCGATAAGCTTGTTCAGGTTGGCTACGTAGGCCGCGTGATGCTTGCCGTGGTGGAAGGAAAACGTTTCTGCCGACATGTAGGGCTTCAGCGCGTCAGCAGGATAGGGCAGAGCTGGGAGTTCAAAAGCCATAATTGTCTGTCCTCTGTGTCTTGTGCAAGGAATGCAAGAAAGAACGCGGCGAAGGGTCAGGATAACCAGAAAAAGGCGTTACCTTTCTTTGCAGTCTTAGTTTAACTCAGAATCAGTACGCGCTGGGATCCCTTGGACACCTCGATTCCGGCTGGAGCCCTGCTTGACCCCAGAGAGGTGGAACCGCGGTAGTCTCAGCGCAATTGCCGATAACCACTCGTTCGCCAGCCGTCGGAAAAGCAAGATCGTCCCGGCTACAGGGGGCTAACGGGATCCCTCCCGCAGCAGCTCAATCAGCAGGGGAGCGACATCCCTAAGCAGGGGGATTAAAACTGCCGTGATGGCGGCAATGGTAACCACATTGCGGGTGAAGTTGAGGGTATCACGGCTGAGCTGGAAAAACCGCTCGTCCCACCGTTTGATCTCGGCCTCGATGCGTTCCTCCGCTTTGGCAATGCGTTCCTCGGCTTTGGCAATGCGTTCCTCAGCCCTAGCAATGCGCTCCTCGGTGCCGGCAATGGTCTGCAGCACCTCTTGGTTCTGTCGGGCCAGTTGGGCGATGGCCTGAGCATTGGCCTCGACGGTGCGCTCGATGCGCACCAGCCGCTCCTCGCTATAGCTCATGGTCGGGGAGGGGGAAATTGATACGGGCTGGGGAAGTCCTGGGGTGGGATCCCTTGTAGAGCCTCGGTCATGAAGCGCTTCCAGGTGGGGGCGACAAAAGCCCCGCCGGCGGTGCCGGGCAGCATGGGGGAGTTGTTGTCGTTGCCAATCCAAATGGCGGTCGACAGTTGCGGCACATAGCCGATGAACCAAGCGTCGCGGAAATCGGAGGTGGTGCCGGTTTTGCCAGCCACGGGTCGCCCATCATCCAGACGAGCCGCCGTCCCGGTGCCTTGGGTCACTACCCCTTTGAGGATTTGATTGAGCACCGCCACCGCCCAGGGATCCAAAACCCGCTCTGGCTGGGGCCTGGCCTCGAAGAGGATTTGGCCGTTGCGATCCACCACCTGGGCCAAAAGGGTCGGCTCCACCCGATACCCGCCGTTGGCAAACACCGCATAGCTGGCCGCCATCTCCAGGGGGCTGATGCTGGCCGAGCCCAGAGCTGTGGCCAAGTTGGGGGACATCTCGGCAGTAATACCCGTGGCCTGAGCCGCTGCAATGACGTTGCGGATCCCGACATCATCGGCTAACTTGACGGTGGGCACATTGCGGGAGAGTTCCAAAGCCCGGGCAAAGGTGAGGGGGCCATAAAAGGTGTTGTCGTAGTTTTTCGGGCTGTAGGGCGGCGAGCCGGGATAGGTGACGGGGGTATCTTCCAAAATGCTGCCGGGTGAATAGCGCCCGCTGGCCAGAGCTGCGTAATACACGTAAGGCTTGAAGGTGGATCCCGTTTGGCGAAACGCCTGGGTGGCGCGGTTAAATTGGCCCCGCTGAGCATTGATCCCGCCTACAATGGCCTTCACGTAGCCAGTACGGGGATCCACCGCCGCTAAAGCCATTTGATCGGCACGACGAGCTGCCCCAATGCGAGGGCCATCTTCGTTGACAATGCGCTGGGCAAGGCGTTGCAGACGCAGATCGATGGTGGACTGAACCCGCAGCCCTCCCTGCATGAGAGCTTGTTCCCCATAGCGACGCTGCAGCTCCGCCTCAATGGCATCGGTAACCGCCGGAGCGTTGCTTTGAAAGGAGGTGATACGGCCCAAGGTCAATTTTTGTTCGCGGGCCACCTGGGCTTCTGCTGGGGTGATCCAGTTCAGCTCCACCAGACGATCCAGCACCAGGTGTTGTCGCCGTTTGGCTCCCTCCGGGTTGCGAAAGGGGCTCAGGGTTTCCGGGGCCGGCAGGATCCCGGCCAACATCGCCGCTTCAGCCAAGTTCAGTTCAGCCGCATCCTTGTTGAAGTAGCTGCGGGCCGCCGCCTGAATGCCGTAGAGGTTGTGCCCCCAATACACCTGGTTGAGGTACATCTCCAGGATCTCATCTTTGCTGAAGACCTGCTCTAGGCGCACCGCCAACACGATCTCGGCAACTTTGCGGCTGAGGGTGCGCTCCGGCCTCAAAAACAGGTTCTTCACCAATTGCATCGTCAGGGTGGATCCCCCTCCCGCCGAGCCTATACCCCCCCCTACACTGCCCAGGATTGCCCGGCCCAAGCTGACCGGATTAATCCCTGGATGGGTGTAGAAGTGGCTGTCTTCAATGGCCAGCAAAGCCTTTTTCATTTCCGGTGAGACCTGTTCAAGAGAGATCACTTCCCGGTTGGCCTCCCCGTGTAGGCTGGCAATGGGCTCGCCCCGAATATCGACGATGTGGGTGGTGGCAATGGGCACGTAATCCCGCAGTTGATGCACATCCGGCAAGTTGCGGAAGCTGATGGCCAACCCCACCAATCCGGCAGCCGTCGCCGTGGATCCCAGAAGCAGGGATCCCAGCAACAGATTGCCTACCACACCGGCAACCTGGCCAATCCGCGAGGGGCGAGTGGGTGGGGCATAGTCGGCCTGCTCGTCAAACCCCGATCGGGAAAAAGGGGAACTGGAGAAACGCTCTACCCTTGGCTTTCTCGCCCGGTGGGCCAATGGTCTGCGACCGTAGGTCACGTCAAAAACCCTGTCACGTCCGTGTTGCAAAGCAACAACAAGCCAGACTTATTATAGGGCGGCGTCTATCGGCGCGGCAGGATGGCCAACCCCACCCATCGACAACTCGAACCAGGTTCAGGTGGAGAAGATCTTGAGTTGAGAACCGAGCATCTTTTGCGTGGGATTAGAATGGCTCATGGGTTCAGCCGGAGGAGCAGGATTTGAGTCTATCTTCAGCCTCGGTTTCGCCAACGTACCGGGATCCGTTGATAGCCCAAATTGTTGAGCGGGGGGTGGCCGAGATCTTTCCGGGAGGAGCTGCTGCCCTGGCGGAGCGCTTGGCGAAAGCGGATCGTCCCTTGCGGGTAAAGCTGGGCATCGATCCCACCCGACCGGATCTGCACCTGGGCCATTCGGTGGTGTTGCGCAAGCTGCGGCAGTTTCAGGATGCGGGCCATGTGGCCATTTTGCTTATCGGCGACTTCACAGCTCTGGTAGGGGATCCCACCGGCCAATCGGAGGCCCGTCCCCGCCTCACCCCGGCAGAAGTGGAGGAAAACGCCCGCACCTATCTGGAGCAAGCCGGCAAGATTTTGGATTTTGAGACCCCCGGTCGACTGGAGGTGCGCCGCAACAGCGAGTGGTTGGCCCGCCTGACTCTCAGTGAGCTCATCGAACTCCAGGCCCAGATGACGGTGGGGCAGATGTTGGCCAAGGAAGACTTTGCCCAGCGCTACCAAGCCGGGACGCCGGTGTACTTGCACGAATTTCTCTACCCCCTCTTGCAGGGTTACGACTCGGTGGCCCTCGCAGCCGATGTGGAACTGGGGGGAACCGACCAGCGCTTCAACCTGCTCACCGGGCGAGATCTGCAAATCTGGAAGGGCCAAACGCCGCAGTTTTGCCTGACGGTGCCGCTTTTGGAGGGGCTGGACGGGTACCAGAAAATGTCCAAGTCCAAAAACAACTACGTGGGGTTAACCGAGGATCCCCTCACCATGTACTCCAAGCTGGAAAAGGTGCCGGATCACTTGGTGCAGCGCTATTTTGAGTTGTTGACCTCGGTGCCCCTGTCGGAGCTGCCGGAGGATCCCCGCCAGCGGCAGATCCTCTTGGCCAAGACTCTTGTGGCCCAGTTTCACTCCCCTGCAGCGGCAGAAGAGGCCCAGCGCACCGCTCAAGCGTTGGTGCTAGAAGGCAGCTTTGCGGAAACGGGATCCATTCCCGTCTTTGCCATCGATCGGCTGTCCTACCCTGCTAAGCTCAGCTACATCCTGCGAGAGTCCGGCCTGTGCAAGAGTGCTGCGGAAGCCCGTCGGCAGATCCAAGGGGGCGCTGTGCGGCTGGATGGGCAAAAGGTGGAGGATCCCGACCTGGAGTTTGCCCATGCCTCGGAGCTGGCGGGACGGGTTTTGCAGGTGGGCAAAAAAGCCTTTCGCCGGCTGGTGGAGGGTGCAGACTAGCCTCAAATCCATGCTCCCTCCAGGAGATGGGCTAGAGGTGAGGGAGATCCATATCGCTACGCGACGCTTTTGCGACCAACGAGGGCGAGCGAGTTTGCAGCCGTTCGCGTCAGCGGGACGGAGTCCTTACCCGGATTTATTCAGACTTGGCTCGGGGATGGAACGGCGGTGAAGTTGAGGGGGTTGGCGAGAAAACGGGCTCTGGCTTGGGCCAGCCTGATCTTGCCTCGGCCACCGCTTCAGCCAGTTTTTGTCTCACCAGTTCTTGGGTTTGCAAAATGTTGGGATCCGCCGCCCATTCCGGGGCCTCTCGAACGGGATCATCCTCGGAGGTGAACTCCAGATCGTAGGTCTCG
This sequence comes from Synechococcus sp. M44_DOE_062, assembly GCA_015295985.1. Classification (GTDB taxonomy): domain Bacteria; phylum Cyanobacteriota; class Cyanobacteriia; order Thermostichales; family Thermostichaceae; genus Thermostichus. Next base: position 4,818 of record DVDX01000034.1, on the reverse strand, counting down.
GCGCGGTAATTGGGGCTGAAGCATTCCCAAGCCCGCAGACTGTAAAAATAGGGGAACAAACGCACAATGCGCTCAATATCCAGGTGCTCGGCAAAGCGGCGAAAAGCCTCTTCTTCAGAAACTGGAAAGGGGGCGTAGTGTTCTGAAACAAACCACCGCAAGAATTTCCGCGCCTCTGGAATGATCTGCTGGGTGGGCAGGGATCCCAGGGCTCCTGCGTTAAAACAGTTCACCAACAGGTGCTCCAGCATCACCGCGTTGTACTCGGCAAAGCAAGTTTGCTCGCGGCTTTCCACCGGCTGCCAGGGCAGGTTGCCGTTGGCGGCAATGAACAGATGCACCAGATCGTGGGAAGGGTTGGTTTGAATGAAACCATGCCCCTCCAGCTTGGCTCCATCGCAGCTAAAGAGCTGGAATTGAGGGCTCCAGTAGAACTTCAGTTGCTTTGCTGCCATATCCGGCCATCCTCCTCACCCAGGGGATCCCTTTAGAGCTTACACCCCCATTGACAGGCCGTGATGCACTAGTTGTTATGCACTGTAGGTCATGGAAGAGAGCGCTGGCCTCATTTGGTCGGCGAGAATGCTCCCCATGAGTGGTAAAAAGATCTTTACATTTTATACCCAGCGCTACGGTAGCTTTTGGAATTACTGAGTGGTAATGTCCGATCTTCCTACCCCTCTCTACACTTACACCGACACCCGAAATGAGTCTGAAGATGCAGCCTCGTCGAGTGAAAAACCGAAAGACCGGTTGGCTGTTTCTCCTGGTTCTCGTGGGAAGCTGCCTTGCCGGCTGTGGCTCTTCTGGCGGTACAGGCATTGATCCGTCTGCTGTGGGATCCCAAGCTCGCCTGACGTTCAATGGCGCTCTAACCCGCTCCTTTTCTGGTACGCAAGGGGAAATGGAGTTCAACCTTGCCCTCTTGCAAGGCGGGGATCCGCCCCAACCAGTAACCCAGCTCTCCGTCAGCCAGGTCAGCTTGCAGGTCAACCGAGTAACCGATTTGCTGGGGATCCCGCAGCCGGTAGCCTTGACCCTAACGCCCACTCGGATCGAGAACCCTCCGTCGGATCTGGCTCAGCGGCCTTTGCTCATGGCTGTGCTGATGGATGGCTCAGGCAGCCTGCTGGTTTTGGATCCCCAATCTCGGCGCTTCCTGGCTGTTTTTCGGCTCTTGGATCAATTTCGCCCTGCACCTCTGGATTTGGGCGCTATTCTGCGCTTTGACAACCGGGGGGCAGGTTTTGGCCTTACAGCTTTGGGGCAGCCCCTGCGCACAGCTCAGCTCCTACAGGACTTCACCGGCGACAAAGAGCTACTAAGACGAGGCGTCTTGCGCGCTGTTCCGGGGGGGAACACTGCCCTCTACGATGCCACGGTGGAAGCGGGGCGTTTCTTAAGCGATTTTCGGCCCAACGAGCGTTTCAACCGCCGTTTGGTGGTGTTTACCGATGGTATTGATAACGAAAGCACCCGTTCCATCAACCAAGCTACCCAGGAGCTGACAGCCCTGGCCAGGGAGCGGGGACAAAAGCTCACCGTGTATGTGGTTGGGTTAGGGGTCGATTTGAATCTTCTGGAGTTACAAAGTCTGGCCGCAGCTACAGAGGGGACTTTCGTGCTGGCACGGTTTTCTGAAGTGTTGGAAGCTCCCTTTGCCAATTTGTTCCCTGCCGCCATTGGGGAGCACCGCCTGCAGGTGAGGGTGCAAAGCAGTGTTCCGCTACCTGCTGGTTCTTATCTTCTCAGCGGCGAGCTGCGGGTTGAGAGAGAAGGAAGCCGTTTTGTAGTGCCCTTCAACGACGCCGTTCTCACGGTGGGATCCCGCTAGAGCAACTTGGCACGCTTTTGACCTCACATATCCACCCTACTGACTAAAAAAAGCGGGGCGATAAGAAGATGCTTCAACGACCAAGACTCTCCAAACGGTTTTATCAACGGGCTGCCCTTGCCCTAGCTGCTCTGGCAGGCTGCCTAGCCCCTCTGTTGAAAAGTTGCGGTGGCACCTCCAGCAGCCCCTCGACTGTGGGGTCGCCGCCAAGGGATCCCGGCTCCGGCTTTGCTTCTGCCATTTTGGGGTTGGTGGTGGATCCCTTTGCTCAGCTTTGCCCGCCAGGCTCAACAGCCGCCCTTTGCCTGGGAGGGCCTCTCTTTTCAAGAGGCAACAAGGTTGAGTTGTTCAACCTAAGCTCAAGAGGGGACATTTTGTTGCCTGCCCTGTCAACCACTGCCTTGGATGGCAACTTGCGGTTCACCATCCCCTTTTCCGGATCGATCACTCAGCCGCCAGGGAGATTGGTATCGGTTCAGTCCAACCTATTGGGCCAAGGGCGTCAGTCCGGCCAGCCTACACCCCTGCGGGGATTTGCTTTCAGTGCTGCTGTGGATGTTTCCCCTTGGAGCGAAGCCCTTTATCGCATCTTGCTGCGGGAGCGGGATAGAGTGCCTTTTTCCAACCTAGCCCCTCCTGAGGTTAGGGATCTGGAGAACATTTTGTTTGTCAGCGTACCTCTTTCCAGAACAGCCCGAGACCTGGAGGAAATCATTACGGACATCATTCGACAAGCGGATCAACTTAGTTTTAATCAGCTTCGCTTTGTGGAGGATCTCATTCGCGTTTGCTATGCCCCAGAAGGCAATCAATCGGATCAGCCCTGCCGCCTCCGCATTCCCGTACCCCTACCCCCTGCGCCGACGGACTTTCCAACACCTCGACCCACTCCACAGGTGGAGTTTCCAACTGCTCCGCCCACAGGGGTGCCTACCCCTGAAGCTCCTGCTCTTCCCACCATCATTACCAACAGGGCCGTGGTTCGTTCAGCATCGGGATCGTTGCTCTTTAGCAACACGGTTTCGGTGAGGGTAGATAATTGATGATTGCCTCGTTTTAGTCAAGCTTGATGTGAGCTGATTTTGTGCTTCAAGAGAACGCGCTGAGAGAGCCGAGGAGTGTTGAATGCTGACCCCAAAACTGTCTTCCTCTCGTCCTGCTCAATCGGAAAGATTGCTTTGCTTCTTTAGTCGCAGCTTGGGTGCCGTTTCCACAGCCGTGCTGATGGTTCTCTTGGGGGTAGAGCAGGCTGGCTTCCCTGCATCCAAAGAAGCGTCTCTGCAACACCCTAGGCAGGATGAGCTGGTTTTTATCGATCAAACCTTGCCGGAATTGGCAATCTTATTGGCAGGCATTCGTCCTGGCACGGAAGTTGTTTTTCTGGATCCCAATAAAGATGGGATTAAGCAGATCACAGAGACACTGCGAGGACGGAAAGGCATCAAAGCCCTACACATCCTGTCTCACGGGAAAGCAGGTTCCCTCTCCTTGGGTGGAAGAATTCTCAGCCGAGAAAACTTGCCTGAATACGCGGACTTACTGGCAGATTGGAAATCCAGCCTTGCGGATGATGCGGACATTTTAATCTACGGCTGCGAGGTGGCAGCAGAGCCGGAGGGCAGACTCTTCATAGAGCAAATGGCCCACCTGACAGGAGCTGATATTGCTGCTTCTACAAACCGCACAGGCCATGCCAAAGCCGGAGCAGATTGGGTTTTGGAAGCCACGGCTGGCAGCGTTACTACCCCTACGATTGTGGTTGAAGGAGTAATTGATCACAGCTATCAGCACACACTTCAAGCGGCTGCTATTCCCACCTTAGATGCTGGATCTGTACTGACAAACATTGAGGTGGGTGGTCAAAAGCTGTCTCTAATCGGTGCAACCGATCAAGTTGTTCTGAGGAGAGTTAATAACTCCAATAGATCTGGTGTATGCAACGTTATCTGGGTCATTCCGCCAGACAAGCCTGGCACTCTGGGAATTACATCCATGGAGCAGGTTCTCTTAATCAACCCATCAAACCCAGTTATCAAGGCTGGCGCGGATAATCTATTTGCAAATACCGGTACGAACAGTAACAATATTGAGAGGGTAGACTTTATAACCCCAGGCGGAATAACTGCTCCTTCTACAAACCTTGATAAGATTGGCTTTTTACTTCTAGATAGAGGAGGAAACGACTTTTTTAGGATTGCTGCTATTACGGCTTTTGATCCAGACCCCACACAATTTGGTTATGGCTCTGTCATTGCAGCCGGTGCTACTTGGGGGAAGGGAACGCTAATACCATTTACAAATGTTCATAACGACGAGTGTGGAAGTAAAGTTCTGGATACGAACATTACAGCTAAGCCAAATAACCAGAAGTTGTCAGGCATTTTCGTAAGTTATCAGGATCTGGGCATAAAGCCTAATCAAAAGTTCTTCGGTTACTCAGTAGTTGGGAAGGATGTGAATGGCTCAATCAAGGACTTCAAAGACTCCAGCGTGTTTCCAACAAATACGCCAGAGGGTAGCGGCGGCTGGGACATGACGGCAGGAGGGGGCATTGTTGCTTACAACCCCGTTGCTAAAGATGACTCGGCCACTACTCCAACCAACACACCGGTCACCATTAATGTGCTGTCCAATGACACAGCTTATGCCTTTAACTTGGATCCCAGTACTATCGACCTAGACCCGCTCACTCCTGGACAGCAAACCACTCTGACAGTTGCCGGGGAAGGCACATATACCCTCGATTCGACCACTTGGGGAGTCACCTTCACTCCAGTGCCGGGCTTCACAGGCTCTACCACTCCAATCAAATATACAGTAAAGGATACGGGAGGGCTGATTTCCAACCAAGCAACCATTACTATTACAGTCACTCCCGCCGCCACCCCAACACCGACACCCACCCCAACGCCCACACCCACTCCGACACCAACACCCACTCCGACGCCGACGCCCACCCCAACACCCACTCCGACGCCGACGCC
>DVDX01000082.1 GCA_015295985.1 Synechococcus sp. M44_DOE_062 | reverse complement strand
CCGGAGCCGGAGCCACCACGGATGCCGGAGCGCCCAAGGGAACCTGAACTACCCTCAATGCCGAAGCGCCCAATTAGGCCAAATCTACCTGAGTTGCCTCAGCCTTTGATGAGCAAGCTGCGGTCGGCAGTAACAGCTGGTGCTGGGGTTGCTGTGCTCGTTGGCTTGATTGTTGCAGGGGCTCCAGCGTTCGTTGTTGCGGTAGGCATTGGCAGTGTTACAACGCTAGCGCGTTTTCTTTATGAATCATGGACATATGAGAAAAGAAAAATACGAGAGAGAAAGAGCAGAAAGAATAAGGGAACATGAAGAGGCTCTGCGTTGCTGGGAAGCAGAATGCGAAGCTCTCATCCAGGCTCATCGAGCAAAACTAAGTAAATATCAGGAGGATGTTCATTGGTGGCAAGTAAGATGTGAGGGGATCAGAAGGGTTCACCAACAAAAATATGAGGAAGATCTGCGCCATTGGGAGTCAGAATGTGAATCCCTTAGACAAACCCACCAAGAAAGACTGAGAGAACATCAGGAAGCGCTGCGACGGTGGGAAGCAGAGTGCGAAGATCTCAAAAGAATTCACGAAGAAGACTTGAGGAGATATCAAGGGACTACACTACGCCAGTGGCAGGAAGAGTGTGCAGTCCTTAACCAAGCCCACCAAGAAAGATTGAGAGAACATCAAGAAGCCCTACGGCAGTGGGAAGCAGAGTGCGAAGATCTCAGAAGAAGGCATGAAGAAGACCTGAGGAGGTACCAAGAGACCGACCTGCGCCGGTGGCAGGAAGAGTGCGCAATCCTTAACCAAGCCCACCAAGAAAGACTGAGAGAACATCAAGAAGCCCTGCGGCAGTGGGAGGCAGAGTGCGAAGATCTCAGAAGAAAGCATGAAGAGAGATGTCAAGAAATCCTACGCCGCTGGCAGGAAGAGTGTACGTTCATCGGAAGAAGGCATTGGGAGAAATATCAGGAAGCTTTACGGCAGTGGGAAGCAGAATGTGAGGCCATTAAAAGAAAGCACAAAGATGAGGTCGTAAGGCTGAGTTTTAGGCAACAAAGCTTGCGTCCTAATGCATCTTCTGATGCTCGATCCGGGAGATTCGATAACTTCCTTCGAGATGTTTTAAGGAAGCGAGTGAAAAGTCTAGAGAGGTATGGCTTTGAAGTTACTCTGTTTCCGCAGAATGCAGCCATTAGCATACAAGCACAAGGATGGAGTGGCTACTACCATAAAGGCTACACACCTGATATTGCAATGCAGGTATCTAGAAATAGACAAAGCTTACTTATTGACATTGAGATTGATGAGCCCTGGTTTCTTGAGGGCAACTGGCGTTCTCCAATACATACCATAAACGATTGCAAACAGAACAGGCGTGATACTCATCTAGCGGATAGGGGCTGGGTCGTGATTCGCTTCTCGGAACGGCAAGTTGCTACAGAAAGTGAAGAGTGCATTAATCTCGTCTTTTACTTGGTCTTAAGCGCATTTGCACCAGATCCTGAACAGCTAAACTTATCATTTTCATTTCCAACGGATCACAAGAGATGGGATTCTCAAAGTGCTCCTAGCGAACCTAGATTTCCTCTCCCTTACTCTTCTTTCCAATTTCCGAGCTGACCGCAAGTGCTGAGCCTAGAAGCTTCCAATTCATTTCATAATGAGGATCCGCCTCTCTAGATGCCTTTGTGTTATAGGGGCACATGCCAGCAGAGCCAGTTAGAGGTCAAGACTGGCCCTACCGGGTTGAGTTGAACTAGCGGGCTGGATTGAAACGCTGCTGCAGGATTTGGGCAGCCAGCAACACATCCAGGGGGGTGGTTAGCTTCAGATTAGTCTCCTCCCCTTCCACGATGTAAACCGGCCAACCCAGCTTCTCAAACAGAGCTGCGTCATCGGTCACCTGCCAACCCTGCGCCAGAGCCTCCTGATGGGCCTGCCACAGCAACGACAGGCGAAATCCTTGCGGGGTTTGCGCTGCCCACAGCCTGCTGCGCTCCGGCGTCGATTGGATTTGGATCCCGTTGGGGCCGGTCTCTGTCACTTTAATCGTGTCTTTGACAGGGATCCCTGCGATAAGACCATCCACTTGCTGCAGAGCGGCACTGCAGCGATCGAACAACTCAGGGGTAGCTAGGCAGCGGGCCCCATCGTGAATCAGCACCCGTTCCACCGTCCCCCACCCATAGAGATACTCAACCCCCTTGCAAACCGACTCCTGCCGTGTTGCCCCCCCTTGTAAAAGCTGCACCGGCGTGGACAGATCCATTGCCGCTAGGATCTGCTTGATGGCCGGCCAATCGCCGGGTTGTGAGAGAATGCCAATCCACTCGATGGAGCTGGCCCGATCCGCAGCCTGCAACGTCCAAGCCAAAATTGGCTGACCCAAGAGCGGCAGCAACAGCTTGTTGACCGCTGCCCCCATTCGCTTGCCACTGCCAGCCGCTGGGATCAGAAGGTGCATGGGATCCAAAAGCGTGTCCAACCGGATCCCAGTGTACTGCCCAAGGTCAACCTTCCAACTCCCCCGAAGCAGTGACAAAGTCAGGGTAGGCAATGTTGCCGTGCTCGCCGATATCCAAGCCGGCCAACTCTTCTTCTGCCGAGACGCGCAGACCGATGGTGCCCTTCAAAATCAAAAACAAAGCCAGACAACAGATAAAAGACCATCCCCCCAGGGCGATAACCCCCAAAATCTGTACCGGCAACACCGCCCAAGTCACCCCCGCTTCCGCATGGGCAAACCATGGGATCCCTGCAGCAATGACCCCCCAAGCGCCGCACACCCCATGTACCGATACCGCCCCCACCGGGTCATCCACTTTCAAGGTGCCCTCGATAAACAGCACCGACAACACCACCAACACCCCGGCCACCGAGCCGATAAGGATTGCCCCCAAAGGATGAACAGTGTTGCAAGGAGCAGTAATGCCCACCAGCCCTGCCAGTGTCCCATTGGCTGCAAACGTCATGTCCGGCTTGGTAAAAATGGCCCAGGAAGTACAGAGAGCACCGATGGCTCCTGCCGCCCCGGCCAAATGGGTATTGAAAGCAATCCAGCCAATATCAGGAATCGCTGCCGTTGTAGAGCCGGCATTAAAGCCAATCCAGCCCAGCCACAGGATCAACGCCCCCAACATGCCCAAGGGTAAACTATGCCCCGGAATAGCCCGCGGCTCCCCATTGGGACCATACTTGCCCAAGCGCGGCCCCAGCACCAAAGTTCCTGCGAAAGCTGCAGCCCCGCCCACCAAGTGCACCACCCCCGACCCGGCAAAGTCGATGTAGCCCAGATTTTCCAGCCAGCCGGCTGTGCCACCGTTGTAGTCGGCAAACAGGCCATTCCAGGCCCAACCCCCAGAGATGGGGTAGATGAGCCCAGAAATGACGATGGAGTAGATCAAGTAGGCCAAGAACTTGGTGCGCTCTGCCATCGCTCCGGAAACAATGGTGGCAGCGGTAGCGGCAAACACCAACTGGAAACAGAAGAATGTGAAAGGCCAAGCATCGTTTTGACTGCCGGCTTCTGCTCCCTGTTGCCAGTTGAAAAAAAACCAGTTGGTGCCTAAAAAACCGGCTACATGGGATCCGAACATCAGCCCAAACCCCAAAAACCAAAAAGCGCAGGCCCCGAAGCAGAAGTCCATCAAGTTCTTCATCATGATGTTGGCGGCATTCTTGGCGCGGGTGAAGCCTGCCTCCACCATGGCAAAGCCTGCCTGCATGAAAAACACCAGCGCCCCGGCCACCGTTGTCCAGACGATGTCGGCATGGTATTGCTGAGTTTCCAGTAAGGCTTGTAGCTCAGCCCAAGCCTCGGGGGGGAGAGCCTGTTCCAGAGCCGTGAGATCCGTCTGGGCCAGAGCAGGCGGGGCAACCAAACTCCCCAACCCCAGCAAAGCTCCAACCCCCAGCAGGACTTTCCCCCCTGCCCTCAAACCCAAAAGGATCCCCTGCCGAAGAGGAGAGAAAACAGTCTCACCTATCTGACTTTTCATCTCGATTCCAAGTCCCACACCTCGATCTTGAGCTATTTCCCTCTCCTGATCAGTAACCACCTACACCAATACCGCCAAATAAATCAGCAAGCCATAAAAGAGAGGGCCAGCTCTGACCCTCCCTTTTGATTCTCAGTTCGGCAATGCTCCGATCCGACAACCCCAGGTCAGACCGAGCACAACGGCTCAAGATTGCTCCGAATCGGTGGCAGCAGTAACGAAGTCGGGGTAGGCCACGTTGCCATGCTCGCCCACATCCAAACCAGCGATCTCTTCCTCGGCGCTGGTGCGCAGGCCGGTTACAGCCTTGAGGATAAAGAACAGGATCAAGCAGGTGATGAAAGACCAGAGGAAGTAGGCCAGAGCGCCCACCACTTGTACCCCAAATTGGGCCCAGGTGACCTCTTCGGCATAGTTGGCATTGGCAAAGAAGGGGATCCCTGCCGCCAACACCCCCCAGATACCGCAGGTGCCGTGTACCGAAATCGCGCCCACCGGGTCATCAATTTTCAACACCGTATCCAGGATCACCACCGAAATCACCACCAGGATCCCGGCCACCGAGCCAATGATCAGAGCACCCAGAGGATGGACGCTATCGCAAGAGGCAGTGATCCCCACCAAGCCAGCCAGGACACCGTTGGCGGCAAAGGTCATATCCGGCTTGCCAAAATGAACCCAAGAGGTGAACATCGCCCCAATTGCTCCAGCCGAAGCTGCCAGCAACGTATTCATGGCAATCCAGCCAATATCGACAGAGGCTGAAGTAGTGGAACCGGCGTTAAACCCAATCCAGCCCAAGGCGAGGATAAACACCCCCAACATCCCCAGCGGCAGGTTGTGGCCGGGAATAGCCCGCGGCTCCCCATTGGGGCCATACTTGCCAATGCGAGGGCCAAGCGCAATCGCACCTGCCAAGGCCGCAGCGCCCCCCACCAAGTGCACCACACCGGAACCGGCATAGTCGATGTAGCCCAGATTTTCCAGCCAGCCAGCCGTTCCGCCGTTGTAGTCGCCGAACAGCCCATTCCAGGCCCAACCCCCAGAGATGGGGTAGATGAGCCCAGAAATGACGATGGAGTAGATCAAGTAGGCCAAGAACTTGGTGCGCTCTGCCATTGCTCCGGAAACAATGGTGGCGGCAGTAGCGGCAAACACCATCTGGAAGACAAAGAAAGTAAAGGGCCAACCATCTGCCTCGTAAGCCTGCTGCCAGCCAAAAGCAAACCAGTCGGTGCCGAAGAAGCCAGCACTTTTGCCGAACATGAGGCCAAACCCGATGAACCAGAAGGCGCAACAGCCCATGCAGAAGTCCATCAAGTTCTTCATCATGATGTTGGCGGCATTCTTGGCGCGGGTAAGGCCCGTCTCCACCATGGCGAACCCCGCCTGCATGAAGAACACCAAGGCCGCCGACACGATCGTCCAAACAACGTCAGCGTGTTTCTGAACTTCCTCGGCCTCTTGAGCAAAGGCAGTTCCCTGGCTGAATAGAAAAACCAGCGCAGCCATTAGAGCGGCAGTCAGACTCCACTTGGCCGGTCGCCAAAGCCACTGGGGCACCTGGCTCTTGAGCTTTTGGATCATTGTCGTACTCATGCTTTTCGACTCACCTAAAGTGACAGTACTTCTCGCAACACATTACCCGAAAAGTGGGGCAAGAACACCTCATCAGATATACAGCAAAAGAGACATGCAGCAAACTCACACGAGGCTCAGGCCGAGCAACCCAAACAATGATCTCTCCTTATAGAGCATCTTGGTTGAGCTCGCCAGTGCGGATGCGGATGGTTTTTTCGACGGGGCTGATGAAAATCTTGCCATCCCCGATTTCGCCGGTGCGAGCCGCTGCAATTAGCTTCTCCACCACCGTATCCACCAGGTCATCTTCAACCACGATCTCCACTTTCAGCTTTTGTAGGAACTCCACCGTGTACTCGGATCCCCGATAACGCTCGGTTTGTCCCTTTTGCCGACCAAAACCCCGTACCTCGCTCACGGTCATGCCGACAATTCCAGCATTGACCAAAGCAATTTTGACCTCATCCAACTTGAATGGCCGGATTACGGCCTCGATCTTTTTCATTTGCCTCCTGCACCCCGGACAATTCCGCTAATTTCTAACACTACTAACACCTGCGAATTGTAAAAACAGATACATTTTATCTCCTACTGAAGATGCCTACCACTCTGGATTTGCTCCTGTCAAGATCGGAAGGCCAAGCTTAAGCCACCTTAACAGGAAGAAGTCTCTGTCGGCGTCTCACCAGCATCTGTAAGCGGCTGAGGGCTGAGAGAGGCCAAGCTGGCTGTAATAAGCGCTACCGCAAGCCACCACAGCATTTGTACCTGGGGACGATACCAGATGGTATCCACCAAGCCGTGGGCCATCATGCCGGTGCAAGCGGCCAAGCCCGCTGCCACCCACAGACCCTGGGGATCCCGCAAGTTGAGCAAAGTTTTCCAGAATCTCCAGCCGTGATCCCAGAGCACCAGCAGGAACCAGGTGAAGGTTAAAGATCCGATGAATCCAGTATCCACGGTGAGCTGTAGAGGCACCGAGTAGGCTCCGAGGGCGCTGAAGTTACCTCGTTGGTAAAGGGGATAGACACGGTTAAAGGCGACATTGCCGGGGCCGATCCCCAAGATGGGAAAGTCGCGGATCATGTCCAGTACCGCCGCCCAGACGTTGATCCGAAAGTTGTTGCTGGTGTCTAACCGCCCCCAAAAAAGGCTTTGCACCCGCAGCCGCAGAGGGCGTACTGTCAGGATCCCGAGCAACAGAGCGGCCCCCCCTCCACTCAACAGAACCGGCAAGGCCCAACGCCGCCAACGAGCCGGCAAATCGATAGAGTGCCACTGCGCCAACAACACGGCCATCAGGGTCAGCATGGCCAGTCCCCCAATCCAGGCGCCGCGACTGTAGGTGAGCAATAGGCAAATCAGGTTCACCGCCGTCGTAAACCCGGCTAGGAGTTTCGCCCCCCAACTGGGCCAAATCCAAGTGGCGGCCAGCCCCAGAGGAATGACCGGGATCAAGTAGCCCCCATAGAGATTTGGGTTGCGCAGATAGCTGTACACCCGCGTCAGACCCGCCAAGCCCGATTCCGGATCCACCCAGGTGGCCAGTTCTGCTGCCCCATAAAAGTATTGCCGTAGGCCGTAGACCCCCATCACCAAGCTGACCAAAAGCAGGGATCCCACGATCCCATCTCGGAATTGGGGTTTGCGCAGCAGACGATGCAACAACAGATAGCCGGCTAGATAAAGAGTCAGCTTCAGCCAGCCATCCCGTGCCGCGTAGGGAACTGGAGAGAGGATTGTCGCCAAGGTGGCAATTCCCCAGAAAAGGCCCAGGGGCAGATGTAGCGGCAGCCCAATCGGCGTTTCCACCAAAGCCCACAGGCCCACCAGGACGGCCATAGCCAGCAAAATCAGGCCCAGGATGCCGGTGGAGCTTTGCGCAGAGAAAACCCAGTAGAGCAGTGCCAGCCCCAGGCCGATGCGGTCGGAAGTTTGCACCAATACGCTGCTTTTTCCCCAACTCTGCAGGGATCCCAATAGACGACCCAAAAGGCTTCCCTGACACCAAGCCTTGATGGAAAAATCCCGCAGCAGAAAACCGTGCCACCGTTGCGTTGCTCGTTCCATAACCCTCCGGAGCCTGTTGGGTACAAATTCATACGCCCCAAGTCACCTTCCGATTGCGTCGGCGGGACGAAGCTCTAGCTTATATCTCCAGAGGCAAGGAGACAACGAAGAAGAGCGCAACTTCTTATCGCACCAGCCGGACAAAGTTCCCGTCAACCAAAGTAAAGAACCGGCTGACCTACAAGACAAAAGGCATCGCAGAATTGTCAAAGTTGGGTTTTCAATCTTAAGAACAAGTCTCTGTAAAAAGCAAAGAAGAACAGCAAGAAAAACTACAAAAAGCTCTATCTCAATCTTCAATCGAATGTTGGATTGCCGCAATCGAAGATCTCCTGACCTACCACAGACTGATTCTCAAAAGATTCTTCAGGCAACACAGGCTAACGCTTGACCTTGGGATCCTCTTTCGCCTTCGGCATTAAGAGAAGGGATTTGATCGCCTAAGCGGGATCCAGACCGACCTTCTTTGTCTTCAGTTGCGTTCTGGGAATTGGAGCTGGAATAGTGAATTTGAATACGAGTAGGACGGCCCAGCCCCAGGGCGGATCCCATGCAACGGCCTAAGATTTGCACCCTAAACTCAAATTCACCAATGCCATCCATAATCTTCGGCTCTGCAGTCTCTACCCCTGACTTAACTGTAGGAGAAGATCCGCAAAATCTCTTCAGTGGGAATACAGAACTTTTTGGGCTGCGGAGACTTCTGGATTATAAAAGTTGTGTAAAGATGCCTTTATTTCCGTAAGATGAGGGGGAGTACTTTAAAACAACTTGGGTCAAGCTAGGGTTGAGATCTCCACTTGGACTGGCTCCTTCCACCAAGTTGAGCAGGGATCCCAGCGAAACCGCTTGGACAAGAGGAGCTGATCTACGCAAAATAGACGAAGTGGGGGAAAAACATCTTAACAGATCACTCGGTCGAAGCGTGCCCGTTTACCTGTACTGGGGGGATGATACCTATCGCCTGATGCAAGCGGTGCAGCAGTTGCGCGATCAGGTGCTGGATCCCCACTGGGCAGCTTTTAACTACGATCGCCTGCCACCGGAATCCACGATTGCCGGGCTTAACCAAGCCATGACCCCACCGCTGGGATCCACCGCTCGCTTGGTTTGGCTGGAAGAGACAACGCTCACCCAACATTGCCCGGAAGATCTGTGGGAAGAAGTGGAGCGAACCTTGGCCCAGTTGCCCCCCACCACCCATTTGCTCTTGACCACCAGCAATAAACCCGATGGGCGCCTGAAATCCACCAAAATCCTCAAGAAAACGGCCATTGTCCGCGAGTTTTCCCAACTGGCTCCTTGGGATGAAGAGGGCATTCTCCAGCAGGTGCAGCGGGAAGCCCAACAACGGAATCTCGACCTCAGTGCTGAAGCCGCCCAGACCTTGGCCGAGGCCGTGGGCAACGATACTCGCCGGTTGGCGATGGAATTGGAGAAGCTGGATCTGTTTACGGCAGGTCAACGGGATCCGATTTCCTCTGAGCAAATCGCAGTCTTGGTTCCGGCCAGCGCCTACAACAGCTTTCAGTTGGCGGGATCCCTGCGTAAAGGGAACCTAGAGCAAGCCCTGCGCATCTTGACCCACCTTCTGGATCAAAACGAGCCAGCCCTGAAGATTCTGGCGGTGTTGGTCGGCCAATTTCGCACCTGGCTATGGGTACGGCTGCTGCTGGATCAGGGAGAACGGGATCCCAAGGTCATCGCCCAGAAAGCAGAAATTGGAAATCCCAATCGGGTTTACTTTCTGCAAAAAGAGGTGGGATCCCTGAAGACCACGGCTCTATTGAAAGCAATGCAGCAGCTTCTGCAATTGGAATACAACCTCAAGCAAGGACAGCCGGAACGAGATGCATTTCAAGAAGCGCTAATCCAAATCGCGGCTATCCTGCAGAAATCCTAACTTTCCTCGGCCCCATGGCTCAGGTTCTGAAAACAGCTCTGGCAATGAGCCAAAAACCATCCCAAGCCGCCTGTCCTCGTTCTGGATGGGGATCCCTGGCCCTCACCCCTTGCTTTTTCCAGACGAAGAAAGCCCTCACATCAGAAACCTCTCCCAAAGGAAGAGGGTAGCTGGAATCCAGAACCAAGAAGCTATTTTCCCAGGTTTATAGATGAGCCTATTTTGACTTAATGGTTATTTTGATTCAAACTAAGACACTGCATCCGCACCTAAAACCTTGAATGTACTGAGCCAAAGGCTTCCCTCAACAGCCCAGGCGTCCCGCCCTAACCTGAAATGACTATAGCTTTTCGTCGCCATTCAGAATTGGGTAAAGGCCGATCTCAGAGCAAGTAGAGCAGAATAAACAGCACAACCCAAACCCCATCTACAAAGTGCCAGTAGATCTCAGCAGCTTCGACGCCAAAATGGTGTTGGGCGCTGTAGTGGCCGGGCTTAAAGGAGCGCCAGAGCACCGCCAAAATGAACAGCAACCCCGCCAGCACATGGAGACCGTGAAATCCCGTTAAAACATAGAAGGTGCTGGCAAACAGGTTGGTGGTGAGGCCAAACTCCAGGTTGCTGTACTCATAGAGTTGCCCCGCCAGGAAAATCGCCCCCATTAGGGCTGTGAGGGCAAACCACAGTCGCAGACCCTTGACATCATCGGCCTTGATGGCCGACCCAGCTTTGTGAATGACAAAGCTGCTGGAGAGCAAAATCACCGTATTGATCCCAGGCAAGAGCAATTCCCGCTCTGGGGTTCCCTCCGGGGGCCAGATGGGAGCGGTGAGGCTGTAGGCCAGGTAGGCCATGAAAAGCCCCAAAAATAAGCAGCCTTCTGCCACCAAAAACATCAAGATGCCGAAGACGCGATGATCCGGGTGCTCAGCGTGGGCCTGTGAGTGGCCAACCATCAGCATTTCAGAGGCGAGGGATCCTTGCATATTCCTGTCCAAATCAAAATCAAATCAACTCTCGAATTCCTGAAACTTCTTGGGATCGTCCAAGAGCTGGGGTTAGCCTGACCCAGATCCCAAGATTAAGACGGGAGTACCCGGTGAGCAGAGGATTGACTACCCACCGGGCAACCGACCTGCTAGGAAGAGGTAGGCTCCGCTTCTGCCAGCGCCAGCTCCCGCAAGGTTTGCAACTGAGCCGCAAAGTAGTCCAGCGTCTCCTTGCTGTGCAAGCCGTAGTCATAGGGGCCAGTCAGCAAAATGGGATCCCCGTAGAAGTTGTGATGGGGTGGGGGAGAAGAAGTTGTCCACTCCAGCGTCAGGGCCTGCCAAGGATTATCCCCAGCTTTTGGCCCGGCCACCCAAGAGTAGATGGCGTTGACCAGGAAGGGCAGGGTGGAAAGGGCGAGCATAAAGGCACCCACCGAGCTGATCCAGTTCAAATCGGCAAATTGCGGGTCGTATTGGGCAACACGGCGGGGCATCCCCATCAGGCCCAGCTTGTGCATCGGCAGAAAGCAGATGTTGAAGCCGACAAAGGTCAGCACAAAATGCACCCGTCCCCAAAACTCGTTCAACATCCGCCCCGTCATCTTGGGGAACCAATGGTAGATACCGGCATAGATCCCGAACACGCTGCCCCCGAACAACACATAGTGCAGGTGGGCCACCACAAAGTAGGTGTCGTGGACGTGGATATCCAAGGGCACCGAGGCGAGAATAATGCCGCTCAACCCCCCGATCACAAACATCGAGACAAAGCCAAGGCCAAACAGCATGGCCGAGCGGAAGTGGATTTTGCCCCCCCACAAAGTGGCCAGCCAGCTAAACACCTTAATCCCCGTCGGGACGGCAATGGCCATAGTGGCAATCATGAAGAACACCCGCATCCAGTCAGGGGTGCCGCTGGTGAACATGTGGTGAGCCCAGACGATCAACCCCAAAAAGCAGATGGCCAAGCTGGAGTAGGCGATGGCTTTGTAGGCAAAGATGGGCTTGCGGGCATGCACCGGCAAAATCTCGGAGATCATGCCGAAGACAGGCAAGATCATGATGTAAACCGCCGGGTGGGAGTAGAACCAGAACATGTGCTGATACACCACCGGATCTCCGCCGCCGCTGGGGTTAAAAAAGGCCGTGCCTGCCAAGAGGTCAAAGCTAAGCAAAATCAATGCACCGGCCAAAACCGGCGTTGCAATGAGGGTGAGAACAGAGGCTGCCAGCATGGCCCAGCAAAACAGCGGCATGTCTTCCATCTTCATGCCAGGCATGCGCATCTTCAGGATGGTGGTGATGAAGTTAACTGCCGCCAAGATGGAAGAAGTTCCTGCCAGCAAAATGCTCAGGATCCAGAGTTCTTCCCCCACCTTGCCGCTGATCAAGCTGAGGGGAGGATAGGAAGTCCACCCGGCAGCCGGAGCTTCTATGAACAAGCTGGCCAAAAGCAAGATCCCTGAGGGCGGAACCAGCCAAAAGGCCACTGCATTCAGCTTGGGAAAGGCCATGTCCCGCGCTCCAATCATCAGCGGCACCAGGTAGTTGCCAAAGCCCCCCGTCAGCGCCGGCACAATCCACAAGAAGATCATGATCGTGGCGTGCAAAGTAAAGGCGCCGTTGTACCGTTCAAAGCCGAGGAAGTCGGCCTCTGGGGTAGCCAGCTCTGCCCGCACTGCCGTCGCCAGCGCCCCCCCCACCAAGTAGAAGAAAAAGGTGGTCACCAAGTACTGGATCCCAATGACCTTGTGATCGGTGGAAAAGGTGAAGAAGCGCCACCAAGGCTCAGCAGGGAGTTCAAGCTCGACCTTCGGTGCGACAGCAAGTCTGGGATGGTCTTGTAGCTGAGTCATTGCCAAAAAGCTCCTGTGTCGCGTCAGCGGAATGGTATTCTCACAAGCGCAGGCCAAAGAGATGTTAGGGCTCCCAGCTAGCCTGCAGAAGGAAGGGATCCGGAATGGAGCCGGAGGGAAGATAGCTCAGAGGGGGAAATGCCCAGGCGCTGTTGGTAGGCTGTGGCAAATGCCGAGGACGGCTGAGATTCGGAAGCCAAGGCCACAGCTTTGCCCTCAGGGTGAGCAGCCAAAATTTGCTCTTCCTGCCACTGCTCGAAGGCTTCCGGCGTATCCACAAACAATTGCCCTGCCATCACCCCATGATAGGGGCCGCACAGCTCTGCGCAGATGATGGGGTACTGCCCCAGTTGGGTGGGCACAAACTCCAGGTGGGTTTCTCGCCCAGGAATGACATCCTGCTTCAGGCGAAATTGCGGCACCCAGAAGGCATGGTTCACATCCAGCGCCGTCATATCCAAGCGCACCCGCTTGTTCAGAGGAAGGTGCAGCTCGCTGGCCACCAGGCCGGAATCCGGGTAGGTGAACATCCAAGCATATTGCATGCCCTGAACTTGAACGACCAGATCCGGCTGGCCCATGTCCTTCCCAGGCAGCACCGCAGGAGTGTAAGCGTAGCTTGGATCCCCTGCCTCGGCTTCGTGGGAAGACTCCATCGCCATGGCCGCGTGGATGTGCCCTCCCACATCGGCACCCCCGTAAACAGCCTGGTAGACATCTAGGCTAGCCAAGCCCAACCAAAGAATGATCACCGCCGGTACTGCCGTCCACACAATCTCCAGCAGCACGTTGCCGTGATTGGGATCCCCGTCGCCTTGGTCATTCCGTCGCTTGCGGTAGCGGACAATACAGTAGAGAAGCACTCCCTGTACCACCAAAAAGATCCCCGTGGCAATGGTCATGGTGCTGTTGAAGAGGCTGTCGAACAAGGGGGCAGATTCAGCGGCAGATTCGGGAAGCAGGTGGTGGTTTTGCCCGTACCAGAGGCTAGCCAGGGTCAGGAGAATCCCCAGAGCCACCAAGATGATGTTGCTCAGCGCACTCACGACTGCTTTTCCCCAATACAGAGAGCTTCTGTTCTAGCAGACAATCCGCTCACAGCGCTTGCAGACTGCTTTGCTCGACTTAGTTCGTCGTTTTCTGTTGTTGCCGTTTTTTTATTTCTGTCTACATTGCTTACAGAATTTACAAAGTTTTCCAATTATGGAGTCTGCTTCGCTGCGCACGGCTTCTCCACTGATATCAGATGATAGTCCGCGGGAGAGAGAAATTGTGCAGGCTTATGGATCTCTTCAGGATCTTCCTGGGTGAGCAGCGGCGAAACAGAGCTTTGGTTCCGGGATTTTCGGCAGACCTGCGCAAGGGCGGTACTACACTGAAGGCCAGCTCTGGTTGAGGGCCATCTCTCCAGACAGAGATTCTTGTTGCCTGCAGACTGAGGTAGGGTGGGATAACCCTGGAATTGGGGTGGTTTGGACAGGTCTTTTCTTTAAATTAAGTGAAGATCTTCTTTAATCTCTGCTTTGCTTCCCCCAATGTCTTTTCCCCATTCATTGACAACCTTTCTATCTGATCTAGGGGATCCTTTGCCGATCCAAACTCCGTCAACGGTCTCGGAATTGGCCGGGATCCTGAAGGAGTGCCAAGGGCGGAAAGTGCTGCCGCTGGGGCACGGGAGCAAATGGGGCTGGGCCCACTCTGTGGAGCCGGTGGATCTGGTTCTCAGCACATGTGGCTTACGCCGGCTCATCGACCATGCGGCTGCCGATCTCACCGTCACGGTGGAAGCTGGCATGACTTTGGCGGAACTGCAATCCATTTTGGCGGAGCGGGGGCAATGGTGGCCGGTGGATCCCCTCTATCCGGATCGGGCTACCCTAGGGGGCATTATTGCCACTGCCGATACAGGTTCTCTGCGCTGGCGTTACGGTGGGATCCGCGACTTGCTGCTGGGCATGACCTGGGTGCGGGCGGATGGGGAGGTGGCCAAAGCGGGCGGGCGGGTTGTTAAGAACGTTGCTGGCTATGACCTGATGAAGTTGTTCACCGGATCCCTGGGCAGCTTGGGAATTTTGACCCAGGTGAGCCTGCGGCTTTACCCCTTGCCGGCAGCTCAGTCTACTGTGCTGGCCACGGGATCCCTGCCGGAGCTGGAGGTTTTGTGTCGGCAGGTGCTGACCGGCCCCGTTGACCCTGTGGGGGTGGATCTCTGGCTAAGGGCAGAGGGATCCCAGGTTTGGCTCAGCTTTCACGGCTCGGAGCGAGCGATTGCCCAACAGATGGCCCAAACGCGACGGCTGGCCCCTGCAGAGCTGACTTTGCAGGAAGTGAATCCCGGCTCTCTGTCCCTGCCTCAACCCGGCTCAGGGGCAGTGCTGGCCAAGTTCGGGTGCCTGCCCAATCAGAGCTTGGCAACACTGGAGCAGTTTCAAACCCTGTTTCCTGGGGCTCAGGTGCAACTGCACCGAGGCTGCGGGCTAGGGCGGGCTTGGCTGGTTCAGCCAGAAGTGGGATCCCTGATGCAACTGCAGCGCTACCTCAAGTCCGCA
This sequence comes from Synechococcus sp. M44_DOE_062, assembly GCA_015295985.1. Lineage (GTDB taxonomy): Bacteria > Cyanobacteriota > Cyanobacteriia > Thermostichales > Thermostichaceae > Thermostichus. Next base: position 19,627 of record DVDX01000082.1, on the reverse strand, counting down.
GGCGGATTTCTCCTGCTTCTGGAGGCCCCGCCAGCTCTGAAGAAGGCTCTTGCCCATGACTTTGGCCCGGCTGCTGTTCTGATGCGCAAGCTGAAGCAGCAATTCGACCCCGCCGGCACCTTCAGCCCCAGCTTGATATAGGCACTGCCCTTGTCACTGCTCCCCCCCCAGGATCCCTCTGGCCAAATGGTTTGTTCCGGTGCATGATAGATCTATAAGAAATTGAAACATTTCTTAACATCATTTCTCAGTATCTCAGCGTCAAAGCTAAGAGAGGGATCAGCATGAGCATCGAGTGGCAACGAATACTCCGTGCTGGGGTGGGCTTTTGCCTTGGGCTGTTGATTGCGGTGGGCGGGGGATCCCTGACCTGGGCACAACCCGCCCTGCCGGTGGTGCCAATGGAGTTGCCTCAGCCGCCTGTGCCGGTCTTGGACTTGGCGGATCAGTTGACCAGCAATCAGGAAGCTCAACTGGCCCAGCATCTGAACAAGTTAGAGCAAGACACGGGCTGGAAGCTGCGGGTGCTAACTCAGTTCGACCAAACACCAGGCCGTCAGGTGAAAGAGTATTGGGGCTTGAATGAGCGCAGTGTTCTGATGGTGGCGGATCCCAGGGGGGGCAACTTACTGGCGTTTAATGTGGGGGATGCGGTGCGCGAGATCTTGCCACGTACCTTTTGGATTGAGCTGCAATCTCGCTTTGGCAACCAATTCTACGTGCGGGAGCACGGCACCCACCGCGCCATCTTGGAGACTGTTGAGGTCTTGGATCACTGCTTTCATCAGGGGGGCTGCCGTGTGGTACCCGGCCTGCCTCAGGAGCAGTGGATCCTGACGCTGGTGACCTCGATTTTGGGCGGGATTGTCTTCGGGTTTGCCGGCAAGCCTCGCCATGCGGAGGAGCTGTTTAACTGGCGTTGGGCCTTGCTCATTTCTCCCCTGTGGTTTATCCTGTTCGGGGCCTTCGGTATCGGGCCGGTGGTTACACGCACGCAGGATTGGATCCCAGTGTTGCGCAACGTCTTGGGGTTTCTGGCAGGAGCTTTGGTGATCTACCTAGCTCCCATTGCTCGCCCGGCAGTGGATCAGTAGTAGCTGACTCGTGAAGTCGGCTGGGCGTCCTTACCTGCGAGCCCCGGTTCGCAGGGGACAAATGCTAGAATCGGTGAGCAGAAATTGCTGGTGTAGCTCAGTTGGTAGAGCACTCGACTTGTAATCGAGCGGTCGTCAGTTCGAATCTGACCATCAGCTTTTTTGGGTGCCGTGGAACTTGGCTCTGCTGTCTCCTCTCGCTGAAGCCGAACTCAGCTTCTACACTGGTGGTTAGACCAGCCTTAGCGGGATCCCTGGGTCTTGCTGACAGGAGGCCAAGGCCGATCCCTGCTCAGTTTGGCACACCCACTCAGCCGATTGGGTTGTTCTCCTGAATTCTTTACCTGGATTTATCTGGATGTCTATGTCCGGTCTCCCAGCCGCTACGGTTCGTCGATTGCAAAAGTTGCCCCAGGTACCTTCGGTGTGGGAAGGGGATCGCCACAAGCTCTCCGGATCGCTGCCCATGGGATCCCAGACAGAGGGGGAGTGCATTCTTTGGGTGGATGGCGTTCAGGGCGTGGTACGGGCCATGGAAGTGGTGCCCGCCGATTCTGGCTTTGAGCCGATGGTGCGAACCTTGATCATGGCCATGGAGCGGCCCCATGCTGCCCCACCTGCTCGTCCTCAGAAGATCATCGTGCGGGATCGAGAGGTGCAATTTTTCTTGCGCGGCATTCTGCACGATCTGGACATTAAGGTGGAATGTCAGCCGGAATTGCCTCTAATCGATGAGATCCTGCAGAGCTTTGAAGAGGCCAACGAGCGGATCCCTCCCCCTCTGCCAGAACCCTATGCTGAGCTGTTGGCCAGCAAAGCCCTTACCCTCTGGCGAGATGCCCCCTGGGATTACCTAGCAGATCACCAAATCCTGGCAATCGACCTAGAGCACTGGGATATCCAAACCCTTTACGTCTCGGTTATGGGGCGGTTGGGCATGGAGTATGGGGTGCTTTTTTATCGCTCGCTACCCTCTCTCAAACAGTTTCGCCGGGATGCGGGTCAGCCGGATACCCCCGAAGAAATGGAGGAAGCCTTCCTCAGGCAAGATTGTCTCTATCTCACCTTCCAAGCTCGCAACCCTGAACTCAACGAACTGCCAGATCTGGACTTGGCAGAGCTGGATCCTGAGGAAATTGAGCCGAACTTCGGCACCATTCACCCCCTGGAAGGCTTGCGCGTGACTTTGCAGGAGGATGAGGCAGCGGTCTTATTGGTGGCCCTGGAAGCCTTGCATCGCTTCTTCAAGCAGTACCACCGCAAGCTGGAAGATGACTTTCGCTCCTATCAAGGTCGGTATCGCATTCCCAACCCCCAAGAGAAGGGGACAACCCTTGCGGTGCAGGTGCGCACCCTGCCGGACGTGGCCGAAGAACTGCTGGAGCTGGAAGGGGAGGAGGAAGAACCTGCCCAAACCCTGCTGCGGGATGATTTGCTGCCGGAAGGAGCACAGATAGGTCTAGGAGTCTTGCCGTGGACAACAGTGGAAATGCTGCGTCGCACGGGGCAATGGCATCCCCTCCCCCAAAGCAAGCTGGTGAAAAATGGAGAAGGGCTGCCGGTGGTGATTGTACGCACCTCTCGATCCAAAGCAAAGCAGCTCATCGAGAATTTGCGTGGGGAAGGCGGGCCCCAGGGCGTTTGCTTCAACACAGGGGTGGATCCCTTGGATGGCGATCGCTACGACTTGGAAATTGTGCAAACGGGCAATCGCGACCTGCACCTGTTTGGAGAGTTTCCCGAAGATGATCCTGTTCACTCCATGGCTCGCAAACGCTGGGAACGGCGTTGCCGCGATACGGGTGGCTATTGCGGCTTGGTGGTGGCGATGGGGGTGAATTCTGCGCGCCCAGAGCTACAAGTGCGCCACATTCTCGCCCTGTTTGAGATGCAGGCTTTAAACCCAACGGGACTGGGACTGGGGCCAATGGTGCGGATTAGCCGAGAGTTGCATTTGCCCTGACCAAGAAAACTGGGTTACAAGCCCCGCCCTTCCAGGGCGGCTTTATCAGAAAACTGGGTTTAAAACCCCGCCCTTTGTTGCTACGCAACGCTATCGCGACAGGGCGGCTTTGTGCTTTCGCGTAAGCAGCACGGAGTGCTAAGCTTAGCTAAGGAAGTTAAAGTCAAACTTCCGCAGTCGGGATGGGGCAAAGCGCTCCGCGCCGCCGAGGCGAGCGCCCGACTCTAAAATGGACGTGGAGATCGAGTAAGACTGCATAGTCGCAAGGCTACGCAGCATCGGTCAATGAAGCGTCAAGAATCCTTGCCCTTCAGGGCAGGGAGTATGTCAAGCTATTCTGCCAGCATTCAGGGCGGTTGGGTGATTGCGGCGCTTCTGGGCAGCCTTAACCTTCTACACGGCCCTACCTCTGGGGTGGGTAGGGGAGCTGCAGTTTGAGGGCATTGCTGCCTGGCTGCCAGGAGTAGGTGTATTGCTGGGCGGGATCCTCTCCCTAGCCGGGCTCCTGTTGCAGATTTTCCCCAATCCGGTGCGGGCTGCTTTCCTCTTGGTTCTGTGGGTTCTCTTGACCGGTGGGCTGCACCTGGACGGGGTGGCCGATACTGCCGATGGTTTGGCGATCAATGTCCACAATGAAGGGGATCCGCAACCATCAACCCGCGGTGGGCAAGAGGCAAACCTGGAGGGATCCCGCCGCCTGCAAGTGATGAGCGATAGCCATACTGGGGCTTATGGGGTGCTGGCCTTGGTGTTGGTGCTGCTGCTGAAATTTGCTGCCCTGAGCAGCCTTCAGCCTTGGCCCCTCTTGCTGCTGGTACCCGCTTGGGGGCGTTGGGGCCAGTTGCTTGCCATTGCCCTGTACCCCTACCTGCGCGAGCAGGGATCCGCCCGCTTCCTCAAGGACTCCACTTCCCTGCCGGGATCCCTGTGGCCGGGCACTCTGCTTTTGCTGACCATCACCGGGGGGTTGGGCTGGGCCGGGATCTTGGCCTGGCCCCCTTTGCTGCTCTGGACGGTGGGATCCGCCCTGGGAGCTTGGGCTGTGGGCTATTGGATCTACTGCCAGTTGGGAGGGCATACGGGAGACACCTATGGGGCTACGGTGGAATGGTCAGAAGCGATAGCATTGCTGTGGGGATCCCTGATTGGGCCATCATGAATCTCCTGACCGTCCTGAAGACTTCCTTCCAGATTACCCTGGCTCCCCTGTCCATCGACCGTGTCCACCAAGAGGCCTGCCATCCGGGCAATGGAGCCGTGGTGGTGATGAGCGGCACCGTTCGAGACAACACCAATGGTCGCCCTGTCGATTACCTGGAATACCAAGCCTATGAGCCCATGGCTCTGAAGGTCTTCGCCGATATTGCCCGACAAATTCAGCAGCGCTGGCCAGACGCCAACAGCGTGGTCATCCACCACCGCATCGGCAAGTTGCGCATTGGCGAGATCAGCGTTTTGGTGGCGGTGGGCACCCCCCATCGGGCCGAAGGGTTTGCCGCCTGCCAATTTGCCATTGACACCCTCAAGCACAACGCCCCCATTTGGAAAAAAGAATACTGGCAAGATGGCAGCAGCGCCTGGGTGAGCATTGGCGCCTGCGAGCTCTCTTCAGAAAGGAGGTAGATCTCTTTAGACCATGCCTACTTGCTCGGCCAAGCCCAACTGCTGGCGAGCTGTTTGGCAATCTTGCTGAATTTGCTGAACCAAGTCCGCCACCGTGGGAAACTTCCGCTCTGCGCGGATAAAGCCCCGTAGCGCCACCCGCACCTCTTGCCCGTAGAGATCTCCCCTCCAGTCCAATAAATGTACCTCAACGGTGTGTTGTAACCCGGCAAAGGTGGGCCGATGGCCGATGTTCATCACCCCCGGTAGAGCTGCCGGGGCAGCAGGCCAGTCCACCCAAACGCTGTACACCCCATCGCGGGGCAAAAACTTCTCCGGGGGCAAGCGAAGGTTGGCAGTGGGAAAGCCCAGTTGGCGGCCCCGCTGATCCCCTCGCACCACCTCTCCCGTCAGTCGGTAAGGGCGACCCAAGAGAGCTTCGGCAGTGGACACCTCCCCAGTCGCCAAGGCAGCTCGAATGCGAGAGCTGCTCACCCGTTCCCCGTTCAGTTTCGCCTCTGGAATTACCTCCACCGGAATGCAGCGCTCGGATCCCCAAGCCTGGAGGGTTTGGGCATTACCGGAGCGACGGTGACCAAAGCAAAAATCCCAACCGACACTGACATGGCGAACGCGCAGGCCCTGTTCAAGTACCGTTTGGATAAACTCTTGGGGGGGCTGGCAGGCAAATGCGGGGGTGAAGGGGAGCAGTACCACCTGCTCAAAGCCCATTTGGGCCAACAGAGCCAGCTTTTCGGCAGGGGGAGTGAGCAACAGTTGAGAGCGCCCCGTCAAGACTTCCTGAGGATGGGGATGGAAGGTGAGGACAGTACGCACCCCTTGGAGAGAATCTCGAATTGGCTGCAGCACCTTCTGGTGGCCCAAATGCAAGCCATCGAAATTCCCAATGGCAACAGCGGTGGGTTGCAGAGTTTGAGCCAGATCAGAAGTGATGTGCACTGTCCGGGATCCTCAAAACAGCCAACCAACCGCCGCCCTTTACCCCAGAGGCCACAGCAGGGCTACCAACCCACTCAAACCCACCACGCCCCACAAGCTCCGTCGCAGGCGTCGCAACACAGGGTCAATCTGATACCTGACAATCAGCCGATGCTGAGCCAGCTCTTCTTCTGACTTGACATACGTCGCCCCATCGTACCAGCCACTTTCTTCATAGGGAATCTGAGCCTGCACCAGGCGCCGCCGCACATAGGCCCATCCCAGGTAGAGATGGAGCAAAACCAGGCCAAGCAGGGCATTGGCCGCCAGCACCGACCCAGAGACAAAGTGGCCCCAGTCTCCGGCAAAGCTGCTCCAGGCCAGCGGGGAAACCGCCAGCACAACAGCTCCCCAAACCCCAAAGATTCGCTTGCAGTAAGGAATCCACTCCAAAGCAGGCCAGGAAAAAGGAAAGGCTTCCTTCAGCTCCGCATATTGCCGAAGCGGCTGCTGTTCAGCGGGAATGGGGCGGGAGGGATCCAGCATAGACCTTAACGTATCTACACGAAATGATATCGGTCGGGTTAGCCCCCCGCCAAGCCTATCCCCAGACCTCCCTCTCTCAACAGAGGCAGCCTAGAAATCAAGCCCAGACAGCTCCCTCCAATCCACAAGAGTTACCCGAACAGCGGGAGCGGACCTGGCCAGTTAACCAAAACGTCAGGAAATTTCCGTGAACAGATCCTTAAGGGCTGTGCGGGCAGCCAAGTGCTTGCGGGTGGACTCAAGAATTTCGGCTTCCCGGCACAACCGCCTTTCGGTGCTGACCATTTCCAGCAGAGCTTGCTGCTCTTGGGGTGCTCCATGAAAGTGACTGGCCACCCAGTAGGACAGTTCTACGGGAGTGGTGGGGAGCTGCTCTGGCAACTCTGCATCCCGCTCCATCAGCTTGCCCGAGAGACGCACCACATCCTGAAGGAGAGTGGTAACCTGGCGCACCCAGCTCTGCAGGTCATCGGAAGAGGTGGCCGGCTCATCCTCAATCCATTCCACCAGCCCCACCCGGAAGGGCTTTTCCCGCACGTAGTCCAAGACGCGGAAGCGCTGCTGCCCCAAGGTCAAAATGTCCATGCGGTCATCCGGCAATCGCTGCACCTGCAACACCTCAGCACAACAGCCCACCCGCACCAGGGATCCCGTCTGGGGATTGAACATCAGCACCCCAAAGCGGCGATCCGTCTCCAGGATGGTGTTGATCATCATGCGGTAGCGGTACTCGAAAATGTGCAGCGGCAGAGGGCGGCCCGGAAACAACACCACCTCCGGCAAGGGAAACAGGGGGAGCTCGCGAACATCCACGGAAGAAGGCATAGGGCTTGTGCTTCTCGCTGTATTGAGTCTAGCCTATCTTTATTGGCCAATCTTTATCTCTGCTGATGTGGGGGATTAACAGGGACGGGATCCCTCAAGAGAAGCGGTGGTGCCAGACTGTGATGGCAATGGCCAAGGCATCGGCGGCATCATCCGGGCGGGGCAAGCTGGGCAGGTTGAGTTCCCGGGCCACGGCAGCTTGTACGGCCTGCTTGTCGGCGCGTCCGTAGCCTGTCAAACTTTGCTTGACTTGGGCGGGTGTAAACTCCACCGGCAACAGATGATGCTGGGCCAAGGTGAGCAGAATCACGCCACGGGCTTGGGCGATGGCAATGGTGTTGCCCATTTTGTAGAAAAAGAGTTTTTCCAGCCCCACTTGGTGCGGGCGCAGTTGGCGCAGCAACTGGCTCAAATCCTCGTGCAGCGTTTGCAGCCGCTCCGGCATTGAGTGTTGGCTAGGGGTGCTGATTACTCCATAATCCACAGGTTTCAACCCCGCAGATCCCGCCAGAATGCAACCAAAACCCATGGTTCCCAAGCCCGGATCCAAGCCGAGAATGCGCTGCTCAGGTGGGGTGTCCCCTCTGTCGGAGAGCGGCGGGGGGATCTGACAAGGGTTATGGCCTGCCGCGTGACTTTGCATGATTGGGATGATCGGTGTGCAAGTAGGTCAGGCCCGAGATTAGGGTGAGAGCCACCGCCACCCAAAAACAAGGGATCCCTCCCGGCCACCCCAGAATCAGCAAAGCAATGGCCAGGATTTGGGTTACCGTCTTGGCTTTGCCCCAGAGATTGGCGCCGCGGATTTGGCTTTGATTGACCCGCCAGCCGGCGATGGCCAGCTCCCGCCCCACCAGCAAAAACACTCCCCAAGCAGGGATCCGCCCCAGCTCCAACAGACCCAGCAACGGGGCCAACACCAGCAGCTTATCCACCAAGGGATCCAAAACCTTGCCCACATTGGTTACCAGCCCATAACGGCGGGCCAAATGGCCATCCAGCCAATCGGTTGCTGCCGCCAGCAAAAAAGCCCAGAGGGCCAATCTCTCTCCCCAGGGGGAGCGTAGGCTCAGCCCTAGCAAAATAAAGGGGATCCCTCCCAACCGCAGCAGGGTGATGGCGGTGGGCAGGTTCACCCACTCCAGCCTGGCACTTTGGACGGCGCTGGGATTCTCCACCTCAGATCTAGCCTCAGGGATCAGAAACAGATCATGCAGATCAACTAGGTCAACTAGATCAACATCTTGCTGGGTAGGGAGCATCAGAATTATCGGTAACGGCCCAAGCGCTCGGTGAGCAGGTGGTAAAACCCCTGGACATCCACCCCAAAAGCCACCTGGACATTGGCAGGGCGACCACTGGATCCCCAGCGATCCACCACCGTCCGGCCCAGATTCAAGGAGCTGGCCGTTTCCACCTCGACGTAGCAGGGCTTGAGTTCAAACAACTGCGGCTGTAACAGATAGGCAATCACACAAGGGTCGTGCAATGGCCCCCCCGGTAGCCCGTAGCGTTCTACGTCGACCTTACCGTAAAAGGTGAGCATATTGGCCACCGTCTGCCCCACCCGGGTGTTGAGGGCGCGAATCCGCTCAATCCGCTCCGGTGTGCTGATGACGCGTTGGGTGACGTGCAAGCCCAGCATCACCACCTCTGAGATCCCGGCGCTGAGCACAATCTGGGCAGCATGGGGATCGGTGAGGATGTTGAACTCGGCTGCTGGGGTCACATTCCCCTCAAAGGCGGATCCCCCCATAAACACCAGCCGCCGGATGCGCTCCACAATCCGGGGCTGCTGCACCAGAGCCACCGCTAAGTTGGTCATCGGGCCCAGCAAAGCCAAAGTAATCGGCTCAGGGGCAGCCATCAGTGTCTCGATGAGATAGGTTACCGCATGCCGGGATCCCAAAGGCATCTGAGGCTCCGGCAGATCCGCTCCATCGATCCCGGTTTTGCCATGCACCTGCTCGGCAGTTTCCAGAGGGCGCAAGAGAGGGCGGGGACAGCCGGCATACACCTCCATCTGTGGCTGACCGGCCAATTCGCAGATCTGTCGAGCGTTGCGGCTGGTTTTGTCCAGAGAGACATTGCCAGCCACTGTGGTAATGCCCAGCAACTGCAGCTTTTCTGGCGACGCCATGGCCAACAACAGGGCCACCGCATCGTCTTGGCCAGGGTCGCAATCGATGATCAGGGGCACCATAGGGATCCCGGCAGCAACTCACTCACCCCTAGTTTAGGCTTTTCTCCCGCTCCTCTGGCCCGTGAGCGCGGATCCCAGCCAGATTTAAGATGGGAAATACATCTTCATCCTTTGTCTTGTTGCCTGACACCCACCCACTGCGCATCAGCCTGTTGCTGGATTGGGAGCCGCCAGCAGGGGAAGCCCTAGCTTGCGAGGACTTGCTACCTCCTGGGCGCTTTGTTGTCGAGTGTTTTCGGGATCAAGCTGCCTTTCTAGAAGCCCTCAGAAAACAAGATGGCCATGTCGATTGCTTGGTGCTCTTGGTGGATCCCAGTCGGCTGCAAGAGTTGCGGGATCTGGGCAATCAGCTCTGCACGTGGGGGCTGCTGCTGCCGACGGTGCTGGCGATTGTGCTGGAAGGATCCCACCTGCCAGAGGAAACACCGGAGACCGAAGGACAGATCCCTGCTACTTCATCTTTGGTGAAGGCATTGCTCAAGCGGGAGCAGTTTTTCTATCACAACGCCACCCTCGTTCGTCCCATTTCACCGCAGGAGCTGAAGGGGCAGGTGCGGGCCGACTGTACCGCTTCGGGATCCCCTTCCGTCTTGGAGCTGCTGGTGGATCGGGCCATCGCCTTGTTTCTGCAGATGTCTCCCACCTGCGGCCTCCCGCAGGGCCCAGTGCACCCCAGCGATCAGCCCTACCTGGCTTACAGCAACCAACAACAGCGACGGCTGGCGGAGAAATTGCGAGAACGGCTGGGCTACGCCGGAGTGTACTATCATCGTGACCCGGAGCTGTTTTACCGTCGCCTCCCGCCCCACGAGCAGCGAGCCTTGATGCAACGGCTGCGCGGCCTGTACCAAACCATTGTCTTGGAATACTTTCAGTCTCCCGAAACCGCCAATGCCCGCATCGATGAACTGGTGGCCTTGGCCTTTTTTGCCGATATCGGCGCTGCCCAACTGCTGGAGCTGCACATGAACTTGATGGAAGACTTTGCCAAACAATTGAAACTGGAAGGCCGCAGTGAAGAGATCCTACTGGATTACCGCCTTACCCTGATCGATGTGATGGCCCACCTGAGCGAAATGTACCGCCGCTCCATTCCCAAACCTGCTCCAAGGGATCCCTGATTATGTCCACTCGCAAAGCCTATGTTCTCAAGCTCTACGTGGCGGGCAACACCCCCAATTCTCTGCGTGCCCTCAGCACCTTGCAAGACATCCTAGAAAAGGAGTTCCGCGGCGTGTACAGCCTGAAGGTGATCGATGTCTTGAAAAATCCGCAACTGGCAGAGGAAGATAAGATCTTGGCAACGCCGACCTTGGCCAAAATCCTGCCGCCACCGGTGCGGAAGATTATTGGCGATCTATCCAACCGCGAGAAAGTGCTCATCGGCCTGGATCTGCTCTACGAAGAATTGGACGAAGAGGCTTGAGACAGGCTGTAGGAGCAAGGAGAGTGGGATGAACCAGTCATTGGGGCCTTCTGAGCCAGAAAAGCCACAGGACAATGCCGCAGAGGACTCCACCGAACCAACCCCAGACAACCACCAGGCGGGTCTCTCAGAGCTGCGAGGGATCCCCAAAAAACAGACGGGCATCGAGGGCTTTGAGGACATCAGCCACGGCGGGCTACCCCTGGGACGCACCACCTTGGTCAGTGGCACCTCCGGTACCGGCAAAACCCTGTTTGCCACGCAGTTCCTTTACAACGGCATTGTGAAGTATCAAGAGCCGGGGATCTTCGTCACCTTTGAGGAAACCCCCGCCGATATCATTCGCAATGCCTCTAGCTTTGGCTGGGATCTGCAAGCTCTCATCGACAGGGGCCAACTGTTTATCCTAGACGCCTCCCCCGATCCGGAAGGCTATGAGGTGAGCGGCAACTTCGATTTGTCTGCCCTCATCGAGCGCATCCAGTACGCCATTCGTAAATACAAAGCCAAGCGGGTCTCCATCGACTCGGTGACGGCCATCTTTCAGCAGTACGACCCTGCCGGTGTGGTGCGGCGGGAGCTGTTCCGCCTGACGGCCCGCCTCAAGCAGGCCAATGTCACCACCGTCATGACCACAGAGCGCACCGACGAGTACGGCCCCATCGCCCGCTACGGCGTGGAAGAATTCGTCTCCGACAATGTGGTGATCCTGCGCAACATCCTGGAAGGAGAGAAACGGCGGCGCACCATCGAGATCTTGAAGCTGCGGGGCACCACCCACATGAAGGGGGAATATCCCTTCACCATCACCAACGACGGGATCAACATCTTCCCCCTGGGAGCCATGCAACTGACGCAGCGCTCCTCCAACGTGCGGGTCTCCTCCGGCATCGAGAAGCTGGACGAAATGTGCGGCGGCGGCTTCTTCAAAGACTCGATTATTTTGGCCACCGGCGCCACCGGCACGGGCAAAACCTCGCTGGTGAGCAAATTCCTGGAGCGGGGCTGCCTGGATGGGGAACGCTGCATTCTCTTTGCCTACGAAGAGTCGCGGGCGCAGCTTTCCCGCAACGCCTCCTCCTGGGGCATTGATCTGGAAGAGTTTGAGCGGCAGGGCCTCCTCAAGATCATCTGCGCCTACCCAGAATCTGCTGGCCTGGAAGACCACCTGCAAAAGATCAAAACCGAGATGATGGCCTTCAAGCCCTCCCGCATGGCCATTGACTCCCTGTCGGCGCTGGCACGGGGGGTGAGCCAAAATGCCTTCCGCCAGTTTGTAATTGGGGTAACCGGCCTGGCCAAGCAAGAGGAGATCACCGGCTTTTTCACCAACACCACCGACCAATTCATGGGAGCCCATTCCATCACCGAATCCCATATTTCTACCATCACCGACACGATCATCCTGCTGCAATACGTGGAGATCCGCGGAGAGATGGCCCGCGCCCTCAATGTCTTCAAGATGCGGGGATCCTGGCACGACAAAGGGATCCGCGAGTACCTCATCTCCAACGCAGGCATCCAAATCCGCGATTCCTTCCGGGGCTACGAGCGCATCATCAGCGGATCCCCGACTCGCATCAATGTGGATGAGAAAAACGAGCTCTCCCGGATTGTGCAAAACGTTCAGGCCCTCGAGGAAGAAGGGTTTTGAGCAGTTAGCTGCATAGAAGGCTGTTATGGTTACCCATTCCACTTCCGAAATAGCGCCTGCAACCGAAGCCGTACCGGATTCGGAAGGATCCCCAAAGCTGCTGCTCGGCGAAGAACGGGTCATTCTCCATCCCATTGGCTGGAAAACCTTCGAACAGTTGCTGGCAGAGGTGGGGGAGAGCCGCAGCACCCGTTTCCACTACTGGAGAGAACGTTTAGAAATCATGTCCCCCCTGGCTCCCCATGAGGGCAGCAACCGATTCTTGGAGAGTTTAATCGTGGCCGTTGCAGAAGAGTGGAACCTGAATTTGCGGCAACTGGGATCCTGGACAATGCGACGCCCAGATCTGCAAGTGGGCGCAGAGCCAGACTCCTGCTACTACATCCAAAACGAGCCTCTTGTTCGCCACAAAGAAGAAATCGACTTGGCGTCCGATCCCCCACCGGACTTGGTGGTCGAAATTGACATCACAAACCCCTCCCAGCGGCGCTTCCCCATCTATGCCCAACTGGGGGTTCCGGAAATCTGGCAGTACAATGGCCGCACTCTGCAATACTTTCAACGGCAAGGAGACACCTACTGCCCTGTTGTAGAAAGCCTCAGTTTTCCCGGCTTGCCTGCCTCAATCCTGCAGGAATTTCTGGAGAAACGCTTGATCCTGGGGGAGATACCGGCCCTGCGACAGTTCCGTGAGTGGGCTCGGCAACAGATCCGTTAATCGGGAGGCCACCACTTGCAGCATGGATTTTGAAACGCGCAAACCCTGATTCATGCAGGACTTGAACGGGATCCCTGGCAGACAAGAATTTCCCCGCAGCCAATGGGGCAAATCGGTGGTAACCCACCCGTAGATTGGGTAGTATGCCTCTAGCAGTAGCGCAAAGGGCGGGGTTTCCCGGCATGTTTAGCTTTCTTGGTGGTTCCAAAACCCGGACCATGCTTGGGGTGGACATCAACCCCGAATACATTGCCGTCGCCCAGCTAAAAAAGCAGGGCAATGGTTCCTATCGTCTGGCCCACTACCACAGTGTAGAAATGCCGGAAGGGGCGATGATTGAAGGGCGCATCCTTGATCCAAGCACGGTTGGTTTGGTCTTGATGAATTTGCTCAATGAAAACAAAGTGCCCACCAACCTGCCGGCAGCCACAGCAGTGCCCGTAAGGGAGGCCATCGTTCGTCTCATTCGCCTGCCTGCCGATTTGCCTGCCGATGAGTTGCGCCGGGTGGTTTTAGAGCAGGAGGCCGAACTCTACATTCCCTACCCGCGGGATCGGGCGGATGTCGATTACCAGCCCTTGGGTCTCGATCTTTCCCAAGATGGCATTGAGCGCATCGAAGTCTTGCTGGCGGCCATCCCCAAGGAGGTGGTGGACAACTACCTAGAGGTGCTGCAGGCGGCCAACTTGCAGGTGCGCTGTGTGGAGCTGGCCAGCTTCTCCCTCATTCGCACCATCCGCGATCAACTAACCCAGTACGGCCCCCAAGAGGCCGTGTTGCTCAGCTCCATCGGCTACGACAGCAGCGAGATCAGCATTTTGGTGAACGGGATCCCACACTTTACCCGCACCGTCAACATCGGCACCATCCACATGCGGCAGGTGCTGGCCCAATCCCTGAATTTGCCGGTTAGCCGCACCGGCGACCTGTTGCGAACTCTGAGGCTACCCTTGCTCAACCCCACCGATGTTTTGGCCATAGGAGAACAGCCGATGCCCAGCAATCCCGGCGTAGCAGCAGTGACGCGCGTTGTCTCCGATTTGGCGGATGAACTGAAGCGCTCCATCGACTTCTTTACGAGCACAGAAAGCAGCTCACCTGTGGTGAAAGTACTGCTGGCCGGATCTGGGGCGAGCATCGGCCAAATCGATGGCTTCTTATCTCAGTCATTAAGCGTGGCAGTGGAGTTGGCGGATCCCTTTGGCAACATTATCGTGCCAGATTCAATGGAGCTACCCCTGGAGGAGCGCCCGGCGATGGGAGTGGCCCTGGGGTTGGCGTTGCGGGAAGACACCAGGTAGGAGCAGCGGGCAGCGCAAGATAACCCAACCGATGGAATAGCGCACAAGGCGGTTAAAGAGATGTACACACCGGAGATCAATTTCCTCAAAGAAAGGCCAGATGTCCTCACCACAGCTCGAACAGGAGGAGGGGCGGTAGCCGCGGCTGGGGCCGCAGGGGGATCCCAGGATTGGATCCTGGCCATTGGCCTGGGAATTGCCGTTACTGTGGTGGCGATGGGAGCTTTTTGGTATTTCCAAGGTGACTTTTCCCGCCAAAGAGAAACCCTAAGGGCGGAGCGGGATCGCCTCGACACCGAGCTTGGCACAGCCAATGCCGAGTTGTCCCGACTGCAGAATGCTAGTCAAGAGCTACAAACCATCCGCGCCCAAACGGAAGGGTTCCGCTCTTTTCTGGGATCCGTCCAGCCTTGGTCGGCCATCTTGGAAGAGCTGCGGCGCAAGATCCCCGGCCAGGGGGTGTGGATAACCAACATCAGCGCTTCCGGAGATACTGTCAACATCCAAGGAGGAGCGCTGGACTTTCCTCTGGTGAACGACTTTTTGCTCACCCTGTTGGATTCCAACTTTGTGACCAGCGCCGTCCTGAACAGCAGCTCCCGGGTGGACGGCACAGATGTAACCGAGCCCAGCGTTACCTACGGCATAACCGTAACCATTCGTACCCTGGGAGATCCCGACCCGGAATTTACCCGCGAGCTGGAGCAGCGGGGAGCGATAGGCTTGGTTGAGAAGATCCGCATTTTGCGTCGAGTGGAGGCGAACTGATGACTGGGTCGCTTGAGGGTTTTCCTGACGAACAACTGGTGGCTCCCCCGGCAGGGCCGCCGGTATTCCTGGGCGTGGAGCTGACCCCCGTTCGGATTGGTCTTTTAATCGGGATCATAGGGCTAGGCACAGCAGGGTTTTTGGCCTTCACCCAACTCCGCCCTCTGATCGAAGAAGTGCAGGCTTTGGAACAAGACGTAACCCAGAGAAAGGACCAGTTGCAGCAGGTGCAGGGTCAGATTGCCAGTTTGCAGGATGTGCCCAACCAGATTGAGAGAGCTCGCGTGGAGCGGGAACAGATCAGTGCCCTGCTCTCTACCCCCGAGAATGCCGACACGCAACTGCTGGATCTCAGCCGGCTGGTGCGAGGACAGCCCAACAGCGAGTTGCGCAGCTTTAGCCCTTCTCCTTTGACTCCAGCCTCTTCGGCCAATCCCGAAGTGCCTGGGATCATCGCTCCCGCCATCCAAGTGCAAACCACCCGTGTTGCTCTGCGTGGTCCCTACACAGAGCTGATCAATGTGATGGGAGATATAGAGCGTCTGCGCACGCTGTTCCGGGTGAGCAACATCAGCTTAAATCCTGTTCAAGACACAGGGGAGCTGGACGCTGCTTTTGATTTGATTGCCTACATCTACAACAAGGACGTTCCGTTGGGCGCTCCCTCCGCACCCGAAGGACAAGCAGCTCCTGAAGGAGGACAGGCAGCACCTACCCAATAGCCTAGCTATGCTTCGACTCAGGGGGAGATCCTGCCAGTGCGGGATCCCCTTCTGGTTTTCAGCAGACGGGGATAACCACCGATGCAGCACAGGTAGTGTTGCCGAATCGAAGATCTGGGAAAAATTTCTCCCGAAACGGCTATAGATAGTGGCAAAGTCCGAGATTTCGGCTTTGATTAGGGAAGCACGGGGTGAACGAGGCCAAAGGTACCCGTGGTGAGGTTAAGCAGGAACACGGTTGGGTGAAGGAGTGAGGTGTGAGGATGATGAACCGTCGAGTTGCATGGGGGTGTGCATTGAGCTTGATCCTGTCTTTGCCTCCATTGGCCTTGGAAAGCTGGGTCAAGGAGGCAGCCGCTCAACAGTTGACCTCCGCAAACCCGCAACGCCTCAGCCGCATCACAGATATCCGCTTGGTGCCCAACGGCAACCGCATGCAGTTGGAGATCAACACGGAAGGGGGCACCCGTCCACAGGTGTTCTTTACCCAGCAGGGACAATCTTGGATTGGGGACATCACCAATGCTCAACTGAGTGGGAGCCAAGGCCGCTATCGCCAAGAGTCTCCCTTGCCGGGGGTGCGCTTTATCGAGGCCCGGCAGTTGAGCAACGACAGCGTGCGGATAGAAATAGCCGGCATTGCAGCAGCTCCCCAAGGCTTGCTGGCTCGGCGCAGCCCGACGCAGTTGGTCTTCGATTTTGAGGGCCTACCCCCTGCCCCACCGGCTCCAGTGGCTGCAGTGCCCAGTCAACCGATATCCCCAACCCGACCTCAGCCCGCGGCTCCTGCTCCTCAGTCTACAGCTTCTGCCCCTGCCCCCCAACCGGTCGCTCAAAACCCTGCCCCTCCGCAGACCGCTCAAGCGGCTCCTCCTACACCTGCTGTTCCCACTGCACCCGTGATTTCTCAAGTGCCTTCCGTGGGCCAGCTTAACCAACCCCAACTGCCGCCAGGGGCTGTCGATCCTGATGTTTCTCCGTTTCAAGGTCGAGCAGTGGCTCCCCCGGCTGGAGATCTTGCCGTTGGCAGTATTATTCCAGCTCCTCCCCCAGTTGATTTGGGTTCGAACGCCAAGATCACCTTAACCTTAAGAGATGCTCCTGTAGGTGATGTCTTAAGCCTACTGGTGCGTCGAGCTGGGCTTAATGTAGTTCTCAATGATGTGCCTCCAGACCTGACGATTTCCCTAGATGTAGCTGACTCACCTCTACAAGAAACATTTAACTTTATTTTGCGCTTGAAGGAGCTTCAAGCATCTCGCGTGGGGCAAACAGTTTTCATTGGCACTACACTCCCTGGAGTTGGTCAGCAGATTGTCAAGACGTACAGACTCAATCAACTGAGAATCGAAGAGGATGTCCAAAATTTTGATTTAACTGCTGCCGGTGCTGCAGGTGGAGCTGGAACAACTGAAATCACGGCTAGGCAGCTAGCTGTCACTCCAAGTGAAATTAGAAGCAGAATTCTAGCCATTTTGGAAGCATCAAATATTCCTTTGGCTCAAGAATCGGCCATTCAAGCAGATCCAAGGACAAATTCACTGACTATTGTTGCCACACCTACCCAGCATGATGTAATAGCAGCATATCTTGCCCAAATTGATCTCAGAAGTCGACAGGTCTTGATTAGCGCCAGGTTTATCGAGATTAACCTTAACGACAACTCTGACTTAGGAGTTGCATTAGGTGGTGCATCCGGAAACTTTGCGCTGGGATCCGGAGACAACACCGCCTTTGGTGGAACTCCTCTTAGCCAACCCGAGGGATCCTCAGTTCCTAATGTTGGTTCGGTTCCGGCTCCAGCAACTGGAGGCTCGCTTGTATTTAATACTTTAAACCGGCTCCAGCAGTCTCTTGCAGCTCGTATAGATGCATCTATTGCTTCGGGGACAGCTAAGATATTGGCCGATCCAAAAGTAGTCGTTGCCAATAACAGTGGTGCGGCTGTTGTGGTTGGTCAGGAAGTCATTACCAATAGGAGAATACAAACGGATCCTGCAACAGGCCAGTCAGTAGTTATTTTCGAGAAGGGAAACGCGGGAGTCAACTTGCTTATTCAAAATGTTAGGATTGATGACAACGGCTACATTACGTTGAATCTCATTCCTCAGATTTCATCTATCGGAAGCCAAATCACTTTGGCAGACGGCACGGTAATTACCTTGCTGAACCAGCGTTCTGTTGGAACTTTGCAAACCAGACTAAAAGACAGAGAAACCTTATTTTTGGGAGGTTTGATACGAGAGGAGGATCGAGTATCCGTTGACAGGGTTCCGCTGCTTTCTGAGATTCCTCTGCTGGGTTCTCTTTTTCGTAGGCAAAATACGATAAATGAGAGAACTGAAATTGTAGTCCTAATTACGCCGACAATTTTGGAGGACTGAAGGAAAATCTTTATCGCTGCAAGCTGCTTTCTTCCTGTTGAGCTAGTTACCTTCCTATAAAGACATCTTGATTTAAATGCTAAGGTCAAGCTTTTCTTGCCGATTTTGGGTGAGACTGGGATCCCTACTGCTCAGCTTGGTTCTGGCTTGGGTGCTGGCTTTGATTGACACAGGGTGGTCGCGAACCCATTATCTTTCTCTGTCGGTACAGGGTCAGAGCTATCCACAGCTAGTCGAGCAATCACGTCCTCTGGTTTGGCAAGCTTTGGCGCAACAATTCCAAGCGCAACCGCAGCCGGAGCAGATTACCTTGGAGGTACTGGGACAAGCCGGGGATCGGCAAGCCCCTCTATTTACCGTGCGAATGCCTCGCAGCGTTTGGCAGCAAAACCCCTCCCCCGCTCAATTCGAGCAGCATACCGTTTTCTATCCTGATGCGTTAGCTCTTTTGCAGCCGCGAACACCGGTGCAGCAGAGTCAGGCAGAGTTTACTACTCCCTTTGCAAATGGAATTACATTGGTCTCCAGCAATCCTTCCAATGGCCAAAGAGGGATCCCAATTGACCAAAATATCCATCTGCGTTTTGATCGACAGCTTCCGACAGGAATAACAGGCCTGGCCTTTGGGATCCAGCCCCCTGTAGAGATGGCCTTTGACATTCAGGGAAACGAGCTGATCTTTCATCCTTTACAGCTACTCAGCTACAGCACCGATTACAGAATGCTCTTGCCTGCAGCCAAAGAGCTGGATTTACAAAAGCCTATAGAATTGACTTTCCGCACCGAACCTCAGTACAGCTACCAGCGGGATATTAAGCCCCTGCTAGAAGCCAGTTGTGTAGGTTGTCACCAGCAGGCTGGTCGGATGCGGCGCAGCCCTTTGGATAGTTATGCTGCAGTGATGCGTTACGTAACGCCGGGATCGGAAAATAGCGAGTTGCTCAAACCGCGTTGGTTAGCTCGTCATGCTGTCATCCAGCGAGCTACAGGGATCCCTTCGAATGGAGGGGGAGTGGATGCCCTGAGTTTGTTGTCGCAGGGCGGCGAAAGAGCTGAGCCTACGCCAAGGGTTCCTGTGAGTGACCCCCAAGGAGAGTCCCTCGGATCTTTTATCGGACGCAGTGGATCCCCAGAATTGGCCTATATTCGTCGCAACGGCACCGGCATCGATCGCCTAGGTCACTTGAGCGCTGACGAAATTCAAATCCTGCGTACCTGGATTATCCAGGATCAAGCGGCTGAGACTCATAAAAGTTAGCCTGATGGGCTGGAGAGTCTTTACTAACAAAGATCCCTTGTTCGTTTGTTTACTTTAAAATTAGGAACCTACGAGATCAATTGGATGACAACCTCCACAGAGGATTGGCTAGACCGGATTGAGCGTGTTGTAGAAGTTTTGGTGAACCAGCAGAGGGAAGTGCTGGGGCGCGTCGATGGCTTATCTCACCGGGTGGATAGCTTGACCGAGCAGGTAGATAACCT
>DVDX01000089.1 GCA_015295985.1 Synechococcus sp. M44_DOE_062 | reverse complement strand
GAGCGCTATACGGTAAGTGCTGTCGTGGAACCAAGAACAAGAATCCCTGCCCTTTAGGGCAGGGAGTATGTCAACGCTAAAGGAAAGCAAGCTGGTGGGGCAGGGAGCATGTCAAAGCAGGTTGCTCAGGCGGCTGTGAAAGGCTGGGTAGATCTCTGCGTAAGACTGTGCCCATTCTGGATGGGGTTGAACATAGCGTTCCACCTGCACCAATCGATCGGCAGCCTGTTGGACAGAGCAGCACCAATAGGCAGAAGCGGCCAAGATGGCTGCTCCTACAGCCGGCTCCGGGTGTTTCACCACAGCCAAGGGACGAGCGAGGATGCTGGCGCGTAGGCGCAACCAGAGAGGACTTTTGCTGCCCCCGCCGGTGGTAAAAATCGGACTCTGCTCTAGCATCGGGATCCCTTGAGCGGCTAACGTTTCCAGCCCCAGCCGCTCGACCATGGCCACCCCCTCCAACAAAGCAGCGTAAAAACGGGGGGATCCCTCTTCTGCCTCCGGTAAGAACCCAGCAAACCGGGGATCGACAATGGGAAAACGCTCTCCCGGCTGACAAAGGGGATAGCTGACCAGCCCGGTGGGCAGATGAGCCTGGGCTTGCTGATCCAGCATTTGTAGGTTGCCGTTGGGGAAGTAATGGGGTAAAACTCCGCCCCCACAAAAGGAAGCTGCTCCCGGCCACCAAACTGTTCGTTCGCGATAGCGGTACGGAGCACTGTCCGGGTGTAAATGGGAATAGATGCTTGGGGTTTGGATGGGATCCGGACTGTTGGCCTTGAAAATAAGGGTTGTTCCCAAGCTGGTGGAAACCTGACCTAAGCGGGTGGCCCCTGCTGCCAATTGCCCGGCACAGCCATCCGTGATCCCTGCCGCGATCAGCACTTCCGGCCCCAATCCCCAGTCGGCTCGCACCGTTCCCAAAACTGTTCCCGGCGGCACCACCTCAGGGAAACGCTTGGGATCGAGGCCCTGCCGCGCCAACCACTCCTGAGGCCAGGTGTAGGTCTCCAGGTCGAAGCCACTTTTGAGGGCGTGGGTGTGATCGGTCACCTGCCTGCGCCCCCCCAGTTGGCTCAGCAAAAAGTCCGCCGGATGGGCTAGGTAGCTGTCTCGATACTGATCAGGATGGGCTTCCGCCCACCACAGCCAACGGCTGAGGCCCCAACTGGCAGGGATCCCCAATTGCTTGGCCTGGGCCTGGCCCCGCGGGTCAGAATACAGCCATGCCTGTTCCAACGGCATGCCCCGGCCATCCACCGGCAGAATAGTGCCAGAAGTGCTGCACGCACTCAGGGCGGCAATGGAATACTGTTCCCCCAGTTGCGCGGTTAGGTGTCCTAAAAGGGCTTTCAGGGTTCGCAACCAGCGGCCTGGATTGGTCTCCGGGGAATCCCACCGGCGCTCGCTTTTGGCCACCACCTCCCCTTGTTCTGAGAGGGCCACTACCCGCATCCCAGAAGTGCCCAGATCGATCCCAAGAAACACAGGGGGCATAGGAGTATTCATCTCATCATCAGCTCATCTCATCATCAGGAAAATGCCTTGTCATAATGAAGTGCCCAAGAATGCTTTGTATAGATGGGGTGGCCAAGTGGCCCAAGGTGGCTTGAAAGACGGGAAAGGACTCCGTCCCGCTGTCGCGGTCACAATTTCAAAACTCCTGGCTGCTCCGAGCCAACGCTTCTTGGATATCCAGATCCAGCCCTTTCACCGATTCCAGCACCGAGCGGGTGATCAGCTTGCCCTCCTGCACCAAAACCGCGCCGGTTATAGGGTGCAAAAGCGGCTGCTCCGCCCGCCGCCCGATCAGTACCTCAATATCCTGAAAGGCGTTGATGTACATCCCGGCAGGCAATTCCACCACCACCCCCTCCCCCAGCACACGCGCTTGGCAGGCCAGGCGGGAATTGGGCTTGCAGGTGGTGATCACCTCTAGGGTGCGCTGTTCCCGCTTGCTCACCGGGGACAGAGACTCCATCCCCTCCTTAACGTACACATGACAGGTGGCACAGAGGCCGCGCCCGCCGCACTCTTTCAACACATTCAGCTCTTCCTGCAACAGCACCGAGAGCAAATTGCTGTTGGTGGCGATTTCAGACACTTGGGCAATGGGATCCAACCGCACGCGCTTGACCATAGTCTCCCTCTGTTACACGCCTTAACATTAGCTTGTCCATGAAATAAAGATCCCAGCCGCGTCCACTTGTACTATTGGCTACCTCGGCGGGCAGGTCGAGCCTCTTTTGGGGAATCGGGCTAGATTGGATCCCACTGCTGATTTCTGCTGTCCACTTCTGGGGTTCTGGCGGCATGGGTTCTCCGGCCATCCAGTGGTATCCGGGTCATATTGCCAAGGCGATCGGCCAGTTGCGGGAAGAGTTGCAGCGGGTGGATGCGGTCATCGAGGTGTTGGATGCACGGATCCCGTTGGCCAGCCGTCATCCTGAGCTGGGCCGGTGGCTGGGGGAAAAACCTTGCCTCCTGGCTCTGAACAGGGTGGACTGCATTGAGGTCGGGGATCTGAAAGCTTGGCAGGAGTATTTTTTACGGCAAGGGATCCCTGTCTATCCCACCAATGGCCGCTCAGGAGAAGGGGTGAATCGCCTCAAGCAGGCGGTCTTGCACTTGGGGCAATCGGTCAATACGCGGCGTCAGCAGCGGGGCATGCGACCGCGGGCCGTTCGGGCGGTGGTGGTGGGCTTTCCCAATGTGGGCAAATCTGCTCTGCTGAATCGGCTTTTGGGGCGGCGGGCAGCCGAGAGCGCAGCACGTCCTGGAGTGACGCGGCAACTGCGGTGGGTGCGGCTGGGGGGAGAGTTGGATCTGTTGGACTCGCCGGGCATCCTACCGCCCTCGCTGCCGGATCAACAGGCGGCCTCTCTATTGGCCATCTGCGATGACATTGGCGAAGCGGCCTACGATCCCGAACGGGTGGCGGCCTACTTTTTGGATCACGTGCTGAGGGTGCAGCCCCAAGCCCGATCTCTCCTGCAAAGGCGCTACGGTTGGTCGGATCCGATCCCTCCCGGTGGTGCCGCAGTGCAAGAGTTGGCCGAGCGGCGATATCAAGGGGATCCCGAACGGGCGGCCCGGCAAATTCTCAACGACTATCGCAAGGGCTTGCTGGGGCCGCTGGCCTTGGAACTTCCTCCCGATGCTTGAGTCCCCCGAAGGAAAGTCACGTTGTTGCTGTGGGCAGAGGAACCGCAACGCTGTCGCGATAGGCCGCTGTGGGACTTGCTCGCCTCGATGTGCAGGCCCTTCAGTTGGGGAATAGCAGCGGGCATAGAAAAAGCTTGGGCCGAAGTGAGCCGAGGGCAAATGGCGGATCCCCCACAAGCGCCAGCTAATGATACGCTGCTTAGCTAGACCGCCGTTCGCGCTAGCGGGACGGAGTCCTTGAAGCCCCGCCCTCTGTCTGTAGGACGGTCACGTAAGGGCCGCGTAGCGTTGCGTAGCAACAGTAGCAACACAGGGTCGGGATGAAAGGCGGACATCTCCTGTTCTGTCGCGTCAGCGGCGCGTAGCGCTGTCGCTTTAGCGGTGCGTAGCACTGTCGCTTTAGCGGTGCGTAGCACTATAAT
>DVDX01000062.1 GCA_015295985.1 Synechococcus sp. M44_DOE_062 | reverse complement strand
CGGCAGCGGGCCGTAGGCCTTAGAATCCCCCGACTTCAGTCGGCGGGAGTGTCAAAGTAGCCAAAGCCTGCGGGCAGTTAATCTAGGAAGGCTGCACAACTGGGATCCCCCGCAGCTTGTGAGTGTGGGTCACCAAGCTCTGGACAAAGTGTTGAAAGCGCTGTTGTAGCTTCTCGTCTTTGAGGTTGCCTTGCTCGTCAAAAGCGTTCCAAGCCCGACCAATGGCAATTTGCTCTGGGATCACCCAGCCATGCACCCAACGCACAATCAAGCGCATCTGGTTCAAGGTATTGCTGTTGCTCTCGCCACCCAAAACGCTGATCAACCCAAAGACCTTACCCTCCAGTTGCTCAAAACTCAACAGATCCAGTGCATTTTTCAGGCTGCCGCTGATGCCGCCGTGGTACTCCGGGCTGGCTAGGATGATCCCATCCGCCCGCTTCATGGTTGCTCGTAAGACCGCCACATCGGGATAATCCGCGTAGGATTCCGAGCCATCCACAAAGGGCAACTTCATCTGCCGCAAATCGAGGATGTGCAACGGGATCCCCAACTTCTCAAACTCGCGCCGCGCCACCTCCAGCGCCTGGTACGTCAAGGAATTGGGCCGCAGGCTGCCTCCGATTGCCACGAAACGAGCTGCAGGGGCTTCAGCCATGGTGGTTTGAGGGTTGACAGTAAGGGCTTGCAGGGGAGACATGAGCCGGGTTCCTGAGCAGACATTAGTTACGTTGCAAACAATCATAACTCATACCGACTCCGGGTTGTAAAGATTCCTTTAACTTTTCTGCTCCGCAATGCTGACCTAGCGATAACAGTCGGATTCCTATCCAGAACTGGGGATCTGGATACCCCTTAGCAAAGGGATCCGCGGCCAACGGATCACCTGCAGCAGGTTGGAAAAATCATCCCGCCAGAGGGGATCCCCGGGTTGGGGCAAGAGGGGCTGCCAGGGATCCGGTTCCTGGGTGGCTTCAGGATTTTTGGCCAAAGGGCTCTGCTCTGCTGACAGGGTCGCCGTTTGCTCAGCGGGCGTAGCCTCAGCGTCGCCCAGGGATAACAGCACCCAGTGGGAAGGGGCCAGCCCCGCCTGTCGTTGCTCAGGGGAGAGATCCCGGTGGTCTTGGTGCCAAGCGTGAAGCTGCAGAGATCCGGCCAGACCAGCCAACACCGGGGCCAAGTCGAGGTGGCGGTTGGTGATGTTGAACAGCAGCCAGCCGTGGGGCTTGAGCTTGCTTAGGTAGAGGGCCAAAGCCTCTTGCGTGAGCAAATGCACCGGCACCGCGTCGGAGCTGAAGGCATCCATCACCATCAGGTCGTAGCTGCCCTCTGGGATCCCCTTGAGGCTGAGCCGGGCATCGCCGAGGATGACCTGCACCTGCGCCCGCGCCTGGGCCCACTGGAGATAGGAGAAATAGCGGCTCGCCCAATCGGCCACGGTGGGATCCAGCTCGAAAAACGTCCACTCATCCCCAGGCTCAGCATAAGCGGCCAACGTGCCAATCCCCAGCCCCAACACAGCGATAGCAGGCGTGGGATCCACAGCCTGGGCTCTCAACGCCGCAAACACCTGCCCAACCGGCCCAGACCGAGAAAAATAGGTCAGCGGCTCCAGCGCTTTTTCCGGATCCAAGTTTTGGCTGCCGTGTAGGGTGGTGCCGTGCAGAAGGCTGCGGAAGGATCCCTGCGAGGACTCCGTCCCGCTAACGCGAACAGTCCGGTATTCCACGATCCGGTTGAGGCCGAAGGCGCTGCGCTCGCTGTGGATCACCTGCAGTCCCGGCTGCAGCCAGGGTTGCCCCAGCAGCACAACCAACCCTGCCATTGCTCCCACCCAACCGACCTTGCCCTGCCAGTCAGGGGCTCTGCTCCGCTTCTGCGAAGGGCTTTCCCCTGACGCAAACAGCGCCAGCACCGCCCAGCCCAACGCCAAACCCACCCCAGCGCCCACCTGCAGCAACGCCTGGGGTTGAAAATGCAACAGCAGCAAGGGCAGGAGCAGCCCCAGCCCCAGCCACAGGCCCACCCGCCCCCCCTGAGCCCCCAACACGGCCAGCGACATCCCCAGCAACAGGGGATATTCCAGCACCGTCTCAAACACCTGCGGTGCCAAGAGGGCAGAGAACATTCCCCCCAAGCTCCCCCCCAAAGCCAGCCACAGGTAAAACTGCGTCAATTGCTCCACCGGCGGGCGACGGCAAGCCAACTGGCTGTGGCAGCCCCAGCTCACCAGCCCAAAGGTGGTCAGATGCAGCGGCAAAAGCAAAAAACCGGGCCTTACCCAGCCTAAGACCTGTGTCCCCACCGCCCCGCAGGCCAGAAGAGCTGTTGTTCCCAAAATCCACTCATTGGGGTGGATCCCCCCAAAAGCCAGCATGAATGTCAGCAGATAGATCCCCAGGGGGATGGCCCACAACAGAGGCACCGCCGCCACGTCGGTGGTCAACAGAGTGGTAACCGCCACCAACAGGCCCGCCGGCAAAAAAGCCAGCCCCGCCCAGCGCCAACGCTCCCGCCAGGAAACAGTCAAATCCCCCAGATCAGCGCCGGATCCCTGGGAATCTGCCCCACGTTCTTGTTGCTCCGCAACGCTGTTGCGACTGAGCAGCAGACCCACCCCGCTCAGCAGCACCAGAGCTGCCACCAGCGCGTAGGATCCCGTCCATAGGCGAGTTTGCCCAGCCAAAGACAGGCGGGGCTCCAACAACAGCGGGTACCCCAGCAGCCCACCCAAGCTGCCGGCATTGCTGGCTACATAGAGAAAATAGGGATCCTGAGCCTCCCGCTGCTCCGCGACCCCTCCTGCCGCCAACCCCCGTTGCAGCAACGGCGTCGTCGCCGACAGAAGAAACAGGGGCACCCCCGCTCCCAAAGTCAAGTCTGCCAACAGAGCGAGAGAGGGCCACCATCCTTCCAGTTGGCCAGGGATCCCCAATTGAAAGGGCAGAAGCCTCAGCCCAACCAGCAGCAAGATCCCGTGGATTAGCACCCCCATCCTGGGATTGAGCCCGCGCCCCAGCCGGTCTGCCCACAGGTAGCCCAACAGCAGGGTGGCCTGAAAAAAGGCCAGGCAGGTATTCCACACCAGGGGGGATCCCCCCCACAGCGGCAGCAGCAACTTGCCCACCAACAACTGTCCCCAAAAGAGGCAAAAAGCGCTGCCAAACAAGCTGAGGCCAACCAGCCAAATCAAAGCCGACCTACCGTAAACCCCTCAACTGCCAGTATTGCCCACTTTCTCCCGGAAGCTTGAGGTGGGATTTATCCGCTCAGGGGTGCCCCTCACAATCACCCAACTCAGAGGAAGGCCAATCCTTGTTCCCCGATTCAAGTGCGCCAACGGGTGGAAGGGGGCCACCCTCCGCCAGTACTCTCAGTTGCCGCTCCGAAAGACCTATACAACACTGTTCGCGTCGGCGAGACGGAGTCCCAACAAAACAGACTTTTGTTCAGCATTGCCGCTTTCTTCCTGCTTCAGCGACCCGTAGCTAGAAGTAGGCTGCAAGCCTACCACCCCGCCAGAGGAATCTCCACAGGCGTCACTTCCCCACGAGCTGTGGGTAGTTCTGTACCACCGCACCAGGTTCAGCGCTGCATTCAAGTCGCGGTCTAGCTCCAAACCGC
>DVDX01000067.1 GCA_015295985.1 Synechococcus sp. M44_DOE_062 | reverse complement strand
GCCTACGGCACCCTGACGGGAACCGCAACGCTGACGCGAGGACGCGAGGACGCGAAGACGCGACCACCGTTTTGAGTGTGGTTTAGGGTTCTAGTTTGAATCGAAACGGCCATAATGCTCTAACCTCCGTTTATTTGCAACGCCATTGCGGAGCAAGATGGCATTCTTATCATCTGGGATTATGATTCGGAGATTAGATCCAGAGGTTTTGGGCTTTCGGCCTCTGGGATCCCAATCGGTGGTGCTCATTCGCAACAGCGTTGCCAGGCAATAAGGAGTGTTTCTTGCTGGATAAGGTGCTTAGGCAGTGGAAGGAGCGGCTGTTGGCTCCGGTGCTGCAACCCCCCCTCCAACAGGTGCATCCCCTGACGGTTACCTTGTCGGGGTTTGCTATGGGCCTAGCCTCTGGCGTGGCGGCGGCTTATGGGGCCTACGGATGGGGCTTGGGCCTGTGGCTGCTGAACCGATTTATGGATGGGCTGGACGGTACGTTGGCTCGTCTGCAGGGGCGGCAAAGCGATCTGGGGGGTTACCTGGATATGCTGCTGGATGTGGTGGTCTATGCGGTCGTTCCCCTGGGACTGGCCTTTCATCAGGGATCCCTGCTGGGCTATGCTTCTTTGGCCCTGATGCTGGCCAGCTTTTACATCAACCTTTGCTCCTGGATGTATTTGGCAGGACTATTGGAAAAACGGCGTTCACGACAGCGTTGCGGGGCTATAGGGACAGATGGCGCTGTTGGGGCAGGATCCCTGGATGAACTGACCAGCTTAAGCATGCCGTCGGGGCTTATCGAGGGCAGCGAAACCATCTTTCTCTACAGCTTGTTTTTCCTTTTCCCCGAGTACATGGTGAGCTTGTTTGGGCTGATGGCAATTCTGGTGCTCTTCAGTGCTGGGCAGCGGTTGGTTTGGGCGCTGGGATCGCTTTCGTAGGTTGCCCCAGTGACCAGCTCTCTGGATCCCTTGTGCAACCGGCTGTGCTGGTTGCGGAGCAATTGGGGATCCCCGTCCGCAAGTAGAGGAAGATGCCACTCAATTCCTGAGGGTCGGGTCAGTCTCGGCCAGAGAAATTCCCTCCATCGCTAAGGCTGTCTCTGCCTCCTCTGCACGCACATCCCGCAAAAAGGATTCCAGAGAGGCATGGGCTTCCGCCTCTGGATCGGCTTCGCCAAGGGTCATGCTCGGCAGCCAGCCCAAAAACGGCAGGGGCAAGAGGGTAGAAAGGTTGGTCAGGATCAGCAGCAGCCCCAGTCGGCTGAAATCGGTCTCCGTTACCCCCAGCCCATGCATCAGCAGGGATCCCAGCTCTTGGGAGAGAAACCCCGCCAAATTAAAGGCCGACATCAGCAGGGCAAAGAGGGTGGCCTCAATCCCAGGTGGGCAGAGGCGGGCGGCCAAGACCAGCACCGGCATAAAGGCAATCTGTCCTGCCACCGTCAGCACCAGGCTGTCCCCCAAGCTAAACCAATGATCGTCGATGCCCCAATCCCGGTTGAGGTGATAGACCAAGATAAGGCTGGTCAGGCCCAACCCTGCCGAGATCACCGTCATCCAGCCGAACAGGGGCCGCAGTGGGATCCGCCGCAGATACACTTGGAAAATCCCTACCCCCAGCAAGCTGGCAATGCTGGTTACCAAGCGCACCTGACCCAAAAATTCCGGCCCGAAGCCGAGATCGTTGGTGACAAAGTAAAACAGAGCTGCATCGGCGCTGGGAGTGGCCTGCCAAACGAACACAAACAGCACCGGCAGCAAAATGCTGGGTTGCCGCAGCGCTCGCCACACCTGCCCCACCTGTTGTTGCAACGGATCCCAGCCCCGGGACACCACCACCGGTTGATCGGCAATAACCCAAGCTGCCAGAGCGATGAACAACGGCAAAAAGGCCGTCAGTCCAAACACCACCTGCGGCGGATAATGGGCCAAGAGCGCTCCTCCCAAATAGGCGGTGAGCAGGGATCCCAAGGCCGTTGCTCCCCAAGTTAAAGATTGCAGCGTGCCCGTCCCCGCCCAGTCACTGCCGTGTACCCGCTCCACCACCAGCGAATCCACGATCACATCCCCCACCGCCACCGCCAGGGATCCCAAAACCATCCACAGGGTGGCCAGCCCAGCCGTCGGCGCCCACAGGGCCATTCCCAGCCAAGCCCCACACCCCAGAAGCCCTGACAACAAGAGGTAGGGACGACGCCGATAGCCCGCCACTGGTACAGTATCCGACAGCAAGCCGTAGAGGGGTTTGAGGATCCAGGGGCTCATGGCAACGCCCATCAACGCCGCCACCTGCGACGGGCTGAGACCCAAGCTATCCTTCAGGTAAAAACTGGTGGCCAGTCGTGCCAGCCCCACTGCCCCCTGCACAAAGTACACTAAGAGGATCCCGAACAGTTCCGGCGTCCAGTGGATATCCCGCAGGGGGGTCAGGGTGGATTGGTGTAGCCGTTGCAGCAGAGGATGGATCATGGAGAGTTGCGGTGTAGCGTGGCGTTACGTTTGGCGTGGCTTTGCCTCGGCAATAGCAGAATACTAAAGAATCTTAACAGTCCCTTCACTTTAGCCTGTCCAACCCGCTTCCGGCTCTGGCCTCCCGGATGGGTCGCGCCTTCTCAGCGCTCTTTCTGCTCAACCCAGCCGAGCTACCCAATGAGGCCAAAAGCTGATCCCTGGGGTCTGTGCCATCTAGCCAGGGGCGGGGATCCCAAGAAGTTCAGCATGCCTGTGTCGAATGTTGACGGGCCCAATCCGATCTCGGCAGAACCTGAACCCACAACTGCAGCAGCGGCCAGGGCGGTAGAGACGGGAGACAAAGGCATTCCGAAGTTATGATGAACAGGAATAGCTCTGAGTTTCTACCTACACCTTCAATTGGGGGTGTCTTTGGGCTGTGCTGACTGCTTCTCCTGCGGGTTCTGCGGCTGAGGCCATTGCTCCTTTTGCTCCCCAAGTCTGGAGCTGGCGCGGGCATGCCATTCGCTATGTGGTGCAGGGATCCGGATCCCCGCTGGTTCTGGTGCATGGATTCGGGGCGTCCATTGGCCATTGGCGGCACAACATCCCCGTGCTGGCTGCAGCAGGATACCGCGTCTATGCCCTGGATTTGCTAGGGTTTGGCGGCTCGGCCAAGCCTGCTCTCCCCTACACCCTGGATCTTTGGGTGGAGTTGCTGGTAGATTTTTGGCAGCAGCACATACAGCAGCCTGCGGTATTTATCGGCAATTCCATCGGTGCCTTGCTCAGCTTGCTCATGGCCGCCCGCCATCCTCAATTAACGGCAGGGGCGGTGCTGCTCAATTGCGCTGGGGGATTGAACCATCGCTCCCATGAGCTCAACCCGATGTTTCGCCTTTTCATGGGTGTTTTCACCGCTCTGGTGGCCTCTCCGGTGACGGGGCCGTTTTTATTTAATCAGGTGCGGCAGCGGCAGCGTATCCGCGCAACTCTGAAGCAGGTGTACCGCAACCCCGCCGCCATTACGGATGAGCTGGTGGAGATCCTCTATGCCCCTTCCTGTGATGTGGGCGCTCAGCAGGTGTTTGCCTCCATTCTCACCGCTCCCCCTGGCCCGACTCCCGAAGCCTTATTGCCTCAGGTGCGCTGTCCGCTGTTGGTGCTCTGGGGAGAAGGGGATCCCTGGACGCCCATTCAACGGGGCCGCGGCTTTCAAAACCACGTGCAAGGGATCGACTACCAGTTTCTCCCCATTCCCAATACAGGCCATTGCCCCCACGATGAGCGCCCAGAGGTGGTTAACCCCCTGATTTTGGACTGGCTGCCCAGAGCCTTTGCAGCGGTCTAGCCTTTTTTATTTTTAGAGGTTCCTTTGCCGGAGAGGCCCAACCAACTGCGGATTTTGGCCATCCAAACTTGAAGGGGGGAAGGCTGGGGGCGGATCGCCACCTGAATCGGCTCGTCTTGGAAGTCCTTGTCCTTGAGGCGAAACCCAAACTCCAGGTCATCTTTCACTTTGCTGAGACGGGGAAACAGCCTGACGGCTGCCTTTTTGAGTTCTTCCTCGTTTTGGAAAATGGCCTGGTGAATGGCGCTGGAACGCCCCACTGCTAGGGATCCCACCGGCAGCCAAGGATTGGGCTGGCCAGGCGCGGGCTGGCGACGCCGGGCAAAGATGTTGAACTCCGGCATCCCCTTGGCTTTCAGCTCGTCGTACCGTTTGGCGGCTTCCTTGCGCTTGGCAGTGTTGGAGCTGGCCGGTTTTTTCTCAGACTTGGATTTGCGGAAACCCTTAGACTGATTCATGCTTGGATGGACAAGAGGGGGATTTTTGCAGCTTAGCGCAGATTGGATCCCCTTCTCTCCCGGGGATCCCTTGTCATCCTTGCCCGTAGCCGGCGTGCTATACTTGTTGAGCTTCGGCGGGCGGTTGAAGAGGCCTGCCAATCGGGATGTAGCGCAGCTTGGTAGCGCACTTCGTTCGGGACGAAGGGGTCGCAGGTTCGAATCCTGTCATCCCGATGGATTTGAAGTTCACTTAGCTGTCAACTGGTAGTCTTTCGGGTCAGGGTGAGACGCCTGGGCTACTGTGTTGCTACGCAACGCTGCCGCGACCGCGCCAGTGGGACGGAGTCCTTGAAAAGCCCAACGAACCTGTGCATTACCTGTGCATTATTGATCTGCATTGATCTGCAACGCTATTGCTATGCCTACGGCACCCTGACGGGAACCGCAACGCTATTGCTCCGCAACGCTGACGCGAGGACGCGAGGACGCGACGACACGACCAGCGTTTTGGGTGTAGGTGCAATGTCCTATTTTGAATCGAAGTGACCGTAATCTTGGGGTTGTAAGTGACGCAGCCAGGCGTTGACGTTAACCCGAATCCGCTGCCCAATCTGTAAGAGGCGGTGTAGATTTTCGGCAGAAATGCCTCGGCAATCTTCTTGGGGCCAAGCCGGGCAACGGGGGCCAACTTGACGCTCTAGCGCTGTCAGGTAGAGCTCTTGCAGGCGATCCAGGTTGATGGGCAGGTGTAGGTCTGCAGCCAATTGCAGCCATTCTTCCAAGTTGTAGAGCTGTTCGCTGAAGGTCTCCGGCTCAAAAGCACGGGCAAGGTGCCACATCCCCCGCTGCAGGAGCCGATCCAAAACGCGGGCTGCCTCTTCCCGCCGCAACTGGCATCCCAACTGCTCGGCCTCACGCACAATGGCCCGCAATTCCAGCAGGTGATCCCGCTTGCCCTCCTCCATTTCCATTGCCCGCAAACTGGTCAGCAGGCGTTGGTTGAGGGTGATCTGAGCGGCAGCCAACAACTCTTCCGGGATCGGCAGGCCATCGGCCCGAAAGGCCATCAAGACCCCGTAATTGTCCAGGTAGGTTTGGCGATAGAGCTGAGCCAGGCGGTCTAGGGTATCTTGGGTGAGCCAGCGCATCATCTGCTGCCGGTCTTCGTCGTTCAGGGCGTTGAGGTCGAAGGTTTCCGGCCCAAACAGGTCTTGCAGGGTCAGGATCATCTGTATTCGACTGTGGGATCCGGCCAGCAGCCGCGCTTTTATCTGCTCGTAGATGCGCCGCCCGGCAAACGGCTTGACGCCGCATTGGAAGTCCCAGCCACCAAGGTGGAGCATGGCGTAGATTAGATCGTGCTCTTCGCGGGTGGTGGGAAAGGTAAGCTTCACCTGCCCAATGACCAGCGTCGATCCCCCTATCCTCAAGCGCTCTTGATCCACTTGATCCAGCACATATCCTTGGGAACGGGGGATCCCATCGAACAGGGAAAACATGGCGTGGCGGGCCACCAACCGCTGTGGGCTGATCAAGCTGGGGCGCACCAAGGCGCAGTAGACCCCCTTGCCATCTCTGTAGAGGTCAAGGTTGCTGGGGGCCTTGCTCAGGCGCTGCAAAAACTCCTCTTCCAGACTTACATCTGCCACTGCTGCCGCCAACTGGATAGCCCGTGCCGCGTAACGCAGGATCTGCACCCCTTCAGGACGGGATAGCTCCTCGAAAAACCAGCCACAACTGGTGAACATCAACTGGCTGTAGCGCTGCATCTCCAACAGGCGCAGCACTTGCACCCGATCTTCGGTAGTGAGGCGGTGGCTCTGGTGCTCCTGCAAAAAGGCATCGCAGCGCTCCCGATCCAAAATCACTTCGATGTAGCGATCCCGCGCCAGCCAGGGATCCCGCAGGTAGGCTCTGGCCTCTGTCTCGTAGATCTCGGCTAGCTGATCCCGCAGCCAGTTGAGGGCCTCCCGCAGCGGTTGCCGCCAGCGTTGGTGCCACCCTCCCACCGCCCCACAGCCACAGTCTCGCGACCACCGTCCTACCCCGTGGGCACAACTCCAGGCAGTGACCGGTTTCAGTTGCACCTCCCAAGTGGGGGGATGTTGGCTGAGAAAATGGCTGTAATTGCCCACCTGCCAGCCCCGGCGGGGAAATTCCTCGCAAAAGGCATAGGCCAGTGTGCGTTCTACACCCCGCTTGTGGTGGCCAAAAGTCTCGCCATCGGTGGCACAGTTGATCAGATAGGCTTCCCCCTCTTTATCCGGGCGCAGGGCGGAACGGATCCGCTCCGCCAGGGAGTGGGTGCTGTAGACGATATCCCCAAAGCTCAAGTCACAGGAAATGGGGCCATCGAAAAAGAAAATATCCAAGTACCCCTCCCGGTCGGGGGTAAAGCAGCGGTAGGGCCGGCGGGGATCGATCTGGTTTTGGCTAACGTCGATCCACTCCGTGTGTCCCAAGGGGCGAATGCGCTGCGCTTGGCTGGGAGCCAAAATGACGAAGCGGATCCCACACTCAACCAAGGCCGTGACCGTTGCTGCATCAATGGCAGTTTCGGCCAGCCACATCCCCTGGGGATAGCGCCCGAAGCGGTGTTGGAAATCGGCGATTCCCCAGCGGATCTGGGTGTACTTGTCTCGCTCGTTGGCCAGGGGCAGGATGACGTGGTTGTACACTTGGGCGATGGCATTGCCATGACCCTCAAGCCGCTCGGCGCTAAGGCGGTCGCCAGCCAAAATGCGTTGGTAAACTTCAATGTCATGCTCCTCTAACCAAGAGAGGAGAGTAGGGCCGAAGTTAAAACTCAAGAATTCATAGTTGTTGACAATGCGCACCACCCGTCCTTGGTCGTCCAGAACGCGGGCAAAGGCGTTGGGGCGGTAACATTCCGCCAAAATGCGCTCGTTCCAGTCGTGAAAGGGGCTGGCACTCGGCTGTCGCTGAATGCGGTTGAGGCACGGATCCTCTCGAGGCGGCTGATAGAAATGGCCGTGCAACACCACGTAGGGAGCAATTGCCTTTGGCGGTGCTGAGGAAAGATCGACAGCACCTGCCGGAGAAGGAGCCGCTCGCATCGGCAGACCGGAGACCGAATCGCTGGGCTCTGACTGTGCCGCTGGCCTATCGGAATTTTTGGAGCCACTCGGCAGCATAGGATGGTACTCCTTTTAGAGGCCCCCAACTGGGTTACAGGGGAACGCACGGTTAACTTAAGTTCATATCCATACGTTACAGCGATCCCCAATCTGCAACGGTGAATGTAAAAGATTCAGTTGAGAATTTGACAGGGAACAAACATCAGTCAGTAATCTTTGCGTTTTCCTCACAACAGACTTCCTGAACAGGTCTCAGCCTCTGCCCAGTTGGATCTCTGGACTTAGCCGGTGGGGGCCGATTTGCCGGTGGCCATTTCCCACACCGAATAATCCACCACCGCAGCGGGCGGATCGGCACTGAGAATGCCCAGAGATTTCAGGGTTTCCACATTGGCCCGATACACCGAAGGCACCAGCAACCCAGCATTGCCTTCCAGGGTGGGGCCCGCCTGATACAGCTTGGCAATTTCAGCCATTTGCCAGGTTTGGTGCTTGAGGGGATCCGCTTCCGAGCCGGATCCCTTGCAGGTTGCGCCGCAGAAGGTGAGAACCACCTGCACCGTTTCTTCTGGGTTGGCTACAGCGTAATCCCAACCCTGAATCGAGGCTTTCACCAATTTGGCCGCGATGGCTTTACCCGATTGGCCGGATCCCTTAAAGTTGCTTTCGTTCAAAACACGCTCGGTGGTGAACAGCAGGTCTTCCAAGAGGTTGATGCCGTAGTCTGGCAGGTGCATGACGTTGAGTTCGCTCAGGGGGTAGCCCAAACCCACGATCTGATTCAGCTCGTTGTAGAGCATGGCCGAGGCTACATCCACCTTGTCGGGAAAGACCAGAGCCGGATCGAAGCCATAGGTGATCAGCTCCACATCGGGATTGGTCACCCCTGTATCCAGGCTGGTGGTCAAGTTGAAGGCTTTCATCAGAGCCAGGGCCGGATATTCGTTGCCAGAAGGCCAAATGCCCACCTTTTTGCCTTTGAAGTCGGCAGGGCTTTTGATCCCGCTGGATTTGAGAGACACCATCGCATAGCCCGATTTCTGAGAGATCTGGGCGATGTGAACCACGGGCAACCCCTGCGCCCGGGCAGTCAGCAGGTCGGTGATCCAGGTATTGCCGAAGTCAGCTCCGCCCACGACCACCGTCTGGATGGGGGATTGATCTCCAATTGGCAGCAACTCAACGTTCAGACCTTCGGCTTCATAAAATCCTTTTTCCTTGGCGATCAAGTATCCAGCGAACTGGGCTTGCGGGAACCATTTCAGTTGAAGTTTCACATCCACCAGCCGGCTCTGGGCTTGGGATCCCATTCCCAGCAGGGTTGTCGGGGCCAGTGCCATGCCCACTACAACGACATCAAAGGGATCCCGTGCTTACGCTTAAAGAGGTGGCTCAGGGAAGATAGGGCGTGAACAATGCGGCGGCCTCGATCCATAGCGCAACCCTTGCTTATTAATGGTGTGTCAAGACTGTAGAGGATCTGCCTCTGGGCAGAATGTTCACCATGCTCACAATGCCTGGGGAGAGCACGAACCTGCGGGGCCAACTTTCCATCGGCTTCGGGATGACCCCTTTGAGGTCGGCCCCCCATTGGAATCACAGTGGATCCCCAGCTCGCCAACTCAAATTCCCGCCCAGTGCCACCAGGCCCAACCCAGCCCCACCAGCAGCGCCGTTATTCCATAGAGGGATCCCACCACCTGCACCTCCGACCAGCCCCCCAGCTCCAGATGGTGGTGCAAGGGCGACATGCGCAACAGCCGTTTGCCTGCGCCGGTTTTGCGCTTGGTGTATTTGAAGTAGCCCACCTGCAGCATCACCGACAGCGCCTCTGCCACCAGCACTCCCCCCATCAGGGCCAAGGCCCAGAGCTGATCCCCCAGCAGCGCCAACCCGGCCAGAGCGCCCCCCAACCCCAGGGATCCGGTATCACCCATGAACAGCCGCGCCCGGTGGTGGTTGTGAACCAGAAACCCCAAGCAGGCACCGCTCAAGGCGAAGGCCAACACCGATAGCTCCGGATCCCTGTGAAGGAGCCCCAGCCCAACCAGCAGGATGGCCACCACCCCTGCCGCCAAGCCGTCCATACCATCGGTGAGGTTCACGGCGTTATTGGTGCCCACCAGCACAAACAGGGCCAAGGGCCAGAACAGCCAACCCAGAGAGAGGGTACCTATCCCTGGCAAGGCCAGACCGGTTGGGATCCCCTGCCAGGCCAGGTAGACACAAAACCCAAGGGCAACCCCCACCTGCAGCAACAGCTTGTGTTGGGGAGACAGCCCCTTGTTGGATTGCTGTCGGATCACTAGCCAATCGTCCAGCCAGCCGACAAAACCGTAGGCCAGCGTGAGCAGCGCGACAGCCAGCCACTGGGGATCCCAGCCGCTCCAAATCCCGGCCACCAGCAGCCCCACGGGCAAAAAGCTGATCCCGCCCATGGTGGGTGTGCCTGCTTTTTTTCGGTGGGATTGGGGCCCCTCCTGGCGGATCACCTGCCCCGCCTTCCAGCGCTGCAACCCGGGGACGAGCAGGGATCCCAGCAGGGCCGAACCCAACACGCTCAACCCAAAAGGAACAAACACCTGGGGGCGGATCCCAATCACAAGGGTCGAGAGGGCCAAACCCAGCCCCAGCGAGAGCGCCATCCCTCCCCACTCCGTCTCTTCCACCTCCAGATCGGGAAGTGTATCCGCATCCACCCTTTCTGAACCCCTCACACTCTCAACCTCTAGACTTCCGAAAACTCTGGCAGGCAGAGCCCAAGAAAACTCTATCCTGCCAGAGCCCAGAGGTGTCAGTAGGGCCACTTCCAGTTGCGCACCTCCGGCAGATCTTCCCCGTGCTCACGGATGTAGTGTTTGTGCTCCACCAGCTTATCCTGGATGATCTGCTTGATGTGGGCCCGCTCGTACTTGAAGCGCTCCACCCGATCCAACACATCGTCCGCCAAGCTGAAGCGATCCACCTCGTTGAGGACACACATGTCGAAGGGGGTGGTGGTGGTGCCCTCCTCCTTGTAGCCGCGCACGTGCAAGTTGTGGTGGTTGGGGCGACGGTAGGTGAGGCGGTGAATCAGCCAGGGATAGCCGTGGAAGGCAAACACGATGGGCTTGTCCGGCGTGAAGATGCTGGCGTAATCCACATCGCTGATGCCGTGGGGGTGTTCGCTGGGAGGCTGCAGCTTCATCAAGTTCACCACATTCACCACCCGGATCTTGATGTCCGGCAGGTGCTGCCGTAGGAAGTCCACTGCCGCTAGGGTTTCCATCGTCGGCACATCGCCGCAGCAGGCCATCACCACATCCGGCTCTGAACCCTGATCGTTGCTGGCCCACTCCCAGATCCCTAAGCCCTGGGTGCAGTGCTTGATGGCCGCATCCATATCCAGGTACTGCAGGGCCGGCTGTTTGCCTGCCACGATGACATTCACGTAGTGGCGACTGCGCAGACAGTGGTCGGCCACCGAGAGCAGAGTATTGGTATCCGGGGGCAGGTAGACGCGGATGATTTCGGCCTTTTTGTTGACCACGTGATCCAAAAAGCCGGGATCCTGATGGCTGAAGCCGTTGTGATCCTGCCGCCACACATGGGAAGTCAGCAGGTAGTTGAGGGAAGGAATGGGCCGCCGCCAAGGAATGTGCCGGGTGGTTTTCAACCATTTGGCATGTTGGTTGAACATTGAGTCCACCAGGTGGATAAAGGCTTCGTAACAGGAGAAGAACCCGTGTCGCCCGGTTAACAGGTAGCCTTCTAGCCAGCCCTGACAGACGTGCTCGCTGAGGATCTCCATCACCCGTCCATCTGGGGAGAGGTGCTCGTCCCAATCGTAGACAGGAGCTACCCAGGTGCGGTTGCTGGCCTCAAACACAGCATCCAAGCGGTTGGAAGCCGTTTCATCGGGGCCAAAGAGACGGAAGTTGTGGGGGTTGAGCTTCATCACATCCCGCAGAAATTGCCCCAGAACCCGGGTGGCCTCGGCTTCGGTGGTGCCGGGGCGGGGGACAGGCACGGCGTAGCGACGGAAATCCGGCATTTTCAGCTCCCGCGTCAGCAGGCCGCCGTTGGCGTGGGGCAAAGCCCCCATGCGTTTTTCCCCTTTGGGGGCCAGCTCTTGCAGCTCCGGCAGCAGACGGCCATTTTCATCGAAGAGCTCTTCCGGCTTGTAGCTGCGCATCCAGTCTTCCAGAGCCTTGAGGTGCTCCGGTTTTTTGGCCAGATCCGCCAGAGGCACTTGGTGGGAGCGCCAGAAATCTTCTACCTTTTTGCCCTCTACCGCTTTGGGGCCAGTCCAGCCTTTGGGAGTACGCAGGATGATCATCGGCCATTGGGGACGAGTGGGATCCCCTTTGCTGCGGGCATGCTGCTGGATCTCTTGGATCTCGTGGATCACCGTGTCCAAAGTGGCGGCCATCAACTGGTGCATTTCTGCAGGCTCGCAGCCTTCTACAAAGTAGGGCTTGTAGCCGTAGCCCGCAAACAGGCTTTGCAGCTCTTCACGGCTGAGGCGGGCCAAAACAGTGGGATTGGCAATCTTGTAGCCGTTCAGGTGCAGAATCGGCAGTACTGCCCCGTCGTGGATGGGGTTGAGGAACTTGTTGGAATGCCAGGAAGCGGCCAAGGGGCCGGTTTCCGCTTCCCCATCCCCCACCACACAGGCCACCAGCAGATCGGGGTTATCAAAGGCAGCCCCAAAGGCATGGGCCAGGGCATAGCCCAGTTCTCCCCCCTCGTGGATGGAGCCAGGGGTTTCCGGAGCCACGTGGCTGGGCACGCCGCCGGGGAAGGAGAATTGCTTGAAGAGCTTGCGCAGGCCTTCGGCGTCTTGGCCGATGTTGGGATACACCTCGCTGTAGGTGCCTTCCAAGTAGGTGTTGGCCACCAGAGCAGGGCCACCGTGGCCGGGGCCGGTGATGTAGAGGATGTTGAGGTTTTCCCGTTTGATGATGCGGTTGAGATGCACATAGATGAAGTTCAACCCAGGCGTGGTGCCCCAGTGGCCCAGCAGGCGTGGCTTCACGTGTTCTACTTTCAGGGGTTCTCGCAGCAGCGGGTTATCCATCAAATAGATTTGCCCGACCGACAGATAGTTGGCGGCCCGCCAGTAGGCATCCATTTTGCGAAGCTCATCGGCGGTGAGCGGTTTTGTCGAGAGCTGTTCTGCCAGAACCATAGCCGTACCCCATAGGTATCTCTACTCCTATGGTGATCCGGGTTCGCTCAATTGCCGGGGGATCTTGGGATTCTTTTGGATTTGGCCCCTGGGGAGCGCGTCATTTGTTACCACCACCAGGGTTTGACCGGGGTGCCATCGGGAAAGATCAGGCCGGCAATCCGGGATCCACTGTGCTTCAACCCTTCAATCTGGGCTCCTTCCAGGTTGGCCTGGGTTAGGTTGGCGCCGCTGACATCGGCCCGCCGCAGGTTGGCCCCCTGAAACTGGGCCTGACGCAGCTCGGCACCGCTGAGATTGGCCCCTTCCAAATCGGCATTTTGCAAGTTGGCCCCCCGCAAGTCCGCCCGCTGTAGGTTGGCCCCCCCCAAGTCCGCTCCCTCCAGGTTGGATCCGCGCAGATCGGCCCGGTTTAGATCCGCTCCCCTCAGCCGGATCTGACAGAGCACCAGTTCTCGCAGATCGGCTTTGCTCAGGTCTTGGCCGGAAAAATCTTGCCCCTGTCCCCCCCAGTTCTGCAAGTGCCAAATGTGGCGCACCCGTTCTTCCAGGTGGGTCTCTTCCGAAAGCTGGGATCCCCGCAGGCTGGTGCCGCTGACCTTGGCCCCCCGCAGATCGGATCCCCGCAGGTCAGCTCCCTGTAGGTCAGCTCCGCTCAGCTTAGCCCCTTGCAAATCCGCTTGGCGCAAATCCGTTTGCCGCAGCCGGGCGCCGTTGAAGTTGCAAAAGCGTAAGTTGGCCCGCCTTAGGTTGGCCTCCCACAGGTTGATCCCTCCCAGCCGGGCCTCTTGCAGGTCAGCTCCCTCCAAGTCGGCATAGGCAAAATCCCGCTCCCCCCGCCGATAGGCCACGATCACCCCTTGCGCTCCCCCCACCGGGCGAAAAGGGCTGTAGGTGTGACAGGCCCGTTCTGCCTCCGGCTGGCCTAGCTGAGACAACAGCCGCCAAGCTGCCAAGCGAACTGCCCAAGAGCTATTGCCGGCGAGGGCTTCAATGAGTTCGGCTAGGCCCGCCGACCCATACTGCAGTAACTGGGGCAGGGTGGCCAAGCGCACGGCTTCATCGCTGTGGGTGAGTCGTCGCCGCGCTCCCTCAATACCTCCCAGCACCAAAGCATGGGCGGGGGCGCTCCCAGTTGCCCTTTGCCCCCCCAACACCAGATCCCAAGGTTGGGGCTGGGATCCCTGGCCAGTTCTGACAGCCTCCTGAGAGTTACCCACCATGGGCGCATCCCAATGGGCCTAGCTATACCCAACGCCCCACCACCACGCGGATGGTGCCATCCTCCAGCACTTCTTCGGCCTCGATGGCATAGCCCTGCTCACGGGCTGAGCGCAGCAAACTTTTGTGGGCGTAGCGCTGCAGAATCGGCTCCAGGAAGGTCTTGGGATCGATGCCCGCCCCCCACAAATCGGCCACCAGCTCGTAGTGATCCCCGTTGCGGCGAAACCCGATGTCGAAGCCATTCTTTTGTCGGATCACCAAATCGGCGCGGGTGCGGTTCCAGAGATAACCCCGCAGGCTGGCATCCCGCTGCACAGCATAGCCCAATTCCTTCAGGGTCTCTTCCAGGAGATCGGCATCTTTGATTTGCACTTGCAGGGTGGTGAAGTGAGACATGGCAGATCCAATCCTTCGAAGGATGGAGATAGGATCCTTACTATAAAGCGCCCTTGTGATTGTGGAAGAAGTGTGAAGGAGCATCACATCTTCTGAAGAGCGTTGCCCCGTTAACCTTCTTGCACCGATTGCGGTAGCGGGAGGGGAGCCCGGGTTTCTGCCTGGGGGGAGCTTTGGATCCCATTCTCGCCGCTTTCCAACCTGAGGAAGGGCCGAAATCGGGATCCCTGCCAGGGATCCAGGACATCCCGAATCAGCACCTCCTGAATCCACACCTGCAGGATTGCCGCCAAAGGGACAGCCAAGAACAGGCCCAGCACCCCAAAGAAGAAGGCGGAAGTAATTTGAGCTACTAGGGTTAGGGCAGGCAGGAGCGACACCTGCCGGGACATGACAATTGGGGTGAAGACACTGCTTTCCAACTGCTGGATCAGGACATACAGTCCCAGCACCGCCAAGGATTTCCAAGGGGCATCTGTGAGGGCTACCAGCATGGGGGCCACCACGCTCAAGGTGGGGCCGATGTTGGGGATGAAGTTGAACAGTCCTGCCAGCACCGCATTGGCCAAGATTAGGGGCACCCCCAAAATCCACAGCCCAATCCCACTCAGCAGCATCACCAAGGTGCTGGTGAAGAGGATCCCCATCAACCAGCCCCGCAAGGCCAGCTCACAGCGCTTGAGGATATAGCGAATACGGGGACGGTAAAAGGCCGGGAAAACCGAGACAAAAGCGCGGCTGTAGGCCTGGG
Organism: Synechococcus sp. M44_DOE_062; assembly: GCA_015295985.1. Lineage (GTDB taxonomy): Bacteria > Cyanobacteriota > Cyanobacteriia > Thermostichales > Thermostichaceae > Thermostichus. Next base: position 21,302 of record DVDX01000067.1, on the reverse strand, counting down.
GATCCGCCAACAACAAGATGGTGAGGATGATCACAAACAACAGGTTGAGCAGGGTGCCGAAAAAGGCGGTAAAAGACTGGGAGAAAAAGTCTCGCGCTTGGCGCACCAACTCGGTTGCCTGGGGCACCAAGCTATTGGCCAATTCCCGCAGCGTCGGCAGCTCAATATCCGTGGGCAAAGAAAGAATCAAGCTCTCGAACAGCCGCTGGGCCTGAAGGATCCCGGCAGGCACCCCATCGGTAAACAGCCGCCGCAACTGCTCTGCCAGGGGGGGCACCACGATTAGCCCCACCAAGATCGCGCCCACCAGAACTGTCAAGCCGGTGATGACCATCGAGGGGCCGCGCCGAAAGCCGTAGCGCTGCGGGATCTGAGCCAAGGTATCCAGCGCCACCGCCAACACAATAGCCGCAAACACCAGCAGCAGAATCTGCCGAATCTGCCAGAGCAGAACCAGCAAACCCAGCAATGCCCCCAACCCCAGCCACTGGGCGAAGGTCACTGCCCCTCCACCTCCTCTGTTGTCCGTCGTCGCCTATTCTAGATGGGATCCCAACAAGTCCCATCGCTATTGAGAACCCTGGATGCGCGATCCCGACCCTCTAGAAGTGACTTTGGCCGCCCACGGCAGCGGGACGGAGTCTTTGCTCGCAGATGAAGCTCCTCTGCTTTCGGTGGGGGGAGTATCCCGCTACATGAAGTCTCTGCTAGGGGGGGATCCCTACTTGGCCAGGCTGTGGGTGAGCGGGGAAGTATCCAGTTGCCAGCGCAACCGCAATGGCCACCTGTTCTTGACCCTGACCGATCCGGAAACCGGCGACGTTCTCAAGGGGGTGGTCTGGCAGGGCCAAACTTCCCGGCTCAGTTTCTGGCCGGAAGTGGGGCAGCAGGTGCTTGCCCTTGGGCAAATCGGCATCTACAGTGGCGGCAGCTATTATCGCCTCGTCATCTGGCAATTGCTGCCTGCCGGGGAAGGGCTGTTGGCGTTGCGATTTCAACAGCTCAAGGCCCGCCTCAGTGCCGAGGGCTTGTTCGACAACCAGCGACCTCTGCCTGTTCACCCCCAGTGCATTGCCGTCGTCAGTTCCCCCCACGCTGCCGGTTGGGGAGACATTCGGCGCACCCTCAACCAGCGCTACCCCGGGCTGCGGGTGCTGTTCTCCCCGGCTCAAGTGCAAGGGGAAGCGGCTGCAGAGTCGATTGTGCGGGCCATTCGACGGGTGGAGCAGGATGGGCGAGCGGAAGTGCTTTTGCTGGCGCGGGGCGGCGGAGCCAGTGAGGATTTGGCCTGTTTTAACGATGAGCGGGTGGTGCGAGCGATTGCCGAATGTCGGATCCCGGTGGTCACCGGGATCGGCCACCAGCGAGATGAAACCCTGGCGGACTACGCTGCCGACTACGCTGCCCACACCCCAACGGCGGCTGCCGAGCGGATCGTGCCGGATCTGGGGGAATTGCAGCGCCAGGGATCCCAGTTGCGCCAGAAGTTGATCGAACGCACCCGCCAAGCTTTGGAAAAAGCCCAGCAGCGTTTGCAGCAGGCCCAGCACCACCTGGCTTACGTACATCCAGAGCGGCTGCTGCAACAGGCTCAGGAGCGCTTGACCCAACACCAACATCGCCTACTCCAAGCCGTGCGCCATCGCTTCTGGCAACACCAGCAGCACCAACAGGCCCTGCAAGATCGCCTCCAAGCGCTCGATCCTGAAGCCGTTCTGAAACGGGGCTATGCCCTGGTGCGAAATGAAGAGGGATCCCTGATCCGCACCCATCGACTGTCTCCCCAAACCCGCCTGATGATACAACTGGCCTCGGGAAGCCTGTGGGTACGAGTAGAGGAGAACCATGAACCGCCGCAAACGTGAGGAGCCGTGGCGCTATGAAGCAGCCATTGCCGAGGTGGAAACTTTGATTGCCCAGATCGAGTCGGGGGAACTGGATCTGGCGGAAGTGGTGGAGCGCTTTCAACAGGCCGCCCGAACCCTGAAAACCTGTGCGGACTTCTTAGAGCAAAAGCGGCAGCAGGTGGAGATCATCATCGAGCAATTGGGCCAAGAGGAAGAAGACTCACAGGCGTTCTAGGGATCCCACCTGATATTCCCCCTGCACTGCTGTCGCCATTCTGCTTCACTATGGATGGTCGCTGGATGGTTGTCTTTACTCTTGCGCCCCCATGCCCGCCAAAATTCTCGATGGCAAAGCCTTAGCCGCCCGCCTGCAAGCCGAGATGGCCACCCAAGTGCAGGCTTGGGTAACCCAGGTGGGGCGTCCACCGGGATTGGCGGTGTTGCGGGTTGGAGAGGATCCCGCCAGTGCGGCTTACGTGCGTGGTAAAGAGCGGGCCTGCGAGCGGGTGGGCATTGCTTCTTTTGGCCGACATTTTTCCGCTCAAGACTCCCCTGCCCATCTGCTTGACACCATCGGCCAACTCAACCAGGACGAGCGGGTGGATGGCATCCTCGTGCAACTGCCCTTGCCCCCCGGCTGGGATCCCATCCCCCCCCTTTTGGCCATCGATCCTGGCAAAGATGTGGATGGACTCCACCCCCTCAACTTGGGCCGACTGTTGCGTGGCGAACCTGGCTTGCGCAGTTGCACCCCCTTGGGTGTGATGCGCCTGTTGCAGGCAGAAGGGATCCCCATTGCAGGCCGGAAGGCAGTGGTGGTCGGTCGCAGCATCTTGGTGGGCAAGCCCTTGAGCTTGATGTTGCTGGCCGCCGATGCCACAGTCACCTTGGCCCACTCCCGCACCCCCGATCTGGCGGAAGTGACCCGCGCCGCCGACATTGTGGTGATGGCCGTGGGCCGCCCCCGCTTGCTGAGGGCAGATATGGTAAAACCCGGCGCGGTGGTCATCGACGTTGGCATCAACCGCATCGAGACCCCTGCCGGATCTGAGCAACTGGTGGGAGATGTGGACTATGAAGCGGTCAAAGAGCTGGCCGCTGCCATCACGCCCGTACCGGGCGGCGTAGGGCCGATGACAGTAACGATGCTGCTGGCCAACACCCTAGAGAGCTACAAACTTCGCAGCCAGTTATCAGAAACCTGGGTCTAAAACCCCGCCCTAAAGCCTACGGCTCGCTGACGCGACTAGGGCGGCTTTGTGCTTTCGCGTAAGCGGCACGGAGTGCTAAGCTTGGCTAAGGAAGTTAAAGTCAAACTTCCGCAGTCGGGATGGGGCAAAGCGCTCCGCGCCGCCGAGGCGAGCGCCCGACGCTTTCGCGTTAGCGGTGCGTAGCACTAAAACGGACGTGGAGACTGCGTAAGCCTGGCTTGCCAGCAGCGGTTGTTGAAGCGTCAAGAGTCCCTGCCCTTTAGGGTAGGGAGTATGTCAAAAACCACAAGATGTTCTATGCAGTACAAAAGCATCTAAGGCTGCAGGATCATCGACCAGGAGCCGCTCTCCCCATCCCAAAACGGGGCCAGAGACTCTCCCACGACATTTGGCCCCCAATAGCGACGGGTTCCATCCAGGGCGAAAGCCACCACAATGTCTCCGGGGCCGATTTGCAGCGGTTCTTCTCCCAAGCTCAGCAGCAATCCTTCGCTGCCCCCTTCTCCAGGTGCAAAATCCCAGTGGGCCGTCTCTGGATGGATCATCCGTTCGCCGCTGCGCATCAAGATCACCAGCCGAACCGGATGGGGCGTGCGATTGCCGACCCGAAAGGGTCCCGTACGGGCAGAGGTAGGGGTAGCCTGGGGGGGCAAGGCAGGTTCTGAGTGCAGAACAGGGATAACATTCCCCTCAGCGGAATCCTCCAGGGCTTGCAGCATCGATTTCTCCAGAGTCTGTGCCCTCAATCCCTGCACGAGAACCCCTACCCCAACCAGAGCGGCAGACAACACTAGGGATCCCTTGCCCCTCAAAGCCCTGTTCATCGATGGCCCCCCGGCAAAAAGAGAGGCAACAGCCTGAGCAAATGAGCAGATCAAGACGCACATCGAGACCACTGCAAGCTGACCACTGCAAGCTAAAGTAACACGTGTCGATTAGAAGAAAGGCATCAACCGCTGCCCTACCACCAATAGACCAGGCACATGCGTACAGAGTTCCATCCAAGGGCAACGCCCCCACCGTGCAGAACAGGATTGTTCAGTTACGTTAGCTACACCGCCGGGAAGCTCCGCCCCCTCTCGCTTTAGCGGCGCGTAGCGCTTTGCTTCAGCATGAGAGCGGGAGTATGTCACCACGTTCATTCCTCTGTTCTTTGGGCTTTCCGAGGACCTCAAGAAACAAGGGATCCCCCACCCCAGACCAGGCTGAAACCAGTTTGGATCCCTTTCAGGGATTCACGGCCCGACGCTGCCACCCTTGGGGGGTGCGTTCGTACACCGTCCGCAATTGGGGATAGATCTGATCCCCCTTAAGCTGCAAGTGATCCACCTCCGTTGGCTCCAGCAGTAAGGCCACAAAAGTCTGCGGAGGCTGCGGATCTTTCTCTTTCGGCAACTCCTGGATAAAAGCCTCTGGCGGGGCAAGCGGCCCCTTGGGTTCCGGCCAAAACCAGAGAAGCCGTCCTTTTTCCGATATCTGTTGCCACAACTGCTGCCGCTGGCGCTGAGCTTGGGGATCCGGATGATCGGCGGCGATGGCCTCAAGGGTGCCGGCAATGCGGAATTGTTCGCGGGTTTTGCAGAAATACCAGCAGATCTGAGCCTGGGAGCAGTGGGCAATTTGTCGAATCTTCTCGCTACGACTATCCACTGCCAATTGAATGCGATCGGTATCGCCCAAAAACCCCCGGAAAACCACCGTGCGGTTGCGCGGATGCCCCTGGGGATCCACCGTGGCCAATTGCAAATACCGCACACCGGGATCGCTACGGTTACGGTGCAGTGCCGCCTGAATCAGCGCCCGCCAAGAGGGATCCGCAGTAGAATTGCCCTTCAGGTCTTTCATCCGTTTTTCGCAAGGTGCAAGCAAGCCGGGATTGGGACTTATCTCTCCCTGACGCGATCAGCTAGGGGGTGGAGAAGCCTCAGATTGGGAGTCTCTGGAGTGCCTTGGTGAGGACTCCGCACTGCTAGCGCGACCAGAGCTGGGATCCGGCTCAGTTGGGCTAATGGGATGAAAGTGGTGCTCCAGCCAGCCTTCCGGTGGCCCCTCAAACCGCTCCGGCACCGGCTGCTTCACCTGCAATCCCCGCAACACCGCGTTGAGATAGGCGCTATCCCAGCTAAAGAAGCGGCTTTCGCGGATTTTGTGCCACACCGAGCGAGACATCAGCAACGTCCGCTCCACATCTCGAGCCCCCAGCTTGAGCAAGAACTCCTCCCGTTCCGGCTGGTAATCGGTGGAGGCCAAGGCCAGAGATTGCGACGGATGAGCCTGGGTAAGCTGGGCCATCTTGGCCATGAGTTCGGGGTAGAGCCAAGTGTAGGCGGGGTGAACCGTGAGTTTGGCCACATGAGGTTGCTGCCCGGTGCGATCCAACTTCAAGTTGAAGTAACCGATGGCGGTTTTGCGTTCGGGCTCATAAACACACACTTCCACCCGTTCCGTCTGGCTGATGGCGCATTTGGCCTGCTCCAAGAGCCAATCCAGTGGGTTGGTGCGAAAATCGTTCACCTCGCGGTCGTACACCTGGCGCACATTGGCGGGCATGGATCCCGTATCCAGTTGGTAGATGGCGTAGGCATCCCGATTGGTCACCGGCACCAGGTTGGGCAATTTGGGCTCGTGCCGGCTGAGGGCCGCCAGAATATCGGCTGGAACCGACCAGTAGGTGATCTGGGCCAAGGGTTGGAAGCCGTTGCGTCGATAGAGCGCCATTGCTCCCTTGTTGTGGATGTTCACCTCCAGGATCCAGGTGCGAGCTTCCCGAAAGTGCTCCATGCAGTGCTTGAGCAGCCGGGATCCCACCCCCTGGCGCTGGGCAGAGGGCGCCACCGCGATATGGTCGACCCGCCAGGTGCTGCGGGAATGGTTGAAGGGGGAAACCTGAATCACTCCCTGAATCTTGCCCTCCAGCTCCGCCACATGCACCGTAAACATGTGCTGAAAGCGATTGGGAAACAGGGTCAGGGTTTTCAGGGGCCCATACCACTGGCGCAACCGCCGCACTTGGCGACGAATATCCACCGAGCGGCTGCCGTACTCTTCATCAAAGGCTTGAGCCAAAATCTCTTCCACAGCCTCCAGATCCCCCAGTTGGGCGGGGCGAATGATCAGTTCAGGGGCACCAATGGGGGCTTCGGAATCCGGGTCGGGTCTTGCTGTGGTGTTGTCCATGCCAATCGCAGGCGGGAGAATATTCAAAGCATAGCTCAGGCTCTCTTGCTTTTTCTAACCGGGAGGATCGTTCCGCAACAAAGCTTGAAAGCCTACAGATTGGCTTTCCCGTTATCGAGAAGGGCTTGGCTGCCAAGAAGGGCGTGAACTCAGCCTCCCGGTAGCTGCCCAACAGTGACGAACGGGAGAGTCAGCTCCCTACCCTGCTGGGGTCAATGCCGGGTCGCTCACGCCCCAGTGTCCAGCAAGGTCAAGTTGCTGAAGGTGAAGCGCTTCTCCACGGGGCCGGTTTCCGTCTCCGTCTGGATACGCCGCTCTGAGAGGATGTAATACTTGCCCACTTTTGTGTACAAATCCTCGAATTGGCTGCGCCCGCCCTTTTGCTCGCCCGTTTGGGGATCGTGATAGACGGAATCGTAGCGGTGGGAAAGATAGCCTTCGCCGGTATCGTGGCTGCTGAAGGTGTGGATGGTAACCACCACTCCGTGGATATGCCGATGCACCATGGTAACCTGGTTATCGCGCACGTGGTAGCGATCCCCTTCGGCTCTGCCCCCCACCAGGATCTCTACTGTGCCATCGGGCAGGGTTTGGCCATAGCGGAAGGTGTTGTTCCCATGGGTCTCGTCGAAGCTGCGGCGCACCCGGTGAATGGCAATCTCCCAGAGTTGGTTGTGAATGGCTTTTCGAGCTTCCTCATCTTCTACGCCCGTAACGGTGGCCTTTAGGTCTGCCCCCACTCGCACCTGCCCAATGAATGTGCGCTCCCCATCCCAATAGGTGACCTCGGCGCTGTAGCCCGGGAAAGCGGGATCCCAGGTGTAGCGGTTTTCATAGGCGGCCCGAAACAACTCTTGGGCAGAGACTTGAGTGGCGATCATCGGCTGTCTCCCATCGTTATTGCAAGTGCTTCTCATGAGTATCATACTGCTTTTTGCTGCTGGGCCAAACCCCATGAGGCTATGCTGAGAATTCACGTCTGCTGAAGACGATCTTTCTCAAAAAGCAGCAGGGATCCCTTGCTCAGCTACCCTCCCCACTTTGGCAGTAGGCTGAGGCTCATCCCCACTCCTCAACCTAACCTCTAGCGCAGGGCATCTTACTTAGTCTAATTATCTTTGGATGCGCAGAGATTGGTCAGCTTTCCTCAGCGCGCTCAGGGGTGCTCCCAGAGGTCCGGAGGATATGAGGCTTGGGTTTTGTCTGCGCCGGCAGGACAGATCCCTTTGGCCGAGTTCCTGGAACTACTGCCGCAAACCAGGAACTTGGGTAAGATAAGGGCAGAGCCGGCAGTACTTCTCTTCCTTCCTCTACCGAGTTTCTGCTTGCCCATCTGGCTGCCTCTCTCTCCAGAGTATTTCCTGGAAAGCGGCCATCATTCCTGTGTGTATTTTTGTGTATTTTTTGTTAGGTGAGGAGGAAGATTGAGAGACTTCACTGATCGTGCTCCGCACGGCGCAAAGTCGCAGCAGGTTGGCAGGACAGAGTCCTTGGGATCTTCGCCAGGCTTGACCGGAATTGCACCCTCACCTGAGATGATGGGGCCGGTGCTGCAGATAACCGGCAAGCAGACCCTAAGTGGCCACATCCCCATTGGCGGGGCAAAAAATTCTGCCTTGGCGCTGATGGCCGGGGCTATCTTGGCTCCTGAGGCCTGTCGAATCCACAACGTGCCGCGTCTGCTGGACATTGAACGCATGGGGCAGATCCTGGCCACGCTGGGAGTTAAGGTTTCCCATGTCGGCAATACCCTTGACCTGGATGCCAGCTCCCTGAAAACTTCTCAAGCTCCCTATGAATGGGTCAGCCAGTTGCGGGCCAGTTTTTTCATCATAGGACCTCTATTGGCGCGGCTGGGGGTGGCCAGAGTTCCCTTGCCCGGCGGCTGTGCAATTGGGTCTCGTCCCGTGGATCTGCATGTGCGGGGTCTACAGGCCCTAGGGGCGACGGTACAAATTGAGCATGGGGTGGTTCACGCCTATGCCCGTAAACTGTTGGGAACCCGTATTTACTTGGACTATCCCAGCGTCGGTGCCACCGAGACCTTGATGATGGCCGCTACTCTGGCGGATGGGGAAACGGTGATTGAGAACGCCGCCCAAGAGCCGGAGGTGGCAGATCTGGCTCGTTTTTGTCAGGCCATGGGGGCTCGCATTCGCGGTGTTGGCACCAACACAGTAGTGGTGGTAGGGGTGCCCCGCTTGCATGGAACGGAGTACACGGTCATTCCCGACCGCATCGAGGCCAGCACTTATCTCATTGCCGGGGCCATTACCCGCTCTCACCTCACGGTTGGCCCTGTTATTCCCGATCATCTGCGGGCGGTGATCGCCAAGTTGCAAGCAATGGGGCTGCGGGTGGAAGAAGAAGGCCCAAACCGGCTGCGCATTGCCCCGGCTCAACTGAGCTCGGGCTGGCTCTGTCGGGCAACCGATATTCAAACGCTGCCCTATCCCGGTTTCCCCACCGATGTGCAGGCGCCAATCATGGCTTTGGCTGCCTTGAGCGAGGGCAGTTGCACCATTGAGGAGACGGTGTTTGAAAACCGCATGCACCACATTCCCGAGCTGAACCGCATGGGAGCCGATATTCGCCTAAAGAACCAAGTGGCTCTGATCCGAGGGGTGCCGTCCCTTTCCGGTGCTCCGGTGGTGGCTACTGACCTGCGGGCGGGTGCAGCTCTGGTGTTGGCTGGCCTGGCGGCTGAAGGCTGCTCCACGATCCACGGATTACATTACATCGACCGGGGCTACGAAGCCATTGACGAAAAGCTGCGCAGTGTCGGGGCCAAGGTGTACCGCAGCGAAAGCCCGACAGCGCAATTGGGGAAATGAGCCGTTTCACCGCCGTTTGAAGTTTGAAGAAATCCTTGCATCTCTCCCTGCCTATCGCCTGGCCACAATGCGCGGCGACCGCTTGCTGGGTGAGCTCTCCAGCCATGTTGCAAGTATCGAGTCGTCCGGTGGCTCAACGCAGTCGGGTTGAGTATCGTAGTTCAGAGGTGGTGAGGAGGCAAAGCATGGGGATCCCGACAGGCAGCAAACGACGCTGGATAAGATGGGTTGCCGGTGTGCTGGCAGCAGGAGCGGCTCTGGGTGGGGCCGTCTGGGGATTCTACACCTCATCCTGGGCAGGAACCGCGGAGGTGGCCTCTGCGCCAGAAGGCAGGGATCCGGCGCAACTGCCCCAGACTTCCACAACAGCCTTTCTGCGGGCCTATGCAGCGCTGCAAGCGGGCCAAGCGGGATCTGCCTTGAAGGATTTGCAAGGGCTGGAAGAGAGCCTACCGGTTTTGAGGGAAGAGATTTGGAAGCTCAGGGCCCAAGCCTATGAACAGTTGCAGGATAAGGAAACAGCCCAAGGGATCTGGTGGCCTAAGATTTTGCAGGAATATCCCCACAGTCCTGTCGCTGCCTATGCCCTCTGGGGGATGGGCCAGGTGGATCGGCTGCGGCAGCAATTTCCCACCCATCCGCTGACCGGACGTGCCCTCAAGCATTTGCTGGAGCTGGATCCCGACCGCTATGACCTGCTGCGGGATTTGGCCCAACATCACCCGCAAACCCCTGGATTAACGCCCTTGCTGGATCGCTGGCGGCAGGCTCAAGAGGGATCCCTCACGGCTTCCGACTGGCAGATCCTCGCCGATGCCTACTGGGAGCAACGGGAGTACGGCAAAGCTGCCCGGGCCTATGGGCGTGCCCCCGCCACCTCTCAGAATCTCTACCGCTGGGGCCGCAGCCACCAAATCTCGCGGGAGTTTCCTCAGGCCAGAGCGGCTTACCAAGCGCTGCTGGCACAGTTTCCCGATGGGCCAGAGGCTTCCCTCACCCGTCGCCGTTTGGCGGAACTGAGTGACCTGCCGACGGCGATTGAACTTCTTCGACAGGTGGGATCCGGCTCGGACAAAGAAGCTCCAGAGGCGTTGCTCAGCCTCAGCCAGCTCTACGATCGCAACGCCAGCCCCCAATCGGCCCAAGCCACCCGGCAAGCCCTTTGGGATCGCTTTCCGGCCAGCGAAGCTGCAGCCAACGCTGCCTGGACAGTGGCCTGGAGCCAAGCGCAAGCGGGCAATTTCAGCCAAGCCATCGCCCTGGCCCAACAGATCGGATCTGCCCAGCGAGATACGGAAATGGGAGCACAACTGCTCTACTGGGCAGGCAAATGGCAGGAACAGCAGGGGGATATCACTGCGGCTCGGCAGACCTATCGGCAGGTGCTGCGGCAGTTTCCCCACACCTACTACGGCTGGCGGTCGGCAGTGCAACTGGGCTGGCCGGTGGGAGATTTCTACAGCGGGCGCAAAAGGGTTGAGGTGGATTTTCAGCCAGTGCGCCAACCGTTGCCAGGGGTCTCTGCGGCCACGCAAGCCCTGCATTTGATGGGAGCCAGCCAACTGGCCTGGGAACGCTGGCAGGGCGAAACTCCCGTGCAGCGGGATCCCCGCCAGATGGGCGTTGCCGAGCGCTTTGTCACGGGCATTTTGCGCAACAGCGCCGGAGAGCACCTGCGGGGCATTAACCAGGTGGCTGCTTTGCGCTTCAGCGAAGAGCCGGATCCCCTGCTGGAGATGTTGAGGCAGCGCCAAGATTTCTGGCAGGCCATCTATCCGTTGCACTACTATGCCAGCCCGGACAATTCCTGGAGCAGGGATCCCTACGCCCAACCCGGTATGGCCCGCTGGTCACGGCAATTCAACCTCAATCCCTTGATGGTGGCGGCTTTGATCCGGCAGGAATCCCGCTTTGAGCCGGAGATCGTCTCGGCCTCGGGGGCTTTGGGCTTGATGCAGGTAATGCCTGCTACTGGGCGCTGGATTGCCCAGCAGATCGGCCTGGCCCAGTACAGCCTCACCAACCCTGCCGACAATCTCTACCTGGGATCCTGGTACTTCGACTACACCCACCGCACCTATCAAGACAACACCTTGCTGGCCTTGGCCAGCTACAACGGTGGCCCCGGCAACGTGGCCAGATGGCTAAACCGCTTTGGCTTTGAGGATCCGGATGTGTTTGTGGAGCAGATTCCCTTCCCTGAAACCCGGGGCTATGTGAAGTCCGTGTTCGGCAACTACTGGAATTACTGGAAGCTCTACACCCAGGAGGGGCGCAGCTTGGTCAGCCAGCGCCTGCACAACCCCTCGTCTTCTTCATGACTGCTGGTTTTGTTGCGGAAGTGCTGCTGTAGAGGGAGCGGGCTTTTCTCCCGACAGAGCACAGTATTCTGGGAGAGTTACAGTGATTCCAAGGTTTACTTAACAGTGCCGTTCGCGCTGGCAGGACAGAGTTTTTGGAGTTCTATGGTCTCTGGGTCTGGACAACAGGAGAGCGTTCGCGTTAGCAGCGCGGAGCACCATCAGGGGGCGGCAGAAAAGCAGGCTGCCCGGCAGGAATTGGCGGTAGATTTTATTCGCCACGGTATAGCCGAGGAACCCCGGCCAGAAGTCGAGGATGCCTTCCGGGCTCTTACAGACGAAGGTCGCAAGCGCTGCCGCAAGGTTGCCCGCCAGCTCAAGAACATGGGCTGGAGATGGGATCTCCTGCTCACCAGTCCCCTGGTGAGGGCTCGACAGACGGCTGAGATCTTTTGGGAGGAGAACCTGGCCGAAGCTGTGGAGGTGTTTGAGCCGCTGGCTCCGGGGGGCAGTTTTGCTGACTTGGTGCGCTGGCAAGCAGAGCGGGAACCTCTGGCGTCTTTGGCTCTGGTCGGTCACCAGCCGGATCTGAGCCTGTGGGTGCAAACGGCCATTGGGCTGAACCCGGCCCATGCTGATGCGATTACCCTCAAAAAAGCGGGCCTAGCCCAAGTGCGCTTTGCGGAAGGCCGGATTGACTACCGCCAGGGATCCCTGACTTTGTTGCTCTCCCCCAGGGTGGTGTTGCGCTGAGAAGCTGCTGGCAAGTTCGGCTCATCACAAACGCCCAACGCGTCGGCCAAAGGTTGTGCCAAGTCGCATAACTTCCAGCTTCAGCGCTGAGAGGAGGTCAGCCGCTCTCCCAGCAATTGCACAAAGTAGGCCGCCAGCCCCAACCCCACCAGGGCAAACATAAACGCGATCAAGGAAACGGAACCGACCAGCAGGTAGCGCACCAGAATGCTAATCCCACGGGCCAACGATCCAATCTCCACATCGATTGGCGGCAACTTGGCCAACATCGAGAGCAGCAGTTGAAAAAAACCGTAGCCCAGACTGACGGCAATGGTGGCCCCCAAGAGGGCACTGAAAGGGTTGGGGGATCCCTGGGGCGAGGCGGAAGACATGGGGCAGCACCGGAAAGCTCACCTTTATTCTAGGCTGCAGGTACAATGTGGAAGTTTCTTTTCTTTCCGGCAAGCCTAGGGATTATGGAGAGCGGATCGGGAGCGGGATCCCATTACGAAGTTTTGGGGGTTTCCGTGGGGGCGACGGCGGAGGAGATCAAGTCCGCCTACCGTCGTTTGGTTAAGTACCACCATCCTGACAGCCTGCTGGCCAAAAAAGATCGGGCCACCGCTGAGCGCATCCGCCAGATCAACGCTGCCTACGCGGTGCTCAAGGATCCCCAATCTCGCCGCGAATACGACCGGCAACTGCACTCCAGCCGCACCTCACCCCGCCCCCAGCCGACGGGATCCCCCCGTGAAACCGTCAGCCACGAAGCCCTTGCCCGTGCAGCCTGGATCCGACAGGTCTACACCCCTCTAAACCGAGTGTTGGGGCCCTTGCTGTCTTCCCTAAAGCCTCAGTTGAATGCTTTGGCGGCGGATCCCTTTGATCCCGACCTGTTGCAGTCTTTTGCTGACTATCTGGAAGAGTGTGTGCAGAAACTGGCCCAAGCCCAGCAGATCTTTCGCCGCCTTCCCAATCCCAGCAGCTTGGGAGGAGTGGCCTCTCGCCTCTACTACGCCCTCAACCACTTAGAAGATGCCCTAGAGGAGCTGAAGTATTTCCCGCTGAACTTCGACGACCGCCACCTACACACTGGACAAGAGCTGTTTCGCCGGGCCAGAGGGCTGCGCCTGGAAGCCATGGAAGCTTACGCCAAAAGCTCACCCTAGGCCAGAGTGGGAGCCCCCTCTGGGCAGAGCGGGGCGGGGATCATAGGGAACAGGGATGTACTGTACGGAAGGACGGCCTATGGTGGCCTGCGGGTACAAGTCCATCAGGGCATAGATCTGGGGTGGCAACTCAGTAGAAATCGGCAGGCCCAACCTTTGAGCTTCTTCGGCGGTGATCGGGTAGTCGTGGGTAACTTGTCCGCTGGTTAGGTACTGGATGAGGGGCTCGATCCGTTCGGGGGCAATTTTGCGCTTGGGCACATCGTCCTTCAAGAGATCCCGCACGAAGTTCTGCACCTGTTGCATCGCTTTGCGGGCCAGATCCGCCAGGATCAGGGTTTGGTCGTCGATTTCGGCAATGGGTTTATCAGCCACCACCTGCAGAATACTGGCGGCAGCATACCCCCCCACCTGTGGATCCACCGGCCCCAGGACTGCATTGGCATCCATGACGATTTCATCGGCGGCCAGGGCCAGCATCGTCCCCCCCGACATGGCGTAGTGAGGCACAAACACCGTCACTTTGGCCGGATGGCGGATCAAGGCACGGGCAATTTGCTCTGTAGCCAGCACCAGGCCACCGGGGGTATGCAAGATCAAATCAATCGGAGTATTGGGTGGGGTAAGGCGAATTGCCCGCAATACCTGTTCCGAGTCCTCAATGCTGATGTAGCGGGAAACCGGGATCCCCAAAAAACTGATTGACTCCTGGCGGTGAATGAGCAGAATCACCCGGCTGCCCCGCTTTTGCTCCAACTCCCGAATGGCCATCAAGCGCCGGAACTCTTGGGCGCGACGGTTCAGCAGAGGTTGCAAAGAGCTGAAGATCAGAAAAATCCAGAACAGGCTGCCCCAGTCCACTTTCGCACCTCAAGTGGGATCCCTTTGCTTCCAGAATAGGGGATCCAGAACCTTTGGCGATCCCTGAGCCTCACGAGTTGGGTTCAGATGCCGCAAAAAAGCGATCCAAAGCCTGTAGCAAATCCGGTACGGAAGCTTGGTCGATCCAGGATTGAATATAAGCCTGCTGCTCCGCCAAGTTTTCAATGCGGCCCAGCTTTTGCATGGCCAAGTAGCGGGCTTCTGCCGCGGCGCGATTGGTTTGCAAGTCCAGCCGCTGCTCCGGCGTAAGCGGATACTCCGTTTGCGTCAGCAGGTAATCCGCCACCATCATGAACAGCAGAGGCCCCGCCAATTCCACCTGAGGCTCAGCTTCTGGCTCAGAATCAGCAGCAGCGAGATCTTGGAGATCTTGAAAGAGATCCTGCCCCAGTTGCAGCAGCTCTTCTGCTGAAGCAGCCCGCAGCACCGTCTCAGCAGCAGCCCGGAGCGGCTCTGGGGAAACTCTGTGGTGAGCAGCCAATTCCGCCAGGGCCTGTTCCCATTGATCCTGTTGGGCTTGCACCACAGCCCGCTCTTCTGGAGAAAAGTCCAACCGCTCCAGCACCACCTGCAGAGCCACAGCCCCCACCAACAGGGGAGGGAAGCGCAGCACCGTAGAGGTGGATCCCACCTGCTCCAAAAAGGCTTCCAAATCCGGGCCGGATCCCCTGTCCAGCAAGTCCTGCAAGTAGGCCAGCACCTCTTGAGGTGAGGTCAGCCTGAGGATCCCTCGCACCTGTGCCCGCAAGTCTGCCGGGATCCCAAGGAGTTGCATCTGGGCTTCGGCTCGCGCTTGCGCTTCTGCAATGGACTCTGGCAAATCCGCCGTTGCCTGACCGGCCTGCAACAAAACCTGACTGGAGTCTTGCAACAAGCTGGCTGCCTCCACAAACAGCAGCACCTGCGGGACTTGCAGTGTTGGCCAAACCATGCTAACCGGGCTGTGGATCCGCAGGGGATCCCTCTGATTCTGGATTGGCTGCTGCAGCGGGGTGAGCTGAGGTGGGCTTGTGCCAGTGCAGACCGATCAGAGCATCGTACAAAAAGCCCCAAAACTCTCCCTTCTCCCAGATCCCCAGCGTTTGCTGGCAGTTGCGTGCGTCCAGCTCAGGCTTGGCTGCCCAGTATGCTGCCTGGTATTTGTACCAGGGAACAGAGGGCCAGAGATGGTGGATTAAGTGATAGTTTTGCCCCAAGAGCAAAATGTTGGTCAGCCATCCCGGATAGACGCGGGCGTTGTACCACCGCTCTTGGGATTGAAAAGGGCGATGGGGCAGGTAGTCAAAAAACAAGCCTAGCAGAAATCCCATGATAAAAGCGGGGGGGAGCCAATAGTTCATGATGTAGTCGGTGTAGCCGAAGTAGCCGGCCAGCCCAAAGGTCAGGATCACCACCAGCCGACTCAAGCCCCACTCCAGCAGATCCCAGCGACCTTTCCGCCAGAGCTGCCGCTTGAAGAAAAACACCTCATGGTAGAAAAACCGCGGCGCGATCAGCCACAGCGGCCCCCCTGTCGAGACGTAGTGATCGGGATCATCTTCAGGATGGTTGACGTGGGCATGATGCTGCATGTGTACCCGCTTAAAAACGGGATAGACAAAACCCTGCAGCAGGGCAGAGCCGTGTCCGAGTGCCTCGTTCAGAAAGCGGTTGCGGTGGGCCGAGCCATGGGAAGCATCGTGAATCACCGTGCCCAAAACATAGAGGGCCACAAAATTGAGCCAGAACACCATCCATTTGGGCCAGTGCCAGAAGGCGTACCCGCCAAAGCAAGAGGCTGAAAGCGCCACCGCAGCCAAAAACATCAGCAAGGTGGGATTCCAAAATTCCGAGGGTGGCCCCAGCAGCTCGCGAGGCAATGCAAAAGGTTTGTGGGCCGATTCAGCAGTAGCAGCAACAGTCATCGGCAGCCATCCTTAGGTGCGCACAGTGCAGACAGAGAGGATGGGTCGAGGCAGCGCGTCCAAGCCATCACACCAAAAAGGGATCGAAGAGATAAATTTGTTAACTTTCGTTAGTATACGGCAGAGACCTGCCCAGCTTCTCAGCCCAAGCCTTATTTTCCTCACAACTGCAGCCATAGGGGCACTTTCCTCTCCCGGCCAAGGATTCCTGAAGGATCCCGGCGAACGGCAAACTGCCCCTGAAGCCAGAGAAAAGCTGTCGTGTAAGGTTTTGTTGCCGCCTCTGTTGCAATTATGTGCAGATTGCCAGGGGATCCCATCCGGGGCTCAGCAGGAGCGGTAATCTAAGGGTCGGTCAACCTGAGTTGAGGACGAAAACCATGATGCCTGTTGTCGCGCCGCTGGCTTTGACCGCTCAAACCAGCCCCTGGTCCCCCCTGAGCGCCGTGATCATTCTGCTCTGCACAGGGCTGGCTTACCTGAGCTTCAAATCTTCCTCTGGAGTGGCCTCAGAGACCGGGCCAGTCCTGGGAATGACCTGGCCGGAAGTCATCGGGGTTGCCAGCTTCGGCCATTTGTTGGGGGTGGGGGTCGTTTTGGGTCTCTCCAACATTGGCGTTCTCTAGGTCGCCAGTTCCTTTACGTTTCTTAATCTTAGCCGGGATCTCTACTTGATGATGTTAAACTTTACTTCAATTCTGAAAGAAGCAGTTTCTCCAGCCGCATTTTTCCCTGAGGTTTGTTGCTATGTCAGCGATGGTGCTCCTGGCCAGTTTGCCGGAAGGCTATGAATTGTTTGACCCGCTGATCGACATTTTGCCGATCATCCCTGTTCTGTTTTTCCTGCTGGCTTTTGTCTGGCAGGCAGCAGTGGGCTTTAAGTAAAGCCATCACGCCTAGCTGATGTTTGAATAGCCTGGGTAGTCTGCAGAAAACTCAGGCAAGGCTTAGGTGCTTCCCCCAGCTCATCTCCTAAGTTGGGGGCTTTTTGTTTGGCCCAGTTAGGGTCATTTCAATTCCCACTAGGACACTGCACCCACGCCTAAAACGTTGGTCGCGTCGTCGTGTCGTCGCGTCAGCGTTGCGGAGCAACGCAGTAGCCCAGGTGTCTCACTCTGAACTGAAACGACTATCCACAAAAGCGGCAAGCCGTCTCGCCACGGGTTACAAGCAACAACGCAAATGCCCGCAAATGCCGATGAATCCCAAAGCTGGGACAGGGAGCCAGTGCTAGGGATCGCGGTCGAGGACACCAGTAATCCAGAGAACCCCTGCCAAGCAGATGAAGTGGGCAAACGTCACGTTGATATTGGCAGCCAGCAGCAGCACTCCTGTTACCTGGTTAGCCTGGGTGCGGGAAAACAGGCGCGCCAACAGCTCGCCCACTTGGGCTTCCATACCAATCAGAGCGAGGAAGGCCCCAATGAGGCTAATATAGGTGACCAACTGCAGCTGCTTGGGCAGATCCAACTGGCTTAGGGCATCGGCAGAAGCGGAGCGGCGCTCGGCGTGGAGCAAGTAGCGCCAGTTGAAGAATAGACCGGCTGCCAGGGTGAGCAAGGTAAACAAGGTGAACCAGAAGGCGATGATAGCCCCCAGCGAGTCATCTCGGTAAACGGTATTTTGGCCGATCAAAAAGCCAAACCACAGCAGCAGCGCCGTCGCCCCCAAGATTGCCTGGAACCAAAACCCGAAGCGACGAGTCAGGCGCAAGCGAGACTTCATCCGCTCGACCGCCGCCCGCACTGACGGCGACATGGGCTCGTTCATCTTTTTCCCCCGCTCCACTGGATGGACACCAACTTCCGCTTCCAGCCTATCTTTATCCTCTGGCCCCAGTCACTTTTATCGAGCTGGCGGTTGGGGATCCTCGCTCTGTAGGCGGAGAATTTCGGCCTCAATGCGCTGTTGCAAAGCTTTGCCCTCTTCGGAGCGGATCAAGAGCGTAATGCGGTTGTAGTCGGGCACGGTCATACCGTGGCGAGTGATGATCTCGGTCGCGGTGCGGATGAATTCTCGCCGGATTTGATCTTTGCTGGCCGGGTCGTTCGTGGCTTGGGAGCGCTTTTGGGCCTCTTGCCGGTGGGGCTCCATCTCCAAAACGATGCGGGCGTACCTCGTCACCTGCTCATCGCTCAACACCACAGTGGTGGTGGGGGTTTGGGCCACAGCGAGAGAGACAGTGAGCACAGGGATCCAAGTGCAAACCCAGATCAGGCCCACCAGCCCTTTTTGGGCCACGCTTGGCATTGAGAATGCCATCCACCGTCTCCGACCTGCTTTGCCTGACACTGCTGATGTCTCCCCACCCGCCAACTGTTGCTCACGTTGCCTATGCTTTTTGTGGGCTTTTGGCTCTACTCCGGTTCAAGACTCCGATGAACCTTGTAGGCTTCGATGCTATCTGCTCTTCCCCATGAAAACCAGGGCTGCGCCCACACCGACAACTGAGCTTTCTTTATCTATTTGACCGAAAACCGGTCTTCAGGTTCCAGTCCCTTTCCAGCCTATCCGACACCCAGAAGGGAGTAGCCTCTGGGATAATGGGGATGAATCGCTGGTTATCGCCCCTATGAATTTGGAACGTCGCCCGGTTTTCCCGTTTACGGCCATTGTTGGCCAAGAGGAGATGAAATTGGCCTTGCTCCTCAACGTGATCGACCCGCGCATCGGCGGAGTGCTAATCATGGGGGATCGCGGCACGGGCAAATCCACCACCATCCGCGCTTTGGCCGACCTGCTGCCCCAGATCGAGGTGGTGAAAGGGGATCCCTTCAACAGCCACCCACGGCAGCGGGATTTGATGAGCGATCAAGTGTGGGAACGGCTCCAAGCAGGGGAAACGCCAGAAAGCACTTGGATCCAGGTGCCGATGGTGGATCTGCCCTTGGGGGCAACGGAAGACCGGGTGTGTGGCACCCTCGACATTGAGCGGGCCTTAGCTCAGGGGGTGAAGGCTTTTGAGCCGGGGCTGTTGGCCAAGGCCAATCGAGGCATCCTTTACGTGGATGAAGTCAACTTGCTGGATGACCACTTGGTGGATGTGTTGCTGGATGCGGCGGCCTCAGGCTGGAACACCGTGGAACGGGAAGGCATTTCCATTCGTCACCCGGCTCGGTTTGTGCTGGTGGGATCCGGCAACCCGGAAGAGGGGGAATTGCGGCCTCAACTGCTGGATCGCTTTGGCATGTTTGTCCAAATCGAAACGGTGCGAGATGCCGCCCTGCGGGTGCGGATCGTGGAGGAGCGCAGTCAGTTCGACGCCGATCCCCAAGCTTTTTTGGCCAAGTATGCCGATTCCCAGCAGCGCCTGCGGGAACGCATCGAAAAAGCCCAACATCTTTTGCCCACCGTGGCAGTGGATCCCGATTTGCGCTTGAAGATCTCCGGAGTATGTGCGGCTTTGGAGGTGGATGGGTTGCGCGGAGACATTGTCACCAACCGGGCTGCCAAAGCCCTGGCGGCTCTAGAGGGGCGCAGTGAGGTCACCGTCGCCGATATTCGTCGGGTGATCAGTCTGTGTTTGCGCCACCGCCTGCGCAAGGATCCTCTGGAGACCATCGACTCGGGCTACAAGGTGGAAAAAGCCTTCAGCGAAGTATTCCAGGTGAGCTTGGAGAGCGCCGCCTAGCCCAAGCACTCCGCGCTGCTAGACCTCACCCCCGGCCCCTCTCCCGGCGAAGGGCAGTTGGGAGCGGCGAACCTCAGCCAAATAGGGCCGCTAACTTGTCGGCAATGGCGGCAATCCAGGCTTGCTCCTGCCGGCTGAAGCTGCGTGGGGTATCGCTTCCCAAAATCAAGCACCCTTTCTGGCCGATGGGCTGGCACAGCACGGCCTGGGATCCGGGGGGCAACAGATCATTGAACTCGGCGCGGGCCGGGAACAGCTTGAGATCCACCAGATAGACGGGTCGCCCCGTTTGCAAAACCCGCTGCAAAACGCTCTTGGGCTGAATGGAGGGCATCTGGCCGGGGTTGGCCAGGATCCCCCGCTGCAGGAGGGTTCGCCCCTCCACCCAGATCACCACGGTGCGGGCGGCGGTGGTGCTAAGCAGGGTGTGGGAGGCCCAGGCCAGCTCCAGTTTCTCACTTTCGGAAAGATCGGGATGCCAATCGCAGCCGGGGATCCCCTGCAGGGGGGCTGTTTGGGGCGGAAGAGGCTGGATCTGCTGCCACAGCAGGCCGGTCAAGATCAAAACAGCGCTGAGGAGGATCCCCAAGGCATCTGAGCGGGACTGGCTGGTGAGCAATTCCGGCGTGAAGGCCAGTCGATTGATAACCAAGAGGGCGCTGCCCAAAAGGCCGGTCACCAGAGGCAGCCGCCTCAACCAGCGATTGGGATCCCCGGAAGCTGGAGTGGGTTCAACCGTCAATGTAGGCTAAGCGTAACCGGGAAGAAGCAAGGGAAGAGAAGTAAGAAGGGAGAAGCTCTTGCCTCTCTGCTGAAGAACTGAGTTCAGTCTAAAACTAACTCAGAGACGGCTCCAAATGCCAAGGCGCTCCTGCTGGGCTTTTTCTTGTAGGCCACCGTAGTAGCTGTCGTACTTGATGTTGTGGCTGTAGGGGACGATGCGGGCCAGACCGTTGCGCACCAACATGGCGTTTATCTGATGGCCTTCTAGCCAGACATAGGCTTCCACTAGGCCCGTAGCATCTGCGTTGCGCAGCAGCTTATCCCCTTCCAGCTTGACGGTGCGGTAGAGGATGCGCTCTCGCATCAGTTCAATAGCTTGCTGGTAAAAGGGGTTTTCTCCCGGGCTGAGGCCCTCGATCCCGGCCAACCGGATCAGGCGCATCTTCTGTTCCCCTTCAATTTGCACCACCAAGGTGTCGCCGCTCACCACCCGCACCACAACCGCATCTGGGTAGCGATCGAAGCGGTGGTTGTCGAAGTAGAAGGGGGTATCGGGAACGACTCGAGGCTCTCCAAACCCGTGGCCGGGAAGGACGGGTATGGCCAGAAGCAATCCCAATACAGCAGAGCCGAGAGTAATACGCTGGAACATAACCTTATCCCCCACTTTGGACGCGGCCCCCTCTTCTTTTCCCACCGGGGAGTTTCTGGTGGCAACGCTCAAAATGGTAGCGGCAACTCTCCAGAAAACAATCCCACTGCAGATTTGGAAGGGATCCCGGCCAGCAGTAGATCCACCGTTGGTTGGCCAGGCGACTGCGCCATTCCTGCTGACCTAAGAATTGGGTTTCAAGCCCCGCCGTTTACGGCGGCTTTCTGTTATAACTTA